>JAQWFQ010000020.1 GCA_029238665.1 Crocinitomicaceae bacterium | reverse complement strand
TTAATTATTTTTCGACGATTTTTCATCAAATTCCTTGAATGTTTAAAAAGTTAACTCGCATTATTTCAACGATTTATGGTTTTTTGTTTTGTACGAATTAGGCTTCAAATAGTGATTTTTTAGTTAATGCGACAGAACCCGCAATAGCCAGTCTTAAAGGTGCCAGAATCGCTGTTGTTAAGGTGGCAGTGAGGCTGAAAGCTGTGGATAAGCATTTTAAATAAAGCTTAAAACTAATTGAATATCTTCTTTCATAAAGTTCGACAATTGTCCCGCCTCGAGTACTTTCAACCCTTGTAATCTATGATTGCAAGGGTTTTTTGTTTTAGAAAAGTGCTGTTACGCTCCAATTGTTTGCCCAACCAATACCTGGGTTTCCAGCCCATTTTTTGTGTTTTGAATAAGGTCGTCTGAAAACGTCATCTTCCCTTGTTCAAATAACAGTACAACAGTAGAACCTCCAAAAGCAAAATATCCTTTTTCGGAACCCGCTTCAACACTTGAATTTACGTTGTAAGACTGAAGAATGCTCCCAACCATTGTTGCGCCAACTTCAGAAATTAAGATGTCGCCATAAGGTTCAGTTGTCAATGTGCTTATGGTACGTTTGTTAGCGCAAAAAATTTCAAGGCTTTGCCGCAGTGCAATTGGTGAAACAGAGTAATAATAACCGTTAATTAGTGAAGTTTGAGAAGGAACTCCCTTTGCAGGGAAATGAAAACGGTGATAGTCTGTTGGAGCCAATCGAATAATTAACATGGATCCACCGCTGTATTTCTGAGCCAGTTTAGCTGTGCCTAAAAATTGAGTTAAGTTAAACTCTAATCCTTTTATAAAAAAATGTGTGCTATCCTCAATAGATTGAAATGCAAGGGTTTTTCCATCTGCAGGAGCAACAACTCCATATCCAACAGGACGTTTTTTAGGGTTAATTTTCCGATAGAAAAAGTCGTTGAAATGCTTGAATTGAGTAGCGTCTGTTTGTATATAATCAGACATATCAATATTATAGTCTGTAATAAATGCCTTGATTCGTTTTTTTGAAAACACACTGTTCATGAACCATCCGCCAAGGGCAGAAACTAATTTTCGCTTCAAGAGAACATATAGGGCTGCCTTTCCTATAGGAGATTCGTACAACCATTTCATGATGCCTTCTGCCGGGACAGTTTCAATTTTTTCTTTTCCTGTACTTCGATCTATGTATTTTATCTTCCCCATTTTAATTAATTGTACGAGTTACAAAGGTAGTATAATACTAAAGTTGAAAGTGCCGCTTTTTGAATCGTCGAATTCCCATCTAACCTTGTTTAAATAGACACATCGTATACTGTTTGAAACGATTGATGCTTGTTTGGAACTTATATTTCTGATAATTAATGTGTTGTATATTTATTCTGACTATAAATCTGGTTCATTTTAAATCAAATTGATTGCTTTTTTTTTGTTCCTTATTATTCTATTTATTAACTTCACGGTACTAAAATTTTAAATTGCAATTATGAAAAAAATTTACTTAAGTATTTTATCTGTTGCGCTTGTGTCTGGAATTAACGCACAGGTAAAGCAAACAGAAGGCCCTACGGTAAGATCAAACGACCGTACGGAAATTAAACCAGTTTTTTCAACAAACACTGAAAAGGCAGTAACAATCTGGCAAAGCACATTTAATGATGCTACAGAATGGACGATGGATCACGATGCTAATGATTGTTCATTAGATTGGATTATTGGCTCTAATTCATGTGCAGGTTCATACGCTATTGCTGATATTGCTTCAACATCTATGGCTGATGGATGGGCACTACTTGATTCTGATGCTTATGGAGGTGCTACAGGTGGAATTGAAACTGAAGATAGCTGGCTTACAACAGCAGCTTCTGTTGATTTAACAGCATACCCAAACGTTGTTGTTGAGTGGGAAACTCAATACAGAAAATATAACGCTGAGCAGTGTTACATCGTGGTTGGTTTTGGTGACGGATCTGGATCATCAAGTGTTGTTTGGCCAGATTTAACGCCTACAACAGATATTTCTACAATGACAAATGTATTTGCACCTTATGCAAATTTTGCTAACAGTGAATCTTCAGCTAACCCTCAATTATCTCAGGTTAACATTAGCCCAGCATTAGTCGGTGCTTCTGCTACTGATTTAGCAAATGTTTATATCCGTTTTAACTGGACAGGAACATGGGGTTATGCTTGGTTTGTTGATGATTTTAAAATCATAGAGCAACCAACAAATGATGTTCAAACAATTGCAGCATACATTATGGGTGAGAACAATGGAGGTAGTGAGTACGGAAGAAACCCAGACACTCAACTGGATGCTAACTGGACAGTTGGAGCTACAGTTTTTAACTTTGGTTCTGCAGATCAAAACAACATTGTTATGACTGCTGATTTTGGTTCATTCACTTCAAGTGCAACAGACCTTTTATTAGAAGCTGATTCTACACGTACGTATGAAAACTTAGAGTCACCATCATTAACTGCTGGAGTTTATACAGGAACTTACACAACTGTTTCTGATGAAGAAACTGCTGGAGCTTCTTTTGGAAACAATGTTTTGGGAAGAACATTCGAAGTAACAACAGCGCCACAAATGGTTTACTCTACAGATGGTATTGATGTTTACCCAGCAGCAGACTTAGATTTAACTTCTATTGGAACAGATTCATTTACAGGTGGTGAAGATGGTTTAGTATTGGCTTCAATGTATCACATTAAAAATGCAACTGAAGTTTCAGGTATGCAAATTATGTTAGCTTCAGGAACTGTTGCTGGTGCAGAAGTTTATGGCAGTATCAAAGATACGACTACATTTTGGCAAGATGACATGGCTTCTCTACATAATGCGCAAGTTGGAACTGTAACAGCTCAAAACATTACAGACGGATACATGAATGTTTATTTTGATGGTCCAGTTACATTGAATCCAGGGGAGTATTATGCTGCAATTGAGTTGTATAGTAATGGAAACAGTACTGATATTCGTGTATTGGATGATAGAACAGTTGATCAACCTTATACAACAGCTTCTATTTACATTCCAGGAGATCAATCATATAGTAACGGTACAGCACTTGGTATTCGTCTATTGATGGGTAACGATTGGGGTGCTGGAGTTGATGAAAATGCTTTAGAAGGTGTTTCTATCTA
>JAQWFQ010000002.1 GCA_029238665.1 Crocinitomicaceae bacterium | reverse complement strand
AAAGACAAGGGGAGCAACAAACCAAGTAGGAGTGGTGCCATAATTAGCAGATGAATTATTTATTCCAAAAGATAAAAACGCTCGAGAGCTTAAATCGCTAGACGATACTGATTGATTGTGTGTTTGAATTGAAAGTACATTCGTACCGTTTACAAGAATAGAAGAAATAAGTGCCTGATCTAGAACAAGTTGAAATGGATATCCTCCATTATACATCACGGCTTCATGTAGTCCGTCTGACGCTTGATTAAAAGCTGGCTGACCTACACTTGTAATGTTGTCTCGCGCTATTTCAACACCGTTTAGGTATGCTACAAATGCATCGTCATAATCAAGATTAAAAACGGCTAAATCAATATCATTAACACTTACGATGTTAAATGAAATACGTTGATAGCAAGAGAGTGTATTTGCAAACGTGGTGTTGTCATCACCATCACCATAGCCAAATCCACCATTTCCATTGGCCCATCCCGCATCGTTAAAACCAATGGTATTCCAAGTTGAATTAACTACAGAAGAGGGGATGAGGTATTTCCAACTATCGGTTTCGTAAACGACCGTTTCCCAGTGATTGACCGCCGAATAGCAAGCGCTTGTTATCGTGATGAATAGAAACAACAATACAACGCGCATAGGAGGGGTTTAAAACAGTAAGTTACTCAAATTCAACAATAACGGCACCTTTTTCTACAACATCGTTGTTGGAATAGTTAATTGCTTTTACAACACCAACCCCTTCAGCTTTTAAGACGTTTTCCATTTTCATTGCTTCGAGGGATAGAATTTCGTCACCAACGCTTAGTTCTTGACCAACAACGATAGCGATATTTACAATTCTACCAGGCATTGGGGCTTGTAATTCTTTCAATTTTCTAACTTTCGGAACATCTAAGCCCATCGCTGAGATTAATTCATCCAGTTCTCCTTTTTTACGAATTTCGAATACGCGGTGGTTAATTTTAAGTTTTAGGAAGTTACGCTCTGTTTTTTCTTCAAGAATTTCTCCCTTGAAGGATTGCCCATTGTAAGACAGGGTAAAGAAAATGTGGTCTTCCCATTTGATAACTGCGCCTTCACTCGCAACTGTTTCACTACCGTCTATATTCCAAATTCGATTTGCCATTTATCCTCAATTTAGTACAAATTTAATAGAATAGCTTTCCGATGCTGTAGAAATTTGGATACAATTCAAATTATTTCACCAGATTTGTGTTGAATTAATTAATAACGTATGAAGAAAATATTTTTTGGAGCAGCACTTTTAATCTTGAGCTCTTGTGGGTCAATTAAAACACGTGATGTTGATGTAGTTGTTGAGAAGCAAGGAGGTGAAATATCAGAAGGCCTTGAAGCACAAGAAAATGAATTGCCAAAACAACGTGAAGTTTACCGCGCAACAGAAACGGTAGCTACCGATTTAATACATACGAAACTCGAGGTAAGTTTTGATTGGTCTAAGTCGCGTATGCATGGTGTTGCCCACATTACTGCTAAACCTCATTTTTATTCCTCGAATGAATTGATTTTGGATGCAAAAGGCATGATCATTAACTACGTTGAGTTGAATAAAAAACGTATGAATTTTGAATATAAGAACGATGTTTTAAAAATATTCTTAGATCGAAATTATACGCGTAATGATGCGTACACGGTTACAATAGATTACGTTGCGTGTCCAGATGAACGAGAAACAGGAGGAAGTGCAGCAATTACTTCAGATAAAGGCCTTTACTTTATTAATCCAACAGGAGAAGATAGCAATAAAATGCCACAAATTTGGACACAGGGAGAAACGGAAGCAAGCTCTGTATGGTTCCCTACAATTGATTCTCCAAATGCAAAAACAACGCAAGAAATATTTATTACGGTTGATAATAAATACATAACACTTTCAAATGGTCGTTTACTGTCAAGTAAAATTTTAGCGGATGGTAAACGCGTTGACCATTGGAAACAAGACTTACCACACGCACCTTACCTATTCATGATGGGTATTGGAGAATTTAAGGTTGTAAAGGATTCATACACAAAATTGGATGGATCTATAATGGAGGTAGATTATTATGTAGAGCCTGAGTGGGAAGAATTTGCAAAAGACATTTTTGGAGAAACTCCTGCAATGATAAAGTTCTTTTCTAATAAGTTAGGCGTAGAATATCCTTGGGATAAGTACCACCAAATTGTTGTGCGGGATTATGTTTCGGGCGCAATGGAGAATACAGGTGCAGTTATTTTTGGAGACTATGCCTATAAAAATAAAAGAGAGTTGTTGGATGGAACAGATCAATCAACGATTGCTCACGAGTTATTTCACCATTGGTTTGGTGATTTAGTTACGGCAGAATCGTGGTCAAACTTAACGCTGAATGAATCTTTTGCAAATTATTCACAATATTTATGGGATGAACATCGATATGGTGTAGATGAAGCTGACTTTAATGCTGAGGGCGAAGCTGATGGGTATTACCAATCTGCAAAAATGCAAGGGTACCATGACTTAGTATGGTTTACTTACAATGAAAAAGACCAGATGTTTGACGGTCACTCATACAATAAAGGAGGGCGTATTCTTCACATGCTTAGAAATTACTTGGGAGACGATGCGTTCTTTTTAGCACTGAATAAATTTTTAGAGGACAATAAATTTAAAGCTGCTGAATTTCATCAATTACGATTGGTTTTTGAAGAAGTTTCAGGAGAAGATTTAAACTGGTTTTTTAATCAATGGTATTTAGGTTCAGGGCACCCAAGTTTGATTTTTAGTCAGTCAAACGATACGGTTTCAAGTGTATTAAGCTTATCGGTAGAGCAGGCACAAGACCTCTCCGAATTTCCAATATTCAAGTTACCAACACAGGTTGCTATTTTTGATACAGAGGGGAAGCACATCCATAAAATTGTTATTGATGAATTAAACGAAACGTTTGAATTTCCATACAAAGGAGAGTTAAAAGGAATTCTTTATGACGATCAAAACATGTTGTTGGCGAAAATAAAGGAAGATAAAACAATAGCACAATACATCTATCAATATTACCACGGTGGAAATTATGCCGCTCGAAAAGAAGGAATATTAAAAGGAACTAAAGATAAGTCGCCAATAGGTCAGCAATTAATTTTAGACGGATTAAACGATCCTTTTTGGAACATTCGAGTTCTTGCAATTGGAAAGTTTGGAAAACTTCGAAATGAAATGAAAGCACAAGGGATGGAGCTATTGCAAGCAATGGTTACAGCTGATCCGAATTCATCCGTTCGTGTAGCAGCATTAAACGCAGCTTCTAAACGACTAGACGCACAGGTGCTAACCGAAATGTGCGAGCAAATCATTTCTACTGACTTATCATATTCAGTTGTTTCAACAGCGTTGAGACACCTCGGAAAACAAGATGCTGAACGTGCAATGAAATTGGCAAAAGGATTAGAAAGTGAAAAGTCATCTAAAATGATTGCTGGTATTGCACAGTTGTATGCTGGCATTGCAGGACCGAATCAATTTGATTTTTTCAACAAAGCGTTAAGTGGGGTTACTGTTCAGGGGTTTGATAAATTAGGTGTATTGAATTCAATGACTGTTTATTTAACACGTCAAGACATTGAAGTGATGGATAAGGCATATACCACTTATGCTAACGCTGGTCAACAAGGAGGTGTTTATATGCAAATGTTTTTACCGCAAAACGTTAGCTATTTATTGAGCTTCTTAGATAAAAAAATAGATGAGTTAACCTTGGAATTGGAGAAGCACGAAGCAAATAATGATGCTGCGTATGCCGATCAAGTACGCGCTAAAATTACACGCTATACAGCTGTAAAGACAAAATACTCAGAATTAAATTAGAGTTTGAAAGAGTAAGTTTAGAAACATTAGTTTGAATCAAACGCCCTGTTTACGGGGCGTTTTTTTTGTTTATAGCTAAATGAAAAAATAAAAATTTAGGATTAAAATCTTGTTAGTTTGTAAAATGAAAGTATATTTGATTAATTAATCGTCAAAAATGTGATTAAAAAATAGTCAAAAAAGATGAAGCATTTAAATATAGGAGACCAAGCGCCAGAATTCACTTCGGTTAACCAACATGGAGAATCGGTTAGCTTAACTGAATTTACTGGAAAAAAAGTAGTAATTTATTTCTATCCAAAAGACAATACTCCTGGGTGCACAGCGCAAGCATGCAACATTCGAGATAATTATGAAGCTATTCAGAATGAAGGAATCGTAATTTTAGGTGTAAGTGCAGATACAGAGAAGAAACATTTGAGCTTTATCAAAAAATATACCCTACCCTTCTCGTTGTTGGCAGATACCGAAAGGGAGCTATTGAATCTTTACGGCGTTTGGGGAACAAAAAAGTTTATGGGTAAAACGTACAATGGCATTCATAGAACAACATTTATTCTAGGAGAGAACCATAAAATTTTAGCCATCATCGAAAAACCAAAAACGAAAGATCACACACGAGAAATTTTAGAAGTATACAAGGGATAATAGGAGTACGTAAATAGTTTACGAACTTCTGAAATTATATTTGTAGAAAATAAAACAACAACCATTCGATGTAAGCCAGAGTGTTTAGAAACAGGGGGAGTACACGATAAATAAAAACAAAACGATATGTCAGTAAAAGGAAAAGAAGTTAGTGCAGAGAAATTGAAAGCTTTACAAGCTACAATGGATAAGTTAGATAAAACATACGGGAAAGGAACTGTAATGAAGTTAGGTGACGAACCAATTACAGAAATTGATGTCATTCCTTCGGGGTCATTAACCTTAGATTTAGCCTTAGGTGTAAATGGCTACCCAAAAGGAAGAGTCGTTGAAATATATGGCCCTGAATCATCAGGAAAGACAACATTGGCAATACATGCCATTGCTGAAGTTCAAAAACAAGGTGGAATTGCAGCATTTATTGATGCAGAGCATGCGTTTGATCAATTTTATGCGCAAAGCTTAGGGGTTGACATTGAAAACTTATTGATTTCTCAACCTGACAATGGTGAACAAGCTTTAGAAATTGCAGACAATCTAATTCGCTCAGGAGCAGTTGATTTATTAATTGTGGATTCTGTTGCGGCCTTGACTCCAAAAGCTGAAATTGAAGGTGAAATGGGAGATTCTCAAATGGGGCTTCAGGCACGGTTGATGTCTAAGGCACTTCGTAAATTAACGGGATCAATCAATAAGGCCAACTGCTGTTGTATTTTTATAAATCAGTTGCGAGAAAAGATCGGTGTAATGTTCGGTAACCCTGAAACAACGAGTGGAGGGAATGCCTTAAAGTTTTATTCTTCTGTCCGTATTGACATTCGTAGATCAAGTCAAATTAAAGACGGTGATGAGGTTTTAGGAAACAGAACACGTGTAAAAATTGTTAAGAACAAGGTTGCTCCACCGTTTAGAAAGGCAGAGTTTGATATTATGTATGGGGCAGGGATTTCTAAAGTGGGAGAAATTTTAGATCTTGGCGTTGATATGAATATTGTGAAGAAAAGCGGATCTTGGTTCTCTTATGGTGAAACAAGGTTAGGTCAAGGAAGGGATGCTGTTAAAACCATTATAAAGGATAACCCTGAGTTGATGGATGAATTAGAACAAAAAATTAAAGACGCTCTTGCTCCAAAAGGTGAGGTTGCCCTAGCGGAATAGGGGTTAATAGCATATCGTAAAACGGTACTTATCATTGGTAAGTACCGTTTTGTTTATACAAGTGTTTTTTAGATGGGGAACGAATGTACTAGGTAACAGTTTGAGTGTATTTTTCTGAGGGTTATCTTTCTCTCGAATGAGCATTCTCTTTGAAAAATTGAGCATAAAAAAGGGGAGAACTAATTCTCCCCTTTCATATTATTTAGAATTCCATTAGAATCTCCATCCTAAACGAACTGCTGCATTTCCAGCACCTGTGTTTAAGTAAGATGCGCTAGAACCTGGTTCTACTGAAGTCGTCGTCACGGTCGTACCTCCAGCTGTTGTCATTGAAGTTGTAGTAATATCACTGTTAGTATATCTACCATAGCTAAGACCCAACTCAACTCCTACGTATATGTTTTCAAACACATAGAAATCCATTCCAGCCCCCAATCCAACACCAAACATTGATGCTGATCCTGTTTGCTCTCCAGCTAAACCTGCAACGTACATTGTTCCATCAGTATCAGTAGTAACTCCTGTTGAGCTTCCACCTCCAAAGTTAATGCCTGCAGAAAAGTATGGAGACATTCTATCTGTACCACTTAAGTGGTATTCAGCACCAACTTGTGCATTCCAGCTACTTCTGCTAATGTCTAATGTTCCAACTGCTCCTGTACCGTCAGCATTTTCATAAAATGAATGAGATTCAGACATTGCTGTACCTAGACCATCACCTAATCCTACAGATGCACGAACTGCAATATTATCATTTACAAAATAACGAGCTCTAACTGTTGGCGCTTGCCAAGATAGTCCGTTATTTAAACTCATTGAACCCTCTAAAGAAAAAGGATTGTCTGTTGTTGCTTTTTGAGCAAACGTTGTCGTTGAAATCAAAAATGCTCCAACTAAAATAGCTAAATTTTTCATAATAAAATTAGTTTAAGTTTATGCTAAGGTACTGATAAGCAATGAAAAATCATGTGTTTAAAACACAAGGTTATGAACATTAGAGCGTTAAGAACCCGTTTTTTTTCAGTTGTATTATGGCTTTAGAAAACCAAAACAGTTCAAAGTTTTCAAGGTGAATTTCGAAATCATGTTTAAGTTCGGCTAATGTTTTTGGCGATTCAAAAACCGTTACTTTTCTCAATGTCTTTTCTAACCACCTCCCTTGTTCGGCATCTACTGTTATAGAGAACGAGTTGATTTTGGAGAAAAAGGAAAGCTCCATCATTTCCCACGTTTCTGATTGTTTACGTTTGGTGAAAACAGAACTTATTGGCTGATTGCCTAACCAAATAATTTTTGCGTTTGGTTTAAAAACAAATGCATCACTTTGCTGTAAACACTGCTCAATAAAGGTAGGGGGTATTGTTGTTGCAGGGACCTTGAAGTCAAACCAATCATTAACAGAAAGTTCAAAGCCAATACCATGCATAAAATTGAACAGTGATTTTTTTAACCCAAAACTAAATAGGGTATGGTCAATTCCTGTTTGATCGGTAAACTGAATGTCGTTGTTGGCAAAATTGATTTCTTCATACCTAGGAGTAAGCCCATAGTCTTCAGGCTTCTTCCCAATTGGGCTATGTGCTGTAAGTGAAAATTGATGCCAGAACCCCGATTGAATAATCCCTAACTCAAAAAGTTGACGAACCATTTCTAAACTATCCATTGTTTCCTGCTGGGTTTGTGTTGGAAAACCAAACATTAAATAGGAGTGAACCATAATGTCAGAATCGGTAAAGTTTTGTGCTACCTGTGCCACTTGTGCTACCGATACACCTTTATCAATTAGATTTAATAACCGGTCTGAAGCAACTTCTAGCCCTCCAGATACTGCAATACAACCTGAAGCCTTTAGAAGCTGACACAAGTCGCTCGTAAAACTTTTCTCAAACCGTATATTTGTCCACCAAGTAACAATGAGGTTTCGTTTAATGATTTCCAAAGCCAACGACTTCATTAATGCAGGAGGTGCAGCTTCATCCACAAAATGAAATCCGCTTTCTCCTGTTTGCTCAATAATTTGCTCCATGCGATCAACCAGCATAGATGCAGCTACAGGCTCGTATAGTTTGATGTAGTCTAGGGAAATATCGCAAAAGGTACATTTACCCCAATAACAGCCGTGTGCCATTGTAAGTTTGTTCCAACGCCCATCACTCCAAAGGCTATGCATCGGATTAGCAATTTCGATAACAGATAAATAGTTTTCCAGTAATAAATCAGAATAGTCAGGGGTCCCAACATATGCTTGTTTATAGTCTGCTTTACTCGATGAATTATTATAAGTAACAACACCGTTCTCAAGCAAAAACGTTCGTTTTAACTCTGTGTGATTAGGATCAAGCACCTTTTTGTGTAGCAGTTCTATTGGCAGTTCGCCATCGTCGAGTGTAATGTAGTCAACGAATTCGAAAACACGTTTATCGTTTACAGATCGTAATTCTGTATTCGGATAACCACCCCCCATAGCAATTGCAATATGTGGATAGTTTGTTTTAATAAATTGCGCACACCTGAATGCACTGTATAAGTTTCCAGGAAATGGCACGGACAAACAAACCAATTTAGGTTGTATCGACTCAATCCGTTTGGATAATATTTCAAGCGTTATGGTGTCAATAAAAGTGATTTCTTGCTGAAGTTCTCCGTACAATTCATCAAAGGAATTTGCACTCATTCCTAACTGTTCTGCATAGCGACTAAAACCAAAGTTTTCATCGACGCATTCAACAATAAAGTCGGAAATGTCTTCTAGAAAAAGGGTTGCAAAATGTTTTGCTTTATCTTGTTGCCCCATATTTCCAAAGGCCCAGTCCATATCATCGAGCTGGTCAAATCGAGCTGCTCTAGGAAGAAAACTGTCTGTACAAAGTTGTCTTGCGAGGGTTTTATTTTTCCCTTGTAAAAATGCAATAACGTCATCAATAAGTTTGAGGTAGTCTTCTCTTAAATGGTAAATACGCGTGGCATTTTCGCTTATAATTCTATCGTTCTCAAAGGCCGTACTGAAGAGGTATGTCAACTGTTTTTTTGAGTACAAGTTCAACAAAACTTCGATTGCTAAGTCCATTTGAAAGGAAGAGATGCCTTTTGTATTTAAAAACCCTTTTAAGTAGGCCGTTGCTGGGTATGGAGTGTTTAGCTGTGTAAACGGGGGAGTTATAAGGAGAATATCTTTCAACGTATAGAGGACTTTTAATAAAGGTACGCATTCTAATTGCTTTGAATATCACAAACTTCAAACAAAAAAGCCCCTGACTTTCATCAGAGGACTGTTATAAGTAAAAAGGAGGGCTACTTGACCATCACTTTGCGTATGGTTTGATAATCACCGTTTGATATTCGAATAAAATAGCTTCCTGCATACACTGTGGAAACATCGAAATAAGCAATTGTTTGACCAGCATTAATTTGATGACTTCCAACAACCGCTCCTTTTAGGTCAATCATTTCTATGGATAAATTTTCTTTTACGAGTCCACCAATTTGAATTGCGATAAGATCGGCAGCAGGGTTGGGATAAATAGTAACCATTAAATTTGTGAATTCGTCCTCATAACACTCCTCATCACCCAATTTCATACAATTTTATTCATTCATTTTCAAGTAGTTACAAAAATATAACCCTTTTTGTGTTATACGTGCTAGACTCTTGTGTTAGATAAAATACGAATTATCCAAAGACTTTAACCTTCATTAGTTTCTCTTCTTCAACGTTTAATAAAAGTGGATTGATGTAGTGGTTTTCTAATACCTTCATTGAAGTGTGAGATGACAATAATCTGGTATCACTTCCCATGGACCCTCTCAGAGTCGTCTGAAAATTTTGCCAAAAATTGATATAAAATTGAGAAAAGTCTAAAAGTTAAATTTAAAAATTTTTCAATTTTTTTCAAAAATCAGTTTTACACCTGCAGTAGTTTCTCCAGAATTTTAACCATAGCGTAAGTATCTAACTTACAGTACTCCAATAGTTGTCTCCTTGTTTCTTTAACATCACCCTCAAAGGTTCCATTAACCATAGAAAGAAAAGTATTGGATGCAGCACCACCTTCTTTAATTTCAAGATTATTATATGAAAGTTCAGGAACAAGTGCGGGTAAAACATACTTTATTGAATAACTTCCTCTCATTTCGGGGGTATAATACCATTTCTGTTGAAAAGGAATCATCAAGTCTTTTAGACGATTAACAATCCCACTCAACTCTTTTGAATATTGAGGGAACACTTCTATAAGATCATTTATTTTACCTCTCTCAAAACCAATATTATAAACAATAATGTCTCCACTGGTGCCACAATCACTAATCAGTTGTTCTATAAATCTATTCCTTTGAAGATTACTTAACTAATTTAATTTTTAATAAACTTCTTTATAAGAATCCCTTTTTCTGTATATATCTTTAAGAAATAAGTAGATTTAGATAGGTTTTCAATTGATAAAACTGTTATGGTGTATAGGCTTTTTTGTGTTTATCTCAGTTAAAGGTGTGTAACAGAAGGGTTTCCATCTAAAAACGGACCTGTTGGATAAGCAGGAACACCTGTTGTTTGGATATATACATAACCACTTGAGTAACTTATTTCTTGACAGTTGAATAATATTCCATTGTCGATGGCTGTTGAATTTCCTGAAACATAATATGTTCCGTTTCCAGTTGTGTTTTGAAGCCATGAGGTAATTACAGGTCCTTGAGCAGAAGAGTAACTCCCAAGAGTAACTGTTAAAGCGATTACAGCAAGATATTTCATAAGTTAAGGTTTAAATTGATTCAATGAATGAGTTGTCTTTTTTTTAAGAAAACTTGCGTGTAGCCCTACTTTTTATTCTTGATTTGGAATGAAACCAACATCAAATAAATAAAATCTAAACTTACTCGAACTTTTTAAGAAGTTTAATGTGATAAAGTTTCTGCTCAGAGAAGTCAATTTTTAGTGAGTTTTGTTCTTCATCGTGAACAAATGGGAATCCAGAAATGGTGTCGTCTGGCTGTTCAGATTTCCCTTTATATTTTTTCCAATATTTTTTAATGGAAGATGCGTATTGTTTTTCAATTGCAACAAGAATACCTTCTTCTTCGAGTGTATAAACTAAATGGTCTCCGCCTTCTTTTTTTAGTACTCCCATAATTTTCAGTTGTAAAGTTCCCTATTATAAAAATAAAAAAAGCAGCCACCCGACTGCTTTTTAAATGAATTATGAAAGGATTACATCCCCATTTTATTTAAAGCTTCAGGTGACATCTCTGTATAACCATCTGGAACTTTAGAAGAGAAAAGTTCTTTCTTGTCCTTTTTACTTATGCTTTCTTCAATTTCAATGGCAGTAATTGTCATGATTAACCCATTTGCATTTTGTGTAAACTGTAAAGGAAATCCAGGAACATTTTCGTTGTGGTAGCTCTGACCTTGCGTATTGACTTTAATGTCAGCGGTATACCATGTAACCATTTCGTCACCATCTTCATTTGTTAAAATGGCTTTTTTACAAGAATACCCTGCAATATCTTTTGTTTCATCTAAGAGCTCCACATCCATTGGAGAAACTTCTTTGGATTTTGTATTTTCAAGAACTTCATCAAGTGTGGTAGGGATTGCTTTCTTCCCCATCATTCCATTCATTAAAATCATGACATCTCCAGATTTACCTAAAACGATTGTACTGACAGTCATCATTGTACCCATATTTAGCTCTGAATGTAAATCTTGGTCTGCAAAAAACAAGTTCATAGTACTTCCTTGCATCATACCAACAGCCATCTCCATTTCAGGGTTTGTTGCGCTTACTTCAATTTCGAACTTGACATGACCCTCATTAAGTTGGGCGATTGTTAGCGTGATAGAACAAATTGTAAGCAGTGCTGATAATAATATTTTTTTCATCAAATTATGTTTTAGTTAGTTTGATTCGAAGCTACGAAAAATAGACCAAATTAGAATCAAAAAGTTTATAGAAGGGTTGTAAATATGTTAAAGTGTTCAAATTCGATTTTAAACGTATGGATCAGCTATGAATTTGCTGCTTTTCCGTTGGTGCGAACCTCAAGCGTTAACATGGATTTAATTGCCGTAACAATTGCGTTAACATCAAATCCGCAATACTCCCACAGTTCTTGCTGTGTTCCATGGTCTATGTATTGATCGGGGATCCCTAAACGGGTAATTTCAGCAGTGTATCGTTGGTCTGCCATAAATTCGATGACGGCCGATCCAAACCCTCCCATTAAACATCCGTCTTCTACGGTAATTATTTTATCAAACTTAGAGAACACTCCGTGGAGTATCGTTTCGTCGATGGGCTTGACGAAGCGCATGTCATAATGTGCAATGGAAGCGCCCGAAGACTTAAGTTCTTCAATAGCGCTTTGCGCAAAGTTACCTGGGTGCCCAAAGGTTAATAGCGCAATATCGTTCCCAGAAGTAATTTTCCTTCCTGTACCAACCTTGATAGGCTTCATTGTTGTTTTCCATTCGGTCATAACCCCTTTTCCTCTTGGGTATCTAATTGAGAATGGCCCCATATCTTTTAGCTGCGCTGTATACATTAAGTCGCGTAGTTCAGACTCATTCATAGGGGCAGAAACAATCATGTTGGGTACGCAGCGCATGTAGGAAATGTCATAAGCTCCATGGTGTGTTGCGCCATCAGCTCCAACCAGCCCTCCACGGTCTAGACAAAAAACAACATTTAAGTTTTGTAGGGCAACATCGTGTAAAACTTGGTCAAACGCTCGTTGCATAAACGAGGAATAGATGTTGCAAAACGGAACCATCCCTTGTGTAGCTAATCCTGCAGAAAACGTAACAGCATGCTGTTCTGCAATTCCAACATCAAACGTACGTTCAGGCATTGCCTTCATCATAATGTTCAATGAACATCCAGATGGCATTGCAGGGGTAACACCCATTATCTTTTCATTCTGTTCAGCCAATTCAACAATGGAATGACCAAATACCTCTTGGTATTTTGGTGGCTGAGGAGATTTCGGAACAACGTTCACAATTTCACCCGTGTCTTTATTAAAAACTCCTGGAGCATGCCACTTGGTAGGGTTTCCTTCTTCAGAAAATTTATATCCAGCACCTTTTCGTGTGATACAGTGTAATATTTTGGGCCCTGGAATATCTTTTAAATCTTCCATAACTTTAGCCAGTCCAATCACATCATGACCATCAACAGGTCCGAAGTAACGAAAATTAAGTGATTCAAACAGATTACTTTGTTTCAGTAATGAGCCTTTTAATGCAGTAGAAATTTTAGAAACAATTGACTGTGCATCAGGGCCAAATTTAGACACCTTACCCAATAAGTTCCAAACGTCGTCTTTTACTTTATTGTAAGTGTGTGATGTTGTAATATCTGTCAGGTATTCTTTTAGTGCGCCAACATTTGGATCAATTGACATGCAGTTGTCGTTCAGTACAACCAGTAAGTTCGCATCTTTCTCAAACCCTGCATGGTTCATCCCTTCAAAAGCAAGACCAGCGGTCATTGCACCATCTCCAATAACGGCAATGTGTTGACGGTCTTTTTCTCCTTTAGCACGACTTGCTACAGCCATTCCTAAAGCTGCAGAGATTGATGTTGATGAGTGACCTACACCAAATGTGTCGTAGTTGCTTTCTGAGCGTTTTGGAAATCCTGATATCCCACCTTTTATTCGGTTTGTTGGAAATTCATTTTTACGACCAGTGAGTATTTTGTGCCCGTATGCTTGATGCCCAACATCCCAAACCAGTTGGTCATAAGGGGTGTTAAAAGCGTAGTGAAGCGCAACTGTAAGTTCCACAACACCTAAGCTTGCTCCAAAATGGCTGTTCCCAATTTCTGAAATAACGTCAATGATATATTGGCGTACCTCTTCGGATACTTGAGGCAAGTCATCAACGCCAAATTTTCCTCTCAGGTCTTCTGGGAGATTAATTTGTTCTAAAAAAGGGCCTGTTTTATATAATGCCATAACGGTTCACTAAGAACAAATTTACATCTTATCGTTAATGACAACAAGTATTGAGGAGATTTATTTTAGATCGCGAGGGTTTTAACATTTTTTCAAAACAACTAGCGTGAAAATAAAGGCGTTTAAACACTGTGATTTGGACAGTGTAAATAGAAAAACAGCAACGAATACGTGGTTTATGATTCACAGAATTAGGACGTAAAATTTATTGTAAATCTTTCGTCAGTATTCATTAACTTTGCGGATTCAAATGACTGATTCAAATGAGCAATAAATATCCAACATACAAAGGTTTAGACCTACCAGATGTGGCAAGTCGCACACTGGAAAACTGGAACAAAAAGAATGTATTCGAGAAATCAATTTCTACCCGAGAGGGAAAAGAGTCATTTATTTTTTTTGAAGGTCCTCCGTCTGCAAATGGTCTGCCTGGAATTCATCATGCAATGGGTCGCTCTATAAAGGATATTTTTTGTCGCTATAAAACCTTAAAAGGATTTCAAGTGAAGCGTAAAGCTGGGTGGGATACACACGGCCTTCCAGTTGAACTTGGTGTTGAGAAAGAGCTTGGAATTACCAAAGAAGACATTGGAACTAAAATCTCAGTTGAAGATTACAACACAGCGTGTAAAGAAGCAGTAATGCGTTACACAGACACTTGGAACAACCTTACCACACAGATGGGCTACTGGGTTGACATGGAAGATCCATACATTACCTACGATTCCAAATACATGGAATCTGTTTGGTGGCTTTTAGGTCAATTGTACTCGAAAGAGATGATCTACAAAGGGTATACGATTCAACCGTATTCTCCAAAAGCTGGAACAGGACTTTCAACACACGAGCTGAATCAGCCGGGTTGTTATAAAGACGTTACTGATACAACTGTTGTCGCTCAATTTAAGATGGTTGACGGGCAGTCAACGCCATTTGGAATGGATAAAGAGATTCATTTTATGGCTTGGACTACAACGCCTTGGACACTCCCTTCAAATACAGCATTAACTGTAGGTCCAAAAATTGAATACGTACTTGTAAAAACATATAATCAATACACATTCGAGCGAATTAACGTTGTTTTAGCCAAGAACCTTGTTAATTATCAGTTTTCAAAAGGGTATAAGACTGTTGAGACACAGGCTGAATTAGCCGAATACACGAAAGGGGATAAGTCAATTCCTTATTTTATTGCAGGAGAATGTGTAGGGAAAGAATTGGCAGGATTAAAATACGAGCAATTATTGCCTTTTGCACAACCGTTTGAGAATGCTGACAAGGCGTTTCAAATAATAACAGGAGATTTTGTAACTACTGAAGACGGGACAGGTATTGTACATACGGCTCCAACTTTTGGGGCTGATGATGCGAAGGTGGCCGAAGATGCGGGTGTGCCCGGATTACTTGTGTTAGATGATAAAGGAAATCCAACACCATTGGTTGACCTTCAAGGCCGATTCACGTCACATATGGGTGAATTTGCTGGAAAGTATGTTAAAAACGAATATTATGATGATGGTACTGCGCCAGATAAGTCTGCAGATGTAGAAATTGCTATCAAATTAAAAATAGAGAATAAAGCATTTAAAGTAGAGAAATACGTTCACAGTTACCCACATTGTTGGAGAACGGATAAACCTGTTCTTTATTACCCATTGGACTCTTGGTTTGTGAAAGCAAAACAGAACAAGGAACGAATGATGGAGTTGAATAAAACGATAAACTGGAAGCCAGAATCTACGGGTACGGGTCGTTTTGGAAAGTGGCTAGAAAACTTAAATGACTGGAACCTTTCGAGGTCTCGTTATTGGGGTATTCCAATTCCGATTTGGTCAACTGAAGAAGGTGACGAGCGTGTTTGTATTTCTTCCATTGAACAATTAAAGAACGAGTGTGATAAAGCAGTTGCTGCCGGGGTGATGGCAGCAAATCCTTTGGGTGAATTCCAAGTTGGAGACATGTCAAAAGCAAATTATGCTAAGGTCGATTTACACAAGAATTACATGGACCAAATTACATTGGTGTCTGACTCAGGCGAGCCAATGAAACGTGAAGCAGACCTTATTGACGTTTGGTTTGATTCAGGTTCAATGCCTTATGCGCAATGGCACTATCCATTCGAAAATAGAGCGTTAATAGACGATAAAAAAGGATACCCGGGAGACTTTATTGCTGAGGGCGTAGACCAAACGAGGGGATGGTTCTATACGCTTCATGCAATTTCAACGATGGTGTTTGATTCTGTTGCGTATAAAAATGTTGTTTCTAACGGTTTGGTTTTAGACAAGAAAGGACAAAAAATGTCGAAGCGTTTAGGCAATGCAATTGATCCATTTACAACATTGGATAAATATGGCCCTGATGCAACGCGCTGGTATATGATTACAAATGCGCAGCCATGGGATAATTTAAAGTTTGATCTTGACGGAATTACTGAAATTCAACGTAAATTCTTTGGGACGCTGTACAATACGTATTCCTTTTTTGCATTATACGCGAACATTGATGGGTTTGATTATTCAGCCCCAGACTTAGCCTTGGAAGACCGCCCAGAGATTGATCGTTGGGTACTCTCTAAACTGAACTCATTGATTAAAAATGTTGATGAGGCATATGAAGCATATGAGCCAACTAAAGCAGGTCGTTTAATTCAAGAATTTGTAGGGGATCAGCTGTCTAATTGGTACGTAAGGTTATGTAGAAGGCGTTACTGGAAACAAGCTACTGATGATGTGGTTGGAGTAAATGATAAGCTATCAGCGTATCAAACGCTTTACACTTGTTTAGAAACAGTTGCTGTTTTAGGCTCTCCAATTGCGCCATTCTTTATGGATCAGCTATACCTAGATTTAAATTCAGTTTCTAATAAATCAACATTGGAATCAGTTCACTTGGCAGATTACCCTCAGGTTAATGCATCGTTCATTAATTTAGAATTAGAGGCACAAATGGATATTGCTCAGCGCACCTCTTCATTAGTTTTAGGCCTTCGTAAAAAAGAGCGAATTAGAGTGCGTCAGCCGCTACAAAAAATAATGGTCCCTGTATTGGATTCAGCATTCGCAACAAACATTACCCACATAAAAGATTTAATTTTGTCAGAGGTGAATGTGAAAGAGCTTGAGTTGTTAGCAGAAGATAATGGTGTTTTAGTGAAGCGTATTAAGCCTAATTTTAAAACAATTGGTCCAAAGTATGGCAAGCACATGAAGGCAATTGCTGGAATGGTTGCTCAAATGTCTGCAGATGATATTGCTTCTGTAGAATCATCAAAAGGGTGGTCAGGTGAAATTAATGGTGAAACCATTGAATTGGACTTAGCTGATTTTGATATTGTTGCCCAAGATATTCCAGGATGGCTTGTTAGTTCTGAGAACGGTTTAACGGTTGCTTTAGATGTAACCATTTCAGAAACCTTAAAAGCAGAAGGAATTGCACGTGAACTTGTAAATAGAGTTCAAAACTTAAGAAAGGATTCAGGATTAGAAATTACAGATCGAATTGTATTGAAAGTTGATACGAATGCATTGATTCAAAGTGCAATTAAAGCAAACAAAGAATATGTTTGCAATGAAGTATTGGCAAATGATATCGTCTTTGAGTCGTTAGGGAATGACGTTCTAATTACTGATTTAGCGGAAGCAGAAGATGCTAAGATTAGTTTGACTAAAGGATAATCACGGTTTTGAAAAATCAAAAAGGGTTAGGCAATTGTTTAACCCTTTTTTTGTCTAATTAAGGTATAGGGCTAAATCTAAATAAGTATTGAATATTCACAACATTGCTTGAGAATTAAACTATTAATTGTATCTTAAATTAGAAATGAACCTCCAAACAGTATAATGGATACAAATGCAATTGCTGATTTTACTGAAAAGTTTATCAACCAGACCAATAAGTCAATTTTTTTAACGGGGAAAGCGGGAACTGGAAAAACGACCCTCCTTCAAAAAATTGTTAAGTCTACATATAAACAAACCGTTATTGTTGCACCAACAGGAATTGCGGCATTGAATGCAGGTGGGGTTACCATTCACTCATTTTTTCAATTGCCGTTTGGCGGTTTTATTCCAGATTTTAACGTTAATGCCCAATTTACAGACCACGTAAAGTTAGAGACCAAATCGACACTTATGCGTCATTTCAAGATGAACGCAACAAGAAAGTCAATTATTCGCAACCTAGAATTATTGATCATTGATGAGGTGAGTATGTTGCGCGCAGATGTTTTAGATGCAATTGATTGGACACTTCGAAATGTGCGTGATATTAACAAACCATTTGGAGGAGTTCAAGTTTTATTTATTGGTGATTTATTACAACTACCACCAGTGGTTAAGCAACAGGAATGGAACTTTTTACGAAACTATTATAGGGGTGTGTTTTTCTTTAATGCGCATGTGGTTCAAGAGTCAGAGCCTGTTTATATTGAATTAAACAAAGTATACCGTCAAGATGACCAACGGTTCATCAATATTCTGAATAATTTACGAAACAATGAGGTTACCGCAGAAGACGTGAAGGTTTTAAATGCGTATGTACAGCCGGAGTTTAAGTCCGTAGAACACGATGACTATGTAACATTAACAACTCATAATGCGGATGCCGACAGAATTAATCAGGATGCATTGAAACGGCTGGAGGGAAAGGTTTCGAAATTTGAAACGGAGGTTACAGGCAGTTTTCCAGAACATTTATTTCCTATTGATGAAACCATGGAGCTGAAAATAGGGGCTCAGGTAATGTTTATAAAAAACGACCTCTCACCAGATAAAGACTTTTACAATGGTAAAATGGGACGTGTGGTCGGTTTAGATTATGACGAAATTCGCGTAAACTTCCCGAAAGAAAAGAAAACAATTACTGTTGAGCGGTATGAGTGGAACAACATTCAATACACACTCAATCCCTCAACAAGTGAGGTAGAGGAAAAAGTGCTTGGAACCTTTGTTCATTTCCCGTTAAAACTAGCGTGGGCAATTACCGTACATAAAAGCCAGGGATTAACCTTTGAGAAGGCTGTTATAGACGTGTCGAAGGTTTTTGTCCCAGGTCAAGCTTATGTTGCTCTGTCCAGGTTAAGGTCGTTGGAAGGCTTAGTTCTTTTGAATCCAATTCGAGTGAATGGACTTTCTATTGATCAGGGAGTTGCCTCCTATGCAAAGTCAAAGAGTAAGGTTGTTGACTTGGACCAAACGTTGGAAAAAGAGACGTTTAACTATTTACGCGATGTTCTAATTTTAGCCTTTGATTGGGTCGAGTTAATGAACAAGTGGCAATCCCACGAAAAATCGTATAAGAATCATGGAGTGAAATCGTCGAAAGGGAAAAACTTAGGCTGGGTAACACAGCAGGTCCAAATATTGAGTGGAACAATAGAACCTTCAAGAAAGTTTAGAAATCAACTTACGAAGTTGTTCAATTCTCAAAAAGTTGACTTAGAGTTTGCTTACAAAAGAACATGTGCAGCGTATGATTATTTCTATAAAAACTTAGACGGAATGCTCTACTCCAATTTGAAGAAAATGGCAGAGCTTCAGTCGCAAAGAAATACAAAGCAATACAATGAAGAATTGGAAGAGTTGGATTTATTTCTGACAGAAACAATTCTAAAAATGAAGAAAGCAAAAAAAGTGATAGAGGCCATAATGAATGGACAGACACTTGAGAAAAAGCACATTTGGACAGATGATCTTAAAAACTACAAGTTAGCTAAGATTGAGCTTGTAAAGAATGAGATGCGAGCCGACAATGCAACCTTTGACTTTGACACTGATTTCATTCAATTAAAAACAAAGAAATCAAGAAAAAAATCTGCAAACCCGAGAAAAGAATCGACCTATAACATAACCTTAAGCTTAATAAAGAAAGGAAGTTCAATAGAAGAAATCGCGAGAGAAAGACAGTTGTCGTCAGGGACAATTTCGGCACACTGTGTACGCCTGCTTAAAACCGAAAAAATAGACCTTAAAGACATCATGGATAGTAAGCGTATTAATGAGCTCTATGATGTATTTGAAGCGTATGAGGGAGGTTCAATGTCACCCCTTAAGGATACCGTTGGTGAAAAATATACGTGGGATGAATTGAAATTGTATCAAGCGTCGTTACTTGTATAGGCAAATAATTATTCATAACTTAATTATAGAAAGAACCTTGAGTTCTAACATTACCAACCGACCAAAGAAGTAAACATGCAAAAAAAGTGGCAAGTTAAAACGCCAATAGCGCGTCAAACTGTTGATGAGTTTCGTTCAGAATTAAAAGTAACGCCACTTGTAGCGGAATTGCTTTTACAGAGAAACATTCAAAATTTTCCTGAAGCAGAAGGGTTTTTTAGACCAAAGTTAGAACAGTTGCACGACCCATTTTTAATGCAAGACATGGAGCAGGCTGTCGACCGTTTACAAGAGGCGATTGATGAGGGTCAGAAAGTGTTGCTGTTTGGTGATTATGATGTAGACGGGACAACTGCTGTTGCGTTAATGTACACCTTTTTAAAAGATACCTTACCCATAGATTTTTACATTCCCGATCGGTATAAAGAAGGATATGGGCTAAGTATTCTAGGAATTGATTTTGCTAAAAAACACGGTGTTGATTTAATCATTTCGTTGGACTGTGGAATAAAGTCATTGGATGAAATTGCACATGCTCGGTCACTGGGGATTGATTTCATTGTTTGCGATCATCATACTCCAGGAGAAAAACTACCCGACGCACTAGTATTGGATCCTAAGCGAATTGATTGCAACTATCCATTTGATGAGCTATCGGGTTGTGGGGTAGGGTTTAAATTACTTCAGGGTTTATGTGATCATAACGGATGGTCCTATAATAAGCTATTTGAGTTACTCGACTTTTTAGCAATAAGTATTGGGGCAGATATTGTTCCCGTAGTTGGCGAAAATCGCGTATTATGCTTTCATGGAATGGAACTGTTAAATAAGAACCCAAGAGTTGCTTTTAAAGAATTGTTAAAGTTGGCCAACAAGCAGTTTCCAGTAACATTAACGGATGTTATTTTTTCAATTGCTCCTAGAATTAATGCGGCAGGTCGTTTAAGGTCTGGAAGACATGCGGTTGAATTAATGGTGTCTAATGATACCGAGGAAATTAATGATTTGGCTACGGAAATAAACAACGATAATCTTGAGCGACGCCAATTGGATGCTGAAATAACTGCTGAAGCTTTGGAGATACTAGAAAATGAAGAGCATTCAAAACACGCTGTTACCAATGTTGTGTTTAAAGATAGTTGGCACAAAGGGGTTGTTGGGATTGTTGCTTCGCGAATTATTGAGAAACATTACAAACCAACCATTGTTTTAACAGAATCAAATGGTTTGGTTACCGGTTCTGCTCGGTCAATTAAAGACTTTAATGTCTATAATGCTATTAGTGAATGTTCAGATCTTTTAGAGCAGTTTGGAGGACATAAGTTTGCTGCTGGCCTAACCATGAAGCCTGAAAATATTGAAGCTTTTAAGGTGAAGTTTGAAGAGGTTTCGGCAAAAACAATTACAAAAGAAATGTTGATAGAAGAGCAAGACGTAGATCTTGAATTGGGTTTTAATGAGATTTTCAAGCCGGATGAAAACCGGATGAAAATACCACAGTTGAAACGTATTTTACGCCAGTTTGAACCTCATGGACCCGGAAACATGAAGCCTGTTTTCTTATCTAAAAACGTATATTCTACAGCTGTTCGTACATTAAAGGATGTGCATTTAAAGTTGTCAATGACTCAGCCTACATCGGATGTTGTTATTGAAGGTATCGGATTTAATTTAGGGGATAAACTAGACTTAGTGGCTTCTGGAATGCCTTTTGATATCGTGTATACCCTTGAAATTAATAAGTGGAAAGATCGGGAAACACTACAGTTGAATATAAAAGATATAAGAGGGACATTATAAAAAAAGGGAGCTAATTGCTCCCTTTTCATTGTGTTAGATTGACGTTTGTTAAATCGCGTCAAATGCTTGTGAAACATCTGAAATTAAGTCATTGTAGTTTTCGACCCCAATAGACAAACGAACAAGTTGCTCTGTGATGTGCATTGATTTCTTCTCTGCTGGGTCAACGTCTGCATGTGTCATTGTTTCTGGATGTTCAGCCAAACTTTCAGTTCCACCTAAAGAAACGGCAAGCTTGATTAGTTTCAAATTGTCTAAAAAGGCAAACGCTTCTTTTTCACCTCCTTTTATGTCGAATGAAATCATGGCACCATAAGAAAGGTATTGTTTCTTAATGATTGCTTTTTCAGCATCTGTTCCGTGCTTAGCTGTATTTCCTAAGTAGTAGACTTCTTCAACCATTGGGTGGTTGTTCAAGAACTTTGCTACATGTATAGCGTTTGTTGCTTGTTGATCCATTCGAACTTTTAGTGTTTCCAAGCTTCGCATTAATAACCAGCCTGTCCACGGTCCTGCCATGTTTCCTAAAAAGGTTCTTAGCCCTTTTACACGACCCATAAGTTCTTTAGAACCAAGGCATGCTCCAGCAATTACATCTGAGTGTCCTCCAATGTATTTTGTTGCAGAATACAACACTAAGTCAGCTCCATGTTGTAGAGGGTGTTGCCATAGTGGCCCCATATACGTATTGTCAACTGAAAAAACAGCTGTTTTTTCTTCGGTTGCAAAGTGTGCCTTAATTTCAGCACACATATCAATATCAATAACTGCGTTTGTTGGGTTTGCAGGTGTTTCAATATGGATCATTGCCAATTTATCAGCACGACCACTCGCATTGATTTTTGCAATAATTTCTTCTTTTGTTTCACCTGCCATAAAACCAACAGCTTGAATGTTTAGTTTTTTTAGAAAGTGATTAATGAAGTGATCTGTTCCACCATAAACAGGTTTGCTATATAAAAGTAAGTCACCTGGCTCCATAAACTCCATCATGGCTGTTGAAATAGCTGACATGCCACTTTCAAAAACTGCACAGTCCTCTGCGCCATCCCAAAGACAAAGCCTATTTTCTAAGATCTCTAAATCAGGATTATTCAGTCTACTGTAAATAAGCCCCATTTCTTCACCTTCTTCTTGTTCACGCAAACCATAAGCCACTTCAAAGAAGCGCTTCCCTTGCATTGCGTTGTTAAATACAAATGTAGATGTCTGAAATATTGGACACTTAATTGCTCCTTCTGATAATGATGGCTTGTAGCCATAGCTCATCATTAAACTTTCTGGCCTCATACTTGAATAATCCATAATAACTGTGTTTTTTTGGTTAAACGTACGGAAATATCTGTATATATTCTATATAGCAGAATATAAATCTATAAACTGGATTCTTGTCACTGCTAAAAGTCTTACTTTTGATTCAATTGAGTCTTAAAACAGAATAATTTTCTATGGAAAATAAACTAGACAGTATTGACACGGCAATTTTAGAAATTCTTAAAGAGAACTCTAAAGTTGGAACCAAAGAAATTGCACTGCAAGTTGGGTTAACAGTAACCCCAACATACGAACGCATTAAAAGATTGGAACGATCAGGTGTTATTACCGGTTATACAACGTGTTTAAATAAAAAGCTTATTGGAAAGGGGCTCCAAGTATTTTGCCAAGTATCACTAAAGGGGCATAGTCTTGACTTGCTGGAAAGTTTTGAGAAAATGGTAGTTAGTTTTGAGGAGGTTTCAACCTGCTATCATATTGCAGGAGATCATGATTATGCGTTGCTAATAGAGGTGTCGGACATGAGTGAGTACGAAGCTTTTTTAAAGCAACGTTTGGCTACGGTTCCAAGTATTATGAATGTTCAGAGCTCTTTTGTAATGAGCGCTATTAAGGAATAAAAAAAGGGAGGCATTAGCCCCCCCTTTTTAATAACTATAAAAGTAGTTTTATTTTACAGGCTCTCTTGTAAATGCAGGTATACCTGTAACATCCATCCCTGTAATTAATAGGTGGATATCATGCGTACCCTCATAAGTAATTACAGATTCAAGATTTGCCATGTGTCGCATAATTGAATATTCACTAGTAATACCCATTGCTCCATGAATTTGACGTGCTTCTCGTGCAATATTGAGCGCAATTTCACAGTTATTTCTTTTCGCCATTGAAATTTGAGCTGAAGTTGCTTTTCCTTCATTTCTTAGTTGCCCCAATCTGAACGTCAACAATTGCGCCTTTGTGATTTCAGTAATCATCTCAGCCAATTTCTTTTGAATCAATTGAAACCCACCAATTGGATTTCCAAATTGCGTTCTTTCTTTCGAGTATCTTAATGCTTGATCGTAGCAATCCATGGCCGCTCCAAGAGCACCCCAAGCAATACCAAAACGAGCAGAGTCTAAACATGATAATGGCGCACCTAGTCCAGATCTCCCAGGAAGTATGTTGGCTTTAGGAACCTTAACATCCACAAAGATTAACTCACCAGTAGCAGATGCTCTAAGTGAAAGTTTTCCGTGCATTTCTGGTGTTGAAAAACCTTCCATACCACGCTCAACAACTAACCCGTGAATTCTTCCGCTTTCATCTTTTGCCCAAACAACAGCAATGTCAGCAAATGGTGCATTTGAAATCCACATTTTGGAACCATTAAGAATAACATGATCTCCAGCATCCTTAAAATTAGAAAGCATTCCACTTGGGTTTGATCCGTGATCAGGCTCTGTCAACCCAAAACAACCAATCATTTCACCCGTAGCTAATTTTGGTAAATATTTTTGCTTTTGCTCCTCAGTACCGTATTTCCAGATTGGATACATAACCAATGAACTTTGAACAGATGCAGTTGATCGTAACCCCGAATCACATCGCTCAAGCTCTTGCATGATTAAACCATAAGAAATTTGATCTAGCCCAGGACCTCCATATTCTTCTGGAATATAAGGGCCAAAACCACCAATTTCTCCTAAGCCTGGTACAATTTCATTTGGAAATGTCGCATTCTCATAGTGATCATCAATAATCGGAGAAACTTCCTTTTTTACCCATGCTCTTGCCGCATCACGAACTAGCTTGTGCTCTTCAGAAAGTAAATCATCCATATTAAAATAATCTGGATGTGTGTATAAATCAGTTTTCATATTTTATAAATGTCATTTAAGAGTGACAAATTTAATGATATTTTTTGTCTGTGTTAGATTTTTTTCAATTTCAGAAAATATCTTTCTTATCTTCGGGGTTCGAAGAAGAATAGAATGAATTTCCCTATTAGTTTACATCGTATATTAAGCGTAATTCCGACGGAATTAACACTGAGAGACCATCCGATAACGATGGTTATTGGTATAGGGCTGTTTACTTCATTTGTGTTAATTGCGCTTGCTAAGTTGATTAAAACGGATGTTTATTTCACAATGCTAATGTCATTAACCAAGACAAAAGGACTAAGGGCATACACGCGAGAAGCCTATCCCGTAAACAAAACAGACACACTTATTTTGATTCTGAACTATTTGGTTGCAACATCTACGGTATTGTTAATTATCGTTGGCCTACCGACAGTTCACAGTGATTACGAGGTAGAGCTGTCTATGGTTGCACCTATAGCTGTCCTTGCCTGGAGTATAGGGGGCATGTTTTTGACAGTTTTAATTACAGGAGAAAAAAATGTTTTTGTTGAACCCGTAATCATGAAGTTGGTCGGAGCACAGTTTTTAGGGATTTTTTATTTCGTAATATCGTTGCTGTGGGTGTTAAACTCGTTTGATCAAACCTTGCTAATTAAAATGACACTAGGAGCCTTTGTTCTAGAATCTATTTTAAGGCTATCTAAAAGTATATCAGTAGTATATCGTCAGGGAGTTTCATATTATTATATAATTTTGTATTTTTGCACCCTCGAAATCCTGCCAATTAGCATAGCTTATTATGTTGTAGTTGGTGAATTTGATTGAAAATAGAGGGTTATTAAAAGCGAAAATATACATGGCTATTAAAACAATATTGGTTTCACAACCTAAACCAGAAGGCGATAAATCACCTTATTTTGATTTAGCAGAGAAATACGATCTTAAAATAGAATTTAGATCATTCATTCATGTTGAAGGTATAGGTGCTCAGGAGTTTAGAACTCAAAAAGTAGATTTAAATGAGCATACTGCAGTAATTCTGACATCAAAAACAGCTGTAGATCATTACTTTAGAATTGCTAAAGAAATGAGGTTTGAAGTTCCTGACAGTATGAAGTATTTCTGTATTTCTGAGGCAGTAGCTTATTATTTGCAAAAGTACGTTGCTTACCGAAAAAGAAAAATATTTTTTGGGAAACAGACAATTGTAGATTTGGTTGATCTTTTAAAGAAGCATAAGAAAGATGAATTTTTATTGCCGTGTACAAACATTTTAAGAGATAAAATTCCATCAACACTAAGTTCAAATGGAATTAATTTTACGAAAGCAGTTTTATATAGAACGGTTGCCTCTGACTTATCTGATTTGGAAAATGTGTATTTTGACATGCTGGTTTTTTATAGCCCAGGAGGAATAGAGTCTTTGTTGAAAAACTACCCTGACTTTAAGCAAAATTCAACGGTTATAGCAGCCTTTGGGCCTACAACTGCAAGTGCAATTATTAAAAACAACCTGAAACTTGGGTTACATGCACCTCAGCCAAACGCCCCTTCAATGACAGGAGCTATTGAGAACTATGTTAAAGAACAATTAAAGGTAAACTCATAGTCAATTATTTTGACAGTAAAGCGTTAATCTTAACGGGTTAACGCTTTTTTTAGGCCTCAATTTTTTGATTTTAACACAGACTTGTTTTTGCAATAAAAACTAAGTCGTTAAGGTTAGCTTTACAAGAATGCGTGTTGTTTTTTAATTACCGACAGCGTGCATCATTTGGTTTCCTAGGATTAAGAGCGTATCTTTAGAGTTACTTTAAATAACAATTAAATAATTGAACTATGAAAAAACTATTACTATGTGCGAGCTTACTTTTGGTAGGTTCAGCTTCTGCCCAGATGGTAGAAGATTTTGAGGGAGTGACAGCTCCTGCTCTACCTTCAGGTTGGACGCAAGTTACTAATGCTACGGATGGAGGGTATGCTACAACTTCAGATGTTAGTTCTACATACTTTGTTGTACCTAGTCATACGCAATATATTGCAACGAGTGATGACAATTGTAATTGTGACAAATCAAGTGAGCAATTAATTTCTGCTCCTGTTGTTCTTCCTGCTTCTGGTGCAGATTTAGTTACTTTCGATTATTCTCTAGGTCTTTACTATGGAGAAACAGGTAACTTTGGGATCTCAACAGATGGAGGCGCTACAGTTACGGATTTAGGTCTTCTAGCTAGTACTCGTGTTGGTACTACTAACGATCATGGTTGGGCAACTGCATCTTACGTAATAACCACATATGCAGGTCAAATGGTAAACTTTGTATGGACGTATGATGATAATGCTGACTGGGGATCTGGTTTGGCTATTGATGATGTGCAAATGGTTTCTTTGCCAGCTGTAGACATGGAAATGACAGCGCTTACTACTGTTCCTACTGTTCTTCCTGGAAATACAAGCATTACAGGAACTGTAACAAGTTTAGGTGCTGATTTAGTTACTTCTATTGATGTAACGTGGAATGATGGTTCAGGAGCAAACTCTGCTACATTCCCAGTTAATTTGAACTATGGAGATACGTACGACTTTACACATACAACACCATTAGATGCTGCTGCTGGAACAGCTTACAGCCTTGATGTTTGCGTTGTTGCTGCAGGAGACGCTGTTGTTAACAACGATTGTATGCAAACAACAGTGTCTGCAGTGTCTGCTCTTGTTCCTAAAATCACTGTAGGTGAAGAGAAGACAGGTGAATGGTGTGGATGGTGCCCTCGTGGTGCAGTTGCATTAGCAGATATGTCTTTATCTAACCCTTCTGATTTTATTGGAATAGCTGTTCACAATGGTGATGCTATGGCTGTATCTTCTTACGATGGAAACATCGGAAACTACGTTCCAGGTGGATACCCAGGTGGTGGAGTTGACCGTGTTGTTTCAGGGAATCCTGCAGACTTTTTAGCAATGCATAACTCACGTGCTAACATGGTTCCTCCTGCTTCTGTTTCTGTTACAGGAACAAGCGATGGAACAAACGTTACGGTTACAGTTTCTGCTGATTTTGTAGGTTCATTGTCTGGAGATTACAGATTGGCTGTGGTTCTTGTTGAGGACGGTGTAGCTGGAGCAGGGCAAGCGAACTATTATAACGATGGTGCTTCTGGAGCAATGGCTTTCCCAAATACAGGTTCTATGCCTAACTTTAATTTTGTTGGTGGTGGTTCTACTGTTAGTCCAGTATTCCATGATCACGTAGCGCGCGCGTTGGGTGACAATGAAATCAATGGTGCTGCTGGTTCTTTACCTGCTTCAATAATTGCTGGATCAACTCATTCTCATACATATACTATTGCACATAATGCTTCATGGGCAGCATACAACATGCACGCTGTAGGAATGTTAGTAGATGCTTCTACGGGTGAAATCTTAAATGCTGGAATGTCAAGTGACGTTTTAGGATTGAATGATGTTGAAGCGACAAACTTTAACGTTAGCGCAATGCCTAATCCAACAAATGGTGTTTCTAACATTGTTGTTGATTTAGCTGTAGCTGCTGAAATGAGTTTAGTTGTTGTTGATGTGGTTGGAAATGTTATTTACAGCATGGAAAATACTGATTTAGCTGCTGGATCTTACCAAACATCAGTTGACTTATCAAATAACGCTAACGGTGTTTATTTTGCACAAGTTGTATTGAATGGTACTGCTAAAACGGTTAAAATTATCGTTGAAAAATAAGGAAGTAATTTAACTACTTTTGAAGAGGCCCTGAATTTGTATTCAGGGCTTTTTTGTTTTACATTTGAACATGCATAAAATTCTAATTATTCTTTTACTTTTTGTCAGCCATAGCTATGGGCAGCGAACAGTTGGTGTTTTTCAATTTACGCCAGACGCATTGCCAGGATATGCGTTATTTGCCCCATCACGCTCCCCCATTACCTACTTAATAGATAATTGTGGTGAGCAACAATTTTATTGGCAGAGTGCTTATAACCCAGGTAATAGTGTTGAATTATTGGAAAATGGGACGTTGATTAGGGCCTGTAGGTTTGCGAATGGCTCGCCTATTTCAGCTGGTGGTGCTGGCGGTAGAATTGAAGCAATTAACTTGAATCAACAAATTGATTGGTTTTTTGAATATTCAAATGACACCGTTCGATTACACCATGATTTTGAAGTGATGGATAATGGAAATGTATTGATGATTGCATGGGAATTGAAAACACAACAAGAAGCCATTAATGAAGGTAGAGACCCCTTGTTGGTTGGAGGAAGTGGACTTTGGCCAGACCATATTATTGAATACAACCCTATAACTGATCAAATAGTTTGGAGGTGGAATGCTTGGGATCATCTTATTCAAGAGTTCGATTCGACGAAACCAAACTATGGCGTAGTTGCAGATCACCCAGAGTTGTTTAATTTGAATTTTGATACAGGGAATGGTGCAGCAGATTGGCAACACTTAAATTCTGTGGCTTACAATGAGGACTTAGATCAAATTGCGTTGTGTAGCCCTGCTTGGAATGAAGTTTATATAATTGACCATTCAACAACAACAGCAGAAGCTGCAGGGCATTCAGGAGGGAACTCTGGAAAAGGAGGGGACATACTTTGGCGTTGGGGAAATCCAGAGATGTATGGTGCTGGAACGGATGCTGACCAACAACTTTTTTTTCAGCATGACGCCCATTGGATCCCTTCAGGATATCGCCATGAAAATAAATTAATTCTGTTTAATAATGGAAAGAATAGAGTTCCTGAAGAATACTCTTCAGTAGACATCATTGCGCCGTCTATATTGTCAAATGGAGATTATGAAATGAGTAGTACAGGCAGTTATTTACCTGTTACAGCTGATTACATCTATACAGCACCTGTGCCAACAGATTTTTACAGTAGAATCATCTCGAGTGCTGACATGCTTCCAAACGGAAATATTATTGTTGATGAAGGAACGCAAGGGCATTTCTTTGAAATTGATAGCCTTGATAATGTTGTTTGGGATTATGTGAACCCCGTTGTTCAAGATTCCATTTTAGCACAAGAACAAGTAATTCCAGGAACAGCAGTTTTACACAACAGTGCTTTTCGGGTGCGTAAACTTGCACATGATTATCCTGGGGTAGTTGTTTTGCCCTTAACGAGTATGGGCCCTCTTGAGCTCAATCCATATCCAGGTATTTGTGAAACGCAATTAAATGTAAGCGAACAAGATTTAGAACCTATTCTGGTTTACCCTTCGCCTACTGCAGGCGTTCTATTTGTCAAAAATGGAGCCATTGGGATGCCGTATACAATTTGTAACTCGCTAGGACAAGTGATCCTTTATGGAAAGTTTAATGGGAATTCCATCGACGTAAATAAACTGGATTCAGGTGCTTATTTTTTAAGCATTTTAGGCGCAAGTATTGGTGTAAATTCAACAACATCGTTTTTTAAAAAATAACAAAGCTTTTACCTGTACAACTTGGGCCACAGTTTGAACTTTATTGTATTCAATGAATACAGTGTTACAAATGGTTTTAGTATCTTTATCAGCTTCAAAAGATCCTAATATGTCAAAAACAAAAAAACAAGATGCGTTAGATTATCATTCGGCTGAAAAACCGGGTAAAATCGAAGTTGTACCAACAAAACCATACGCCTCCCAAAGGGATTTGTCTCTAGCATATTCTCCTGGTGTAGCCGAACCTTGTTTGGAAATTGCCAATAATCCTGAAGATGTTTATAAATATACAAGCAAAGGAAATTTAGTTGCTGTTATTTCAAACGGAACTTCTGTTCTTGGTCTTGGAGATATAGGGCCAGAGGCTTCTAAACCTGTAATGGAAGGGAAGGGTCTTCTATTTAAAATATTTGCAGACATCGATGTGTTTGACATAGAGGTTGACGCTTCTGATCCAGAAGTTTTTATTCAAACTGTAAAGGCAATTGCACCTACTTTTGGTGGAATTAATCTTGAAGATATAAAAGCTCCAGAAGCATTTGAGATCGAACGTAGACTTAAAGAGGAGCTGAACATTCCCTTAATGCATGATGACCAGCATGGAACGGCAATTATTTCATCTGCGGCTTTATTGAATGCGTTGGAATTAGCAGAAAAAGAAATTGAAAAGGTAAAGATTGTTGTTTCTGGAGCTGGAGCTTCAGCACTTTCTTGTGCAAAATTATACCATGCTCTGGGGGCCAAAATTGAGAACATTTTTATGTTTGATTCGAAAGGTTTAATTCATTCGGGGCGTAAAGATTTAGATAATACAAAGAAGCTTTTTTCTAAGCATACTAAAGACGTGGCCTTTGAAGACGTGTTTTCAGGTGCAGATGTGTTTTTAGGGTTATCACGCGGAGGACTTGTCAATAAAGACATGATTCTAGCAATGGCAAAAGATCCAATTGTATTTGCTTTAGCAAATCCAGATCCAGAAATATCATACAAAGATGCAACGTCAGCTCGTAAAGATATTATAATGGCTACTGGAAGGTCTGACCATCCAAACCAGGTGAATAATGTCCTTGGGTTCCCGTTTATCTTTAGAGGAGCACTCGATGTAAGAGCAACAACCATTAATGAAGAAATGAAATTGGCTGCCGTTAAGGCAATTGCTTCGTTGGCCAAAGAGTCCATTCCTGAAGAAGTTGTTGAAGCTTATGGAGAAAAAAATATTTCTTTTGGAAGGGAACAGTTTATCCCAAAACCATTAGACCCACGCTTAATTTATTACGTTGCTCCAGCTGTTGCTAAATCAGCAATGGATTCAGGAGTAGCATCAGCTCCAATTGAAAACTGGGATGCGTATGAAATGGAGCTGAAGAACCGACTTGGTTTGGACAATAAGCTTATTCGAAATATTACAGAAAAGGCACAAGGATCACCGAAGCGTGTTGTTTTTGCGGAAGCGGATAATATCAAAATATTGAAAGCAGCTCAAACGGCTTTTGAAGAAGGGGTAGCTATTCCTATTTTATTGGGGCGAAGAGCAAAAATTGAGGCATTAATTGAAGAATATAGTCTTGAGTTTTCTGAGGTAGAAATTGTTGATCCAAAATCGGATGAAGAGTTAGAGCGGAGAACAAAATTTGGATTAGCATTTTTTGAAAAACGCAATCGAAAAGGTGTTACGGAGTACGAAGCCATTCAAGTTATGCGCGAACGAAATCATTTTGGCGCAATGATGGTTGAAATGGGCGAGGCTGACGCAATGATTTCAGGAATTACACGGAATTATCGCGATGTTGTTAAGCCTGCTATTCAGACCGTTGGTCTTCAGAAAGGAATTACGAAACTGGCCGGAATGTACATTTTGAATACGAAACGTGGCCCGTTATTTTTGGCAGATACAACAATTAATCTGAACCCAACGGCAGAGGACATTGCAGAAATTACATCGAACGTAGCTAAAACTATTCGTAAGTTTAAAGTAACACCTAGAGTGGCTTTATTAAGTTATTCCAATTTTGGTTCAGCTTTAGGGGAAGATGCAGAAAAAATGTCTAAGGCCGTTGAACTTGTAAAAGCGAATGACCCTAATTTAATTGTTGATGGTGAGGTGCAGGCTAATTTTGCACTGAACAACAGACTCATGAATGAACAATTTTCGTTTTCGACCTTGGCGAACAAGAAGGTGAACACATTGATTTTCCCCAATTTATCTTCAGGAAATATTGCGTACAAACTGTTGCAAGAAATGATTGAAGGGGATGCTATTGGTCCCGTGCTTGTAGGGTTAAAAAAATCGATTCATGTACTACAAATGGGGTCTTCTGTTCGTGAAATCATTAATATGATTAAGGTTGCGGTTGTAGATGCTCAAAATAAATAAAGAATGATAGGACAACTAAACGGACGGCTAATTGAGAAACACCCTACAGATCTTGTTATTGATTGCGGGGGTGTGGGATATGAAGTTAAAATATCATTGAATACATTCAGCGCCTTAGGTGCAGAGGAAAGTGTTCGTGTGTACACCAAGTTGGTTGTTCGAGAAGATGCTCAGATTTTATACGGATTTGCTGATGTTGTAGAGCGAGAAATGTTTAACCACCTTGTTTCTGTATCTGGTATTGGACCAAACACGGCTATGATTATGCTTTCATCTTTAGTTCCAAAAGAAATTGCTGTAGCAATTCAGTCAGAAGATGTGAAAACAATTCAAGGTATAAAAGGAATTGGAGCAAAGACGGCACAGCGTGTTATCATTGATTTGAAGGATAAAATGTTAAAAATGGCATTTTCAACTGAAAATATTTTCAATTCAAACAATACGAACCAATTTGATGCGTTAAATGCTTTGGTTTCTTTAGGTTTTGATAAAAAATCTGCTGAAAAAGCGATCGACAAAGTGAGTACTGAAAATGACTCTGTTGAACAACTGATTAAAGAAGCATTGAAAATACTATAGATTGAAAACGCTTAAATTAATTCATATAAGGTTCACTATTGGCCTACTGCTTTTGTTTGTAGCGCAGAGTTATGGGCAGGATACATTAATTTATCCGATTAATAATAGCTTAGACCCAACGCAAACAGCAACTCAAAGTTTTGATTTAGGTGATCCTAGCGCTGTTCAGCCTACTATTGTTTATGATCCTGGAACAGGGACCTATATTTTTCAAGAAACAATCGGGGCATTGAATTACCGAAACCCTTCAATGATGACGCTTGAGGAATATATTGAATACGAGCGACAAAAAGCATTGCAAGAAAATTGGAAAGAAAAAATTGATGAACAAACAGCTGAAAATCAACCCTTAGAGTTTCCGATTAAAATTGGGAGCAAGGTTTTTGAAAACTTTTTTGGTTCAGATCAAATTACAATTCGTCCTCAGGGAAGTGTTGAACTTTCGTTTGGGGTTAATTCATCGAGGTATGATAATCCTTTAATTCCAGTAAAACAACGAAAAATAACACGGTTTGATTTTGACCAGCAAATCAACTTAAATCTGGTTGGTCAAATTGGAACTAAATTAAAATTAGGGGTAAGTTACAATACACAAGCAGCATTTGATTTCGATAACGTTTCAAAGCTAGAATATGCTGGTAATGAAGATCAAATAATTCAAAAAATTGCACTGGGGAATGTTGCAATGGAACTGCCAACATCTTTAATTCAAGGTTCTCAAACGTTGTTTGGGGCAAGTACGCAATTGAAATTTGGAAAAACAACCGTTGATTTAATAGCCGCATCATCAAAAGGGAGACGACAAGAGATTAACATTTCGGGGAAAGCACAGGTACAGGAATTTGAATTGACTGCAGACAACTATGAGGCAAATCGTCATTACTTTTTAAACTTATACCACAAAGACAATTATGACAAAGGAATGTCAACGCTTCCAATTGTAAATTCTACAATTAACATTAACCGTATAGAGGTGTGGTTAACTAACAAAACCAACAAAACGGAGAATACACGAAACATTATTGCATTTACAGATTTAGGAGAGGCAAAATCGTCCAATTGTGAAGGTAATCCTGGTTCTTTTTCAACAGAAGAATTACCCTCAAACAATGCCAATGGAATTTACCAATGGGCATCCGTTGATGAGCCCAACGTTAGAACATTTGTTAATGCTGTATCCTCATTAAGTAGCCAAATCACACAGCCTGGACCATTTGAACAAGCGGTTAATTACGAAAAAGTTGAAAACGCCAGAAAACTGACTGAGCAAGAGTTTACGTATAATGCTCAATTGGGGTTTATTTCGTTGAACCTTCCGCTGAACAACGATGAGGTTTTAGCCGTTGCCTACGAGTATACATACCGTGGTGAGACCTATCAAATAGGGGAGTTTTCGACAGATGGTATTGACGGGCAAGATGCGCTGTTATTAAAGTTGCTAAAACCAACCATTACAAATCCTAAGAATAAATTATGGGATTTGATGATGAAAAATGTTTATTCCATTGGAGCATATCAAGTGGGTCAAGACGGATTCCGATTAGATTTATTGTACAACAATCCATCGACTTCTTTAACGGTTCCTTTCTTCCCTGCCGACAATTTAGGCGCAAACATTACAGGAATAGATGATAAGCAATTAGTCACGCTTCTTGAAATGGATAAGATTAATCAAAACAATCAACCTTTCTCGGATGGTGTATTTGATTTTGTTCCAATTCAATTTAATGGCAATAGGGCTGAAAACGGAGGGACAATTAACACTAGAAATGGACGTGTTTATTTCAGTACAGTTGAACCTTTTGGAAAAACATTGGCAGACAAGTTAGATGCCGCAGGTGTTTCTGATGTGATTATTGAACGTGTTGCATATACAGAACTATATGATTCAACAAAAACGGCAGCGCAACAAATTCCGAGTAAAAATAGATTTAGTTTTAAAGGAGAATACGAGTCTTCAATTACTTCTGACATTCCATTGAATGCATTAAATGTTCCAGAGGGTGCGGTGTCTGTAACTGCTGGAGGGATTAGGCTTACAGAGGGCGTTGATTATACAGTTGACTATAACTTGGGGCGTGTTAAAATATTGAATTCAGGGATTTTAGAATCAAATACGCCAATTAAAATTTCTATTGAAAGTAATTCAGTATTCGGGTTTCAGTCGAAGTCTCTCTTTGGTACCCGTGTGGCCCATCGTTTTAGCAGTCGTTTAAATGTTGGAGCCACTTGGATGAGAATGATGGAACGCCCTGTGACACAAAAAGTGGATATAGGAAGTGAACCCTTTAAGAACAATGTGATTGGGCTAGATTTACAGTTTAGAGCTGATGTTCCATTTTTAACTAAGCTAGTCGATTATTTACCCGTAATTTCAACGAAAGAAAAATCAACCGTTTCGTTTACGGGAGAGTTTGCTCACTTGATACCAGGTCAACCAAAAGCAATCAATAAAGATGGAACATCTTACATTGACGATTTTGAAGGTGCTCAAAGTACCATTGACTTAAAATCTGCTGCTGCGTGGCATTTGGCATCTGTTCCTCAGGGGCAGCTTGATTTATTTCCTGAAGTGGCAAATAAAAACTTGAGCGCTGGATTTAAACGTTCCAAAACATCTTGGTATACAATTGACCCGTTATTTTATCAAAGCAATAACCTAACGCCTCAACACATAATTAACGACCCGGCACAGCTATCAGATAGTAGAATGCGTGCTGTAAATCAAAAAGACATTTGGCCAAATTGGGACCCTCAGTATGGTTCAATTCAAAATGTTCAAATGTTAGAGCTTGGTTACTACCCAAAGGAACGTGGTATGTATAACTACGATACAACGAACACGGTAAATGCAGATGGAACATTCATCAATCCTGAAAACCGTTGGGGAGGTATAATGAGAGCCTTAACAACAACAGATTTTGAGCAAACAAACGTAGAATATATTCAGTTGTGGGTTATGGATCCATTTAATACTGATGCTGAAAATGTCGACCCAAATTCAACACACAATGGGGGAGACTTATATTTTAATTTAGGAAATATAAGTGAAGATATTCTACCTGATTCACGAAAGAGTTTTGAGAACGGGCTGCCAGCTACAGGTTCTTTTATTGATGACAATTTAGACACGACTCTTTGGGCAAGGGTTTCTACGCAGCAGGTTGTTGTAAACGCGTTTGATAATGACCCAAGCTCACGAGAAAATCAAGATGTTGGTCTAGACGGTTGGAACAATACGGATGAGCAAATTCATTACACCAACTATATCAATTGGGTACAAAACAATCCTGTTTTAACACCCGAAGTGAAAGCGCGCATGCTTGCGGATCCATCGAGTGATGACTACAACTATTATAGAGATGACGTTTATGATACACAAGAGTTAAATATACTTGAGCGTTATAAAAAGTACAATGGTATGGAGGGTAATTCTCCAACTACGGAAATGTCTGATGTTGCAAATGCTGATGGATACCCGACACTGGGAACAAATTCTCCAGATGTAGAAGATGTAAATCAAGACAACAACCTATCAGAAACAGAAAGTTATTTCCAATATAAGATAAGCCTTCGTCCAAATGAAATGCAGGTTGGTCAAAACTTTATTACCGATGTTCAAACCTATGATAAGGGGAATGGAGATATTGAAAAATGGTACCAGTTGAAAATTCCAATTCGCGATTTTGAGAAGAAGGTGAATGGTATCAGTGATTTTAGATCGATACGTTTCATGCGTATGTTCATGAAAGACTTTGACGAAGAAGTTGTGTTGCGTTTTGCTCGTTTAGAGTTTATTCGTGGTGAATGGAGGCGCTTCTACGATGACTTAACAGCGCCAGGAGAAGGGGTTGTTGTGGATCCAAACTTAACACAGTTTAATATTGGAGCGGTAAACATTCAGGAGAATGATAAGCGTGAGCCAATTGAATATAAAGTTCCTCCTGGAATTACACAAGAGGTGGATCCTTCTCAAACATTCCAACGCTTGTTAAATGAGCAGTCGTTAAGTTTAGAAGTTTGTGGCTTGCAAGATGGAGATGCTAGAGCAGCATATAGAAATGTGCAGTTTGATGTTAGGGCGTATAAGAAATTAAAAATGTTTGTCCACGCAGAGGAGGTTGATCCTTTGAATTCATTAGATGATGATGATATTTCGTTGTTTGTTCGTTTAGGAACAGACTTTACAGACAATTATTATGAGTATGAACTTCCTTTGAAAACTACTGCTTGGGGTTCAAGTATTGACACCGATATTTGGCCAGAAGAAAATTTCATGGAAATTGTTTTTGACGACCTACTTGCTTTAAAGAAAGATCGAAATGAATTGATTAGTGCGGGTTCTTCAGGCGCATCATATGTTGTAGAATATTCGAAAATTGACCCGGCTAATGCAGAGCGCATTATAAAAGTAAAAGGAAGTCCAAATTTACAAGCATTAAAAGTAATGATGATTGGGGTGAGAAACCCTGATAAAGATTCACATGATCTTGATAATTGGGCTGAGGATGGGGAGTCTAAGTGTGCTATTGTCTGGGTCAATGAATTGCGTTTAACTGACTTTGTAAGCGAGGGGGGCTCTGCAGCTGTTGCTCAAATGCAGGTTCAGTTAGCAGATTTTGCCAATATAAGTATGTCTGGAAATTATTCGGGAATTAATTGGGGGTCTGTTGAAAGCCGTGTACAAGATCGCCAGAGAAATGAGCAAATCGGGTTCGATATGAATGCAAATGTGCAATTGGGACAATTCTTCGGAAAACAAGCAAAAGTGTCGTTGCCATTCTTCTATGGGTACTCAATGGGAATAATTAATCCAGAATACGATCCTTTTAACCCTGACATCAAACTAAGGGATTACGATGATGCTACACGAAAAGAACGGGCTAAACTTGGTCAAGATTTTACAGTACGAAAGTCATATAATTTAACCAATGTTCGCAAGGAAATGAAGGCGGGAGCTAAACCGCAATTTTGGCGAATATCTAATTGGTCTGCAAATTATGCTTATTCAGAAAACTATGAGCGGAACTTTAACACCAATTACGACAGAACAAAAACATGGAATGGAGGGTTAAATTATAACTATTCCTTCGACGTGAAGCCGGTTATGCCATTTAAGAAAATTAAATTCTTAAAGAAATCAAAATGGTTCGCTTTAGTTAGGGATATGAACTTCTATTTGAAGCCGAAAAATATTTCATTTGGAACCGACTTGCTAAGAACATACAATGAACGTCAGGTTAGAAATAATATCGTCCCTGATTATGAGTTTGCCCCAGTGTATATGAAAATATTCAACTGGAATCGCGATTATGCATTGGCCTATGACCTCACTAAAAAAATAAAATTCAATTTTACAGCGAATAATCGTTCAATTTTTGAGGAAGCTGATGGGCAGGTCGATCGAAAAGCGGACCCAGATGGCTACCGTGTTTTCCAAGATTCAATTAAATCCCAAATGTCTAGCTTCGGTAAGGCTATGGATTACACACACAGCTATAGCTTAAACTACACCCTCCCTCTAGATAAGATCCCAGCTACTGATTGGATGAACGCGAGCGTCAAGTATGATGCAACGTATAATTGGCAACGGGGCCCTTTAGCACAATCAACATTTGGGAACACCGTTCAAAACAGTCGTAATATCAATATGACTGGGCAAATGAACTTTACAAACTTATACAATAAAGTGCCATTTTTTAAGAAGGTTAACAAGGGTGGAAGATCAAGTCGAAGAGGGGTTAGTAGCGTAGGAGACAAGGGTAAAACAGGTGATGCAAAACAGGACAAGGAAGGCAAAGAAGCTGAGGCGGAAGAACCAGAAAAGCCTGAATCTGAAATGACGCGAAAAGAACTTCGTGAAAAGAGAAAAAAAGAACGCAAAGAGAAGCGGAAGAAGAAAAAAGAAGCCAGAGAGAAAAAACGAAATGGGAAGGTTCATCCTGTGGCAGGGTTTGTTGCACGAATGGTTATGAGTGTACGTAATGTGTCAGGAACATATGCTTTAACAGACGGAACATTATTGCCAGGATACAATCAAGAAGTTGGTGTTCTTGGATTTAATCCAAGTTTTAGTGGCGGTATGGCTGGGTTTATTTTTGGTCAACAGCGCTATGACCTTTGGGGGCGTGAAACAGGATATAATATTGCAGAACGAGCAAGAGACAATGGTTGGCTGGTTCAAAATGAGAACTTGAACAAACAGTACACAAGTACACATTCTCAAAACTTAAACTTGAGAGCCAGCTTGGAACCAATGAAGGACTTGACGGTTGAACTGACACTGTTAAGAACGTATAGTAAAAATCAAAATGAATTCTTTAGGTGGAATTCCTTGACCTCAAATTATGAAAGTCAAAGTAAGGTTGATGTTTCTACATTGACTTATTCAAACGTTTCTATTAACTCTGCATTTACCGCATTGGGAACAGGGTATAAGTCGGCTGTGTTCGATAACTTTTTAACAAACAGAACAGCTGTTTCACAGTTGTTAGGAGCAGAAAATGACAACTCAGACTTATTAAATTCTGGGTATTATGATGGGTACAGTGGAACACAGCAAGAAGTTCTCTTGGGGGCCTTTATGACGTCATATACGCAACGCGATATAAATGACAAGAACATCAACCCAATAAAGAATATGCCATTGCCTAATTGGTCTGTAAACTACAACGGGTTAAAGAACTTTAAGTTCATGAAAAAGCATTTGAAGAACTTTGTTTTGCGTCATTCATATAGCTCAACGGTCAGTATTTCTGGAATGCAATCTAACCTTAACGCCGAGTTTGACAACAGTGGAAATGCTACAGCACGCGATTTGAATAGCAACTTTATTGCACAGAGTCAAATTCAAAATGTAGTAATTAGCGAGCGTTTTTCTCCATTAATTGGCCTGGATGCTACTTGGATTATTAATGGACAAGGACTAATCACTAAGTTTGAGTACAAGAAAGATCGCTCAGCAACCTTATCACTAAATAATAACCAGGTAACAGAAATTTTAGGTGCTGAATGGGTTATTGGTGTAGGGTATAAATTTGCAAAAATAAAATTACCTTTTGAGAAAATACCTGCCAGTCCTGTCAACCTCCGATTTGATTTTTCATTTAGAGATAACTTAACGGTAATACGAAAAGTAGTAGAGAATACGAACCAAGCAACTGCAGGGCAAAAAGTGATTTCAATTAAGGCATCTGCTGACTATAATATGTCTCGCTATGTAACACTTCAATTGTACTATGATCAGACGTTAAACACGCCTAAAATTGCCACTGCCTACCCAACAGGAAACTTAGCGGCTGGAGTTCGATTGAGATTTAACCTAGCCGGAGTTAAATAAGGATTATTCCTAGTTGTTTACACGAGTTGACTCGTTCAGGCTAAGGTTATCGTAAATGAGTTTTTTTAACGGAACATGAACCCTACAGTATAAGGAATGAAGGTCTGTAGAATCTAAGTAAATAGATACAGGAGTTTTGTTTACTGTCCACATGATTTTGTTTGTAGAATCGGTATACAGTTTAGGGGTGTAGCTTCCCGTATAGAAGACCATTGAACTATCCGTATTCTTTAAATTCATTGGGTGAGAAAACAGCAAGCGAACTTTTTTATCTTCTTTGTTCATTATTCCACGTTCAAACAAGGTTTGTAAAAAGGGTGAATTCTCTTTTAGGGTCGAGAGGTATAGGGAAAATCCAGAAACGACAACATCTTTATATTTTGTAACTTCAGTGACATTGAAATTATCGTCGAGTTCAGACGTAACATATTTTTCCCTAATGGTTTGGATTCCTCCTTGTCGGAAAGCAAAATCACCCCCCCAAACGTCAAGAAATTGAGCCAATGGAAAATGGATTTTCTTGCTCAATTTCGTGATTGCTTTATATATAGGATCGTTTTTATGTCGTCTAAGACGGTCAATGTTCAGGCTAACATTAATTGTGTTTTCTGAAAACTCTTGTTTAGAAAACATAGGGCTTGTAGGCCTAATATCAATTAAAATAGAATCGTATTGTTTTATGTTCGCGTTCAGAATAAAATTACTTGAATCATTGGAGAGGGATACGACGGTAGATTCTATGCCATAGTCGTTCAGCTCCTTTGTTTTTAACTGAGCAATAATGGACCTTCCTTTTAAACAATTTTCATTCATGAAGTCACGCCATCTGGTCGAAACGTCATTTTGCTTTGCGTGGCGAATACGGTATAAGTTTTTCTGAAAATCATCCCCTTTGTAGATGAACATCCAGTCGTTACTATAAGCCATGTAGATACGTTCTTTTGGAGAAAAGGAAACTGGGGTATTGTATAATGTTGTATCTTGAATTTCAATGAATTTCAGAAAGTGTTCAATGCCCTCGCGTACTTTACTACTGTCTCGGATATTTAGTAGTAAGCCAAGTTCCTCAAAGTCATGATCCTCTTCGTTTAAAAAAAAATAAACAGGTGCCTGGAGGTCTAAGCCATAGCTTTTACCTTGGCTTAACAGAAAGTCAGGGGAAATAAAGTCTCTAAAAGGGAGCTTATAGTAAAATAGCGTTTTAGAAAGTGATTGAGATAAGGTTAGCACATTGGTTTGACCTATAAGATCTCCATTTGGTAGTCGGTCTTGTATTAATACGAATGATTCAGGCTCATTTTTCCATGGTTTTAGATACAGAATACCAGACAAACTTCCTGCGAGAACAATTATAATAAGCAGATTACGGTACATGGTTAAATGTGCTTATTTCGAGAGGATATACATGCTGTTGATTAAGTCAAGAATGTACTTGTCAGAATCTCCTTGCGCATCAAAATCATAGATTAAATTAAACGAAGTATTCGACTGAGATGAATTTGTAGAGTTCAAGGTTATTCTTCCTGATTTATCACGAAGAACATCAATCAGTTCATTTTCGCTTGCGCTAAAAATATCACGTGGAAGACTTCCAATGGCCAATCCTAAATCAGCATAACCATAAACAATACCACTTTTTCTAGCAGCTTTCGCCTCTTTTTTTGAGATTGCCTCTTTCCCAAATCCATTCGCATTTTGTTTCACTAAATTCTCATCATTTGTCAAAATGAAAAGGTCATTTTGAATTAAAATATATAAAGGCGCAGCATCCAATACAGCCCTGTCGATTTCCCAATATGCTCCCTCGTTGTGACATTCATCGGTTAATTTAGCAATCAGCTCCAGTATACGGGTTGGAATGTCAGAACGGTCTGTAGAGAACCCTAAAGTGAAAATAGGCATGTCAGCTTCAGCCTCAACTTCTTCTTCAGTATACTCAAATGTTTCCTCATCGTAATGGTAGGTGATCTTGTTCGTTTTAACCTTTTGAATCCCGTTGAATGTTCCAAATACACTTCCTTTGTAGGTGTCAAAAATGGCATCCTTATTCAGGAACTCATTCATTAGCTCAACAACTAACAGTTGAGCACTTATTCCAAGATCTTCTTCTTCCGATAATAGGGGTATAATAATATCATATGCCTGTTCGTAAGCTTCCCTTAAATTTACACGGTATGTGAAATAGGCTAAATTGTCTTTGTGAATGTACTTCAAGACATTTTTATCAAATTTAGCTCCACTTAATTTTGAATAGATAGACCCCAGTTCATCGCCATACTGAGCATTTAATTGCATTTCAACAGAATTGTCGTTAATCACTAAGTCTCCAAGTATCAGGTTCCCTGTGTATAACGCTTCAATATTAGAATAAAGCGTTGGGTAGATGTTTTTTAAATAGCTAAACTCGCTATTTTTCAACCCTTTTGAGTTGTCTAAAAAGAAAACCCCCTCAGATGTATGTGTTAATTGTTCTGCAAAAGCAGGAGAAGAATTCACTAAGTTTTGGCCGTCAACAAACACCTCGTCACAAACTGTAGAAAGGTACTGAATAGAAAGTCCTGTTTCAATAGAGTCTCTTAATTCGTAGTATGTTTTTATTGAAGGGGTTTCCTCAGCCACAGGGTAATCCTCCACTTCAACTCCGTCTATAAAAACTTCTGTTTCAACAGCCTCAACTTCTGCCTGGTCAAACAAGAAATCACTTCTATAAGAATAGGAATGGGGTTCGTTTCCTTGCGCTTGCCAGATTGAGTCTGTAATTAAATCTACGGTAGAATTTGTTGGTGTTACTCTAAAGAGTACGCCTGAATTTTCCTCAATGGCAATCCGGCTAAAATAAGATTCGTAAAACTCAACGTTACTATAATCGCTGTAAGAAGGTGTAAAATCATCGAAGACATCAAACAGCGCCTCTTTATTCGTTACGCCAAATGAAAGTCCAGCAACTTCATAGTTTTCCGTTTTGCCATAAAACACATTCAATTTTTGATTGAAATCAATGCCTGAATCTTTCAATGTTTTCCCTGTTGTTGAACCGTCAAATAACTCTGCTTGAACCTCTTCCATGAACTCGTATTTGATGAGCTCATCTAACGAGATTTTCTGAAGTAGAGAAACATTATTTATACTGAAAACGGATGCTGCTGCTTTTGGAATTAAGTTTTCTGATTTTTGCGAAAAAACAGAAACAGTAACGAGTAATGAGATGGTGAGAGTTGAAATTTTCATAAGCTTAAATATTCTCTGTTCAATGTGAAGGAGTAGAAGATTAAAGGTACGAAAAAAGAATACGCTTTAATTCAATTTAACAAGATTTATACGATTGTCAATCAAGTTTGGGTTTTGTATTAAAGCATACATGTTAGCGCGTGACATCATTGCTTTTTTACTTTTAGATAATTTTCCGTTTGGGTTGCTAAAATCTTCAATTTCAGTGTCGAATCGTGTAATCGAAGTATAGGTGCCTTGCTTTAACAATTCCCGGTCTTCAAATTTAATTTCGGATATTTTTTTTGTCGTAATCAAAGGGACTGACCGTATAAATTGTGACCCTGAATAACTCAGCCAATCGTGTTTTAATTCGGGCATCAGTGGACTTTTAGTTTCTTCTCTAATAAATGTTCGAATGGCACGCTGTAAGTCTTCTAAGGATGCAAAGTCACATTGAAGTTTAAAGGTGAAATCAGTAAAATTAGATTCAACTGAAACGGCAGATATACCTGCATTTTTCTTGAAAAATGCTACACTCGTTTTGATTTTTTGTGAAAGCTCATCTACAGATGGGATTTTTTTACCATCTAAGCTATCTAAAGCAAGTATAGAGTTGAGTTTTATCTTGCTAGAACTTAAATTGATGTTGTATTTAAAGGTTCCGCTACCATCGTCATTAAAAGAGAGATCATCAATTATTTCGATACAACCAGAAAGCATTAGTAAAAAGGTAAATGCAAAAAAACGAACTAAAACTTTCATGAATCAAATGTATTTAAATTTCATGAATCAAAAGCAGTGCCACGAATGAATTGCGGTAAAACTTTAGTATTCCTTGAATACTCGTTATATTTGCAGAACAAAACACACCAGTAAAATGTCAAACAAAAATAGAATTTCAACAACTAAAGCACCAAAACCTGTTGGTTTATATCCCCATGCGCGTAAGGTGGGAGACCTATTGTTTTTGTCAGGTGTTGGGCCACGCGTTGCAGGTTCAGATGATATAGATTCTGTTGTTCCAGGGTTAAAATTAGATAAGAATGGGAACTTTATTGAATTTGATTTTGAAAAACAATGCCGTAGTGTATTTGACAATGTTCGTGTAATACTTGAAGAGTCAGGGTCAAGCTGGGATCAACTAGTAGACGTGACCGTATTTTTAGTAAATATGAAACGTGACTTTCACACCTACAATAAAATATATGCTGAATACTTCAAGGACAATTTGCCTTGTAGAACAACAGTAGAAATTAATTCATTACCAACTCCAATTGCTATTGAGTTGAAATGTATAGCAACAACTAAGTAAGATATGATTAGATTTATTATTCGCTGTATAATTGCAGCATTGTCTTTGTTTTTCACCGTAACCTTGTTTTATAATGGATACTGGGGATGGGGTATCGTGATGATTTTAGTGACAGGTATTGTTGGGTTAACATTCTTTAGGAATGAAAACATGGTTTTAGCATTGAATGCTATGAGAACAGGAGATACTGAAAAAGCATCGAAGTTCATTAACAAAATAACGCACCCACAACTTCTACCAAAAAAGCAACACGCTTACATTTTGTTTTTAAAGGCAGTGTTAAACACACAAGAACTTGGACTTTCAGAGAGTGAGTCTTACCTGCGCAAAGCAATGAGCTTAGGATTGAGAACGGGTCAAGATAATGCCGTAGCACGAATGCATTTAGCAGGAATTTGTGCACAAACAGGCAGAAAAAAAGAAGCTGTAAGTCTTTTAGCTGAAGCTAAAAAATTAGATACTGGTGGAATGATGAGAGATCAGATTAACCAGATGCAAAAACAACTTCAGGTTGCTCCATCTAAAAATCAAATGCGAATGTCGCAAATGATGGGAGGAAGGAGAAAGACTCCACGTAGGTAGAATGTCAGAAGAACGTTTATATACTACAGGTTGGGATGATTATGAACTCATTGACGCTGGAGGAGGTAAAAAGCTAGAGCGTTGGGGTTCTGTAATTACAATTCGACCAGAAGTTCAAGCGTATTTTAAATCTGGAAAACCTTTTGAAGAGTGGAATAAAATGGCCCATTGGGAGTTTGTTTCCAACAATAAAACTTCTGGTAAATGGAAGTGTTTGAAGCAAGGGAGCCCAAAAGAATGGTCAATTACATATAACGATTTAACGTTTAACCTGAAACTTACAAAGTTCAAACACCTTGGCCTATTTCCAGAGCAGCGTGTAAACTGGGATTTTTTAACGAAGCGCCTCAAAGGGAGTGATAAATTCTTAAACCTATTTGCTTATACGGGAGCTGCTTCTGTGGTGGCAAAAAACACGTGTGACACTGTTTTACATGTAGATTCGGTAAAGCAACTGATTGGTTGGGCAAGAGAGAATATGGATTCAAGTAAGCTTTCTGACATTAAATGGGTACATGAAGACGCATTGAAGTTTGCGGCTCGCGAGGTTAAGCGGAAAAACCATTACCATGGAATTATGATGGACCCTCCTGCTTGGGGAATAGGTGCAAAAAAAGAGAAGTGGAAATTAGAGGATAAGCTGGATGAACTTATTGTTCAAGCAGGAAAAATTATCGGAAGAAAAGGGTTTTTAGTGTTAAACACCTACTCACCAAAAGTTGACCTTCGAACACTTGAAGTTGCAGGGAAAGTGCACTTTGAGAAGGGTAGAAGTGAGGCCCGTGAATTGTGGATGAAAACAACGACAGGGAAAGACCTTTTTTACGGAAATTTACTTCGAATTCACCCCTTGAATTGATTCAATATCTTATCTGCTAAAACAGCACTTAATTTAAAGTAACTTTCATGTGTCCATCCGCCAACATGTGGAGATAAGAGTACTTTTTTTGATTCGAGTAAATAGTTGAAGTCTGCCGATAAGTTTTGCTCGAAAAACGATTCGAAGCTTGTCTTTTCATATTCCAGAACATCTAGGCAGGCACCTAAAATACGTCCCGACTTAATTCCTCGAACTAAAGCCGCTGTTTCTACAATTTTACCGCGAGACAAGTTGATGAGGTAAATATTGTTCTTAAATCGATTGAAAAATGGTTCATTCGCGAAATAGATCGTTTCTTCATTTTGAGGGATGTGAAAACTAATGACGTCGGCTTTTTGGTAGATTTCCTTTAAACTGGATTCTTTCACTGTTGAATTACTAAACCCAGTTTTATACTTATCATATGCCAGTATCTGAGTGTCAAATCCGCGTAGTTTTTTAGCGAATGCTTGACCATTATTTCCAAATCCGATCAGGCCAACGGTCTTGCCATCGAGCTCAACACCCCTATTTCCTTCACGATCCCATTTTCCATTGCGAACTTCAGTATCAGCAAATGAAATGTTGTTAAATAAACTCAATAACATTCCAAGGGCATGTTCACCTACAGCGTTTCGATTTCCTTCAGGAGCGTTGTAAAGAGTAATGTCGCGTTGTTTGCAAGCATCAATGTCAATGTTCTCCATTCCAGCACCAGAACGCGCTATAAATTTAAGCGCATGACAATGGGAGAGAAGATCTTTATCGATTTTAAATCGCGATCGAATAACAATCCCATGGGTATCAGGTAATACAGCTAAACAGTCATCATAATTAAGTGATGTAGCATCAATACAGGTGTAGCCATTTTCAGATAAGCGCTCTTCTAAAATAGGGTGGACACGATCAAGGAAAACAACGGTCATAGTATAGTTGACTTATATCCCGTACGCGAGTACTCCGATGGTTAAATAGATAAACAACCCAAGCACATCGTTTAATGTGGTAATGAATGGTCCTGTAGCTAGTGCAGGATCTATCTTGTACCGGTCTAACATGAGCGGAATTAAGGTCCCAAATATAGCTGCAAAAATAACAACAGTTAATAAAGAGGTACTTACTACAATACCAAGGGTAGCACTGTGGAATACAAAGCCAACCCCGTAGATGATAATCGATAATAAGATTCCGTTAACAAGGCTGACGAGCGCCTCTTTTCTTAATTTCTTAAAGGTAGATCCAAATTGGTCTGTTCCTCTGGCTAATGATTGAACCACAATTGCTGAAGATTGAACACCAACATTTCCTCCCATCGCTGTAATTAGAGGAATAAAGAAAGCCAGCTGTGGAACTTCACTAATACCCCCTTCAAACATTGATATTACCTGAGCTCCTAGAACACCACCTACTAATCCAATAAAAAGCCATGGAATACGCGCCTTAGATATTCTCCAAACACTATCACTTGACTCAATGTTTTCAGAAATACCAGATGCCAATTGAAAATCTTTCTCAGCCTCATCCTTAATTACGTCAACGACATCATCAATGGTAATTCGTCCAACTAATTTGTTTTGAATGTCAACAACTGGGACAGAAACTAAATCGTATTTCTCCATGATTTTAGCAACTTCCTCGTTATCATCACTCGTTTTAACAGAGATAATATTTTTACGCTGGTATAAGTCGCTAATTTTTGTTTTTTGCTTTGCAAACAATAGACTTTTTAAGGATAAAAACCCTACCAATTTATTGTTTTCATCTACAACATAAATTGTAAATATTTTCTCAACCTCTTCGGCTTGCCTTCTTAACTCAACAACACATCGGTTAACAGGCCATTCTGCTTTCGCTTGAACAAACTCTTTTTGCATTAACCCTCCAGCAGTGTCAGGCTCATACTTTAACAAGTCTACAATGTCTTCTGCGGTGTCCACATCTGTAATGTGCCCAATGACTTCTTCAACTTGTTTTTGAGGGAATTCATTAATTAAATCAGCTGCATCATCAGAGTCCATAAACTCCAATTGTTCAGCAATTTCTTTCGATGAAAACGTACTAATAATATTATCTCGAAGATCTTCGTCTAACTCAACAAGAACATCCGCCTGTAACTCTTCATTAAGAAGTTTGTATATATAGACGGAGTCATCGAACTCGAGTTCATCAATAATTGCAGCAATATCAGCATGGTGTAGAATAAAAAGATTTTCTTCTACCCAAGGAGCATTTTTCTGCTGTACTGCAGTATTTAATAACTCAAGAAATTCTTTCGTTAACTCGAAGCCCATCGCTCAATTTTTTTAGCAAAGGTAATACTTTTGTCTTGGAAGTGTTTAACGGTATTAAAAAGAGCATGTTTTTGACTAAATCTCATGTCAATCTCTATGGTCTTACAACCATTTTCCGTTCAACGGATCCATCGTCATAGATATAGAGGCATGGGGTAAATGGTTTCGCGTTAATCTCTTTTCCAAAGAGGTCTACTACCCGTAGTAATTTCTTACTTGTTAGAAGCTGTTCTTCCATTCCTGCAGAAGACCCAATGACATCAAACGTTATAGTATCATTGTCATCTGGAACAATCCCAGGCGAACATGGAGGCCCACCGATTCCAGAAGAGAGTGACAAATTAAATAAGTAATTCCCTGTAGCTAAAGGTGCAAGTTTAAAGGTGTCGATTGTATTGCAAATTGCAGCAAGCACTCCCACACAATGGTGTGTAGATGCTACAATCGTATTTCCTGAAATACTGAACATTTTCATGTCTAAGGGACAATTAGAAGAGGTGAATGCTAGCTCAGCATAAACAGAAATGGTGTCTGTGTTGGTTGGATTTGTTGGAGAAAATGTTAGCGAGAGAATGGACCCCTGTGACTGGCCAAATCCAAGTATAGGGGCACATAGTAATATTAGGAGTAATGCTTTTGTCATAGTTCAGCGTTTTTTAAATATAAGGATTAATTGGCTAAAAAATAGAACTCGAAATAGCTTGTTTCAATTCAGGAATCCACTCTTGGATTAATTTAGTCGATTTTTTCTGCCTGTTTTGAAGAAAAGAAAAGCCCCAAAAATAAGGCGTAAAATGTAATTCCTGTTTGTGTTTCTAGGGTGTCTTCAATTAGAAATGAAAGTAACATGATAACTATAAATATTAAGGCTAGTAGATTCTTGTGTGTCAAGTTTAAACGAATAAATTGTATATGTAGTAGTGTAAAAATACTTAATCCAACAATCCCTAAGGTGATAAATACGGTTAGATACATGTTGTGTGATCGATGCTGATTTTCTTCTGTTAAAAGGGTATTTGATTTCTTGTAATACGATTTAAACGCATCATCGACATCTCCAACTCCAACACCAAAAATATAATTGTCAGACAAGATCTGAGCACCAGCCTTCCAGTATTCGAAACGCTCTAGTAATGAATGATTATTCGGATTATCAGTGTTATTTAATTGATATTTAATGCCATATAACCGGGCCGTTATTCCCGTATTAATATAGCTAGCTTCTCCATTTTCGATTGCTTGAATATCTCCAGGGATTAAGTTAGATAGCCCTTCAGCATCTTTCGTCAAATCTTTTGACGAAAGGTATCGAATTATGGTAGATTTAATTGGCTGGCCTTTTTTATCCAGTGTATCAAAATGAATTCTTGAGTACATTGGCCAGTCATTTCTTAATTCAGCTTCACAAACTAAAATATAAATTGGTTTTTCAGTAACTGGAGAAACAGCGCTAAAATGATTTGTGTAATACGCCCCTTTTGCTGTTTGCTTAGGCAGGTCTTTATAGTCAGAATGGTTGATTTCAATGGGGGTAAAAAGCCAGAGGCTAAAAAATGTAGACAACACAATAAAAACGAGTCCAATTGAACGAATTATTATTCGGTTAGTATTCCATAGTTTATAGATTAGAAATACGCCGAGTACTCCAATTAAAGTCAGGTACCCGCTAACAACTTGACTATAATAAGTGTAGAACAATAACCATAAAATGAGTACGGAAATAAGTGGCCAATATTTTTTTGAAAAGGAATAAAAATGTAATAAAATCCCAATGGAAAAAGTAACTGTTAAAGCATATCTAATGTGTGAAGAAAAAATCGACATTCCGCGTATGTCATCGTAATTCCGACTCCCAATCCAGTGCTGATACATGCCAAAATTTATAAAGGAAACCAATATTGTAGAGGTAACAAAAGCAACTAGAATAAGGTGTAAATGGGTGCGATTTACTATGGGTTTAACAGCGAGTACGGTCGTAATTGCTAATAAAGGGAGCTTTACTCTAAAATCATGAATTGCGTATCCAAAATTTGAAGTCCAAGTCAAGCTGAGCAGTTTGAACAGAAAAAAAAGAAGGATTACGTGGTAGATCTTATGTTGTTTGATATTATTCCAATACGTTTTAAAGTCAGACTCTAGGAGTAAGTTGAGCGCTAAAAAAAGCATAGACACCGACATCACAACCTTATTCAAAGGAATGCCAACAGCTACGCCACAAAGACCTAGAACATGTAAGGAAGTGTGAACATTTTGTCCGAAAATTCGGTTCAACATAATTGAAGAAGCTATTGTTTTTTTAAGAACGCTTAATTTTTAAGAATAGTATTGTACTGGCTATTATCTTGAAGAATCTCCAATGATTTTTTAATGAATGGGTCGTCCTTGAATGCGTGTTGAGCTCTTCCAGATTGGTGGTGATACCTTGAAATTATTTCATTTTCAAGCATGGATTTTATTTGTGTTTTAAACTTGGTTAAATCACGCTCTTTTGATGGTGTAACTTTTTCCATTAAGGCATTAAATGCTGCTTCTGAGTCTTTAAAAAACCCTTCTTGCTCTGCAGTCTTTTTCATTCGGTTTAGCATTTCTTCAGATGCAGTAGAATACGTGAATTCTTGATCCAAGACATAATCTTTAAACGCTTCGTACTCTTCATTTGACAATTCAAATGTTGCTGCCTCTGAAATAGAATCATGGGCATAGTAGTATTGTGTTGCAAAGTCAAAGAACAGGTGGTTTCTATAAATGGTTGCAGTTAATCGGCTCAAGTCGTTTAATTCAACTGCAATGTCTGGATCAATACCCCGACCATCAATTACGGGCCTACCGTTTTTAGTTTTAAAAATTGTCACCAACGAATCAGGTATTTCCAATGCCTTATCGCCATGGGCGTTATCATAGTATTCAAGTCGCTGAACACACCTTCCTGAAGGGGTGTAGTATTTAGCGATTGTCAATTTTATTTTTGAGCCATAATTTAAATCATAAGTTCTTTGAACAAGTCCTTTTCCAAAAGACTGCGTCCCAATAATTACCGCGCGATCTAAATCTTGCAAACTACCTGAAACAATTTCACTGGCAGAAGCAGAGCCTTGATCAACCAATACAACTAATGGGATTTCTAAATCCATGGGTGCGTTCATCGTTTTGTAAACGTTATTTTCTTCAATAACTCTACCTTTTGTGGAGACAACAAGTTGGTCTTTTTCAATAAACATATTCACAATTCGCACAGACTCAATTAAGAGTCCTCCGCCATTGCCACGCAAATCAAGGACGAGTTCTTTCATTCCTTGTTTTTTCAATGCAGCGAATGCTGATTTAACATTTGAAGACGCTGTGTGTGTAAAACTATTGAGTTTGATGTATCCAGTTGTTTCGTTTAACATACCAGAGTATGGAACGTCTGGAAGTTTTATTTCATCGCGAGCAACAGTTATTGTTTTTATGTCTTTAAAATTGCGCACCACTTTAATCTTTACATTGGTTCCTTTAGGTCCCTTTAGCGCAGCAGAGACATCAGCAGAAGATTTATTCTCCATGTCTTTTCCGTCAATTTCAAGAATTTTATCTCCGGCTTTTAACCCTGCTTTTTCTGCAGGTTTTCCTTTGTAGGGTTCAGATATGTAAACAAAGTTTTCGTGCTTCTGAATTAACGACCCAATACCACCATACTGGCCTGTAGTCATTAGCTGATAATCTTCAATGTTAGATTCGTGATAGTATACAGTATAAGGATCAAGCTCTTTTAGCATTGCATCAATTGCAGTCTTTGCCATTTTTCCTGTTTCTAAATCATCAACGTAATACTTTTCGAGATGCTCATAGATTTGATCAAGTAACTCTAGGCTGCGTACAACTTCAAATCCATTCGATTGAGAAAAAGAAGGTGCTGTAAACGTTAGTGAAAGAATAACAAGTGCTACTCGTATAGGGTTTGAAAAATTAAACATGCGGCTCATTTAGTTTCTTTATGATTTTATCAAATAATTTCTTTGTTTTCTTTTGAAGAATAATGTGGTCAAATTCTTCGAGGGTGGAATATACCAAAAAGAGTGCGATTTGTTTATTATTCTCTTTAAGGTACTGTTCAAGAATGTTTTTATTTAGACGAAAAGCTTCTTTTGACTTTCGTTTAATTGCATTTCTTTGAACCGCTTTTCTAAAGGTGCGTTTTGGTGCTGAAAAAACGACCTTGAATGGCATTTCATCTTCGAATTTGACTTCTTTGATTAGTGCGACAAAAGGGTAGCATTTAACAGAAACACCATTGTCAAAGAGTCCCTGTATTGTTGTTTTGCTACAGAGTTTATAGTTCTTCCCGAGCTTATAGTTCATGCCCAAAATTAATTTGAAAAAGTGCTTTTTTCTAAACGAGGTAGATTGATCTTTTCTTTGACAATAAAGCTGGTTGGAAACGCTGCTGTTATCTGTGCCTTTATTTTTTCAGCCTCTAAACGTGTTCTAAAGTCTCCAACTTTTAAAAAGAAGTTAGGGGCGTTGTAAGAAACGTATGTGTCAATAGTTTTATACTGAGACATGAACTTTAATTTGGCGGCGTTAATCTCACTTTTTTGTGAGTCGAAAAACAGCTGTATTCTGAACCCATCTATAGTTGGGTTTAGTGCTGGGGGGATTACTTCTCCTTGTTGCTTTACGAGTGCATCAATTCTATTGTCCTTAATGATTTTTACGTTTCCTTCTTGTGCAAAAAGAAACCCCAGGTTCATAACAAGTCCAAGCGTTATAATTCGTGTTTTTTTAAGATTTATTTTCATGCTGCTGCTAAGTTACAAAATAGATTTAATCAATCTTTATGCCGAAGTTAATTAAAGTCCCTAAGTTTTTGTTGTAAAGAGGGTTGTGAAAGTATGTTAATTTAAATTAGGAGACTTGGCTTATTTAGAATGGTTTTAAATTAAGTTATACGGGGTTGAAATTGTCATAAAACTGTCATGAACTCTCACATTTCTACTAAATTTGCTTTCGTCGAAAAGTGTTTTTTCGATGTTGGACTAACAGTTTTTTACATGAAAATATCTAGTAGTCAGATGTTTAGAGATCTTAGTAAGTGGTGCTTTGGAGCACTAACATTGTTGTTGTTGACTGGAGCATTCAATGCCCAGGCACAAGGTGACGCCCTTTTTAAGGCAAAGTGTGCAACGTGTCACCAAATTTTTAAAGATGGTACCGGACCGAAGCTTTTTGAGGCTCGTCAGAAATGGTCTGACGGAGGTGCTGCCGAGGGTTCAATTTTCCAGTGGGTAAACAACTGGAGCAATGCTGCAGCTGCAGATCCTTATGCGCAGTCGGTTTCAACTTGGTCTGAAACTGCAATGACAGCGTTTCCTGACTTGTCAAAGGAGCAAATCACAAGTATTTTTGATTGGGTTGATTCTCAAGAAGAAGTTACCGCTGCGGTTGGTTCTCTAGGGGGTGCAGGAGGTGCAAGTGTAGAGCAAGAATCTGGCTTAGGCTGGGTTTGGATTGTACTTGCAATTGTGTTTGTTGTTGTGATTCTAGCTGTAGGTGGTGTGCGTCGTCAATTGAAGTCTGCTTCCGCTGAAATGGAAGGTGAGGCATTTGATGATGAAATGACATACACAGATGAGTTGAAGCAGTGGGCTTGGTCAAACCGAAAGTTTGTTGCGCTTGGAATTGTTGCCGTTGTTTTAGGACTGTTGGTCACACTGTTTTTAAGTTTATACTCAATAGGGCTTGTTGAAAATTATCAACCGTCTCAACCAATTGCTTTCCCGCATTCAGTTCACGCTGGAACAAATGGAATTGACTGTAAGTATTGTCATAATTCAGTTACAAAATCGAAAACTGCTGGGCTACCAACAGTAAACGTTTGTATGAATTGTCATAAGCAGGTTAGTGGTACAACTCCTGAGCAACAAGAACAAATTCAGAAAATTTATGACGCTGCAGGGTATGATCCTTCAGGAGCGGGTAAATATACAGGTGAAACAAAAGAAATTGTTTGGAATAAAGTTCACGTTCTTCCAGATCACGTTTATTTTAATCACTCTCAACACGTTGAAGTAGGTGGGGTTGATTGTAAGCAGTGTCATGGAGACATGGCTTCAATGACTGAAACTGCAAAAGTTCAAACAGTTGAAGAGCTTAATAAAGTTGAAGGTAATATTCAATTAACGAAGACAACCTTAACAATGGGTTGGTGTATCGAGTGTCACAAGGAAAAAGAAATTTCTAATGGCGTGTTAGACACGAAAAAAGATGGGTATTACGATGAGATTCACAAACGTTTGATGGATGGCGATAAAGAGCTATACGGCAAATATTTGGAGGATGGAAAAGTTACAGTTATGGAATTAGGCGGATGGGAATGCGCTAAATGCCACTATTAATAAGAAACAGAAGAATTCTAAATAAGAATATGGCGATGGAAAGAAAATATTGGAAAGGTATGGATGAGTTGAAAGAGACTTCATCTTTCTTAGAATCCAGAGATCAAGAGTTTCCTGCTCAAACTTCTGTTGAAGAGTTTTTGGGTGATGAGAGCTTAGAGGAAACATCGACAGCACGTCGTGATTTCTTGAAGTTTTTAGGGTTTAGTGTTGCTGCTGCTACTGTTGCGGCCTGTGAGGCGCCTGTTACTAAGGCTATCCCTTATGTTAACAAACCAGAAAATGTAACTCCAGGAATGGCAACTTGGTATGCTTCTACATACTATGACGGTGCTGCTTATGCGAGTATTGTTGTAAAAACGAGAGAAGGTCGACCAATTTTCATTAAAGGGAATAAAGATCAAGGAATTACTCAAGGTGCTGTTAATCCAAGAATTATTGCCTCTGTTTTGGGGTTGTATGATGGCGCTAGATTGACTGGACCAACAATGCAAGGCGAAGTTAAGTCGTATGCTGACATTGATTCAAAAATCATTTCAGGGCTTAAATCTGCGAGTAAAGTTGTTTTAGTTTCTAATACGGTTATTAGCTCTTCTGCACAGACGGCAATTTCTGAATTGGCTAAATCATTGGGTGACGAAAATAAATTTGAGCACATTCAGTACGATGCTGTTTCTTACGCTGGTATGCGTGCGGCAAATAAAGAAAGCTTAGGATTGCTTGTTAATACGGAAAATCCATCTTCAGATGGAATCATTCCAGATTATGACTTCTCTAAAGCAAAAACAATTGTAAGTATTGGTGCTGATTTCTTGAACTCATGGTTATTACCGACTCAGTTCACACCTCAATACGCTTCAAGAAGAAATCCTGATGGCGAATGGATGTCAAAACACTTCCAATTCGAATCAAACATGTCTATTACCGGTTCGAATGCCGATAGCAGAGGGATGATTAAACCATCTGAACAAGCAAATGTTATTTCTTACATCTTAAGTAAGATGGGGGTTAACACAGGAGTTTCTACTTCAATTGCTGATAAAGAAGCAGTGAAAGTTGCTGATGCTGCTGTAAAAGCACTTAAACATTCTAAAGGAGAATCTCTAGTTGTGTGTGACTCTAACAATAAAGCTGTTCAGGTTTTAGTTAATAAGCTAAATGACATTTTAGGAGCATACGAAACTACAATCAACGTTAATAATCCACTAAATATCTTCATGTCTCAAGATGAGAAAATGAATGCGTTTGTTCAGGATGTTGTTAACAATAAAAGCCCTGAAGCTGTAATATTCTACGGAGTAAACCCAGCATACACCTTATCAAATGGGTCTGCATTTGTTGAGGGCTTAAGTAAAGCTAAAATTACAGTAGCATTATCATCTTACGCAGATGAAACGGCTGCAAATTGTACATATGTAACACCAGACCACCATGCTTTAGAAGGATGGATGGACATGGGGATTACACGATCACATTCCGCAATTGCACAACCAACTATACGTCCACTTCACAATACAGCTTCTGCGATTGAGTCGTTTTTAGTATGGGCAGGTCAAGCAAAGCGTGGAGGAAAAGACTCTAAGGTAGCATACGATTACATTAGAGGGCTTTGGGAACAATATGGCTTCCCAACTCAAACTGAACATGCTGATTTTGAATCATACTGGAATGCTGTAGTTCATAACAGTTGTGATAACGAAGCAGCTCCTGCTGCTACTGGTGTTTCATTTAATGGATCAGCATTGAACGGGTTAGCAGCACAGCTTCCAAAAGGAGGTGCGGTTGAGGTTTCTTTATACCAAAAAGCAGGACTAGGAGATGGGTCTCAAGCGAACAACCCATGGTTGCAAGAGCTTCCAGACCCAATGACTAAAGCTACTTGGGACAACTACATTACAATGAACCCTGTAGACATGTTGAAGCAAGATTATGCTACAACATACGATGAGCAACATGGGTTAGGCTTAGCGACAATCAAGGTTGGTTCTCAAGAGCTTACTCTTCCAGTTTTCCCTTTACCAGGACAAGCATTAAACACAGTTGGTGTTGCCTTGGGTTATGGTAGAGGTGCTAACGGCGAAAATATTGGTAAGGCGGCTTTCCAAACGAAAGAATATGGTGGACATGTTACATTAGAAAATGGAAACCCTGCACCTATTGGAGCAAATGCATTTGCATTCACTTCAACTGTGAATGGAACTACCTCTTACGATGGGGTTGCTACAATTACAAAACAAGAAGGTTCTTACCCAATTGCAGCGACACAAATTCACCAAACGGTGATGGGACGTCATTCAATTGTTAGAGAAACAACACTTGATATTTATAATGCAAAAGATAAAGAAGCGTATAATCCAACGCATACTTTACAGAAGTTAGATGAGAATGGTCATCACGTTGCTGCACCTGTAAGTGAGTTCACTTTGTGGGATGAGCATCCAGTAGAAAAGATTGGTCACAGATGGGGAATGACAATTGATTTGTCTTCTTGTATCGGGTGTGGATCTTGTCTCGTTGCTTGTCAAGCTGAAAACAATGTTCCTGTTGTTGGGAAAACTGAAATCAGAAAAGGACGTGAAATGCACTGGTTAAGAATTGACCGTTATTTCGCATCTGATGAAGAAGCTGCCCCTGGACAGCGTAAGGATCATGAGAAGAGTAAGATTGATTGGTTTGCAGATGCAGAAATTGCAGCTAAAAATCCAAAGGTTGTTCACATGCCTATGATGTGTCACCACTGTAATCATGCTCCTTGTGAAACTGTTTGTCCTGTTGCTGCAACAACGCATAGTAATGAAGGATTAAATCAAATGACTTATAACAGGTGTATTGGTACACGATATTGTGCGAACAACTGTCCGTATAAAGTTCGTCGTTTCAACTGGTTTAATTACCCATCATACAAAGCGCAAGCAGAAATTAATCCTGCACAGGATGATTTAGGGCGTATGGTATTAAATCCAGACGTTACTGTTAGAACTAGAGGTGTAATGGAGAAATGTTCTTTCTGTGTTCAACGAATTCAAGAAGGAAAATTAGTTGCTAAGAAAGACGGTAGAGCTGTTGTTGACGGAGACGTTACATCTGCTTGTTCAGATTCTTGTCCAACGAACGCCATCACAGTTGGTGATTGGAATGATATAAAATCAATGGTACGTAAAAGTGCTGATGATAAGAGATCTTACCAAGCATTAGAGGAAATCGGAGTAAAACCTAACGTTTGGTTTAAAGTCAAAGTTAGAAACGAAGAAAATAAGGAGTTAAATGATCTTCAAGTAGTTGAAGAACCACATCACCAAGAGGATACAGATGCACACGGTGAAGCGCATGGTTCAGAAGGACATGGAGAACACAATAATCATTAATTGAAACAAAAACCCTATTGTAATGCATAAGGAAGCAGCAATTAGAGAACCCCTCATCTTAGGTCACAAGACCTTTAACGACATTACAGAAGATGTTTGTAAACCGATTGAGGACAAAGCGCCAAAAACATGGTATATCCTGTTTGGAATCGCATTAATTATTGGGATTTACGGTGTAGGATGTATCCTATATCTTTTAGGAACAGGAGTTGGTGTTTGGGGATTGAACAAGACCATTGGTTGGGCTTGGGATATTACTAATTTTGTTTGGTGGGTAGGTATTGGTCACGCAGGAACATTGATTTCAGCGGTACTGTTATTATTCCGTCTAAAATGGCGAATGGCCATTAACCGTTCAGCGGAAGCGATGACAATCTTTGCCGTATTTATGGCTGGTATGTTCCCGTTAATTCACATGGGACGTTTATGGGTAGGTTACTGGGTAATGCCTTTGCCAAATCACTTTGGTTCATTGTGGGTTAACTTTAACTCACCACTTCTTTGGGATGTATTTGCGATTTCGACATACCTATCAGTTTCATTGGTATTCTGGTACATTGGTTTGATTCCTGATTTCGCAACTATTCGTGATAGAGCAAAGAAGCCTATTTCTAAAAAAATGTACGGAATTTTATCTTTTGGATGGTCTGGTCGTGCTAAACATTGGAATAGATTTGAATTAATTTCATTGGTATTGGCTGGTTTAGCAACACCACTTGTATTCTCTGTACACTCGATTGTATCTTTTGATTTCGCCACTTCAGTTATACCTGGTTGGCATACAACAATTTTCCCACCTTACTTTGTTGCAGGAGCTGTATTCTCAGGTTTTGCAATGGTACAAACACTGATGCTTGTTATGCGTAAGGCGATGAATCTTGAGGCGTATATACACACAAGACATGTTGAGTATATGAACATTGTAATTATGGTAACAGGATCTATTGTAGGTACTGCATATATTACGGAGTTGTTTGTTTCTTGGTATTCAGGTGTTGAATATGAAGCGTATGCATTTATCAATAGAGCAACAGGACCTTACTGGTGGGCGTATGCTTCAATGATGACTTGTAACGTTATTTCACCACAATTAATGTGGTTCAAAAAGTTAAGAAGAAGTTTAATTTTTACATTCATAATCTCTATCGTTGTAAACATCGGAATGTGGTTCGAGCGTTATGTAATTATTGTAACATCGATTCACAGAGATTACCTTCCATCTTCATGGAGTATGCACTACCCAAGTCACATTGATATTGGTGTGTACGTTGGTACAATTGGATTGTTCTTTGTTTTCTTCTTGTTGTTTGCAAGATACTTCCCAGTACTGCCAATTGCAGAGGTTAAATCAATTTTGAAGTCATCAGGAGAGTCTTACAAGAATGCTCCAGATACTCACGCAGCACCTGTAGTTGAAAAGAAAAAAGAGGTTAAAGCAAAAGCGAAGACGAAATTAGCTGATGGTGAAGTTTCTGAAAAAAGAACAGCTTTGATGTCAGTATTAGGAACTGAATCAGAAGGGAAGAAAGATAACTTGAAAGCAATTTCAGGAGTTGGACCTGTATTAGAAGGGAAACTGAATGAAATAGGAATCGTTACTTATTTACAAGTAAGTAAAATGACTAAAAAAGAATATAACCTTCTTGATGAATTGACAGGAGCTTCTAAAGGTCGTGCTGAACGTGACGATTGGGCAGGTCAAGTTAAGGAATTAATGAATAAATCTAACAATCAATAAGACATGGCAGACAGAGTAATATACGCAATGTATGACGATGATGATGTACTTAAAGATGGTGCAAAACATTTAGTGTCTAAAGGTGTAAAGGTAGAAGAGGTATTTTCTCCGTTTCCTATTCACGGAATAGACCCAATAATTGGTGTTGAGCAAACGCGTTTAGGGATATTTGCATTCATCTATGGATTAATTGGATTAACATTGGCAACAGTGGGAATGCGATTCTTCATGATTGTTGATTGGCCAATGAATATTGGAGGTAAACCAAACTTCTCTTACATGGAGAATATGTTGTCATTTGTTCCAATTACATTTGAGTTTACTGTACTGTGTGCAGCACATGGTATGGCAATAACATATTTTATTGCAAATAGAACTTTACCTGGAATGAAAGCTCAAAATCCAGATCCAAGAACAACAGACGATCGTTTTGTAATTGAACTAAGAGCTTCTCAGAACACAAAGTTTTCAGCTGCAGAGTTAGAATCTTTGGTGAAAGAGACAGGATTGGTAGAGATTGAGCAAAAAGAAATTTAATAGTTTTTCATACAACACTGATGAAAATGAAATTTAGAATTATATCAAGTATAGCTATAGCAGCAGTTACAACACTAATGTTTGGCTCATGTGCGTCAGATCCTGATAGTTCAGGGTTAGAATATATGCCAGACATGTATCGTTCTCCAGCAATTGAACCTTATGTTGATTACGGTGAAGTAAAAGGACGAGAAAACACAGAACTTAAGTTGAAGCAGTCAGCAATGACACCTCCTTCTGGAACTATCCCATATTATGGAACTGATTCAGCAACTGTTGCTTTAATGATGCCTTATGCAAGAAAAGCACACACATCTATGAAAACTACGCATGGAATGTATGGAGCTGATTTAACAGAAGTCAATGAGTATGACTTAGCTGCTTCAGATAAGAATCCGTTGGCACTTGACTCTGAGAATTCAAAAGAGATCTTTGCTACAGGTAAAAAATTATTTAGTGCAAATTGCGCACATTGTCATGGGGCTAAGGGTGATGGAAACGGACCAATGGTGTTGAGTGGTGCTTATGCAGGTGTTCCTGATTATGCTAACCTTACGAACCTTGGTGATGGACAATTATTCTATTCTATTTATTATGGAAAAGGAATGATGGGTGCTCATAATCCAATTTTAGACAAAAAAGAAATTTGGACATTGGTTCACTACATTAGGAAGTTTCAAGATGCTGATTACGGTACATTCTCAGCAGCTGAGAATGTAGAAGTTGTAGAAGCACACTAGTCTCGGATAACGATTATAAATTTGACTAACACAAGAAGATGGAATTCAAAATAGCAAATAAAGCAAAAAGGTTAACACGTGCATTGATACTTATTGGTGTTGCTTTTACCGGAATAGGTATTGCTTTAACTTGGGAAGATCACAATTTTAGCCAACGCTTTATGGCGAATGGATTAATTAACAGTTTCTTTTTCTTTTCTATAGGATTAGGGGCGTTGTTTTTCTTAGCATTAGCGTACGCAACAGAAACAGGATGGTATGCTGCAATAAAGAAAGTTGTTGAGGCGGTAACAGGTTTTATACCTTATGGAATTGGATTTATGGTCTTGATTCTTCTGGTTTTAACATTAACGGATGGAGGCCATATCTATACATGGATGGATCCAGAAGTTGTTGCTCATGACAAAATTATAGAAGCCAAATCATTCTATTTAAACAAAGGATTTTTCTGGATTAGAACGGTTGTTTATTTAGGCGTTTACTATATGTTTTGGAAAGGCTTTAAGAGAAGATCGATAGAAGAAGATCGAATTGGTGGAACAGAAATTCACTTTACGAATTACAAAAAAGGAGCCTTATTCTTAGTTTACTTTTCTGTATTCAGTTCTACATCTTCTTGGGATTGGCTAATGTCAATTGACGTTCACTGGTTCTCAACGTTGTTTGGATGGTACACATTTGCTGGTGTTTGGTGCTCTGCGATGGTTGTTCTAGTAATTTTAACGTTATACTTAAAGAAGCTAGGTTACTTGCCAAAGGTAAATGATAGTCATATTCATGATTTAGGGAAATGGACGTTTGCTACGTCTTTCTTGTGGTCTTATTTATGGTTTTCACAATACATGTTGATCTGGTACGCTAACATTGGTGAAGAAGTTGTTTATTACATGATGAGAATTGAGAACTTCAAGTTTCTTTACTTCGGTATGTTCATTGTAAACTTTGCATTCCCGATGTTGTTGTTAATGTCTAGAGAAGCTAAGCGCCACGCAGGTATTTTAACCATTGTAGGTGTTATCATTTTGAGCTCTCACTGGGTTGATGTATACATTATGGTTTCTGCTGGAGCTATGGGAGCAACTGCTTCAATTGGATTTATGGAAATTGGAATGGCAATATTAATGGCAGGGATTTTTATAAAAGTGATTTTAGCGAACCTAGCAAAAGGTCCACTTACCCCGGTGAATCACCCATTTTTAGATGAAAGTATTCATCACGAGATATAATTAAAAATACATTAAGATAATTTATAATAGATGGTAGAGAAATTAGTCATAATAGCGGTAATTATTTTAGGAGTAATCGCGATCGCTCAGTTAATGAGAGTTTATGAAATATCTTCTAAACTAAGAAAGAACAACGAAGCTGAAATAAGCACACGTGATAATAGACTGAATGCAAACATGATGCTTTTATTCATGTTTGGATTGTTTGGTGGCTTCATTTGGTTAATGTTAACTTATGGTTGGACAGGTCGTGGAGAAGCAGCCTCAATTCATGGAGCAGAAATAGATTGGTTATTGAACTTGAATTTCATAATCATTATTTCAGTTTTCTTTATTACAAATACATTGTTGTTTTTCTTCGCGTTTAAATATGTGAAAAAACCAGGTGTTAAGGCGTTTTTCTATCCGCACAACAATAAGTTAGAGATGCTTTGGACGATAACTCCAGCTGTAGTATTAGCGGTAATTATAATCTTAGGGCTTAAAACTTGGAACGAGGCAACTGCTGACGCAAAGGCAGAATCAATACGCGTAGAGTTATTTTCTAAGCAGTTTGATTGGACTGCTCGCTATTCAGGAGTTGATAACACCTTAGGAAAGTTTGATTACAAACTAACTACGGACAACAATGAATTGGCTATTTTGACAACGAATACGATTGATACAGCTATCCAGAATATGGAAAGTGGGATTTCAGGGATAAAGGCGTTAGAGTCAAAGTTGAATGATACGCACTTAATGTTAGCTCCTGCAGATCGAAATGCAATGGTGAAAGATTTAAATCGTAAGAACAAACTTGTTCGTCTATTATATCAAATGAAGGGTAGACACGATTCTAAACTAGATGCTCAAGCCTGGGATGATTTTATTCAAAAAGACACCTTGTATTTATGTAAAGGAAAGGAGTATGAGTTCAACTTCAGATCAAAAGATGTAATTCACTCTGCTTACTTCCCGCACTTTAGAGCTCAAATGAATACAGTGCCTGGTATGACTACCAGATTTAAATTTGTACCAAGTCTTTCTACTGCTGAAATGCGTGAGAAAAAGAATGACACACAATTCAATTACGCATTACTTTGTAATAAAATATGCGGAGGAGCACATTACAAAATGAAGATGATGGTTGTTGTTTTGGAGGAGCCTGATTATAAAAAATGGGAAGACTCTAAATTAACACAAACATTTAGAGATAAATATTTCGCTTCAACTGCTGTAGTTGAAGAAGAAATGTAGAAGGAAATAACATACGATTAGAATTAAATTAAAATAGATAGAAATGGCGACAGTAGCGCATGACGAACACGATCACCACGAGGAGAGCTTTGTATCAAAATACATTTTTAGCCATGACCATAAAATGATCGCAAAGCAGTTTTTAATGACTGCTGTATTTATGGGAGTAGTGGCAATGTTATTGTCGATATTATTTAGAATTCAATTGGCTTGGCCAGGAGAGGCTTCTGATTTTGTGTCCTTCTTTTTAGGAGACCAATGGGCTCCAGGAGGAGTAATGAAAGAGGACATGTACTTAGGTTTAGTTACAATTCACGGTACAATTATGGTATTCTTCCTTTTAACAGGAGGGTTATCAGGTACCTTTTCTAACCTATTAATTCCACTGCAAGTTGGAGCCCGTGATATGGCCTCAGGATTTTTGAACATGTTATCTTACTGGTTCTTCTTTCTGTCTTCAATTATCATGTTGGCGTCTTTGTTTGTTGAGTCTGGGCCAGCAATGTCTGGATGGACGGTTTACCCTCCGTTGTCTGCATTACCACAAGCGGTAAGTGGATCTGGATTAGGAATGACACTTTGGTTGTTCTCGATGGCAATTTTCATCGCATCTTCATTAATTGGCTCATTGAACTACATTGTAACAGTATTGAACTTGAGAACAAAAGGAATGGCAATGACTAAATTACCATTAACTATTTGGGCGTTCTTTATTACTGCAATTATTGGTGTATTATCATTCCCTGTTCTATTCTCTGCAGCTTTATTGTTGATTATGGATCGAATGGCTGGAACGAGTTTCTACTTATCTGACATTATTGTAGGTGGAGAGATGTTAACACAACACGGTGGTTCACCGCTGTTATACCAACACTTATTTTGGTTCTTAGGGCACCCTGAGGTATACATTGTATTAATTCCTGCATTAGGTTTATCTTCTGAGGTAATTTCAACAAACTCACGTAAGCCTATTTTTGGATATAGAGCAATGATTGGTTCTATCTTAGCGATTGCATTCTTGTCGTTTATTGTATGGGCACACCACATGTTTGTTACAGGTATGAATCCATTCTTAGGATCCGTATTTGTATTTACAACATTACTGATTGCTATTCCATCTGCAGTTAAGGTGTTTAATTACATCACAACACTGTGGAAAGGGTCAATAATTTTTACACCAGCAATGTTGTTTACAATAGGGTTAGTGTCAACATTTATTACAGGAGGTGTTACAGGTATTATTTTGGCTGATGCAGCGTTGGATATTACGATACATGATACGTATTTTGTTGTAGCTCACTTCCACGTTGTAATGGGATTGTCTGCAGTATTTGGGATGTTTGCCGGAGTTTATCACTGGTTCCCTAAAATGTTTGGTAGAATGCTGAATACGCGTATGGGGTATGCGCACTTCTGGATTACAATTATTGGAGCTTATGGGGTGTTTTTCCCAATGCACTTTGTTGGATTAGCAGGAGCACCTAGACGTTACTACAACTATTCTGTTTACCAAGATTTCGATGTTGAATCATTTGATTTAATGTTGGACTTAAACATTATCATTACAGTTTTTGCAATTATTGCAGCATTGGGTCAAATTATCTTCTTGTTTAATTTCTTCTACAGTATTTTTAGAGGCCCTAAGGCTGATCAAAATCCTTGGAGATCAAACACATTAGAATGGACGACTCCTGTTGAGCACATACATGGTAACTGGCCTGGTGAATTGCCAACAGTACACAGATGGCCTTACGATTATTCTAAGCCAGGAGCTGAAGCGGATTTCATTCCTCAAAATGTTCCATTGAAAGATGGTGAAGAAGAACATTAAAAATAATAGTTGAAATATTGAAAGCCCTTTGTTATTTGACAAAGGGCTTTTTGTATTTTTGAGTAAATTCAAATTACTTGGAAGATTCGTTTGATTATAAAGAAGAAGCAGGTAGCCCTGGCGATCAGGACTATGACAAAGTGTTGCGTCCTAAAAAGATCGAGGACTTCACAGGGCAACCAAAAATTGTAGAGAACCTTGAGATTTTCATCAAAGCAGCAATTCTTAGAAACGAACCACTAGACCATGTATTATTACACGGCCCTCCAGGACTAGGTAAAACAACCTTGGCTCACATTATAGCGAATGAACTGAATGTTGGGTTTAAAGTCACTAGCGGCCCTGTTTTGGATAAGCCAGGAGACCTTGCAGGCTTACTTACAAACTTACAAGAAGGAGATGTTTTATTCATTGATGAAATACATCGCCTTAGCCCAGTTATTGAAGAATATTTATATTCTGCAATGGAAGATTATAGCATTGATATCTTAATTGATAGTGGACCAAATGCTCGAACTGTTCAAATCGCGTTAAACCCATTTACCTTAATTGGCGCAACAACAAGGTCAGGATTACTTACATCTCCTTTGCGAGCAAGGTTTGGGATTAATTTACGATTAGAGTATTACAATGCTAAAACCTTGACATTGATTGTTGAACGATCGGCAGATTTATTAGGCATTCCTATTACAGAAGAAGCTGCTTATCAAATTGCAAGCCGAAGCAGAGGGACACCGCGTATAGCAAATGCTCTACTTCGTAGGGTGCGTGATTTTGCTCAAATAAAAGGAGACGGAAATATAACATTAGACATTACGAACATGGCGCTTACAGCCTTAAACGTAGATCAAAATGGATTGGACGAAATGGACAATAAAATATTAACGGTAATTATCGACAAGTTTCAAGGTGGCCCTGTTGGAATGACAACAATAGCAACGGCTATTGGCGAAAATGCAGGAACGATAGAAGAAGTCTACGAACCTTTTTTAATCCAAGAAGGATTCCTAATGCGGACACCACGTGGCCGAAAAGCTACTGAAAAGGCTTACCTTCATTTAGGGAAGGAAAAAGGATATACTCAAGGGGGTTTATTTTAAACATACGTTGAGCAACACAGCTAAATATACCCGGTTAATTAAAGACAAGGCAAAAGAACTAGGCTTCTTTTATACGGGAGTTTCTAAAGCAGACTTTTTAGAAGAAGAATCTCGACAATTAGAAGATTGGTTAAAACAGGGAGGCCATGGTGAAATGACCTATATGGAAAATCACTTTGACAAACGTTTAGATCCGCGGCTTTTAGTTGATGGTGCAAAATCTGTCGTATCACTGTTATTGAATTACTATCCTGAAAATTCAGAACAAGTGGAAGGTGCGCCAAAGATTTCTAAATATGCGTATGGGGAAGATTACCACTTTGTCATCAAGGATAAATTAAAAACATTATTTCAGTTTATTACCGATGAAATTGGCGAAGTGGGAGGCCGAGTGTTTGTGGATTCAGCACCAGTTATGGATAAAGCATGGGCAAAACGAAGCGGTTTAGGTTGGCTGGGAAAAAACACCAATATTATTCACCCCAAACACGGTTCATTTTTCTTTATAGCAGAGTTAATCATTGACCTGGAACTGGAAGAAGACGGGCCAATAAAAGACTATTGTGGCACCTGTACAAAATGCATTGATGCTTGTCCAACAGATGCTATTGTAGCGCCCTATAAAGTTGATGGATCTAAGTGTATTTCATACCTAACCATTGAGCTAAAAGATCAAATCCCAACAGAATTTAAAGGCAAGATGGATAACTGGATGTTCGGGTGCGATGTCTGTCAAGACGTTTGCCCATGGAATCGATTTTCAAAGCCACACAACCAAGAAAAATTTAACCCACATGAGCAATTATTGCGCATGTCAAAATCTGACTGGGAAGACATCTCCGAAGAGTTGTTTCGTGAAGTTTTTAGGAAAAGTGCCGTAAAAAGAACAAAGTATGATGGCCTCAAGAGAAACATCAAGTTTATTACAGGCTAGCTAGCATTAAGATTACCAGCACTTTTTATCCGCCAAATATTACTCGGTACACATCGTTACCGTTTGCATAAATCAGTAAGGACATTAGAATAAAGAATCCTACATATTGTGCGTACTCAAGCACTTTTTCAGGAGCCTCTTTGCCTGTAACAATTTCATACAACAAGAACACAACATGGCCACCGTCCAATGCAGGAATCGGCAAAATATTCATGAATGCCAAAATGATTGAAATAAGGGCTGTGGTTAGCCAGAACTTTTCCCAGTCCCACTCTGCAGGAAATAAATTTCCAATTGCCCCAAATCCTCCTAAGGAAGTCGCCCCCTTTTTAGTAAATAAAAATTTCAATTGGCCTACATAATCACCTAGGGTAGTCACTCCACGGTCAAAACCTCTGCCAATACTTGACCCAAACCCATAATGAACGGTTTTAATTTTATCCTGTTCAATGAAGCGTTCTGCAGCATAGACCATTCCAATTGTACTGTCAGCTCGAACAGCAGCGCTAAAGGTCCTCTTTTTGCCATCACGTAAAACATCAATGTTGATTGTTTTTCCTGCATTTTGTCCAAAAGCAGAGGCAATATCACCATAGTACACCAATTCATTTCCAACAGCATGAATTTCATCTCCTTTCTGAAGCCCTGACGCTTCTGCAACCTCTGCAGAGTCCACAGACTGAATTACAGCGTAACTTTGTAGTGTAACCGCAGGAAAGGCGCCTGCTTCAAAAAGCTCGTAGTCTATGCCTTCGGGAAGTGTGATTGTCTCAAGGGTTCCATCTTTATGTTGAACATCTAACGTGCGGTGATTCCTTAAAAGGATTCCGTTATTAATATCATTTACATGGGTAACTTCTTCGCCATTAATCGCAAGGATGTTGTCACCGTTGTTGAGGTTATATTTAGCAAGTGAAGCGTGAATGTTTAAACCGTGTTTCAATGTTTTTGTCGGAGCCTGCTCCTCTCCCCAAGCGAAGACAACAAAGATGTATATAAGAACCCCTACAATTAGGTTTACTACAACTCCACCAATCATTACAATCAGTCGTTGCCAAGCTGGTTTTGATCGAAATTCCCAAGGCTCTGCAGGTTTTTCCATTTGCTCCTTGTCCATAGACTCATCAATCATCCCTGAAATTTTCACGTATCCACCAAGTGGCAACCATCCAATCCCCCATTCTGTATCACCTACTTTCTTTTTGAAAAGCGAAAACCACGGATTAAAAAACAGGTAGAATTTTTCTACACGAATTTTGAAATAACGTGCCGTTAAGTAATGCCCGAATTCATGTAATACAACTAGCAATGATAGAGACAGTAATAGTTGCGTTGCTTTGATTAAAATATCCATAGTAAAAGTTATGCGTGTAAATATATTGTTTTAAGCGTTAGGAGTGAGCTGAACATAGTCATTCTGAACAAAATAAGCCGTAAGTGCTTCTTTCATTAGGTGCTGTTGCTCCCGATCGTTAATGGGTGGAATCTCTTTAATGAGCTTGAAATGTGGCCATTGTTCTTCATCACGCCCTTCAAACTCATAATAACCATAAGGTTCTAAAAGAGTACAAATAGCAACGTGTAGGAGGTCTGTTTTTTCAGACTTAGAAAACTCCTTGTATCCAATACCCAGTTCGTTCACTCCTACTAAGAATAAAATGGCTTGCATATCCATCCCTTCTCCAAATTTTGACTCAAGTTGGTTCTTAACTTGTTGAAATTTTAATTCAATATCATAATCCATTTAGCGAATGTAGACATTCAGATGCAATAGCCGTTAAATTATGTGGCGCTTTATTGAGTTATTCTTAACTTCGAAAAAAATGGACATATGAAAAACACCTTAGTTTTATTGGCGAGTGCCTTAATCGTTTTTGGGTTTACATCTTGTAAGGGGGAGTCTACTGAAAAAATAGACGATCCAATTCAATCTTGTTTTTACACCTACAACGAAGGAGCAACAACGTTTCAATGGACGGCATTTAAAACAACTGAGCGGGTTGGGGTAAGTGGAACATTTAACAAGATTAAGGTTGCAAGTGATGCCTCTGATGATCCAATGGTGGTATTGAAGTCAATGTCTTTCAGTATGGAGACGCCTTCTGTTGAAACCAACAATGAAGATCGAAACAAAAAGGTTGCCAACTATTTTTTTGGAACAATTAATACACCAGTAATTACAGGGCGTGTATTGTCTATTAATGAAACATCGGGCGAATGTACTCTAGAGGTTTTGATGAATGGTATTTCTGTTGAAGTACCAGGAGATTTTGCATTTACAGATAATGCATTCACATTTGAGACGGTAGTAAATGTTCAATCGTGGAATGCCCTTTCAGGAATTGAAGCCTTAAATGCTGTTTGTGAAGAACTACATACGGGTGCAGATGGCATTTCCAAGCTATGGCCTGAAGTACAATTGTCGTTTAAAACAAGGTTAAAGTCTGACTGCAAATAAGTTGTTTATAGGAATGAATTTCATTGATATCATATTCATTATTCTCTTTTCACTTGCTGCTTGGCGCGGGTTTAAAAAAGGATTTATTATTGAGTTATTTACTTTTCTAGCCCTATTTGTAGGGTTGTATGCAGGAATTCATTTTTCTGATGTCGTCGTAAATGGACTAAAGAATAGCTTCAATGTCAATTCCGATTACTTGCCGACAATCGCATTTACGGTTATCTTTTTAATTGTTGGTGCTATGGTTTATTTTGGTGGAAAGGCCTTAGAAAAACTAGTGTCCGTAATTCAATTAAGCTTGGTGAATAAATTACTAGGCGTATTTTTCTCTGTGCTTAAACTCACATTTATCTTTGGTGGGTGTATTCTTCTTGCAGAATCGTTTGATGAAAAAGGGGACTTTATTTCAGATGAAACAAAGAATGAATCCCTTGTTTATTACCCGGTAAAGAAACTGGTAACAAGTTGTATCCCTTCCTTTGAACAAAGCACCCTCTATTTAAAAGAAACGTTAGCCAACGGAGTAGATGGCGCGTTACCAGAAGATGTTTTTAAGTCTCAATAAAAAGGAGAAATTAAACTGTATTTTATCAGGTGTGTTTTCGGGGTTTGTAGGCAGGTTGAGATTCAGCAAAAGCATCATAATCAAACTCAATTGAGCACAATTCTTTCAGGGAGCTATGTATTGGAACCCTCCCCCAACACATTGTTTTTTTATATTAAATATACTACCTTTGCCCTCTTCAATAATAAGTTATGTCTGTAGGGATTAAAATATTTTCGGGTCGCGCTTCACAAATACTAGCTGAAAAGGTAGCGGTTGCGTATGGTGTTAAATTAGGAGACGTTAAGGTTACGGGCTTTAGCGATGGTGAATTTCAACCTTCTTTTGAGGAAACGGTAAGGGGTCAAGATGTTTTTATTGTACAATCTACAATGCCACCCGCAGATAATTTATTTGAATTATTGTTGATGGTTGATGCCGCCAAGCGTGCGTCTGCTAGAAAAATTATTGTAGTTATCCCTTACTTTGGTTTTGCGCGTCAAGACAGAAAAGATAAGCCACGTGTTGCAATAGGAGCAAAATTAGTTGCTAATATGCTAATGGCCGCGGGTATAGATCGAATTATGACCATGGATTTACATGCAGATCAAATTCAAGGATTCTTTGAGGTTCCTGTTGATCACTTGTATGGGTCTACAATTTTTCACCCAGAAATTGAAAAATTAAACAATGGTAATTTGATTATGGCAGCTCCAGATGCTGGGGGTACCAAACGATCAAATTCATATGCTAAACGTCTTAACATTGGGTTGGCAATTTGCCATAAACAACGTAAGAAACCAAATGAAGTCGCAGAAATGACTGTAATTGGAGATGTTGCCGGAAAGGATGTTATTCTTGTCGATGACATGTGCGATACAGCAGGTACATTAACCAAAGCGGCAGATTTATTTATGGAAAAAGGAGCGAAAAGTGTTCGTGCATTTTGTACACACGCCGTTCTGTCTGGTCCAGCTTTCGATAGAATTACAAATTCGTCAATTTTAGAATTAATTGTTACGGATACAATTCCATTGACACAAACACATGACAAGATTCGTGTTATCAGCGTTGCAGATTTATTTGCAGATGTTATCAAACGCATGGTTAACAACGAGTCCATTAGTTCACATTTTATAATCTCATAAATAAATAAAAATGAAAAAAGCGCAATTGAGCGGTTCGTTAAGAGCGAGCGTAGGGAAAAAGAACAATGCTGCATTGAGAAATGAAGGGCAGGTTCCTTGTGTGCTTTATGGATCAGGTGAGCAAACTCACTTTTCTGTAAGAGCAGTAGACGTAGAGAAACTTATTTTCTCTCCAGATGTATATCAAGTTGAATTGGATATCGATGGGAAAAAAGCAATGGCAATTATTCAAGCCAAGCAAATGCACCCTGTTAGAGACACACCAGTTCATGTTGACTTTCTTGAGTTGAATGATAAAAAGCCTGTAAAGGTTAGTTTGCCAGTTAGAGCTAAAGGTGCTGCACCAGGAGTTTTGAATGGTGGTAAATTAAGACAGCCATACAGAATGTTACGTGTAGTTGGTTTACCAGGATCTCTTCCAGAAGAAATCGTAGTTGATATTTCTACATTGAAAATTGGAAGTTCTATTCGTGTTTCTGAATTGAAAATTTCAGGAATGGAATTCAATGAACCAGCAAATGCTGTAGTTATTGGTGTTAAGATGGCCAGAGGTGCCGCTGACGAAGAAGAAGAGGAAGAAAGTGCTGAAGAAGTTGCTGAAGGAAGCACTGAAGAAGCTGCTGCTGAATAATCTAATTCAATTAAAATATAAAAGTCCCGATGATTTCATCGGGACTTTTTTTTGTGCTAAATCTTAAGATAATTGATTAAAATAGATCGACCGAGGTTAAATAAGGGGTAAATCGCTGCGAGAAATAAAATTTATTTCCTTCCCTTTTTACGTTTTTCTTCAAGCCATGTTGGAACCCTAGAGTTTGAAGTATTCCCGTCTAAGAGTTTTTCAGCGAGATCCATTCGTTTTGCCTTTTGTAAAGATTTCCGTATAAAGGAATGGTTTTCTCTTTTATACCAGAAAAAGAATCTACGTTGGTTTAATTTCTCTTCTTTGTCTTTTACCGTACGGTGTGGTCGTAATGTATAAGGGTGAACGCCACTATAGTAAATAACTGTAGCAACGGTCATTGGTGTTGGTGTGAAATCTTGAACTTGTTCCAATTGGAATCCCATATCTTTTGTTTCAACGGCTAAATTCGCCATGTCTTCGTCTTCACATCCGGGGTGAGACGATATGAAATATGGGATTAACGGTTGGTTTAAGTTATGTTTTGCAGATATTTCATCATACTTCTGTTTGAATTTATGGAAGTATTTAAACGATGGCTTACGCATCATTTTCAAGGTGTTGTCAGACGTATGTTCCGGTGCAACTTTTAGTCTACCACTGATGTGTCGTGTAACTACTTGTTCAATGTATTCATCGTGATTTCCATCACTGTTGTTTTTGTTAAAATCATCTACCAATAGGTCATATCGAATTCCAGATCCAACAAATGCTTTTTTTACACCAGGATGAGCGTCAACCTTTTTATAAAGCTCCGTCATTGGTTTATGAGAAGTGTCCAAATTAGAACAGATAACAGGGTGTATACAGCTCGGACTAGAGCATTTTGCACAAATAGCCTCGTCTTTCCCTTGCATGCGGTACATGTTCGCTGAAGGCCCCCCTAAATCGGAAATGTATCCTTTAAAGTCAGGATGAGCTACAACTTTATCTACTTCTTCTAGAATTGATTTTTCACTACGTGAGGCAATGAACTTCCCTTGATGCGCACTAATGGTACAAAAGCTACAACCTCCAAAACACCCACGGTGCATGTTGATTGAAAATTTGATCATATCATAGGCTGGAATAGCTCCACGTTTTTTATACTTAGGGTGTGGTAATCGCGTGTAAGGTAGATCAAACGATTCATCAATCTCTTTTTCGACCATTGTTTTATATGGCGGATTGATTACAAGTGTTTTATCTCCTATTTTTTGCGTAATTCTATTTGCCTGCCACTTGTTTGATTCAACTTCAACAATTTTGAAATTGGCTGCATATTTTAGTTTGTCTTCCAAACAATCTTCATGGCTTGCCATTTCAACCGTGTTCCAATTCTTATTCTTTGGAAGAGGTTCATTTTCTTCCATTAAAAAAGCAACTTGTTTAACCGTGGATAATCCTTTAAAGGGAACACCTTTTTTAAGTAATTGAAGTACCTCTCTTAAAGGTTGATCCCCCATTCCGTAAACCAACAAATCAGCGCCAGAGTCTTCTAAAATAGAAGGAAATAATTTGTCAGCCCAGTAATCATAATGAGTAACACGTCTTAATGACGCCTCAATTCCACCAATCAAAATAGGGACATCAGGATAGAGTTCTTTAAGGATTTTAGCGTAAACAACCGTAGCATAATCGGGTCTAAACCCTGCAGCTCCACCTGGAGTATAAGCATCTGTAGACCTTAATCGTTTGTTTGCCGTATAGTGATTCACCATGGAATCCATACAGCCACCAGTTACTCCAAAAAAACGTTTGGGTTTTCCGAATTTTTTAAAATCTCTTAAATCATCCTTCCAGTTAGGCTGAGCAACAATCGCAACAGAAAACCCTTCATCTTCAATGATTCGACCAACAACGGCTGTTCCAAAGGCAGGGTGATCTACATATGCATCTCCTGAAATTAGGACAACATCAACTTCCTCAAACCCGCGTTTCTCGAGTTCTTTTTTTGTTAGGGGTAACCAATCTGTTATAGGGCGTTCAATTGACATGGTACAAATTTAAGCTAAAAAACTGAACATATATTTGATATAATAACGAAAGAGTCTTTATCTTGTGGGAACACCCTTAATAATAACGAATCGTATGAGGTTTCTACTTATCAACCTGCTATTGATCTTGTTTGTAATTACGAGTTGCTCGGAACAAAAACACCAACTCGAATTATCGGAACGTGTGGATTGTCAGCCTTTCTTATTTAATATGCAACAGCCTTTCTCGGACAATGAATATAACATGTCGTTTCCGCTTTGGTTTAATGACACCGTACTAAAGCAGCAAAGAATCAAGAAAATTATATTGAATGCATTTCCGGCTTCACAAGGTGTCGATGTGAGTGAGAATACTCCCAAACAAAAAAAGGTCTATTTATTCAATGACGAAGGCGATTTGATTTCTGCACAGTTTGAGCAATTTTACGAAAACACAAACGTAGGGTCGTCACTGTTTAATTATTCAACTCCGAAAGATGAGAATGGGTTTTCTAGGGTCGAAGAAGTCACGGACTCCAATTTAGAAGAACACACTACAGGGCCGTATTCCATTTACGAAAAGATAGGGTACGGAAGCAAGGTTTTACGCTATCGAGATAAATTTTCAGGGAATCAGTTGTTTTACATGTTGGACAAAAAGAATTGGGGTGCACTTTCTGTAGATTCAATTTTGAACCCAACGGCAGAAGATCAAATTGTATTAGGGACACCGCTTATGCCTCATAAGTCATATCAAGTAGAAAACATCGTAAAGGAAACAAATGGAATTAACTTCGGCTATGACAATACGGGAGAGTTTGTGCAGGAAATAAGTTATGACGCATATCCATTTAGAACGAAACGATCAATCAATTATGACAATAATGGGATATGCATAGGGTTTGTTGACTCCATGTTTAGCAGTAAAGGATTTATGAATTCTGAATTCACTTCTTTTGAAACACACGCAGGACTACCTGTAAAAATTATTCGTGAAACCCGATTGAATGAATCTAAGTCAAGTTGTTTTCATGTGGAAACAATTGAATACTTCTTTTGGGAAGTGAATTAGATTTCTAGGGAATCTAGAGTTCACGCATTTACTTCTTAGTTTATCCATTAAGTTGATTATTTTTGCTTATCAAAATACTAGAAAATGCAGTTAATAAATAAGGCTAACGAAGAATATATTACAAATCGCGTAATTATTGGTTCAGAAGGGAATATTCCAACTACACTGTCAACAGAAGATACAGCGTTGTTTTCTGAATTCTTGTTATTGGACGAAGAGTTGAAAATTGTATCAAGTCTTAATTCAATCATAGCGTTAGTAAAAGTGAACACTGACGATGAAAAGATGCGTGTTGCAGGCTCAAAAGTAAGGGCGTCACTAAGTAAAGAAGCAGAAGCGATTGCTGTTCATGGAACTAAAAATGCAAGCTTCTCTTTTGTTGAAGGTCTAATGTTGTCTAATTACCAGTTCAATAAATACTTTTCAGATGCTGAAAAAAGAACGAATAAACTAAAGTCAATTTGTGTTGATGACAGTTTTTCTACTGCTGATGTAGACGAACTTGTGAATATTACAAAGGCAGTTTCTTGGGCAAGAGACATGGTGAATGAACCTGTTTCGTTTTTAAATGCAGAACAATTGGCCGAAGAAATAAAAGCCTTAGGAATGGATTCTGATTTAAAGGTTACGGTGCTTGAAAAAGCTCAAATCGAAGCCTTGAAAATGGGAGGGCTCCTCAGTGTAAATAAAGGATCAATTGATCCGCCAACGTTTACAATTGTAGAATACAAGCCAGACAATGCGGTAAACACAAAGCCCATCGTTTTAGTTGGTAAAGGAGTTGTGTATGACACCGGAGGATTAAGCTTGAAGCCAACAGCTCAGTCTATGGATATTATGAAAAGTGACATGGGTGGAGCAGCGTGTATGGGTGGAGCAATTTACTTGGCAGCAAAACAAAATCTTCCACTCCATATTATAGCTCTAATTCCTGCTACAGATAACAGGCCAGGACTAAATGCATACGCTCCAGGTGATGTAATTACAATGTTTGACGGCACAACGGTTGAGGTATTAAATACGGATGCTGAAGGAAGAATGATTTTGGCAGATGCCTTGTCTTATGCTGCAAAGTTTGATCCGGAAGTTGTTATTGATTCTGCTACATTAACGGGTGCTGCACACCGTGCCATCGGAATGCATGCTTCAATAATTATGGGTAATGCAGATGATCGCTATTTTAAGCAATTAGAAGTTGCTGGAAATAATTCGTTTGAACGCGTAGTTCGCTTTCCTTTTTGGGATGAATATTTTGACGAAGTAAAATCTCCAATTGCGGACTTAAAGAATCTAGGAGGCCCTTCTGCGGGGATGATTACCGCAGGGAAATTCTTAGAGCATTTTGTTAAAGCACCGTATGTACATATGGATATCGCTGGTCCAGCATGGTTAGATAAAAATGAAGCCTATAGAACCAAAGGAGGTTCTGGTGTAGGTGTTAGGTTGTTGTATCACTTCCTTAAAAATTACGCTTAATGGATAAAAAGAAAGAAGCAAATAAAGAAATTATAACAAAGGCACCAGTTCGTGTAGGTATCTCGATAGGAGATGTGAACGGCATTGGTCCTGAGGTTATCATGAAAGCTTTAAACGATACACGGTTATTGTTGAGCTGTACACCAATTATTTACGGGTCATCTAAAGTGTTTTCGTTTCACAAGAAAAACTTAGATGTCAAAGAATTTGTGTTTTTGAATTCGGACTCCGTTGATGGGGCTAAGGATAAAAAAATCAACATTGTTAACCTTTGGCAAGACGAAATTAAGTTTGACTTAGGTAGAGCAACGCCTGAAGGGGGTCGTTTAGCATTTGAATCCCTTGAGGCGGCAACGAGTGATTTAGCTTCAGGTAAAATTGATGTGCTTGTTACTGCGCCAATATCAAAAGATGCAATGAATCAATCTGGATTTAAATTCCCCGGTCATACAGAGTACTTAGCTGACATGTCAGGCCAAGATGATGCGCTTATGCTAATGATTGCTCCATCTCTACGTGTAGGATTGGTTACTAGTCATATTCCATTAAAGGATGTTGCTACTACGTTAACAGCAGACAAGGTGTATGGTAAGATCAAATCTTTCGCTGCAAGCTTGACGCACGATTTTGGAATTAGAAGACCGAAAATAGCAGTATTTGGTGTGAATCCACACGCTGGCGAAAGTGGTAAAATGGGCACGGAGGAATTAGAGTCAATTATACCAGGTATTGATAAAGCGAAAAGCGAAGGAATTGTTGCTTTTGGACCGTTTCCAGCTGATGGCTTTTTTGGTTCGAGTGCTCGACAGCATTATGACGGTGTTTTAGCAATGTATCACGATCAAGGATTGGCTGCGTTTAAAGCACTTTCATTTGACGAGGGTGTTAATTTCACGGCAGGCCTTCCAATTATTAGAACATCTCCAGATCACGGCACAGCATATGATATTGTTGGGCAAGATAAAGCTTCTGGAACTTCAATGAGAAATGCGATATACATGGCTATTGATGCTTTTAGAAACCATGAATTGGAAAAAGAAATAACGGCAAATCCACTAGAGGCACAAAAAAGAGTTGACTTTAGAAGAGACAAACGAAAAGAAACATAAAAAAGCAGTTAAAAATAAAAGTCAGTATTTTTCAGGTTTAAAGTTAAAATTGTTAACTTTGCCGCCCCTACTTCTAGTGTGAAGTAGGGAAATTTAGGTGAAAGTGAAGTTAAATAGAGATTATATTATACCCTTTGTTGGTTTAAAGATAGGGGCACACAAATTTGATTTTAACATCACAGACACGTTCTTTGATAACTATGAGTACTCAATAATTCGCAAGGGGAATGTGAAAATCGAGTTGATTCTAGACAAAAAGGAAACAATGCTTATTGGTCATTATGCCATTAGCGGAGTTATTCAGTCTGAATGTGACCGTTGTACTGACCCAATCGAGGTTGCTGTTGAAGGAGCGTATCAACTTGTTTATAAGTTTGATACTGAGCCTTGTGACGATGAATCGTTAATTATTGTTTACCCTGAAGAATTTGAATTGGATGTTTCGGACAATATCCTTGAACTTATTATGGTTTCATTGCCTTTAAGATCAATTCATGATGAAGGGGAATGCAATGAAGACATGATGGAACAATTAAAAGAGTATGTATTAGTTGAAGAGAAATTTGAAGCTGAAGACAATGATGAGTTGTCTGATGATTCAGAAGAAGATGACCAGGATGAAGTTGACCCGCGTTGGTCAGCATTAAAAGGATTGAAATAGAAGCGAAAGCATTTATTATAAATGCAGGAAACTGCGAAAAGTGATTATTAAGTTTGACGTAGGGATACGGAGAACAAGTAAATAAAAAAGTAAACAAAGTAAAATGGCACATCCAAAACGAAAGATCTCGAAAACGAGACGTGACAAAAGAAGAACTCACGTGAAGGCTGAGGCAAAGAATATTGCAACATGCCCAACAACTGGACAACCACACTTATTTCACCATGCTCACTGGCATGAAGGGAAATTGTACTACAAAGGTAAGGTAGTTGCAGAAAAAGAAGTTGCAGTTTAATTAGCTGTAAGTTATTCTTCATTTATGAAGATTGGTATTGAGATTCTAAAAAATGGATTAAGTTCCGTTTTAGAATATTCTTCAATGGGGATTTAAAGCCCAAAGGCGACCAGGGTGATTCTTGTGTGGCCTTTCTTTGTTTTTTGGAACTAGATTGACGAATGATTTTGGAACTTTTCTCAGTGATAATGTATACATTGTCACTATATTTAATCGGAATTATTATTGATTAGAACAGAGTATTAACTAGACTATGAGTAAAATAACTGCAGGAATAACAGGAGTACAAGGGTATTTACCAGAATATGTACTTACAAACGAAGAGCTTTCTAAAATCGTAGATACGAACGATGAGTGGATTACCTCTCGAACAGGCATCAAAGAAAGACGCATCATGAAAGATGGGGCATCTTCTGACATGGCCGCAGGTGCGGTTGAGGCTTTACTTAAGAAAACAAATACAGCAGCCGAGGATATTGACTTGGTCATTTTAGCAACGGTAACACCTGACTACCCTTTCCCTAGTACAGCAAATGTATTGTGTGACAAGGTAGGAATGAGTAATGCTTGGGGTTTTGATTTAATTGCAGCATGTTCAGGGTTTATCTATGCAATTTCTACGGGCGCTCAATTCATTGAAACTGGAAAGTATAAGAAGGTAATTGTTGTTGGGGTAGATAAAATGAGTTCAATCATTGACTACGAAGACAGGACAACGTGTGTAATTTTTGGAGATGGAGCTGGCGCAATTATGTTAGAGCCAAATGAAGAAGGTTTAGGAGTTCAAGACTTTATCCTTCGTTCTGATGGTGCAGGTAGAGAATTTTTAGTTCAACCTGCTGGAGGATCGGCAAATCCAGCTTCAGCTGAAACCGTTGAAAAGAAAATGCATTTTGTGAAGCAAGAAGGGAAACAAGTTTTCAAGTTTGCAGTAACAAACATGGCTGAGGTTTCTGCTGAAATTATGGAGAAAAATAACCTTACAAGTGACGATGTTGATTGGCTTGTTCCGCATCAGGCGAACTTAAGAATTATTGATGCTACAGCAAACCGCATGGGGCTTCCAAAAGAAAAGGTTATGATAAACATAGAGAAGTACGGGAATACAACTGCCGGAACTTTACCTTTATGTTTGTGGGATTATGAAAAGCAATTAAAGAAAGGGGATACGTTAATTTTATCTGCATTTGGTGGAGGTTTCACTTGGGGTGCAGTATATATTAAATGGGCGTATAACTCGTAAAAAATATTATTTTCACACGATTAAAATAGAAAAGAAATGAATATTAAAGAGGTACAAGATTTAATCAAATTTGTCGCTAAATCAGGGATTAGTGAAGTTGAGATCGAACAAAACGATTTTAAAATTACAATCAAGGCTGCAGACAAAAAAGAGGAAAAACAAATTTTCGTTCAAGCTCCTGCAGCTTTGCCAGCTCAAGCTCCTGTAGCTGCTGCTCTTGCTCCTGTGGCTGCTGCGCCAGCAGTTGCTGCTCCAGCTAAGGAAGACACTGCAAGTGAAGATTCTAAATATTTAACAATTAAATCTCCAATGATTGGAACATTCTATCGTTCGGCTGGGCCAGACAAAGATGCTTTTGTATCTGTTGGAGAAACAATTGGGAATGGAGATACCGTTTGTATCATTGAAGCAATGAAATTGTTTAACGAGATTGAAGCGGAAATTACAGGTAAAATTGTTAAGGTTTTAGTTGACGATGCTACTCCAGTTGAATATGACCAACCATTATTCTTGGTTGATCCTTCATAATCTATTTATAGTTAGGTTCACCTATTTTAATTAAGTGAACTAGTTATTATTTTAAATAAAAACATTTAGGCATGTTCAAAAAAATATTGATTGCCAATAGGGGAGAAATCGCTTTGCGTGTAATTCGTACGTGTAAAGAAATGGGTATTAAAACGGTTGCAGTTTATTCAACTGCAGATAAGGATAGTTTACCTGTTCGATTTGCTGACGAAGCTGTTTGTATTGGTCCTGCGACTAGTGCTCAGTCATACTTATCAATCCCTAATATTATTGCAGCTGCAGAAATCACAAATGCAGATGCCATTCACCCAGGTTACGGCTTTCTTTCTGAGAATGAAAAATTCTCGAAAGTATGTGAAGAGCACGACATCAAATTTATTGGTGCAACTCCAGAGCAAATAGCAGGAATGGGAGATAAGGCCAGTGCAAAAGCAACGATGATTGCAGCGGGAGTACCATGTATTCCAGGTTCTGTAGGTATCCTTAAAGATTTAAAAGATGCGATAATCACGGCTAAAAAAATTAAATACCCTGTAATTCTTAAAGCAACTGCCGGTGGTGGTGGAAAGGGAATGCGTGTGGTATGGAAAGAGGACGAAATGGAGTCAGCTTGGGATGGTACCCGTGCTGAATCTGCAGCAGCCTTTGGAAACAATGGTCTTTACATGGAGAAATTCATTGAAGAGCCAAGACACATTGAAATTCAAATTGCAGGTGACCAATATGGGAATGCCTGCCATTTATCTGAACGAGATTGTTCTATTCAACGTCGTCACCAAAAATTGGTAGAAGAAACACCTTCTCCGTTTATGACCGATGAGTTAAGAGAGGCAATGGGTGTTGCAGCGATTAAAGCGACAAAAGCAGTAAGTTACGAAGGTGTAGGTACTGTTGAGTTTTTGGTAGATAAGCACCGTGACTTCTACTTCATGGAAATGAATACACGAATTCAAGTTGAGCACACAATTACAGAAGAGGTAATTAACTTTGACTTAATTAAGGAGCAAATAAAACTTGCTGCAGGTGAAAAAATGTCTGGAGAGAATCACTATCCAAAAATGCACGCAATTCAATGTAGAATTAATGCAGAGGATCCGAATGCAAACTTTAGACCTTCTCCAGGTAAAATCACAAGTTATCATGCTCCAGGAGGACATGGGATTCGTATTGATACCCATGTATATGCGGGTTATACAATTCCACCTAACTACGATTCTATGATTTCAAAATTGATTGTTGTTGCACAAACGCGTGAAGAAGCAATCTTAAAAATGAAAAGAGCTTTGGGTGAATACGTTATCGAAGGAGTTAAAACGACTATTCCCTTCCATCAGAAATTAATGGAAGATGAGCAGTTTAACTTAGGCGACTTTACAACAAGTTTCATGGAAACGTTCGAGTTTTAGTATTTGATATAATTTAGTAAAAAGAGCTTCCATTTTTGGAGGCTCTTTTTGTTTTTGAGAAGGGTGTTTGCCTTCTGTTTTTCATTTAATGTATTTACAATGGCGTTCTTCCAATTTAAAAGCAAAGGCTTAAGGTGAATTGGTTGTGTAAAATTGGAACTTAAATATGCGGTGGTACGTGCGTTTTAATTAAGTATTTTTGTGTCATGCAACTAGTGAAACGACTCACACTTCATTTTCTAAAACTACTTTTGTTTTGGATTCTGTTATTTGATTTTCAACGACTTTTGTTTTCAATTCATAATTGGGATAAATTTCAAGATGTTTCATGGATAGAATGGTGCCTAACGTTTATTTATTCCATTCGTTTAGACCTTTCAACAGGTGGGTTTTTAAGTGTCATCCCATTATTTTTTATCGCCGTTTATTTAGTTAAGCCCTTCAAATTAACACGAGCCGTATTCCTTGGAATTATACTTATTGAAGCTTTAATCTGTTCGTTCATTCATGCGGGTGAAATTAATGCATATCCAGAGTGGAATCACAAATTAACATCGCGGGTTTTTACGCATTTATCTAACCCTGATGAAGTGTTTCGAACTGCTGATTATTCAATGACCTTTTGGTTTGTTGTATATGCCATTTTAGAGTTTGTTTTTGCGTGGCGAATAATGCATTTTTTGTTTAAGAAAAAAACAATTTTACAGACCCAAAAAGTTGTATTTAGAATACCAACAGCATTAAGCTCATTTTTATTCTTAGGCGGTCTTTGTTTCTTATTGGCACGAGGTGGATGGCAACAGATACCAATTAATATTGATTCTGCATATTTTTCAAAAAAACACATTGCGAACGATTTATCAATCAATTCAACGTATTATTTTGGGAACAGCTATTTACTTTACAACAGGAGTGAAATAGACGAGTCAATCCCTAAGGTTGACCCTAAGATAGCCAAAAGTATTGTTGAAGATTATTACGCCTATCCACGCGAACATGACGTTCAAATCTTCTCTAACAAGCGTCCCAATGTTGTGTTTGTGATTATGGAAAGTTGGGCCGCCGAAGCGGTAGGGTGTTTGAGTGAAACAAAGGGAGCAACTCCAAATTTTGACGCGCTATCAAAAGAAGGACTGTTATTTACAAACATGTATTCAACAAGCAGTACTTCTGAAATAGGAAACAGTAGTATTTTTAGTGGAAATCCAGCTATTCCAGAAATATCAGTATCGTTACAGCCTGAAAAACATAGAAAACTTCGGGCATTGAATCAAGATTTTCAAGATTGGGGGTATTCTTCAGGCTATATTTTTAGTGGCGATTTAAAGTATGGAAACATTGGTGGGTATTTTATGGATCATGGTTTTGAAGATGTTAAAGATGAAAGTGATTTTCCTTTTGGGCTTGACCGCGGAAAACTGAATTACTATGATGAAGCGTTGTATACGTTGTTTCTTGATCGAATCAATAAAGCCAAAGAACCATTCTTACAGTGTGCGTTTACAGGGAGCACGCATTCGCCGTATGATCATCCAACTAGCTCACGTCAGACATGGAAGGGTATTGAAGGTGCTTTTATGAATTCAATGGTTTACGCAGATGAGTGCTTAAATGATTTTGTAGTCTCGTGTAAGAAACAAGATTGGTTTGAAAATACAATTTTCATTTTTGTTGCCGATCATGGGCATGCATCGCCTACGGCCCAAAGTCCACACGACAATGCTTTCTATAGAATTCCAATGCTTATTTGGGGAGCCCCATTAAACGATGAATTTCGTGGGGTAAAGATTAATAAAGTGGGATCTCAATCTGACATTGCAACAACGTTAATGAATCAGCTAGGCGGAGATGTTTCTTCGTATAAGTGGAGCAAAGACCTGCTTAACCCAAATGTTCCTGAATTTGCACTTCATACGGTTATAGGAGGGTATGGGTGGGTTACACCTAAAGGGTCTATGGTTTATTCTATGCGAAGCCAAAAGGTTGTAAATAGTAGTTTTTCTGCAGAAGAAGAGGAAGTAGAAACACAAAAAGGGAATGCCTTTTTGCACGAAATTTACCAAGACTATAAAGCGCTATAACATGAAAATTCTAATTATTCGTTTTAGTGCTATTGGCGATGTTGTTTTGACATCTCCAATTTTACGTTGTTTAAAAACACAGAAAAAATGTACGCTTCATTATGTTGTTAAAAGTGGGTATTCAAAGGTTTTAGAACACAATCCACACATTGACAAACTTCATGTCTTTAACAACAGTGTTAAAGAAGTGTTATCTGAATTGAAATCAGAAAATTTTGATTTGGTTTTTGACCTTCAAAATAACGCAAAATCGTGGTCAATTAAATCACATCTAAAAACGAAGACACACACTGTAGATAAGAAAAACTGGCAAAAAATGCTTTTAATACATTTTCGTCGAAATGTATTAAAAGACCATGTAGTAGACCGGTACTTTGAATGCATTGCTAAGGCCGGGTTTTATAATGATCATAAAGGTCTTGAATACCATATCCCCTCAACTGTTTCGGTTGATTATGATGTTTCAAAACCATTCGTCGTTTGGAGCATTGGAGCTAGTTTCTATAAAAAGAAGCTTTCAGAAAAACAGATTTTAGAGGTTTGTAATCGATTGACGTGTCGCGTTGTTTTAGTTGGAGGACCAGGTGAACAAGAGTTGGCTGCATCTATTGTAAAAAAAACAGTGAATCCTTCGCTTCATAATTTTTGTGGGGACCTTTCTTTAGATGAATCTGCATACCTGGTTCAGAAAAGTGAGTTGGTTTTAACAAATGATACAGGGGTTATGCATATTGCAGCGGCCTTCAATAAAAAAATAATCTCGTTTTGGGGCTGCACTAAACCCAGTATTGGTTTTGGGCCACGGGTTGATCCCGATCGCTCCATTACTGTTTTGTCAAATAAATCTGAATTTCCATGCTCTAAACATGGGAAACATTGCCGTTTTCAATCTGACGGGTGCATCAAAACAATTTCTACTGATGAGATTTATGACGCGATAATTGAGATGGGTTATTCCTAAGCCCAAACATCTAAAGATAATTGATAGTAACGTGGAGTGAATTTAATCTTCTAAGAACAACTTTTTCAATTCAGTAGCATCAGAAGGGCTCATTTTCCCAGCTAAAATTAGACTTAACTGTTTTCTTCTTAAGGCACCGTCAAAACGTAGTTTTTCTTTCTCTGTTTCTGGGATTAACCCCGGAACTTGAATCGGACCACCGTTTTGATCCACAGCCACAAATGTATAAATCGCTTCATTACATTTAACGCGTTCACCGGTAAGGTGGTCTTCCACATAAACATCTACAAAAACCTCCATAGAAGAAGTAAACGCTCTAGAAACTTTAGCTTCTAATGTAACGATAGAAGCATGCTGTATGGGCTGTCTAAATGAAACATTGTTTACTGCTGCAGTTACAACAACACGCTTACAATGCCTGTGAGCAGAAACACTGGCAATAACGTCCATCCATGCAAGTAATTCACCACCAAATAGGTTCCCCAATGTATTCGTGTCATTTGGAAGTACAACCTTTGTTGTTATTGATAAAGTCTCTTTTGCTTTCTTCGTTTTCATGCCGTTATTTTTTTTGTAAAATTAGGATTAATCAAGACGTCATTTACCATTTGGTGTTTTTTTTGAGGCTTTATTAACGAATATTCGAAGAATACTGACCGATAATAAGTTTTTTTTCTGTGTTTGCTTAACTTTACCAGACAGAATATATAAACGAGAATGAGCAAACCAACGGTTAAGTTTCAAGATTTAGGATTGATTGATTACAAGGAAGCTTGGGATTATCAAGAAACAATGTTTCGAGCTACGGTGGATCAGAAAATACGTATTCGTAATGGAGAAACGTCTGAGCCAACAGAAAATCACATGTTGTTCTGTGAGCACCCTCATGTGTATACCTTGGGTAAAAGTGGCGATAAAAACCACCTGTTACTAAACGATGAACTGCTAAAGAAGAACAATGCTACGTATTATAAAATAAATCGTGGGGGCGACATAACCTACCATGGGCCTGGACAGTTGGTTGTGTATCCGATTTTCGATTTAGACCATTTCTTTTCTGACATTCATAAATACCTGCGTTACTTAGAAGAAAGTGTAATACTTACGCTTTTGGATTATGGAATAGAATCGGGACGTGTAGAAGGCTTAACGGGTGTTTGGATTGATGGAAATAAACCAACTGCTCGAAAAATTTGTGCAATTGGTGTAAAAAGCTCTCGTTGGGTAACCATGCACGGAATTGGATTTAACATCAATTCAGACCTGTCCTATTTTTCTCATATCATCCCTTGTGGAATTCAAGATAAAGCCGTAACTTCAATGGAGAGTGAGTTAGGGCGTAAGTTGGACATGAAAGAAGTCTCAGGCGTTCTAAAGGAAAAACTCTCAACCTTATTTAATTTTTCGTACACAATTTAGATGAAAGCACGTATTCAAAAAGTTTTAAAATATAGTTTATTTTTCTTGGTGGCATTGTTCATCACGATCAATTTGTTTATTGTTCTATCGGGCCGATTTTACATGTACAAAGGAATTGCACACACCTATTTAATTGGAAAAACAGGACCAACTATTTATGATCTAGACGTATCTCCATACGCAACAATTCACTCTGCTGATGTGCCGTCAAAAAGCATCAAAAATGAAGCGTTTAATCAGTTTGAATTGCCTGAAAAATACAGGGATTTAATTGCAGATTTGGAAACGAAAGCATTTTTAGTTTTGAAGAATGACACACTCATTTATGAAAAATATTGGGGAGGTCACACGGCAGAAACGGTATCAAACTCCTTTTCTGTTGTCAAAACATTGGTTGCTATTTTAATTGGTGTCGCAATCGAAGATGGAGACATTAAGAGTATTGACGACCCTGTTTCGTTGTATTTACCCGAATTTATAAACAAAGAGAAAGAACAGCTTACCATTCGCCATTTATTGGAGATGGCCTCTGGTTTAGATTGGGAAGAGAGTGCAAAAAACCCCTTTTCAGATAATGCTGAATCATACTATGGAAGTGAGTTAAGGAGACTTGTGTTAGGGCAATCAATGAAAAGTACACCTGGAAAAGTGTTTAAGTATCAAAGTGGAAACTCTCAGCTACTTGGCTACATTCTTGAGTCGGCAACAGGGGTTGATTTGTCTGAATATGCAGAGGATAAAGTTTGGCGCAAAATGGGTGCTGAACACGATGCTTATTGGAGTTTAGATAAAACGTTAGGCGATGAAAAGGCATTTTGTTGTATGTATGCTACAGCACGAGATTACGCTAAACTAGGGAAACTTATTTTAAATAAAGGTCGTTTAAATGACGAACAAATAATCCCATCGTGGTATTTTTCTGAAATGGTAACTCCACAGCAGTTGACAACAAGAGAGGGGATCCCAAATTATCGATATGGGTTGCATACATGGACGTATTTAGACCCTGAAGGAAAAGTGAATTATTGCCGTGGTGTAAACGGACAATATGTGATTACAATTCCGAGTGAAAACATCGTAATTGTTCGGTTAGGTTCAAAGAAAAAATCATTGGTAACGATTCCTAAAAACAAGTTGCATGATGCAGATTATATTGAGAAAGTAAAGTTTAAAGTTGGGCATTCTTCTGGCTTGTTTGAATATATTTCACTTGGAAAATTAATAAGCTCAGAGAGGTAATCCATTATTTGTAAAACGAAGAGAAAAGTCAAATGCGTAACGAGCTCAAAGGACCAGAAGTAAAAAACATTGGAGTAGCTGTAGTTCAACAATTGAACGAAAAGAGTGAGAAAATATACAATGTATACCTGCTTAATTTAGGGGAAGAAATTATTGATGAAATTTTAATTACTAGCCGTGGGTATGGTGAAAACAGAACCACTGGAGAAAAGATAAAAACATCTACATTAAGGCACAAGGTTGATTTGTTGATGCCTAATGAGATTGCGAAAATTGAACCAATCATGGAAGCTGTTTTTGGCTTGGCAAATGAGTTTTGGGTAAGCTATTATTGTCACGAGAAAATGTATGATAAAAAATTCGTGTTCTTGCCAGAAACCTTGGTAGAGAAGAATATGAAAATAATCCCTGAAATAGGACATAAGGGAGTCATCATTATTTGATTCTATAGGTATCCCGTCTTCATTTTGTATATTTGCATAACTACAGATTTAAAGCGTATCATCAAACATAAATTATGTTGAAGCCAACGTTGAACAAAGGATTAATTTTAATTGAAATAATGAGCTCCCTGCTCACGCTAAGTTCCTGTGGTGGAAATACACCCGATGTATCTGTAGTAGAAGACATTACAGACGATTATTACGAGTTTCAAGACTTTAATTTAAATACGTACGGCATACCTGCATTTATTTCCCTCCCAGACGAAACAGCAAACATTGGAGCTTCGACAAAACCTGAGGTAAATCACATACAGAATGACATTCAATGGGAGGTAAATATTGGCTCAAGTTTTCAATTGTTAATTGAAGATTATGGAGACATCACTGATTTAATTGAAGTTGAAAAAACGGCACTTGCAGAACAGTTATTCTTTCATGTAAATTATTTAATTGATGAACCTGGCTTAATTCTTTACGAAAGAATATTACTTGTTAAAGGAATTGAAAACGCTTCTCCAAATGTTGGTGTAGAACACAAGTCTTACCATGTATATGGAGCAAAAGTAATTAATGGAGTTACATATGAGTTACAGAGCCGTGAAGACGGCTATGAAAAAGTAATTATTGAATTAATGGCGAAGTCGATTCGGTCACTTCGAGCAATGAAATAAAAATTAAATTCTTGGTTATTGAACCAGAAAACAAATGGAGTTAACACGCGAAAAAATTTTAGAGGTATTGGGTGGTATTATTGAGCCAGACCTAAAACAAGACATCGTTTCTGCAAACTTGGTAGAAAACCTTGAAATTTCTACAGGAAAAATTAAACTGACAGTACTTGTTTCAAACCCAGCATTGCATGCGCGTAAAAGAATGACCGAAGCAATTGAATTCAATCTTAAAAAGTCATTTGGTGATGATCTTACTGTAGAAAGTGAGGTTAAAGGATTGCCGGCAGAAGCTAAATCAGCACATCGAAAAGTACTTCCTGAAGTAAAGAATGTTATTGCTATTGCTTCTGGTAAAGGAGGTGTTGGTAAATCTACTGTTACTGCAAACATTGCAGGAGGATTAGCCAAAGCAGGGTATCGTGTTGGGATTGTAGATGCGGATATTTACGGGCCTTCTATGCCTACAATGTTTGATGTTGTTGACCAGAAACCAACAATGATTGACATCGATGGTGTTCCTAAAATAAACCCTGTATTGAGCTATGGAATTAAAATTCTTTCAATTGGCTTTTTCACGGATCAAGATAGTGCTGTTGTTTGGAGGGGACCTATGGCCTCCAAAGCATTGACACAGATGTTTACAGACGCTTATTGGGGTAAATTAGATTATTTATTAATTGATTTACCTCCAGGAACAGGAGACATTCATTTATCTTTAGTGCAAACGGTTCCATTGGATGGAGCAGTTATAGTTAGTACGCCTCAAGAGGTTGCTTTAGCGGATGCACGTAAGGGAATAAATATGTTTAAATTGGAGACGATTAATGTTCCTGTGGTAGGTATGATTGAAAACATGGCTTGGTTTACACCGGCAGAATTACCGGAGAATAAATATTACATATTTGGACGTGATGGAGCTAAAAATTTATCACATGGAATGGGAGTTCCATTTTTAGGACACGTTCCATTAGTGCAAAGTGTTAGAGAGGCAGGTGACATTGGTAGACCAGCTGTTTTTCAAGAAAATACAATCGTTTCTACAGCATTCGATGAGTTAGTGACTACCTTTGTGGAGCAAGTTAAGTTGTTGAAAGCCAAAAAGAAATAACATGTCAATTGATAAGAAGGCCATCGAGGTCAAAGTATTAGAATCGTTAGCTGAATTAAGACCTTTTCTTCATGCAGATGGAGGAGATATGGAATTTGTAGAAGTACAAGATGATGCTACTGTAGTTGTACGTTTACTAGGCACTTGTAGCGCTTGTTCGATGTCAATGAATACATTGAAGGCTGGGCTTGAAGAAGCTGTTAAACGGGTTTCCCCAGAAGTAAAAGCAGTAGTAGCCATTAATATGCCTGCTACTGTTTAATCCAGTATTCATTGTATATCCAGTTTCTAGCTAGAAGCTCAACAAGAAAATAAGAAATAAACAAAAAGGGAAGCTTTTCAGCCTCCCTTTTTGTTTGTAAATCGTATTCTTTAAATTAGTTAGCTGCTTTAAAGTTAGCTGCCACTTTTTCCCAGTTTAGTACATTGAAGAATGCATTGATATAATCTGGTCTTTTGTTTTGGTAGTTTAAATAGTAAGCGTGCTCCCATACATCTAGCCCTAGTATTGGAGTTCCAGCACAACCTAACCCCATTAATGGATTATCTTGATTTGGTGTAGAACAAACTTCTAGTTTACCATCAACAACACATAACCAAGCCCATCCTGAACCAAATCGTGTCGCTGCGGCTTTAGAAAAAGCTGCCTTAAATGCGTCAAATGATCCAAAAGCAGCGTTAATAGCTTGAGCAAGATCTCCTGTTGGCTCACCTCCACCATTTGGGCTCATTACTTCCCAAAATAAGCTGTGATTCCAGAAACCTCCACCGTTATTTCTTACAGCTGGATTATCCGTACACGTTGTAAGAATTTCTTCAATCGATTTTCCTTCGAAGTCTGTTCCTGCAATCGCATTGTTTAAATTCGTAGTATAGCCATTGTGGTGCTTTGAGTGATGAATCTCCATTGTTTTAGCATCAATGTGTGGCTCTAATGCATCATATGCATATGGCAATTTTGGTAATTCAAATGACATAGTTGTATAATTTAATTGTTCGCTTAATAATGAATGTTTTCAAAGATACAAAATCAAGTCTAAAAGGGAAACGGCTAAGTATGTATAATTAATTATACTTTTTAGTATACTTCTTGAATAGGTCATATTGCATATTCGAAACGGGAATGAACACCCCGTCTATTAACCCCATAAAAAGCTGATTTGAACGCATGTCTAGTGCATTTCCATCAGAGACAAAGAGTGTCGCCGATTTTCCTTTCTCAACAGATCCATATTCCTTATCGATGCCAAGAATTTCAGCAGCAGATAGACTAATCGCCTGAACAGCCTGTTCTTCTGTTAGTCCGTATGCCATTGCTGTTCCTGCTAAAAAAGGAATGTTCCGTGCGTTCATTACTTCCATATCTCCTTCGTTTTGAATGCAAAACTGAACGCCACCTTGCTGCAGTAAATAAGGAAGCTTGTAGCTCATATCAATGTCATCCTCTTCATTTTGAGGAAGGCTGTGTGGACGAAGAAGCATCACAGGAATTTTAGCATCGGAAAGTAAGCGTGTAATGTTATGCGCATCATACCCTCCAACAATCACAGGATATTCCAAATCAAAATAGTTTACGAAATCAACAACATCAACCAATTGTTGTAATTCATCTGCGTGGATATACACACGTTTGTTTCCGTTGAAACATGCGCGCATTGCCTCTAGTCGAATGTCGAACTTATCATTTTTAGTCGTCTTTGAATAGGCTTTTGCAAGGTTGAAGAAATCATACAAGGCCGATTTTTGTGACGTGTATGCCTTGTTTGAAGATTTTGGTTCCGGCTCTGCCCACCAACCTCCGCTAGATATACTTAGCGGCCAATTTAAGTGAATACCATCATTGTTTAAAATGGTTGCATCTTCCCAGTTCCACCCATGAAGTCTCATAACTGAGGAACTTCCAGAAATAGAACCTCCTCTTGGAGTGGCTTGAGATATTAATACACCATTTGTTCGGACCGTACTAATCACTTTAGATTCAACATTAAATGCAATTTGCGACCGAATGTGTGGGTTGTAAGTTCCAACCTCATCAAAGTCACGGGTTGCCCTTACAGCATCAATTTCTGTTAAGCCTAATGTTGAATTAGGAGCAATAAACCCGGGGTAGATGTGTCGTCCTTCGAGCTGAATGATTGTATCCCATGCTGACGGTTTAATGGTATATGCATTGGCATTTTTCACAAAAGATATTTTTCCGTCAACAATTCCAACCACGGCCGTTTCCATTACATCTCCATTCCCGACATGCAGGTACCCATTAACCAAGAGTTTACTTGAATAGTCTTGAGCAAATGCTGTGGTACTTAAAATCAATACCCCGATATATTGTATAATGATTCTCATGTTAATGGTGATTTTCTTCAGTGGATAATTCTTCTCCTATGGTGTCACAGTGATAATGCCCTTTTTTCTTTTTAACAAAGGTTCTGCTTGGATTTCCAGCCTTGTTTTTATCAAGCATTTTTGAGATAATTCGAGCGCGTTCAGCAAGGTTTCTTTTCCTTAGTTCGATATCTTTTTGGTGGTCAAATAAAACAACCCCATCAATAATTGTATAGTTTACTTTTGCTAAAACAGACAGTGGGTTATGGCTCCAAATCACAATGTCAGCGTCTTTACCAACCTTAACACTTCCCATTCGTTGATCTAAGTGTAAGAGTTTTGCGGGGTTAAGTGTTACCAATTTCCAAGCGTCCTCTTCAGACATTCCTCCATATTTTACGCTCTTTGCCGCTTCTTGGTTTAGTCTTCTTCCCATTTCAGCATCGTCAGAATTAATGGCTACCACAATTCCCTGTTCATGCATAACAGAGGCGTTGTAAGGTATAGCATCATTTACTTCATATTTGTACGCCCACCAATCAGAAAATGTAGAGCCACCAGCCCCATGAGCCTTCATCTTATCTGCAACTTTATACCCTTCTAAAATATGGGTAAATGTATTTATGGTGAATCCCATCGAATCGGCAACATGCATTAACATGTTTATTTCAGATTGTACATACGAGTGGCATGAGATAAAACGATCACTATTCAAAATTTCAGTTAAAACCTCAAGCTCTAAGTCTGTTCTAGGAGGCGATGTTATTTTTCCTGACTTGAACGCTTTCCATTCATTGGCATAAGCCATTGCTCGGATAAAACCATCGTAATAAATTTGTTCAACCCCCATTCGTGTCTGAGGGAATCTACCTGAATTAATACCCCAGTTCGATTGTTTTACATTTTCACCCAAGGCAAATTTGATGAATTTTGGTGCTTGATCAATTAACATTTCTTCGGCAGAATGGCCCCATTTTAATTTAATTAGAGCAGATTGACCGCCAATAGGGTTTGCAGAACCGTGTAGCAGTTGCGCAGCGGTAACTCCCCCAGATAATTGACGATAAATATTAATATCATCGGGGTTAACAACATGGGCAATACTTACTTCGGCACTAATTGCCTGACCGCTCTCGTTCACTCCTTTTGAGATTGCAATATGTGAATGTTCATCTATAATACCAGATGTTACATGCTTTCCTTTAGCATCAATAACCCTTGCTAATGCCGGAGGACGATGACTCATATCTCCGACAAATGAAATTTTACCTTTTTTAATAATAATTAGGCCATTATCGATAATTCCTTGATCCTCATTTGTCCAAATGGTTGCATTTTTAATGACAATTGTTTCTGTTGTAGGCAGCCGTTCAAAACCATAAGCCATATTTGGTAGCCAGGCATAATTTGTAGAGTCAATCTCAGAATTGGATTTTTTAGAGGGCTTAATGGTTTTAGATTTTTTACTTTTCACAGCAGCCCATTTAACCCATTCGCCATTTGGTAAAAAACCACTGCCTTCAAATACACCAAATTTTGTGTTGATTTTACCCCTGAGGTTTACACTTCCTTTTTGCCCTTCTTTTTGAATGTGAAATTGAATCGTAATGTCATTGTCAGAGAGCTCAATAATTGCCGGTGAAGTCGTATCCTTCAATAGCCCTTCAGTGGTTGTTTTGTATGTAAGTTCCCCCTTCAGTTTTTTTGGTGTTCCTGTTATTTTAATGGAAAATTGTTGGTCTGCGATTGTCAGGGCATACTCTCCAGCAATTTCAGCATCGTTTGTACGTTCAAACACCGTGCGTTTTCCCATTGACCAAGATTCGATGACTTTCCCCTTTGTTGTAAAAGGATCTTGATCATAAACCATAAAACTTGCTAGTTTTCCTGATTCCAATGAACCTATTTGCTTCTCTGCGCCTATAGCCATTGCAGGGCTCATGGTTAGTGCATTTAAGGCTTGTTCAATGGTCAGTCCGTGGTTAATTGCTTTCCGGAGGTTGTCCCAGAATACGGTTTTATTTTTGGTGTTTTCTGATGAAATAGCAATGTGAATCCCATTTTTTAGTAGAATTGATGGGTTTTGAGGAGCCATTTCCCAATGTTTTAAGTCGCTTAGTGGAATTTGCCGGGAGACATAAGGGTTCTTTACATCGTAAGCTTCTGGAAAATCAATTGGAATGACAATAGTAGATTTTACGTCCTTGAGTTCATTTACAATCTCATATTCATTTCCTGAACCGATGTAGCTAAACGTTAAATTAAATTCATCTGCAATTTTTTTTGCCCGTATAATGTCTAGTTTATCTCGTGTTTTTAGGTAGAGATTACCTGAAAGTAGTTTGTTTAATGCTTCCAGAGATAAGTTCTTTTTTGAATGATTACTAGCGTACCATCTTGCATCGTATAAGGTTTGACGCATAAGTGCAATAGATCCCATTAGCGATGAAGGGTAGCTTTGTCTTGAAACTCCTTTTTCGAAGGAAAAATAACTGGAAGGATTTTCAAGATCGAGTATTGCTTCTTCTGCTCCTAATGAAACTAGAGCTCCTTGACCGCGAATAATTCCGTCTGTCTGATGGCTTAAGGCAAATCCGAATCCTTTTTCCATTAACGGTTTTGTTGATTTAGCATTATTTACATAGTGTTCTGCAGCATCAATTTCAGGATGAACGGCTTGATTCCAATAAAAAGCACCTTCTTTACTTGTTTCGTATTGAGGTCGACTCGACCATGTTTCTGCTTTTACTTTAGGCAATCCTACATTTGTGTATAATTCAATAAAAGAAGGTAGAATAACCTTGTTTTCACAATCAATAACTACGGCATTTTTAGGCACTTTCAGTAAAACCCCTACCTTGACAATCGTATTGTTTTTAATTAAAATGGTTGCGTTTGAAAGCTTTTTAGTTGGGCTCACATATATTGTAGCGTGCTTTAGTGCATAAAAATCAGCTTCAGATTCTATGACCCCGTTTTGTGGTTTCAATTGGCCAAACAGTGAAATTGAGCAACACAAAAAAGCAAAAAGTAAAGAGAGTTTCATTCGAATATCATTTGATGTAGCTGTAAAATTAAAAATTGTATGCAAACAGCCATTGATTAATTGCATTGGTCTTCATGCATTTTTCTATTTTTGTAAATAAAGTATTATGTATAATGGATTACTTCACGCACACTCAGGCTTAAGATGGATTGCTCTTTGCTTAATTCTTTTAGCAATAATTAATGCTGCAAAGTCTCAAACTTCAGGAAAGTATTTGAAAAAGGATAAAATGATCAACCTCTTTGCTATGATTCTTCTTCATACGCAATTATTAATAGGCTTAGGATTGTTCTTTATCAATGAAAAATTAAAAATCAACTACGGAGAGGGTTGGATGAGTGATTCACTCTTTAGGTTTTTTGGATTGGAGCACCTACTAGGAATGTTAATTGCAATTATGATTGTTACAATTGGGCGTAAAAAAGCAGAAAAACTTACGGGAACAAGAGATAAACACAGAAAAATCATGGTAAGCTATACGATTGGTTTGATTGTGATTCTTGCTTCAATTCCTTGGCCTTTTAGAGAAGTATTAGGTGGATCATGGGTGTAAAAAGCGCTGTTTTATTTCTAGCAGTAATTTTATACTCGTGTAGCTCAGAAGGAAATAATAGGAACTCTGCTGTGGAATTCACAGGGAAAGACCTTTTTATACAACGGTGTGCGGTTTGTCATGGTGTAGACGGGGGGCTTCAAGGCTCTAATTCTCCAGACTTAAGAAACACAAGGTTGTCAAAACAAGAGATAATGAAAATGATTGAAAATGGAGGTAGTGGAATGCCTGCATTTAAAACAATAATTTCGAGCTCGGAAGAGAAGAACAACATTGTAGATCATATTTTAACATTGAAAAAATAATTATGAGTACTGAGCACGTTTTAGTTGATGCTGTTGAAAAAAAGTGTGTTTTGGTTGGTGTAACAACCCAAGAAACAACTGAAGCTCAAGCAAAAGAATACATTGATGAGTTAGAATTTCTGGCTTTGACGGCTGGAATGATAACGCAGAAGAAATTCAATCAAAATTTAGAGCGCCCAAACCCAAAGACTTACGTTGGTACAGGGAAGTTGGATGAAATTCGTCAATATGCATTGATGAACACGATTGAAATTGTCATTTTTGACGATGAATTGTCGCCTTCTCAGCTTAGAAACTTAGAGGGAGCTTTAGGAGTAAGGGTGTTGGATCGAAACAATTTGATTCTAGACATTTTTGCAAGTAGGGCAAGAACTTCTCATGCAAAAACACAGGTTGAATTAGCACAATTGAAGTACCTTTTGCCACGTTTGACGCGTTTATGGACACACCTTGAACGACAGCAAGGAGGTATTGGTATGCGAAGCGGTGCTGGAGAAACTCAAATTGAGGTCGATAGGCGTATTATTCAAGATAAAATTTTTGCATTACAAAAGAAACTGAAGAGCATCGATAAGCAAATGGCTGTTCAGCGTGGAAACCGTGGACAGCTGGTTCGTGTAGCCTTAGTTGGTTATACCAATGTAGGTAAAAGTACGATTATGAATATGCTTAGCAAGTCTAAGGTGTTTGCTGAGAATAAGCTTTTTGCAACATTGGACACTACGGTTCGAAAAGTTGTGGTTGAAAATTTACCATTTTTATTAACCGATACAGTAGGGTTTATTCGCAAGTTACCTCACCAATTAGTTGAATCCTTTAAGTCAACGTTAGATGAGGTACGTGAGGCAGATTTATTGGTACATGTGTTGGATATTTCGCACCCTAATTTTGAAGACCATTACCGTGTTGTAAAAGATACATTGGCTGAAATAGATAAGTCTGAAAAGCCTACAATCGTTGTCTTTAACAAAATCGATGCGTATAACTATGTAAAAAAAGATGAGGACGATTTAACGCCTTTGGAAATGTGTAATTATTCCCTTCAGGATCTTGAAAAAACATGGATGGCAAAGTTGAACAATACAAAATGCGTATTTATTTCAGCTTCAAAAAAAGACAATATAGAAGAGCTTAAAAGTGTTCTCTACAATGATGTGAAGAAGATCTTTCAAGAGCGCTATCCTTACCATCACTTTTTATATTAAGCGCAAAAAAAATCCCTTCCAAATTTGAAAGGGATTTTTTATTTCAAGTTGATTGGCTAGGGTAACAATTGAATGAAACCATGCCCTTCAAGCTTGGTATCATCAATACCAGTAGCTATATATTTATAGAAATATGTTCCTTCTTCAGCATTCAATCCTCCTTTTGTTTTCCCGTCCCATTCTGCCCTTGCATTAGGGTCTGTTACATCTGTTGTACCTTCATACATTACATTGCCCCATCTATTTAAGATAATCAACTCAATGTGCGTGGCATTTTTATGTGTTAAGAAGAAAATGTCGTTGTCATTGTCACCATTTGGGGTGAAGACATTTGGTGCAGTTACAGATGGAATTGGATAGATACAATTGCCATCATCAACAACAGCATTTGGGTCGTAGTTTACTGCTTCAGGATCTGTACAACCGCAATTTACAATGTTAATATCAATAGCCATTGTATCAAAACACGCTGGGTCTGAGGTATAAGCTGTTAATAGAACAGATGCATTTTGTGTAAACGTGTGGCTTTGAGCAGCAAGGCTACCAACCGTCACCAATGGGCTTCCGTCCCCAAAATTCCACGTGTAATTTGACGTGTTCTGACTCGTATTTGTAAAATTAACGGTCAATGGGTCACAGCCATTAATCATGTTAGCTGAAAACTCAGCGATAGGAGGGTTTTCGGAATCTACAAACACACTATCAGAAACTGAACAAACATCATCGGTAATGCTAATTGTGTACCATCCTGCAGGCAATCCAGTCCAAACGGAAGCATCGAAAGAGTCTGACATGTCTTCATTAAACCATTGGAATTGTAGTAGGTTTGGTGAAACAAGTGAATCACCTGACCATGTTGAAGAGACAATTCCAGTATTGTCACAGGAAGATGTGTTTTGATTTAAGATGGCCTCGACAGTTAAGGTTTGATCAACGTTAACGGTTAGGGTGTCATTTGCAGTAGAACCGCAAGCATCAATCACACTTACGTAGTAATCGATTGTTCCATTCACGTTTGCAGGTACTGTAGTCATCCCTACGGTATCAGTTGAATTGCTCCAAGTGTATGTATAGGGGGGCATGCCTCCAGTCGCAGGAGCAAAAATTGTTAACGGGTTTTGGTGACAATAGATGGAAGTGTCTTGTGCGGTTAAGCTTAAGTTGGGTTGGTCATACAGCCATAAAGTACCGGAGGTAATTAAGATATTCCCATTATCTAGAATCGTTGTTACCGTTATAACAACGTCTTCAAATCCTTCAAATATTGCATCCTCAAAAGCAGTAAATGGAAGTGTAATGGAAGTTTCGCCGGGCAAGAATAAGATTGAATCGGGTAAAAGCGTATAGTCAATACCATTAGATGCAGCTCCTGCAACTCCTAAGGTCACGTAAAGAGAATCTCCTGATTGGCATGAAGGTCTTGTAAATATGAAATCTGCATCAGAACCACAGCCTTCTAAAATAACACTATCACCAAATAAACCTGGGTCAATATTCGTTTCTAAAGAGATGTCAATTGGTACAGATTGAAAACTTCCTCCCTCTAAAAATACACCCGTATCTAAAATGCCATCAACACAATCTGCAACAGCAAATTTAAAATGATACGTAGAGTCGCAAATTACATCAAATCGAATTTCGATGGGTACTGTAAATCCATTAAAACTGTGGCCGATTGGATTACTCAAAAAGTACTGGCCATTCATTGAAGGCGGAGTTTCGCTAGGGTCTATATAAATTGTACTAATTGTAATTGGTTCAGTTGTACCAGGCACTAAAGCCAGATTGTCTGAGGCGTAACTTCCACCAGCTGGGTTTGGGCCAGAAAGGTAAAATCCAAAGGCATCATTATATTGAGAGTTAATCCATGTGAGGTATTCTTCGGACGCAAATGTAAAGTTGAAGACTACAACATCTCCATCTGGCACAAAATCAAACTCAAGAATTGCGGCGTCATTTGTTGAATTAATCGAGCCTGCGTTTGGGTTGGTTGTTACGGATTGAGCTGTAGCCAATACATCAGGATCACCAGGCCCACCATAATCAGTAGAAGGATTACCTCCAGAAACAATAGAGGTTACATCCCCTGATGACATTACAATTCCGGACGGTAAGCCAATGTTACTACTTCCTGCATTAAAGGTTCCTATTTGATTCACGTTACCCGTGAATGTAATGTTGCTAGTAGCAAGACCTGGGCCAATTAAGGTATTGGTAACCATGTTAATAGGTGTCGGTGTTGGGTCAATTATTATTTGTCCATTTACACTGCTTGAAAGCAGTAAGGATATACAGAATAATTTAATCGTTTTGATAAACATAGCTTCGTCCTTTAAATTTTAGACTCAAAAACCCATAAAAAGGTTGCTTAAAGTTGAATTAATTGATTCAGATTACCTAATTTTTTAAGTAAAATACCGACTTTTGTACGAACTAACAATTAAGTATGAAAGCAACACAAGCATATATTCAAGCAAATAAAGAGCGATTTTTAGAAGAGTTAATCGACTTATTAAGAATCCCTTCAGTGTCTGCAGACCCTAGTTTTGCAGGAGATGTTCGAAAAACAGCAGAAGTGTTGGCAGAAGGACTTAAACATGTTGGAGCTGAAAACGTAGAGATTTGTGAAACAGCAGGTTACCCTATTGTTTATGGGGATAAAATCATTGATCCGAGCTTACCAACAGTATTGGTTTATGGACACTACGACGTTCAGCCTGCAGATCCAATTGAACTTTGGACCAGCCCAGCTTTTGAACCGGTTGTTAAAAAGACAGAGATTCATCCTGAAGGTGCTGTTTTTGCCCGTGGAGCATGTGATGATAAAGGTCAGATGTTTATGCATGTAAAAGCCTTTGAATCAATGGTGAAATCTGACGCATTACCTTGTAATGTTAAGTTTATGATTGAAGGAGAGGAAGAGGTTGGAAGTGAAAACTTAGGGATTTTTGTTAAAAACAATCACGAGCGCCTTGAGGCAGATATCATCTTAGTTTCTGACACAGGAATTTTTGCAAATGACGTGCCTTCAATTACAACTGGATTAAGAGGATTGAGCTATGTTGAGGTTGAGGTAACAGGGCCAAATAGAGACTTACATTCAGGCCTTTATGGAGGTTGTGTTGCAAACCCAATTAACATTTTATCGAAAATGATTGCGTCATTACACGATGAAAATAATAAAATCACAATTCCAGGATTTTACGATAAGGTTGTAGAGTTGTCGGATGCGGAAAGGGTAGAGATGGCTAAAGCTCCATTTAAAAAAGAAGGGTACTTAAAAGCCTTAGATATTGATGAGGTTTATGGTGAAGCTGGATACTCTACAATGGAACGAGGATCAATTAGGCCAACGTTAGATGTGAATGGAATTTGGGGTGGATATATTGGAGAAGGTGCAAAGACGGTAATAGCTTCACAAGCTTTTGCTAAAATCTCAATGCGTTTAGTTCCGGATCAAGACCCTGAAGAGATTACACAATTGTTTTACGATCATTTTATGTCAATTGCTCCAGTTGGAACACGGGTAAAAGTGACCCCTCATCACGGAGGAGAGGCGGCAGTAACACCAATTGACTCTGTCGGGTATAAAGCGGCGAGTATGGCCTACGAAAAAACCTTTGGTAAAAAACCAATTCCAGTAAGAAGTGGAGGTTCTATCCCAATTGTAGCCATGTTTGAAAAGGAGCTTGGGCTGAAAACAATCCTAATGGGGTTTGGGTTAGACAGCGATGCAATTCACTCACCAAATGAGCATTATGGCCTATTTAATTTCTATAAAGGAATAGAAACAATCCCTTACTTCTTTCACTACTACAGCGAGCTACTTAAGTCTTAATTATGAAAAAAACCTTCGGACTTCTTGTCGTTTTACTTGTATTTTCTTCGTGCTCATTTCACCAGCTTGAATACAAAGGAGGTGAACGAATTGCGTTTGGGGGTTTAAATAAAAAACAAGTTTCTTTTACTGCAGGAGCAACCATTTTAAACCCAAATGGATTTGCGATTAAAGTAAAACCTTCGGAGTTAAAATTAATAATAGAAGGTGAATATATGGGGGTTGTTTACCTTGAAAAGGAGGTTCGGGTGAATCGTAAAAGCGAAGAGTATGTAGAAGGAACTTTTGTGGCTACCCTTGCTGACGGAGCATTGTTTCGCACGTTGAAATTTGTCAATAAAGAAGAGCTTGAAGTTTGCATTAAAGGAACCGTTAAGGCAAAGGTTTGGATGTTTGGAAAAGAATTGAACGTCAATGAAAAACGAACGATACGTAGTTCAGATTTAAAATACTGGTAGTTGTTTTATTGATCAACATACATTCGGTGCAAACGCTGTGAAAAACTTGTCATTATTTCGTACGGAATTGTTTTGGATTTTTGTGCAAAATCAAGAATTGTCTGATTTTTACCGATAATTTCAACAGGTTCACCTTCTTCTATTTTTAGACCTGTAACATCCACCATAATCATATCCATACATACGTTTCCTAGCGTATGACAATAATTATTTTGAATAAACACACCGCCATTTCCATTGCCTAATAGGCGTTTAAAACCATCGGCATATCCAACGGGAATAATGGCAATGGTTCTCTTTTTTTCTGAAATAAAACTTCGATTATACCCGATAGAGCTATGAGGCTGTATCTCTTTTAATTGAGAAACTGTACTTAACCAAGAGATAGCCGGTCGTAGTTGTTTTGTGCCATTTCCACCGTAAATCCCTATGCCTAAACGCACCATCTCAAATTGTGATTCTGTATAGTTTTTAATGCCTTCAGAATTTAAAATATGCCGATCAATTTGATAAGGGAAATTGTCGGTTATTTCTGTTGAAATGGCTTCAAATAAATTGATTTGTTTCTGAGTAAATTCAGAGTGCAGAACATCTGACTCAACTAAATGCGAGTAGATTGATTTTACACTTACCTCAGGTTGAACTTTAATTGATTCAATCAAGGTTTTAATTTCGGAGGCTACAAACCCTAAACGGTTCATTCCTGTTTCAACTTTAATATGAATTGGGAAATTAGCGCACTCCTGAAGGATTAATTCTTTAATAAGTGATTCAAACTGTTTGAGTGAAAAAATAGCCGGTTCAAGCGAGTACTTGACACAATCTCCAAATGTGCTCTCTTCTGCATTCATAACTAGAATTGGAGTTAAAACACCATTCTTTCGGAGTTCAACCCCTTCACTAACATAGGCTACACCAAGATAATCTCCACCAAGTTCTTCTAGAAACCGTCCCATTGTCTTGGCATCTGACCCATACGAAGAAGCCTTGACCATACAAAGGAGTTTAGTCCCTGTGCTTAGAAGTGATTTTGTATAATTGACATTATGCCGAATTGCCTTAAGGTCAATCTCTAGATAAGTTTGATGATTTTTTTCTTTAAATGTATTTGCGAGAGTTCCCATCTTTAACTCACGATCGCCTTTGATTAGAATACTGGAATCGTGAAATTGATAATTAGAGCTTACTTCTTGCGTATGAAAATAATATCCATCTAGTTTAAATTCATTTAATAAGGCCTCGTACGTGTGTTGTTGTGAGGCATCAGACACACCAATAATTGCGTATCGTTTCTTTCCTTTCGCGGTTGCAAGTTGATACCCTAGTGAGTTTCGTAATGATTCAAAATCTAAGCTGTATGTATCGTTTAGAATAATATTGTTGTTGTTCCCAGCAAAGGTTTCGAGCCTTAAAGCCAAAGGGCTAATACAAGGAATAACCTGCTGTAACTTCGCTTTATCAAGCCCAAAAAAAGCAGCAACTGAAATGGCAATTTGCACATTCATTAGGTTGAAGTCTCCCGTCAATTTGAAATGTGGAATAATTTCAGGGTTCGAATCGGTTGAAACTGCAATGCCTTTATCTAAGTTTAGGTGATCTGGGTAAAACAATTCTGAAACGGTATTAAATAACGCCATCTTTGTGGATAGGTGTTCATGCTCAGAATCAAACAACGCTCTGTGGGCACTTCCAAAAGAGGTAAGTATGCCATGGGTCGGTTTAAGTATTTCACGTATTCGAATCATGTTTTCCATTGTTGAAACCCCGACCTCAACAATTCCAATCTCTGTTTTTGAATTAAATTCAAGAATAGATAAGGCAACACCCAGCTGACTGTTGTAGCTTTTTGGGCTACGACTTACTTGAAATTGACTGCCTAAAAATTGGGCCAACCATTCTTTTACGGTTGTTTTTCCATTGCTGCCTGTGATGGCAATAATTGGGAAGTTAAACCGATTTCTATGGTGTTTAGCTAAATCTAATAAACCCAACAGCGTATCGTTTACAACAATCTCTTGTGCTCCAGGAAATGATTTTGTAGAGCCGGCAGTTGAAACGACAAAGTGACGCACTCCTTTTTTATAAGCTAGCTCAATGAATTGATGGCCATCACGAAATACTCCCGCTAGGGCAAAAAATAAGGTGTGATCCCCGTTTGTTATTTTACGTGTGTCAAATGATACAGAACGAATAGGGCTTGAGTCAGAAGAATTCTGACCGCTCAATAGTAGAGATAGTTTACTGTATGAATAGTCTAAATTCACGTTTCAATTTTAGTGTAACAAGCCCGACAAAGAGGCTTATATTCTTCCACAGCACCTAAAAGTACTTGTTCATTTACGTTAACTGTTCTGTGTGAGAACTGTGCAAGGTTACCACAAGATACACAAATGGCATGAACCTTGGAAACATATTCAGCAATACAGAGGAGCTGCGGCATTGGGCCGAAAGGAATTCCTTTAAAGTCCATGTCCAATCCTGCTAAGATAATACGCACTCCTTTTGATGCCAACTCAGTACAAACAGCAACAAGTGTATCGTCAAAAAATTGCGCTTCATCAATTGCTACAATTTTTTCATTGGTCCAAATTTTAGGTATTTCTAAAGCATTGTTAACACAGACAGCATCAAATGAGTTGCCTTGGTGACTAACTACATTTTCTTTGTGGTAGCGGCTATCTACTTTTGGTTTAATTAATAAGATATTTTGTTTTGCAAACTCCGCACGCCTTAAACGACGAATCAATTCTTCTGTTTTACCAGAAAACATTGACCCGCAAATAACTTCGATCCACCCCTGATTTTTTACTTCCCCCGGAACGTGTTCTAGTGACATATTTTTGGCTTTTGAGGTTATTAACAAATGACCTTAGAGAAAAACAATTAAACGGAAGATTAATCAATACTTCTTTCGGTAACTTTGAATACTAAAAGTCGTTATTAAGTGGCAAAGAACAGTCACTTCGTTAGCAACTTCGTTAAAATGTTGAAAAGTCTAAGTAATGGGAGATATACAAAAATACAAGAGTCAAATACAGGAGGTTGAATCATTGGTGGTGAAACTTGAAGATGGAGAGTTAAATGTGGAAGAGCTCGTAACGCTCGAAAGTTTAACGCGCGCACTTCATGAACGTAGTGTTATTTTAAAGTATAAAGCCTTTGAAAACAAGGTGAACCCTGGTAATGATTCAGTTGCAAATACTGTAGCACCGACTAAGGAACAGACAAAAGACCCCGTGGTTGAAGTGCCAACAATTGAATTTTCGATGTTTAGTGGTGATGAAGCACCTGTTGTTGAAGAATCACCTGCTATTGAAACAAACGAAATACACGAAGAAGAAGTTGCCGTTCAAGAAGATCCGGAGCAAATTATTGAGCCTGTTCAAGAAGAACCTATGGTTGTCAAATCTGAAAATGATGATGAAAACTCTACCGCTGGAAGTTCGTTCTTAGACCTCATGAAATCTGTAGACAACTCAGTCAATGCCAGTTTCAATGGTGCAAAAATTGAGACGCTGGTGGGCGCTTTTGGGTTAAATCAAAAATTAAGATATATCAATGAATTGTTTGACGGTTCAAGCGAATCATTTTCAGATGCCATAAAAAGCCTTGATGCAAAATCGACAATGAACGAAGCCAAAGACATTGTTTCTGCGTTAGCTTCTGAACATGAATGGGATACAGAAGAAGAAAGTGTGGTTGAATTCATGACTGTTTTGAATAGACGCTATGCGTAATTTTTTAGCGATAACCAGCCTTTTACTAAGCCTCCAGGCAGTTGCTCAACTAGAAGAAGCAAGGAGGATAACAAAGGCTTTATGCGCTTCAAGTTTTCACGGAAGGGGCTACGTAAATAAAGGAGATTCACTCGCTGCGGAGTTCTTAAAAACAGAATTTCAAAAACTAGGTGTAGAAGCATATAAAGGGTCTTATTTTCAACATTTTAATTTGGATGTAAATACCTTTCCGAACGAAATGGAGATCATTCATGAAGGAAAGAAATTGAACCCAGGGTTAGACTTTTCTATTAATCCGAGTTCGGTTGGCCGTAAGGGAAACTTACAACTGTATGAAATCAGTGCCCAACAAGCCTTAAATTTGGATACTCTAGAGTCGGTTATTACACAAGTAATTCAATCTGAGTTCGAGGAAGATGTAGCTTTCCTTTTCGACATGACAATTGTACCTAGTGACACTGCAAAACTACTTCGGGAAATAGTAACAGAACTTGCGGTATATTTTCCTGTTGTCGAAGTTGTTAATGAAAAATTTACGTGGTCTGTCGGAAGATCGGAACGATTTCTCCCTTATTTACAGATTCAAGATTATGCACTTAATAAGGCGGGTGTCTTAGCGCTAAATATCGATTCGGAATTTTTGAAAGACTACGAAACAAAAAATGTAATCGCCTACATTCCGGCAAAAAACAAATGTGCTAAAACAGTTCTTTTTACGGCGCACTATGATCACCTTGGAAGAATGGGTAAAGACACCTACTTCCCTGGTGCGAATGATAATGCCTCTGGAACTGCGATGCTTTTTACAATGGCAAAATACTTCAAAGAAAACCCTTCTGAATTGAATGTTATGTTTGTTGCTTTTGCAGGTGAGGAGGCTGGGTTGGTAGGGTCAAAGTACTTTGTTGAAAATCCCATACTTAAATTGAAGAAAATCCAATTTGTAATCAATTTGGATATTATGGGAAGTGGCGAAGATGGAATCACTGTTGTCAATGGTTCGCTTTTTGAAAAGGAATTTTCAATGCTTCAAGAAATCAATGCTTCTAAGTCACTGTTGAAAGAAGTGAAAAAAAGAGGTCCGGCGGCTAATTCTGACCACCATTGGTTTACTGAAAAAGGTGTTCCAGCGTTTTTTATCTATACAAGAGGTCCCAATAAACATTACCATGATGTTTTTGATGAATACGAAGCCTTGAGTTTTTTAGAATTTCAAGACATTACAAGCTTGTTGGTTGAATTTGTTCATGCGCTTGGATATAAGTAAGTCTTTTGATTAAATTAGAGACTTAAACACTAAATTATGAAGGCTTTACTATTATTTATTGGAGTTTTATTGTTCAATATCTCCAATGCACAAATGTATGTTGGAGAAAATTCAGGAATTAGTGTTGTCATGAAATCGGCCAATTGCGCCCCTCCTTCTTCGTCTACATTTATGGAAATGAATAATGTAAAAGCAATTATTCATACAGGAGGAAATCTATGGCAAATACCAGGGCAGAACTATTCTCAATACGAAGTTCCTAAAAATTCAGGTATAATGGCATTATTCACCTCTGCTTTATGGCTTGGTGGAGTCGATGCAAATAACCAATTGAAATTAGCAGCATTGCGTTATCGCTCAGGCCAAGACTATTGGACAGGCCCTTTAAGTCAAGGGGGAGCTGAAACAACATTTGAAAACTGCGTAGCTTATGACAAGCATTACGTGACTACTCAAGATGCGGTTCGTGAATTTAATGCTTGGTTTGAGGCTGGATTGGCTGATGAAATAAGTGGAACATCAACACAAGCAGATTTATTTCCAGAGTATGAGGTTCCAAACATGATTAAAAATTGGCCTGCCCATGGAGACATTTCACTGGGGCAAGATTTTTATCTAGCACCCTTTTTTGACCGTGATGAAGATGGGGTTTATGATTGGCAAAATGGTGATTATCCATGGTATGACATTACCAAAACAAAAGATTGTTCAGCAGACCGAAGCGTTTCACTTTATGGTGATTTGAATTACTGGTGGGTGATGAATGACAAGGGGAATATTCATACAGAGACAGGAGCAGATCCCATAGGGATGGAGATTCGTGCACAAGCTTTTTCATTTGCTTCGAATGATGAAATCAACAACATGACCTTTTATAATTATGAATTAATTAACCGTGGAACTCAAACGTTGTTTGAAACTTATTTTGGGTGTTTCACCGATGGAGCACTAGGCGATCCTTATGATGATTATGTAGGGTGTGATGTGAACCGTGGTTTAGCCTACTACTACAACGGAGATAATTTTGATGGAGATAACTCAGGATATCTAGGATATGGGAATAGCCCCCCAGCAGTAGGCGTTGATTTTTTTGAAGGCCCTTATCAAGATGACGATGGTATAGATAATGCGTATGGAATTGGTTCAGGAGAAGCTTTAAATGGAATTGGATTTGGCGATACAATCATTGACAATGAACGCTACGGAATGAGGCGTTTCTTGTATTATAGTAACAATACAAATGGTGCTAATCCAAGTCAAACAGACCCAGAATCTGCCGCAGATTATTACAGTTATTTACAAGGGTATTGGAAAGATGGAACTCGTTTTTACTATGGTGGGTCTGGACATGTTTCGGACAGTGACGCTGACCCAAATGTTCCGTGCGACTTTATGTTTCCAGGAGATACCGACCCTTTAGGGTGGGGGACAGGTGGTGTGCCACAGCCGGAATGGACAGAGCAAACAGCAGGTAATCCTCCAAATGACCGACGCTTTGTTCAGTCTGCAGGACCTTTTATATTAAAGCCAGGTGCTGTAAACAACATTACTGTTGGAGTAGTTTGGGCGCGTGCTGCTGGCGGTGATCCTTTTGCTTCGGTTGAGGCATTAAAACGCGCAGATGATAAAGCACAATCATTATTTGAAAATTGCTTTAAGGTTTTAGATGGTCCACACGCCCCCTTAATGGAGGCTCAAGAATTAGAGAATACAGTCATATTGACAATCTCAAACCCTGTGAATTCAAACAACTATTTAGAAAATTACATTGAGCGAGATCCATTTATTATTAGCGAATTTACAGATAGAGATTATAGGTTTCAAGGCTATCAAATTTATCAATTATCCGGAAAAGATGTTCCTGCTTCAGAACTGCAAGATGTTTCAAAAGCACGCTTAGTTGCTCAATGTGATATTGAAGATGATATTGATCGAGTTATTAATTTTGAGTTTGATGATGCCCTTGGCGGGAGTATTCCTACAGAACGTGTAGATGGTGCCAATAAAGGAATTCGACATAGTTTTGAAGTTACACAAGATTTATTTGCTCAAGGAGACGCTCAGTTGGTTAATTTTAAACGGTATTATTTTGTAGCCATTGCTTATGCATATAACAACTACAAAACGTATGACCCAACGGATCCAAATGGATTAGATGGTCAGAAAAAGAACTACATCGCTAGTCGAAAAGCGCCTGTTGGTGAAATAAAAATACTTGAAGTTATCCCACACAATCCCTCTCCAGAATCAGATGGAACAATCCAATCCGTAGCTTACGGGTCAGGGCCTCAGATCAAGCGATTGGACGGTCATGGAAATGGTGGTCAAGTATTAGAATTAAATGCAGCAACAACAGCATCAATTATATCGGAAGGATATGTAGATACGCCTGTTTATTCAAATGGAAACGGTCCAATCAACGTAAAAGTTGTGGATCCATTGAATGTTGTAGATGGTTATTTTGAGTGTTTATTTACAGATTACAACACAACCCCAACAAACTCAGCAGATACAGCAGACTGGGTAATTAACCGTTACGATAAAGAAGGCGGATCACTTTTGGAATCTATATCTTCAAGTCGATCAATAGCGATTAACAACGAACAAATTATTCCTGAGTGGGGAGTTTCTGTTCAGATAAATCAAAACAACTACTACTTACCAGAAGGAGCTTCAGGAGATGCCAAAGAGCGCACAACAGATTTCTTGAGTGGAACAATCACGTATGGCGATAGTTCAAAACGTTGGTTATCTGCAGTTCCAGATGGCGATGGGTTCAATGCCTTCAACTGGATTCGTTCAGGAGATTATGACCCTACCAATGGAACAGCAACGGTAGATGATGATGACTGTACCGATGCAACTGACCCTGAATACCTTGCGTATACAGATCCATGTAACTATCCAGATGTCTTAAATCAAGATACGGATAAAAACTGGGCGAGTATTTTAGAGGGAGGTATTGCCCCACACAAATTAGTAGGATACGAGTCAAGCTACATGCCAATTGCATATGACAACTATGCTGGAGTAGGAGTGGCACGTAAGCTATCTTCATTAAGCTGGTTGCCAAGTGTTGACATTGTCTTTACATCAGATAAGAGTAAATGGACACGTTGTCCAGTAATCGAACTCGGAAGAGAATCCTCATTGAATGTAGGAGGAGCAGCTCCAGGAGAATTACGTGCAAGTCCAAGTGTGGATAAAAACGGAAATTCAGATGGAACAGGAACTGGTATGGGTTGGTTCCCAGGTTATGCTATTGATGTTGAGTCAGGAGCTCGATTGTATATGGCATTTGGAGAGAACTCGTTCTTAGTCTCTAACAACGGAGCAGATATGCTTTGGAATCCAACAGAAGACATGATGGATAACAACGGAACACCAATTTTAGGAGGTATGCATGCCTTTTATGTGTTTAGTTTTCAGAATAAGGCAAAGAATAACTTCTTACAAGCTCAAAACTATCCAGCTTATATTCCAAGTCAAGCAGAAAACAATGCAACCAACGAACTGTATAATGACTTCCAAAACATTGCAGCAAATCAAACTTCAGCAAAGAAGAAGGTTTACAGTAGTATTTCTTGGGTAGCGAACCCTGTTTTAGCGGCATCACAAGAGTTGTTGTCAACAGATGCCACAATTCGACTACGTGTAAACAAGGAGTATAAAAACTTCTCTAATCCAACCAACAATACGGGCGGGCCTAATGGAGGTAAGCCAATGTATTCTTGGAGTACAAGTGATATAGCAACTGAACTGGGAAGTGCAGATGAATTAACAAGTGCTTTGGATCTAATTAATGTGGTTCCAAATCCATACTATGCATATTCTCAGTATGAGCGAAACAGGTTGGATACACGTGTAAAAATTACAAACCTACCAGAGCGTTGTACGGTTAA
>JAQWFQ010000032.1 GCA_029238665.1 Crocinitomicaceae bacterium | reverse complement strand
ATGAGTTTAGAGATTATCGAATCATTTTTTGTTGAATGTTTATTCATTTTGTCTTGAGACAAAACGAACCAAAAACTCAAGACCTGCAGAAACAACGGACTTCATTCTACGCAAAACAAAAGTGCGGCCGAGTGATTTCCTAGGTAGTCACCATCGGAACTTCTCGGTCTTACTAATGTTTTTACTTGACTATCAGAGTCGTTCTTTCTGATGGCCGGTTGTATTTCTGTTGAAGATTAATCGTCTAGTTTTAGGTATGAAAAAACCCGAAAAGGAAATCCTCTCCGGGTTAAAGTATTGTTATTAAAACAGTATGCTCATTTCTGAGTGCCCGCTGTGTGGTTTTATACCATCACCTTAGGGGCAGCTGAAAGAATAGCTTCACTTGTTTGGTCTTCGTAAGCTTCAAAGTTTTTCACGAATTGATCAGCCAAGTTGTTTGCTGTTTTATCAAAGTCATTTTTGTCAGTCCATGTGTCTTTTGGATTCAAAATCTCAGAAGGGACATTTGGACACGATGTTGGAATAGCTAAGTTAAATATTGGTTGCGTTTGAAAATCTACATTGTCAAGTTCACCGTTCATTGCTGCGGTAATCATTGATCTTGTGTAAGAAAGTTTCATTCGACTACCAACACCGTAAGATCCTCCAGACCATCCTGTGTTGATTAACCAAACCTTAATGTTAGTACCGTTTAATTTTTCCCCAAGTAACTCAGCGTATTTAGCTGGGTGTAAAGGTAAAAATGCAGCACCAAAACAGGCAGAGAAAGTTGTTTGTGGCTCCGTAATTCCCATTTCAGTTCCGGCAACTTTAGCAGTATAACCAGACATGAAGTGATACATTGCTTGTTCAGTAGTTAAACGAGAAATTGGAGGTAAAACACCAAAAGCATCACAGGTAAGGAAGAAAATATTTTCAGGCGCTCCACCGATAGATGGAACCATGATGTTGTCTATGTGATCAATTGGATAAGATACACGTGTGTTTTGAGTAATTGTTGTGTACGAGTAATCTGGAGCAGAAGAACCTTCTTTAAAACCAATGTTTTCTAAGATTGCACCATATTTAATGGCGTCAAAAATTTGAGGCTCTTTTTCTCGAGATAAATCAATTGTTTTTGCGTAGCAACCTCCTTCAAAGTTGAAGACTGTGTTGTCAGCCCACCCGTGCTCATCATCACCAATCAATTTTCTGTCTGGATCAGAAGAAAGTGTTGTTTTTCCTGTTCCTGAAAGGCCAAAGAAAACAGCTGTGTCACCACCTTTACCAACATTGGCAGAGCAGTGCATTGAAAGAACATTCTTTTCGTGTGGTAAGATGAAATTTAATACAGAGAAAATCCCTTTCTTAATTTCACCCGTATAACCTGTTCCACCAATGATAATCATCTTCTTTGTGAAGTTGATTACAGCAAAATTATGTTGACGTGTTCCATCAATTTCTGGATCAGCCATAAAGCCAGGTACACATACAACATGCCATTCTGGATTAAATTCTTTTAATTCTTCATCTGTAGGACGAAGAAACATGTTGTTGGCAAAGTGATTTGACCAAGGAAATTCCGTTACAACACGTAGGTTTAGTCTGTGATTATCATCTGCACAAGCGTATGAATCCCTTACATAAAAGTCTTTATCGTTAAGATAAGCTTTCATTTTTTCATATAAAGCATCGAATTTATCAGAATCAAATTTGATATTGATATCTCCCCACCAAACTGCATTTTCTGTTTTTTCATCGCAAACAACAAATCGGTCTTTAGGCGATCGACCTGTAAATTCCCCCGTCTCAATAGCAATAGCTCCCGTGTCCGTTAGCATACCATGACCATTGATGATTGTGTCTTCTATTAGTTCTGCTGGTGAAAGGTTCCAAAATTGACTCCCTACACCTGATAGTCCAATTGATTCTTCTAAATTGGCATTTTTTCCATGTTTACCAAATATGTCCATAATATGAGTTTACAGCTTTTCGCTTTTATGTTTAAAGCAAAGTTAGTGTATAATGCAGTAATAGTTTGACTAAAAAGATGAGAGTTTCCCACAATTTCAGATTAACATTGTTAATATTTAGTTAATAATAAAATCATTCTATCATGATAAAATGATTAAAATACCGATTCTGCTAGCTGTGACCGATGGTGACAGCAGTTCGTAGCTGGTTTTATTTAAAGGTATACTCAATAACTTTTCCCCATCCATCAAGTAATAAAATTGTTTTATCTCCTTTGTTCTTGCTGTCTGAAAGCTCTGTAAGGTTTACTTCAATGGTGTTTGTTACAATAGCTTTACAGTAGTCTTCATGATTTTTGTGTATTAGCTGAATCATTCTTTGAGGTGGGAGTGATGCCTTGGTTATAGCGCTTCCTTTGAGTTGAAAAGAGTGGTCTCCACAACCGCCTCCGTATGATACATCAAGGAACAGTGTGTTTCCTTCGCAATAAGCGTTGTTAATTTGAATAGGGTCCCCATTTTCAAACGTGCCAATTTCCGCTTTAATGGTTATGTTTTCACTTCGATTTTTGACACTTTCAGGAGGGGTGTCTATGATTTGTGGGCGTTCTTTTGAATGGCCTGTTCTTTCTGAAACAGGCTCGTTTGTTGTAGCGCAAGAGAGTAGTAGGCCTCCAATCGCAATGAATAAATATGTTTTCATAATGTAATCTTTAGACTATATATTCTATTCAAATATAATGCCATTAACTAAAACGCTTACTATTCAACTTCTGTATATGAAAAACAATGCTGTTTGCTTACCTTTGTAACATGAAGACGAAAACCCTAAAGAAAAACAAGGTTAATGTTGTAACCCTTGGCTGTTCTAAAAATATTTTTGATTCTGAAGTTATGATGGCTCAGTTGAAAGGAAATAAATTTGAAGTTGAGCATGAATCTAAGGAAGATGATTCTGAAATTGTAATCATTAATACGTGTGGTTTTATTGACAATGCAAAAGAAGAGTCAATAGATACTATTGTTAGATATGCTGAAGCAAAGAAAGAAGGATTGGTATCAAAGGTATATGTTACAGGTTGTTTATCTGAACGGTATAAAGAAGATTTAGAGGAAGAAATTCCAGAGGTAGATGCTTTTTTTGGAACACGAGAGCTTCCTAAATTATTGAAAACACTAAAGGCAGATTATAAGCATGAGCTAGTAGGGGAGCGTTTGCTAACCACACCAACACATTATGCCTATTTTAAAATTGCAGAAGGGTGTGATCGTCCTTGTTCTTTTTGCGCTATTCCTTTAATGCGTGGTAAACATGTGTCTACGCCTATAGAAGACTTGGTGGCTTCAGCAAAAAAACTTGCTGCATCTGGAGTTAAAGAGTTAATGCTTATTGCGCAAGACCTTACGTATTACGGGCTTGATATATATAAGAAACGTGCATTGGCTGATTTAATTGACCAACTGGCTGATGTTGAGGGTATAGAATGGATTCGTTTACATTATGCTTTTCCAAATAATTTCCCTGTAGATGTGTTGGAGGTCATGAATAGGCGCGATAATGTTGCAAACTATTTAGACATTCCTTTACAGCACGGCTCTACCAAAATGTTGAAGGCAATGCGAAGAGGAATTACGCGTGAAAAGACAGAGGAATTGATTGCTGACATTCGTGAAAAGGTTCCTGGCATCGCTATACGAACTACGCTCATCTCTGGTTATCCAGGAGAGACAGAAGAAGATTTTCAAGAAATGTATGACTGGGTTGAAAGAACAGGGTTTGACCGCTTAGGAATTTTTACGTATTCACATGAAGAGAATACACATGCGTATAATTTTGAAGACGATGTTCCTGAAGATGTGAAGCGTGAACGCGCAGATAAAATCATGGATTTACAGTCTGGAATTAGTTATGATTTGAATCAGGAAAAAATTGGAAAAACGTTTAAAGTTCTTTTTGATAAAATTGAAGGAGATTATTACATAGGTAGAACAGAATTTGACTCTCCAGATGTAGATAACGAAGTTTTAGTAAAGAAAGATCAAGGTTACATTCGTTTGGGTGATTTTTCGAATATTAAAATTATAAATGCTGATCATTACGACCTTTACGGAGAAATTGTAGATTAATTTTCAATGAGGCAACCATTTGATTTTTGAGTTATACTTATAAGTAGTATATATTAAGCAAGTGTGATATCGAAGGAAATATTAGAATCATTTATTAAGGGTGAAAAAAAAGGGTTCGATAAAATATACGATGCATATTCACCTGGTATGTATGTTATTTCTCTCCGTTATACACGATGTTCTGATGATGCGCGGGATGTTCTTCAAGAAACATTTATTAAAATTTATAATAGTTGCAATAAATATGATGTTGACCTGCCTATAGGTGCATGGATAAAAACAATTACGATTAGAACGGCGCTTGATTATATAAAGGAGAATTATAAATTTCAATTGATAAACGATGAATCCTACTTTGATACTGCAGTTCAGGTTGAGGTGAAGGCGGATCAAAATCAAGATTTAAAAAATAAATTAATAGCAGTATTACGCCAATTACCAGCGGGGTATAAAACCATCTTTAATTTGTATACGGTTGATAATTTAACGCATAAAGAGATAGCATCTTACTTGGGTATTACAGAAGGTACATCTAAATCTCAATATTCAAAGGCTAAGAAAATGATAAAAAGATTGTTATTAATAGAACAAGTGTAATATGAAAGATTTTGATGAAATAGAACGCTTATTTTCTTCTACATTTGAAGGTGCTGAAATCACACCTGATTCAAGTGTGAAAAAGGCAATTGACACCTCCTTGTTTGGTTCTTCAAAAAACCTTTTTTATAAGTATTTAATCTTGTTTTTAGTGCTGGTTAGTGGAAGTGCTATTGCTTATTATTCAATTAGTATAGAACCGAAATTAAAACAACAAATCACAGAAGGTTTGGATGAGGTTAAAGAGGTTGATACCCAGTTTAATCGTGTGGTTCAGGATGATACTGAGGGTAAAGGTGAAGATGCGCGCGCGAATAATTTGACTTCAAACGAACATAAAATAAACAAAGCTGTTAATTCTTCTAAGATTGATAATGATTCTTTTAAAGAAGAAATAGTTGAAATCGAAAAAAAAGAACGTATTACCAATAGCGTCTAACTTGATTAAATATCCAGTTAATCAGGGAGTAAATAATGGAACACCTAAACATATTTCAGTAATCAGTGAATTGTCAAGTACGGATCTAGATCATGTTAATTTAACATTAGGTAGTGGTATCGATGATTTATCAAGAAACAAGAATGATTCGTTGAAGTCTAAGGGGACAATCCAGCTGATATTACAATTAGTGCCCAGGACTCTCTGGTTACTTTAAATTCAACAGATTCGGTTGATTCCTTGCAATCTATTTCGGTTGAAAAACCTATTTCAATAAAAAACTTGAGCAGGTGGTCTTTGGTTTCTTATGGGGGTGTTCAAAGTATCTTTAATCGCATAACATCAAGTGTTCCATTGTCTAATTTTAAAGTTGAAGAGTCTAGTGGAATTGATTTTTCTTTAGAAACAAGGTATAATTTTTCGGAAAAAATTAGCGTGGGAACAGGGTTAGACTTAAATACACATAGCCTAAAATTAACTGATTCAGTTGTGGATATGGATATCATTATAGAAGGAGAATGGTTGCTAACGGTTGATTCTGTTTTAATATACCAAGTGACGTATGATACGATTCTTTCAACTACGAAAGTACAAGGAGGGATTAAACAGACTTCGATAGGGATACCGTTGTATTTTTCATATTCGACACCTTTGAGTAGTAGGCTGAGTTTAAGGACGGCTATTGGAGGGAGGTTGAGTTATGAAACGTTTGGTGTTGGAACTCAAGCTTTAGGTTTTCCTAAGAGTACATTTTCCCAGTTTGGGGTTAGTACTTTTATAAGGCCCGAAATTCAATATCGTTTCAATAATTTTGGTGTAGGATTGTATGGTAAATTCACATACGATTTTAAACACGGGATTGATTGGGAGTCAATTCAACGTCAACGGTGTGGTATAGGAGGTGGTTTTGTGCTTAGTTACACGTTTTAATTCTAGATGTTTCTTGGGTGAAAGGAGATGATTGCTTCTTGAATAAACTGCTGGTCTAAGTGTGTGTATATTTCTGTTGTGGTAATTGATTCATGTCCTAACATTTCTTGAATAGCACGTAAATTTGCACCTCCTTCTAATAGGTGTGTGGCAAATGAATGTCGAAATGTATGTGGAGAAACATTTTTTTTAATTTGAGCTTTTTCAACAAGTTGTTTGACGATTGTAAAAATCATGACCCGTGTTAATTTTGCGCCCCTTCGATTTAGAAACACAAAGCTTTCATTGCCTGGTTTTATGGCTTTATGACATCTGAAATTATTGACGTAGATACCAATTTCTTTTTCTACAGATGGACTAACAGGAACCAATCGTTGCTTATTACCTTTCCCAATAATTCGAATAAATTTTTCGTTGAAAAATAGTTCTTCAAAGCGTAAGTTTACCAGTTCAGATACACGTAATCCACAACTGTAAAGCGTTTCAATGATTGCTTTATTCCGATGGCCTTCATTTGTACTTAGGTCAATTGTCTCAATGATTGAATCAATCTCTTCGATGGTCAGAACTTCAGGGAGCTTTCTTCCGATTCTAGGAAGTTCTAATAACTTACTCGGGTCATTTTCGATTTCATCGTCTAGTATTAGAAAAGTGAAAAATTGCTTAATTCCAGAAATGATTCGTGCTTGACTTCGTGCACTTAATCCAAGCTCATAAAGCTCATGGATAAACTGCTGCAGAGATTCATGTGTAATTGTCTCAGGGGTACTATTTCTTGCCTCTGAAAAGTCCTTAAGTTTTAGCACATCATCGGTATATGCCTTTACTGAGTTTTCAGCCAGACCTTTTTCAATTTTCAAGAATGAAACAAAATCCTTAATATAGCGATTCCAAGATGACAGCAATGAGAGTATTAATTGTTAATGGACCAAATTTAAATTTACTTGGTCAACGTGAAGAAGAAATATACGGAAATCATTCGTTTGAAACGTATTATAATGACTTAAAGTCTAAAAAAAGTATTGAATTGGATTACTTTCAATCAAATATTGAAGGCGAAATAATAAATGCGCTTCAGGCATCAAGGCATGATGGTATTGTCCTTAATGCCGGTGGTTATACGCACACAAGTGTTGCTATTCGTGATTGTATTAAGGCAATTAAGACTCCTGTTGTAGAGGTTCACATTAGTAATATCTCAGCCAGAGAATCATTTAGACATACCTCAATGATTTCACCCGTTGCGGTTGGTTGTATTTTTGGTTTTGGAATGGATTCGTATGAATTAGCCGTTGACTATTTTTCTACTTATTTAAATAAGCGTTGATCTAATTTAGAGTAGCAGCTAATTTTCTTCCAGAAATAAGCAACAAGAATACTTCCTTTATAAAACCCTGTTGGGTTAAATTGCGTTGATTGCGCTTTGATTGTTTTGCGTTTCTTTAATGTTGATCTTAATTTACTGTAGTACCACATGTGGGCGTTAAATACAGCCAAAATATTTTTTAATTCACCATTAAAGAGAAACTTGGCTGCTGCAACTCCATCTAAGATTAAACGATGTGCTAGTTTTGGAAAAAGTAATCCTTCATGATTTTTAGTAATCATAATTAAGCTATTCCGAAAGTTTAAATAGATCTTTTTCGGGGAGTTGTACGGTAGAGTTCCTCCGCCTACATGGTAAACTGTAGAGGTAGGGCAGACCATAAGTTTCAGATTCAGTTTTTTTATTCTCCAACACAAATCAATCTCTTCCATATGTGCAAAGAAATCTTCGTCAAAACCTCCAACTTTATGAAAAATATCTGAGCGAATCATAAGGCAGGCACCTGTAGCCCAAAACACTTCAGAAGTCTCATTGTATTGGCCAAAATCTGCTTCAGTATGATCAAAAATGCGCCCTCTACAAAAAGGATAGTAGTTTTTGTCTATAAAACCTCCAGCAGCTCCAGCATATTCAAATGAATTTTTATCATGGAAGGACTTTATTTTTGATTGACAGCCTGCAACAGTTTTATCGTGCATTACTTTTTTGAGGGGAAGAAGCCAGTCGGGTGTTACTTCAATGTCACTGTTTAATAGAACATAAAGTTCATTATCTACCTGCTTTAAAGCGTCGTTATATCCCTTTGCAAAACCACCATTTTCCTTGTTGATAATTAATTGAATTTCGGGATAATTCTCTTGAAGAAAAGCAACGGAACTGTCTGTAGACTGGTTGTCTGCAACGATTATTTTTGCATCACCTGAATTCGCAACCACAGCGGGCAAGAATTGTTCAAGAAACGCTTTACCATTCCAATTTAAAATTACGACAGATATATGTTTGAGTGACATGAGTTTTTAAAGCTATGTATATTATTTTAATAATCGCGACCAGAAGACCCCCCAAAGTCACCGCCAGAATTAGGGTTGTTAATGGTACCGCTTTTAGAAACTTCAGCAGGCCAATTCAAGTTTTTAAGCTCTCCAACCATATCAGAGTGTAGGAGTCTGTACGAGTTGTTTACCATTGACGGATTGTAAAACACAAAGCGTTTATTACTGAATGCTCCTATTTTGTTATAGTTCCATATTTCATAAGGGTATTCTGTAGCGGAATATTCTTTTCGGATAACATCTGAAGGGGCACCATATTGAAGGTAAACACGTCCCCGATCTGTCTCGTAACCCGGCTGAATCGTTGTGGCGTATAGTTTTTCAACAAAATCAACTTGTTGTTTGTATTTAATCCAAGTGTCATACGTAGTTTTAGGTGCTGTTTTACTCCAATAAAGTTGAAGGTATTTTCGTGCATCTTCAACACTCCTTCGGTTGGCTATGTCTATTATGTTTTTTACCTCAACTCCTTTCGAGATAGGAATCAAACTTTCTAAGTAAAACCCAACAGAGTCGTTGCTCATTGAGTTTTGAAAGGAAGGGTCTAAAACGATATCACCCGTGTAGGTACTAATTTCAATCGAATTACTGCGTTCAAATTCATACGATTGAAAACACAATTCACGCATATTTTTGTTCAATACCGTAAATTGTAAAATGTATTTCCCTGTTGGTACTTCTGAGATATCAATTACCCGAAGAAAAGGAACAACCGCTACGGCATCGTGCTTTGAGAAAACAGTCAAGTTTTCAAATTCTTGCTCCGTGTCTGCATGAATCAATGTCTGCTTTATGGCGAAAACACTGTCTTCCAGTTGGCTTGTATTGTAAAGTTCAAAATAAACAGGTATTGCAGAAAGTTCTTTCGGATAAAAGGTAGAAAGGTGTGGAATCATTTCGTATCCAGATTTGTAGAATACGGAAGACTCATTTGTCGTTTTAGAAGCTGTTTCAGCAATTTGGATATCAGAAATAGATATGGCGTCTCCAAGCTCTTCAATAACGATTGTTTGTGAAGATTCTAAGGATTCATTTTCACTGTTTAGGTCACGCAGCTTAATTTTAAAGGTATATCCACCTGGCTTAAGTACAAATCGTTTTATATCGTAAAAATCGTCGATGATACTATCGGTAATTAGGGGGGAGGATAGGCGGTAGGCATCTGAAGCAATAATACGACTTCCTTGACTAACTTCCATTTCTACAACTACTTCTGCAGAAAGTCCTGATTCAGATTTGATATAGTTTAATGAGTAGCCAACAAACTGTAGTTGAAATTCGATGTAATTTCCAATACCAGGAGCGTAAAACTGTTTACTGTCTACATAGGCACGAAGGTTTTTTGTGTAAGCATTATTACCTGCGTTTGCTTGAGCTGTAAATGAAAGCGTTACTAGTAGTAAAAAGAGATGTTTCATCAACTAAAAATTTGTGTAGGTAAAGTTACAAAAAGCGAAGCTTATTCCATTCTTATAGGCGTTTTATTGATTCTATTGTGTTTTTTTAACGAGTAAAGTCCTTATTAACTGCATTATATAAAATAATTAAAAAAAAGTGAAAGAAGCGCATTGCCAATAAATAAAAAGGCAGTACCTTTGGCGCGGAGAAGTGGCAGAGTGGTCGAATGCACTGGTCTTGAAAACCAGCGTACCGCAAGGTACCGGGGGTTCGAATCCCTCCTTCTCCGCCACAAAAGAGTCTTGTTTTTGCAAGACTCTTTTTTTATTTAGGAAGGGGGATGAGAACCTTGGTTCGAACCGAAACGAAGTGTAGCTCATCAAACTTCAGCTTTGCTGAACGGTTTGATAATCCCTCTCTCTCCACAAAAAGGAAATCAAGCATTTTTATGCTTGGTTTTTTTGTTGGAATCAATTGAAGTTTACTTCAAATTGGAGACAATGAAAAAACCAATAGACTCTGAAATTTCAGAGTCTTGGTTTCTATGCTTTGAAGGTAAACCGGAATGGGATCACGTAGTAATCCCTCTCTCCGCAAAAGAAAACAAAAAAACCTCAAGCTAAAAGCTTGAGGTTTTTTTGTTTTGAGTTTATTTTAACCTATTGTCCTAGGCGCTTTTGGATAAATGCTGTTCTAGATTCCACCCATCTTTTATCACTATTTTTTAGATCCATTTCTCCTAATAAAATTAAATGATCTTGAGCTTTAATGAAGTCTTCCTTATAAATCGTTGCTTCAATTAAATTTTGATAAATTAATTGTGTAACCTTGCTATTAATTCTAGCTTTTTTGTCATACAGGTCTGACTCTTCAAGGGCTGTGTTCCAAATTTGAATAGCTTCCGATAGTTCAGAGTTTCCATCACTACTTCCCATTGGATTGATTCCTCTTTTTGCTAATTTTCCTGCACGTTCTAAATCATTAAAGTCACCTTTGTTTTTAGGGGCTCTAATTATTAAAGTCGCAGGAACCTTTACAAATCCATGTTGCTCGTTAATGAATGTGTTTATTTTTGTAAGAATATTAGAAACATTATCTTTTTCCAATTGATACATGTTTGGATATGTCTTGGTAACCTTTGTTGTGTACTCACCAGTACCCTCAAAAATATCGTTATAAATGGTTGCACCATTAAACGTAAGAATTAACCTTGTTGGGCGACTCATAGAGGTCTCATAGGTGTAAGTTTTTTGATTTACATATTGTTTACTTGAAGCGCTATAAACTCTTTTAATCGTTTCTTTTCTCTCTGGTTTACTAGCGTCAAAAGCTTCCATGTCAATAACGGCTACAAGTGCATCTGTAGTTCCTTTTTCAAACCCTTCTAATTTTAAATAAGTATCTGCTAATATACCTGGTTTGAATGTGATACTTTCATTTGTGTTTGGCTCTACAAATGTTGGCTTTAAAGGTGCTCTAAATGAACCTGGTTTAGATGGCATTCTTAATACAGGTCTTCCTTCGTCTAATGCTAGTTTTTCTATGGCGTTAAGCTTGTCGAAAGCTTCAGTTTCTAATTTGAAATTCTCTTGCGCCAATATTACTTCTGCATCATAAGTTGCAATTCTCTCTGCGTGTGCTTTTTCTGCTGCAATAACTTCATTTGGATAGTTCGCTAACTTTTCTTGAAATTCTTTCTCAGCTTGAGCCATAAGGCCATCGTTGTTTTCAGGATAAGTAGTCACAACGCTGAAGTTATATGATGATAGCCCTGCTATTGGACTTATTGGTTGCTGAATATATTCATACTTAAGAACTGTTTCTTCTATTCTTTGTGCGTATAGATTTAATACACATAACATACAGACTAGTAAGGTTGTAATTTTTGTTGTTTTCATGAAACGGAATGTTTATTGATTAAGTTTGGATAAAAATAATCTTTTTTTTTAAACATTGTACTTCCAACTTTATATATTTCAGTGCTCTGTTTGAGTAAATTCATCTTCAGAATTGGTATAAAAAATTATCTTAGCAGTCTAACAAAAATTAGACTCTAATTATTTACATGAACGAATTTAGACAATCTGCTATTTGTTCGAGGGTAACATTTATTATATATCAATCTATTTTTAACAATCAAAACAAAAATTATTATGGACTTAACAATGTTTTTTCAAGACGAACTTATCTTAATTGTTATTGGAATATTTTTAGTACTAAAAGCGTTCTTTTTAGTGAAGCAGAAAAATGCAATTATTATAGAACGATTTGGTAAGTTTAACAAGGTGTCAAGAGCAGGGCTAAACGTTAAAATTCCTTTTTTAGATAAAAAAGCAGGTGATGTGAATTTACGGGTACGGGAATTACCTGTAGAAGTGGAAACAAAAACAAAAGACGATGTGTTTGTGCGCATGGTAGTGTCGGTACAGTTTTATGTAATAGATAGCAATAAGGGAATTAAAGATTCTTTTTATAAGTTAAACCACCCAGAAAGACAGATTCAATCGTATGTATTTGATTCCATTCGTTCAGAGGTTCCTCGTATGGAGTTGGATGAGGTGTTTTCAGAGAAAGATAAAATTGCATTGGCTGTAAAAAATGAATTATCTGAAACGATGCAACAATTTGGTTTTGACTTTATCAAAGCATTGGTTACGGATATTGACCCGGATGCTAAGGTTAAGCAATCAATGAACGAGATTAATGCGGCTAAAAGAATGAAGGAGGCTGCTAGAGAAGAAGCTGCGGCTGCTAAAATTAGAGTTGTGGCTGCTGCTGAAGCGGATGCTGAGAGTAAACGTTTAGCGGGTGAAGGTATTGCTCAGCAACGTATAGCTATTGCAAATGGATTAAAACAATCTGTAGAAGAGGTGAAGATGGCTATGGAAGATAACGTAACTAGCCAAGATGTGATGAATATGTTGTTTATGACACAGCATTATGAAACTATTGCACAGTTATCAAATAAAAATTCGAGTACTATTTTTATGCCGTATTCACCAGATAGTGTAGGGAGTTTACAAACACAAATACAAAGTAGTTTGTTAGCGGTTGAAGAATTGAAAAAGGGGAAAAAGGAAGGTGAATAAGTGGAATGTTTCTTCTTAGCGTTGTTTTTTAAGCGTGTTTTTGATTTGTAGGACCTTCTTTATACCGAATAATACACTTACTCTACCGAATAATAAGCCTTGTCTACCGAATAGTTATTGACTTTATTTCTCTTGTGATTAGCACTTAAATTTATGCTAGTTATGAGAAAAATTAAATGTTTAATATTTTTTGCATTATCCCCGCTTTTCCTTGTTGCTCAAGCAGATACTGCTAGTGGTTTTGTTCAGTTCTCGGGTGCTTTATCCCTCTCGTATGATGCCTATGATTACAGTACGCTTAATTATAGTTCGTTTAGGCCTAGGTATAATGATGATATTTTTAGAGTATCTGCCAATGCGAGTATTAAGTTTGGTAAACACCTTTCTATTCCATTCGGATTCAATTTAAGTAATCAAAACTTTACTTATAATCTACCTAGTTTACCGGAAGAGAATATCATTGATTATGTAAGAAACCCAAGGAATAATATTCACATTGATCCAAGCTATAAATGGGTAGACGGTCATATAGGTTCTCATACACCACAATACTCTCAACTTACTGTAAGTCTTCAAACTAATGTTCACCAGAGATAGTCAAAATTAAGTCATAAATTTAATCTTTGCAACAGGTGTTGCTTTCTTCTTTTTTTTCATTGTTTTTAGTTTAATTAAATGTCTT
>JAQWFQ010000012.1 GCA_029238665.1 Crocinitomicaceae bacterium | reverse complement strand
CTCATAACCCGAAGGTCATCAGTTCGAGTCTGGTCCCCGCTACTAAAGACGACTCATCGGTATTAATCGGTGAGTCTTTTTTATGGGGGTTCCCGAACAATTAACAGCTTACATCTGATTTAGAACCTGACATTGTTAATTTGTACTAATATAGGATCAAGCCTAGTTCTTGGGGAAAAGTAGTCACAATAGAGATAGTAACGGGTGTCAAGAAAATAAACTCTAAAATCTTTCTTACATTTAATCTCTTTTTTGCACCAAAAATTAAACTACCCCGATCATGAATAAATGGATAAAGCAGATTACACTACTTTTTTTAATCTTAGGGACCCACTCTTGTGTTGTTTCTCAAAAGAGTGATTTTTTTACCGTGTATTTGGTTAGGCACTCCGAAAAAGAAACCAACTCCAACGACCCACACCTCACTAAATGTGGCGAGTTAAGGTCAGAAAGCTTAAGCCGTTTTTTGAGCAATGTACCCCTAAACAGAGTATACAGCACAAACTATAACCGAACCCAAAGCACAGCCCTGCCAACGGCTTTATCGAAGGGCTTGACGATTAATGAATATGACCCCAGTAAGCTTTCAGATTTTTCAAGGTTATTAATCGAGTCAAAAAAAAATGCACTTATTGTTGGGCATAGTAATACCACAGGGGTCTTAGCTGGACTATTAACTGGTAAAGAAATTCATGAATTTGATTTAGATATTTATGATCGAATTTATCAAGTTACTTTTTATCAAAATAAAAGACGGCTTCATCTATTTCACTCTGCTTTTAATTGCAACGATTCAATAAAAAAATAATTTGACCGAATTATTCAAATAAACATTTGTAAATTGTAACCGTTTATTAACTAGAACATTATCAATATGAAAACTTTTCTACCTCTCCTTTGCTTCTTTTTTATCAGCATTTTTTCTTATTCTCAAAATGTAACAATAGATAATTATGCAGTAAACAGTTCTAACCAAGTACAATTATCTATTCAAGGCCAAGCAGGTAAATATTATCTGCTTCATGCGCAACATGGAACAAATTATAACTGGGCAGTTTCTATGACAATGGGAATTAATGGGACCATGATCATCTCTGAGCCCGCCGGAGCATATCCTTTAGCAAACTATACCATCACAGAGCATGACGTTGCAAGCCCTGATGATTACGATGGTGATGGTATTGACGACATTACAGAGTTTAATAATATGCCTACTGATGCGCCTATAAATGACGCTAGCGCTATAGCCTTTATTGATGGCACAACTTCAGTACCTGATGCGCAAACTTTCATGAATTTGGCTACAGTTCAAAATGTCGGTTGGGCCCCATTCCTTGACGATCAGTTATATGTTAAGTTTGGTATATTAGATAGAGATACGCCTGATCCAAAGGTTTATTTTATCAACAGCAATACCCACATCATTCACGCAAACTTTTGGAATGCAATAGGAGCTAGTGTTAGTGGAGATGATGGTTCTGGGGAAATTGTTTTTAACCCCTATACAATCTCACCAAATGGTGTTATCGGATCCTATTCATTTAATTTTTCGTTTGGAAATGCCTATGATTTTGAAGCAACTCAAAGAACGTATGAATTGCTGATCGCTAACATGCCGTTTCTTCAAAATAATATGACTCATTTTATCGGTTCTAATGATGAAAATGACCACCTTAACAATTACGCAGCAGACTTTGTAGGATCGAGAATTGAGGTTGCTCTAGAGTCGGAAGTTTTTGCAAATGTCGACTATATCCCTTTTCACAAAACAGAGGGATATGGCTACTTTAAACACATGACAGACCTTAGTGAGACTCCAGGGAGCAGGGATATTGTTCTTTATGACGCATTGCCAAATTCTCTACCAAGAGTTGGGGGTATTATTACTTCTGTAGTTCAAACACCATTATCCCATGTTAACCTAAGAGCCATTCAGGATAATGTCCCGAATTCATATATCTCTAATCCGCTATCGATTGATTCAATTGCGAGTCTATTAGGAAACTACATTTATTACAAGGTTGAAAACGAGACCTTTCAAATACGAGAGGCAACTTTAGCTGAAGTAAATGCATGGTATGAAGACTTAAGGCCAACAGACCCTCAAATACCTATTCGAGATTTGAGTATTACTGAAATTAAACCATTAGACTCTATTGATTTCCCAATGTCTGCTTCTTTTGGTGCAAAATGTGCAAACATTGCAACAATGAGAACTTTTGGATTCCCTGATGGTACTATACCTGATGGCTTTGGAATTCCATTTTATTACTATCATGAATTTATGCTTTTCAATAATTTTTATCAAGAGGCACAAGTTATGCTAGACAATCCTACTTTTCAGAACGATATGGTCTTTCGAGCAGAACGTTTAGACGATTTTAGAAGTGATATTAAAGATGCTCCAATGCCACAGTGGATGATGGACAATCTACAAGCTATGCATGATGAATTTCCGGCAGGCTCATCAGTAAGGTGTCGATCAAGTACGAACAACGAAGATTTACCTGGGTTTAGCGGTGCTGGTTTATATACATCAAAAACACAACATCCAGATGAAGGGCATATTTCTAAATCAATCAAACAGATTTACGCCAGCATGTGGAACTTTAGAGCTTATGAAGAACGCGATTTTTATCGTGTAGATCATTTTATGGCAGCCATGGGTGTACTTTGTCACCCTAATTTTGAGGATGAAAAGTCGAATGGTGTCGGCATCAGTATTGACCCTATTTACGATACTGAAGGGACGTTTTATTTAAACTCACAGGCCGGAGAGTCTTTAATCACAAATCCAGATCCAAATTCTGTTCCAGAAGAAATTTTGTTGTATCAAGATAGCACACAAGGAGGAGGTTTTCTTGTGTTGAATCTATCCAACTTAGTTAATCCAGGAGAACTTGTAATGGATGTAGCATACCTCAATCAAATTAGAGATTATCTAACTGTTATCCATGATCAGTTTGAAATTCTTTATGATGTTGTTGGAGCAGAAGGCTTCGGTATGGATATTGAATATAAAGTAACCGCCCAAGACCAATTATTGATTAAACAAGCTAGACCGTGGGTTTCATTTTGGGCAGATATTAATGGAGACTATGATTTAGGCGTTGCAGCTATTGACCCAGGGGTATCCTCAAGTGACCTTGGAAATAATGAACTTGTGACTGCTACAATTGCGAATCAGGGGTTAAATCAGATGAATAATTTTGATGTTGAACTTATAATCGATAATCAGTCTGTAGAAACCATTTCAGTTTCTCAGCCAATTGAACCTTTTGAGGAAGCAGAAATTCAGTTTTCAGTGCCACAAGACTTTTCAACTATCGGAGATTATGACATCATGGCTATTGTTAGTCATTTAGATGATGAATACGGAAATAACGACACCTTAAATGTTCTATTAAGTAAGGTTTATGAGTTTGATGGAGCAATTTCTATTAGCGAACTAAATGTAGTTTGTGATGATGTCGTTGAACTTAATGCGATTGTAAATAACCTAGGAGATTCTACAATAACTGACTTAGAAATTCAAGTACTTGTTAACGGTGTAATAATAGACACAATAAATACTTCAGTAGAAATACCATTCCTCGATCAGGGGAATATATTCATAGCTATTGATAGTAACTTACAGGCTTTCAATAATAACATCACATTAAATCTATTAAGTGTGAATAATCAATTAGATGAAGACTTAACGAATAATTCAGCCTCTACTACTACAGATTTAGATTCAAATTATGATTTAATTACGCTAATTATAAACCCTGACAATTACCCTGAAGAATCATCTTGGAAAATGGTTGATGAAAGCACAAGTGAAATAGTATCTACGGGTAGTTTACAGAATCAAACTCAATATGTTGAAACTATTTGTGTCAATTACAGCTCTTGCTTTTCTTTACATTTCTACGATTCATATGGAGATGGTATTTGCTGTGCGCATGGAAACGGCGATTTTCAGGTTTTAAATTCATCTGGAAACACACTTGTTTTCAATGACGGGGATTTTGACCATGAAGCAGTTGAAGTATTTTGTCCTGATGGAACTGGTTGTGAGGTTCAAGCTTCGATCAATGTAACCCATACCTCATCACCATCAGCTAATGATGGAAACATTACGGTATACACGAGCGCTGGATTAAACCCATTCCAATATAGTATTGACGCTGGGCAAACATTTGCTAACACAAACAATTTTGACAATCTATCTTCAGGCACTTATTTTGTGACCGTTCAAAGTGCTGGAGGCTGCTCATATGAAGATAGCGTTTATGTTGATGTATGTGAGTTTATTTCAGCTGATATAGTAGCTACCGATGCTTCTTCTGTTGTATCAACAAATGGATCTATTGTAATTAATCCAACATCAGGACAAGGGCCATATATGTATAGCATTGATGGAGGACAAAGTTACTCTTCATCAAATGTTTTCACAGGGCTCCCTGTTGGTCCTTATAACGTCATTATTCAAGACGCATCTAATATTTGTGCCTACGAGGAAATGGTGCCTATTGAAGTATCACCGTTAGGGCTTAATGATGAATTAGTGTTAACAGGAATTAGTGTTTACCCAAACCCAACTACAAATGAATTTATCGTGGAATCTGAATTTTCATTTTCAGAAGACATAAACATCGAGGTTTTTGATAACTTGGGTAGGACAATTCAAGCTGGAGTCATTTTAAGTAATACAAGTAACAAAACAAGTATTTCTCTAAGAGACTATGTTTCTGGAACTTACTTTGTTAAGTGCTCCGTTAACTCATTTGAGAAATGTTTTAAAGTGATTAAGCTTTAAGAAAAAATGCTTTAGATGGGAAAGTTATTATTCTCCTATAATAACTTTCCTTTCAACAGTACCATCGCTATAGATGTATAGAAGAGGTATGTTGGGTTTAAAGTGTGTTTCTCTACCTAGTATATCGACAATTCGTGCTAGTTTTCTTGGGGTGATTACTAGTTCTGACACACCTAAAGAACACCCACCATTACTGCATTCTGAGCTAAAAAAAGCTTGAGCGTCAATGTTGGTCCAATTATTTGTAGCGTAGTTAACATCATCTACTTCAATACAGGTAAGGTTTGCATTTTCATCGGCATAAAAATACTGTGTGAAATTTGTGTTATTTCCATTCTTAAGATTTAAGCATTGGAGCTGGTTATTTGAACAATCCAATAGTGTTAAATCACTACAGTTAGATACATCTAGAGAGGTTAGTTGATTGTCGTTACAATACAAATAAGTTAAGGCAATACAGCTAGACACGTCTAAAGAGGTTAGTTGGTTATTATAGCAATACAAATAGACTAAAGCAGTAAATGCCTCTATACCTGTAAGGTCTGAAATATCTTCGCTATGAACATTAATCCACCCGGTAAAAGAATTTGCTTCACTAACTTGTATCTCACCATCACCATCTGTATTAATGGAAGGATTGTTAACTAGGTAGTTTTTAAAGTTCGCATCAGGGATGTTTACATTTTGTCCAACGCTCATCATTGGAACTAAGAGTAAGATAAGTAGCCGTGTTTTCATAACTAATTTTAGGTAGAAAGATACCAAATAATAGGAGAGATGCTATCACAATTAGTGCATTGACTTTTTTTAAGTCAAATGACACAACTCTTTGGCTTTCGAAGAACAATGGATCTTCTTATTCGGCCGTTCATCACTTTGACGAAGAAGTCACTTCGGTAGAGGTTGCCTGGAGTAATCCTGATGTCATTTATGTGGCTACTTGGGAGAGTTGGTGGGGAGCTAAAAAAATATACAGAACCTCTGACGCAGGGCAAACCTGGACAAACATTACCCCTACTAATCTAAACGGTCAAGCTTGGATTCCGTACGACATAACAGTAAGTAGTCATGATGAAAACATACTTTGGATTGCGCGATGCAGCATGTATGGTACTGTTTCTGACGGGCAAGGAAATGAAGTGTTCAAATCAGTAAATGGCGGCGCTAATTGGACGAACTTAAGTACTCCAACCCTTAACAACATGAATGCAACAAACATTGAACACCAAAGAGGGAGCAATGGAGGTGTTTATTTAGGGACAAGGGACGCTGTCTACTACCGAAACAACAACATGTCAGACTGGAGTCTTTATGACAACAACCTCCCTAAAAGTACGTTCTCTACTCAATTGGCGCCTTATTACAGAGAGGGACTTTTAAGAAATGGAACAAATAGGAGCGTTTATGAAATTGATTTGTTTGAAAATTCACCACCGTCTGCACAAATTTCAGTCAACAAATTAACGATTAACTGCATGAACGATACCGTTAAATTTGTGGATCACTCGGCCGTTCGTTTAAGTAGTGCTTCTTGGCAGTGGGACTTCCCTGGAGGAACGCCTAGTACTTCTGTTTTAGAAGACCCAACTGTAGTATACGCGACTCCCGGAACGTATGATGTTAGTTTAACAGTAACCGATGCTTTTGGAACAAGTACTCAAACCTACACCGATTTTATCACGTATACAGACTCTGTGTTCCCAATCACGAGCGCGACTCCTTTACAAGAAGGGTTTGAATCTGGAATTTTTCCTCCTACAAGTTGGGAAGTGCCTCCCTCTGCTTTTTCTTGGCAAAGTATTCTTGTTGATGTGGGAATAGATTGCCAACCCAATACGGTTACTTATGTAAATCATTATTACATCCAACAAAACGGTGAAGAGGCCAGTTTAATTTCTAACAAAGTTAAATTAGGTGAGGGACCTACTGCTCAAAACTGGCTTACATTTGATCATGCTTATGCGGGTTATGCTGCAGGATACGATGATGGATTACGTATTGAATATTCTACGGATTGTGGTACAACGTGGAATCCTATTTATGAAGCAATTGGCCCTGACTTACAAACGACAGACTATGTGGGGAGTTCTTGGCAACCTACATGTGATTCCTGGGTAACAGACAGTATTAACTTGAGTAATTGGGGGTTAAATGGTGATACCATTATGATCAGTTTCGTAGCCATTAATGATTATGGAAATGGTTTTTTCATGGACAATGTAAATATTAATGGGCAAAACATTCTTACTATTGAAGAAGATGAAAACATGAACATTCTTACTGCGATTTATCCAAATCCTACCAAAGGAGTGTTTAACATACGTACAAATGCTGAGGAAATGAATGTGGAAATTTACTCTACCCTTGGGGAATTAATAGCGAGCAAACAAATTCATGCTGGAATTCAGGAAATTAACCTCAGTGGACAGTCTAAAGGAGTTTACTTCATAACACTAACACATAACGGAATAACGCGTTGCAAAAGATTGGTGATACAATAGTCGTAGTTTTACTATGGTTTAACGTCTTCTATTTTTTAGTTTTTCGGCCACCTTATTTACCACAGGAATGCCATATGTTTCATCAATCTTTTGCAACGCGTTTTTCGCCCTGTTGTATTCTAAAAAATCGTAGACAAGATGTGCTTGATTGGCTGAATCGGTAATAACAATATCATACGTTATTACTTTAGAGTCTAACGGGGCTACTTTGCCCATCATAGGAAACATCCCCTTTTGCGCATTGGAAGAGTGAATAACTAACTGCGCTGAAATAGGGTCTATTAAGGCATGCCATTGACCAAATTTAACGGGTCCTACTTTTCCATATTTTCGATATTTTCCTGCTACGGAGTCTAGTTCAAGACCATTAGACGCTGTAAACAATAACAAAGCAATTAAAAACAAAGCAATTCCAGGGATAGCAAAGTAATTTGAAAAAAACATCGAAAACCCTATAAGCGTAAAAGCACCCAACAGCACAAAGACACCATACACCAAATAATTATTTGTTTTTCCTTCGTTAATATCAATCATGTGCTTGTGTTATTATATTGTTTTTTTTTATTAAACTTAGGTGAGATATATAATGTGAATATACAACATCTGTTGTTTATCTGCTTGTTGTAAGTAATGAAGAACTTTATAGAAAAATACCCCGAAGAAAAAGTTGCCATTAACGATTATACCCTTACCCCTTTGTTTAAAAACAAGAGGCGTAGTCTCAAGCTATTAAATAAGTAACATGAAAATTCACTTTAAACCTTCAGATAAAGCCTTTTTTAAAGAACTGAATGAAAAAGTTAAAGAAACATTGTCGTCTGAAGTTCTATCTAAGAATCAGAGATTAATGAAAGTTAATTTTTTTTTTGTATTTCACTTTGTATCTAATTTTTTATGGGCTGTTGTTCCTTGACGTAGTATCAAATAATTTTCTGTTGTTGATTATTACTTATTCTTTATTTGGACTTTCAGGGATTTTACTAGCTTTCAACTCTTCCCATGATGCTGTACATAATACATTGTTCAAGCGTAAAAAATTAAACAGTATCGCTCATTATTTAATTTTTAACCTTCAAGGTGTAAATGCTACACTCTGGAAAAAAAGACATATTTCATCTCATCACATATTTCCAAATGTCGATGGGTGCGATGCTGACATCGACAACAATCCTTTCATCAGGCTTTCAAAAACCCATGCTCGAAAATGGAACCATAGATACCAACACCTTTATGCACCCTTTCTTTACTGCGCATATACCCTACATTGGATTTTGATAAAAGATTTTATGTACCTGTATAAAAAAGAGGTTGCAAATATGAAAAATCTATCTTACTCATGGCTTTTCATACTTGAAGTAATCTTATTGAAGGTTTTATACCTCTCATTTATATTATTAGCTCCATGTTATTTTTCAGATTTGTCCTTGTCCAATTGGATTATCGCGTTTATCATAATGCACTCGATTATTTCAATATTTTTCGTTTTAACATTAATTATTTCGCACCTCACGACTGAAACCAATTTTCCAATACCTGACAATAGAGGTATGTTGCCAACTTGCTACCATGAGCATCAATTGTCTGTTTCTTTAGATTATCATCCTACCAGCAAATTCGCTAACTGGATCTTCGGTGGTTTTAACTCTCACGCTGCTCATCACCTATTTCCTAATCTACCGCACACTTTATACACCGATATTACACCAATAATTAAGGAAACGGCAATGCAATTTTCAATGCCTTACAATGAGTTATCAATTATAAAAGCTGTGAAATCACACTTTCAATACTTAAAAGAATTAGGAAATAAATGCCCTTCAGGGCGCTTTGAATCCGTTGACGTACATTAAAAGATCCCATGAAAATCATCTTCACCATCATATTGACTTTGAGTTTTGGGTTAGCAAGTTATACTCAAGAAACATTCACCACACGAAAAGGCTCAAAATTTTTCCCAGGCCACCTGCATATGGTCATCAACGTGGACAGCACTGGAATACACTATCAACTGTTTAACCATTGGTATAGTTTATCTTACGCTCAATATAGAGATGTTAAAATCCCGATAAGCGAATTGGAAAATTATGGGGAGCAAAATGATACATTGAGGATTATCGTGGCTGACAACAAAATAAAACTTGTTGACAAAAGAAATAAGCTCAACAGAAAAGTTAAACATCAAAGTCTCTGTGCTTCAGTAGAAACAATGAGAAAGATATCCTATGCCAATTCAATTGCCGAAAAGCACGAAAACATGAGGCATTTTCATCTATACGAACGTGAGGATTTAACAATGGCAGAGGAGGATTTTAGAACACTTGTAGACCAAAACTTAAAGAAGGAGATGAAAAAATGACACGTCAGCAATGGCAATCTGAACGTCCATTTTTAGTAAATCATTTCTAAACCGTTCACAGTTCTCTCAAATACGTTTATCTTTAATAAATCACAGCAGTCACATAACTGCAAACACTTAAAACGAAATGAGACTGTTTTTACTTATTGCATTACTACTAAGTAGCGAAGTTTATGCGCAACTATACACTTCCTATTTTACTGGAAACCCAACCAATATGACCTCCGCAAACCCACAAGGGGGAACCTGTATGATGGGAGGCGCAGCGGAACACGACGAGGCAATGAAGTGGTTTCTTCAACGGGCTGATGGTGGTGATGTCCTCGTTTTAAGAACCAGCGGGTCTAACGGCTATAATAATTACTTATATACTGATTTAGGCGTTTCTGTGAACTCCGTTGAAACAATTGTATTTAACAACCCAAATGCAGCAAACGAAAGCTATATTCATGACAAAATCAGGAACGCAGAAGCAATTTGGTTTGCAGGAGGAAATCAATGGAGTTACATTTCTTATTGGCGAAATACTCCCATAGACAGCTTAATCAATGATGCCATTCAAAACAGGAATATTGTTGTTGGAGGAACGAGTGCAGGAATGGCTATTTTAAGCAATTACTACTTTTCAGCAAGCAATGGTACAGTTACCTCTTCAACAGCATTAAATAACCCCTATGATTCCGATGTTACAGTTGACTCAACCGAATTCCTAAACGTTGATTTTATGCATGATGTAATTACAGATACGCATTATGATGACCCTGACAGAAAAGGGCGACATGTTGTGTTTTTAGCGCGAATATTAACCGACTATGGGATAGCCGCTAAGGGAATTGCATGCAATGAATACACTGCTGTTTGTGTTGATGAAAATGGCTTAGCTCGGGTTTATGGCGACTACCCTGCCTATCCAGAAACTGCTTTTTTTCTTCAAACAAATTGCGAGCTGTCCGATTATAACCCTGAAAATTGCAGCAACTCTACACCACTGAACTGGAACTTGAATGGAACTGCAGTAAAAGTTTACAAGGTAAATGGAACCAATAATGGAAACAACACATTTGATTTGAGTGACTGGGAAACAGGAAATGGCGGAACTTGGGAAAATTGGTATGTTGACAACGGTACTTTAGTTGAGACAACTGGAACTCAAATTAATTGTTCTGAAGCAAGTCTTATACATCAAAATTGGGAGGCTAACATAAGCGTTTATCCCAATCCATTTGACGACATCTTGTTCATTGAATCTGACCTTGAGTTATTGGAGTTTGAGCTCCTTGATATAAATGGTAAATTACTTCAACGAAAAGAAAACTTACATAAAACCATGCTGTCAATAAATAAAACAACATTACGGGCAGGTGTATACCTTCTTAAGGTTAAAACAAGGGAAGGGTTCTCTTATTTTAACGTGTTAAAAAAATAGGAATTCATAACGAAATAACCAGTAAGATGACAGCAAAAGACATTCTCAAAGAGCTGAAAGAATACGGAAATGAGCAAACTAAAAGTACGCTTATGAAACACGGGGCAAAAGAACCTCTTTTCGGAGTTCAAGTGCAAAACCTCAAAAAAATTCTAAAAAAGACAAAAAAGAACCATGAGTTGGCCTTAGAATTATACGCTACAGGAAATTCTGATGCAATGTATTTAGCAGGCTTAATGGCTGATGAAACGCAAATCACAAAGGAACAACTTGAAGGTTGGGTAAACAGCGCCTACTGGTCTTACCTGTCTGAGTATGCCGTGCCTTGGGTAGCGGCAGAAACGAGCTATGGGTTTGAACTTGGTTTAAAATGGATTAATTCCGAAAAAGAGACCGTTGCCTCTGCTGGCTGGGGGACTTTAGCCTATTATGCTGCCGTAAATGAAGATGAAAACCTGGATATCAACGCGTATATAAAACTACTCGAAACAGTTAAAGATGAAATTCACACGTCAAAAAACAGGGTCAAATACACCATGAATGGTTTTGTAACTGCAGTAGGGTCCTATATAGAATCCCTAACTGAAAAATCGCTACAGATTGCTGAACAAATCGGAAAAGTTAATGTTGATGTAGGAGGGACTGCCTGTAAGGTCCCACTCGCCCATAGCTACTTAAATAAAATTATTGATAAAGGAAGGGTTGGTAAAAAACGAAAAACAGCACGCTGTTAAAAGAAACCGTTTTTACAGTAAAGCACACCATAGACTAAAGTTATAAACGTAAGCCTTAAACTTTTAATGCCTTCTTTCAACTAAATTCCGTTTCTTTGCAGTTCAATTATCAAATAAATGGCGCATAAATCAGGTTTTGTTAGTATTGTAGGAAGCCCTAACGTAGGTAAGTCAACCCTCATGAATAAACTCGTGGGTGAAAAATTGTCTATCGTTACTTCTAAAGCACAGACTACAAGGCACCGTATCATGGGTATTGTTAATACCGAAGAGCATCAAGTTGTATTTTCAGATACGCCGGGTGTTGTCAACTCAGCATATAAGCTCCATGACAACATGATGGAGTACGTTAATTCATCCATTAAAGATGCAGACGTTATCTTATTTGTGACAGACACAAAGGAAACAGAAATGAATCATGTAGAGACCTTGTCACGCATTCAAAACGTCAAGGTTCCTGTGCTCTGTTTGATTAACAAAATGGACCTTTCAAACCAAGAGCAAGTAGGCGAAAAATTAGCGTACTGGCAAGAACGTTTACCTAAAGCAAACGTATTCCCTATTTCTGCACTTCATGGCGTTAGCATTGATGGTGTTTGGGATGAAATTCTTTTACATATTCCTGAAAGTCCACCCTATTTTGACAAAGATGCGATCACAGATCGTCCAATGCGATTTTTTATCTCTGAGATGATTCGTGAAAAAATATTCATCCACTGTAGAAAAGAGATTCCTTACGCTACCCAAGTAGAGATAGAAGAATATATTGATGAAGAATACATTACGCGTATTAGAGCACTTATCATTGTAGAGCGTAACTCTCAAAAAGGTATTATTATCGGACGAGGAGGAGAAATGTTGAAGCGAATTGGTCGAGAGTCACGCATTGAAATGGAGAAATTCATTGAGAAGAAAGTGTTCTTAGAAACATTCGTAAAGGTTGACAAAGACTGGAGAGGATCTGATCAAAAATTAAAGAAATACGGATACTAAATTGCCCTAAGGCCATTTAGAAATCGATTTAAAGATATGAGTAATATTATTGCAATTGTAGGACGTCCCAATGTCGGGAAATCAACTTTATTCAATAGACTTACAGAGTCTAGGCGAGCGATCGTTAAAGAAGTTAGTGGTGTTACTAGAGACCGGTTATACGGTCGTGGTGAATGGAATGGTACTGACTTCTCAGTTATTGATACTGGTGGTTATGTTAAGGGTTCTGATGACATTTTTGAAGGAGAAATCAGAAAGCAAGTAGAAATTGCGATTGACGAAGCAAGCGTAATTGTTTTTATGCTCGATGTAATGACCGGTATTGTCGATCTTGATGAAACCGTTGCAAAATTACTTCGTAAGTCTGGAAAAAAAGTATTCATTGTAGCCAACAAAGTAGACAACACTGACCGTTATGGATTGTCTTCTGAATTTTGGTCACTAGGACTAGGTGAAGTTTTTGATGTTTCTGCAACCAATGGAAGTGGAACAGGAGAGCTTTTAGATGAGGTAGTAAAAGAATTTGACAAAGACGATGAAACCGTTTTAGAAGGTGAAGGCCTACCACACATTGCAATTGTTGGTAAACCAAATGTTGGTAAATCATCGTTGGTAAATGCATTTACGGGTGAAGAACGAAATATTGTTACACAGATTTCTGGAACAACACGCGACTCTATAAACACGCGTTATAAAGGTTTTGGTTTCGACTTTATGCTTGTAGATACTGCTGGTATTCGAAAGAAAGCAAAAGTAACTGAAGACATTGAATACTATTCAGTACTGCGTTCAATTAGAGCAATTGAAAATTCAGACGTTTGTGTTTTCATGATTGATGCAGAGGAAGGCATCCAAAAACAGGATTTACACATCTTCTATATCATAGAGAGCAACTCCAAAGGAGTTGTTGTACTTGTAAACAAGTGGGATTTGATTGATAAAGATCACACAACCATGAAAGCATACGAAGAAAAAGTACGCGAGCAGTTGGCCCCATTTAATGATGTTCCAATCATATTTACATCTACAGTAACCAAGCAACGTATTCACAAAACGCTTGAAGCTGTAATGGATGTTCATGAAAACAGAACTAAGAAAATCCCTACTTCAGAAATTAATGAGGTGATGCTTGAAATTATTGAGCGTACACCTCCTCCATCGTTAAAAGGAAAATACGTGCGAATTAAATACGTACAACAGTTACCTTCTCACGCTCCAGCATTTGCATTTTTCTGTAACTTACCGCAATACATTCCGGATAGTTACAAGCGCTTTCTGGAGAACAGGTTACGAGAAGAATTTGATTTTTCGGGTGTTCCAATTAAAATTTTCTTTCGAAAGAAATAACATTAGTGCTTCGGTCGATTTAGAAGAATGCCCGAACCTCCATTCCACCGGAATGAATCATCTTATTGTCTTCTGATTTTCGACCACTATACTGGATAGATAATTGCATATTTTTAGCAATAGATCGCTGGTATCCAAAGTTCCAGGTGTAATTTACACCGGGCTTCAACCCTTCTAACATTTCAAATCCGAGGGCTGAATTCTGTACCCCTGTATATTCAATATGCACCATTTTCAATCCTCCTTGCATGGATCCTTTCTCTACTTTATTCAGCTTAAACGTTGATCCTAACTCATAAACCTTAGCTAATTCTCCACCTAAAATTTGAGCATTTCGTTTTTGAGAACCCCTTGCATCTAATGTAATTCGAAATGCAGTATTGGGCTGATAAACAAAACTTGGTTCCACAACCTGATGTTCTATAGCATAATCCCTTCCTGAAGTGTAGTCTGCTTCAGAGGCCTTCTCCCCTATTTTACCCGCCAGTTTAATTGTAAATTTTCGCTTGATGTTCCAACGGATAGAAAGCTCGTGAAATGCAATCAACCTTGAATCAAATCCACTTGCTAATAAGGTCTTGTTTCGAACATTTTGATACGCATATTCAGCACCAAAAATACGCGAAGTACGATTAAAAAACAGCGTATTTCTCACGTTGGAATTTGTAGAAATTAAACTTGTATCTGCAATTCGTGACAAGAATGGATTAAACGCATCAATGCCATCAAATGAATTGGTTTTACGATTGATTCGAACGCGTGCCTGATCTGAAAAACGTGACAAAAATTTCAATACCCCTTTTTTAGAGTGCCAAATTCGTTCAGGTCTCCAATTTAACGCTTGGTTGTATTCATTCGAGAATGTTTTAATATATTCATTACTCGGTGTAAATACCCGGATATAACTTGCTTGATCTACAAATTGAGCAATTTCAAACTCGTTCAAATCCTTTATGCCATCGCTGTTGTAATCGATCCAAGTATACACCCCTTGGCCATCATTTACTTGGATATATAAAAACTCACGCTTCAACTCTAACCCCGAACCTACCTCATAAAAGGTGTTCAACGTTAATGCTCCTTTTGCTATTTTAACACTGTGTTCCACCCTAGATAATAATGTGTTTTCTGGGGCTTGGGCAATTAAGTCTGGTGCCTCAATACGCAGTTCTCTATAACTCGAAACGAAACTTAACTTTTGACGTTTCCACTGTGTTATTTTTAGTTCAGCCCCGATAGATTTAGCCTTTGCAACTGGGGTTAAACGTATGCTATCTGATCGCTTATCATACCGCTCTCTATAAAACACACGGTATTGGTTTTTAGTCGAGTCGCCATTTGAAAGGTATACCTGGTAATCGAAAAACTGATAACTAATTGGATCTAAAACACCCGTCTTGTAACGGTTCAACTCGTGGTCATCCTTATAGCCAATTTTCAACCAACCTATACGCTGCGAAAATTCAGACTTATGTCGAATAAATTCTGTTGTATTGTCAGCTTTACTAGACAAATAACTTGCTTCAAGAATTCCTTGAAATCCTTTTTGTCGCCATTGTCCATTGAGCCCTCCTCGAAGTCCTTCAAAATCAGTTCCAATAATATAATGCTGTGCCTCTAAGTTGATATTCCCAGTACGCTTTCTTCTGAAATCGAATCCCAAATTAGATACAACCTCATTTCCACGGTATTCCTTATTACGGGTATTCCAGTCGCGGTCAAACTCAACACTTCGATAATTTTCAATTGGGTTAAAGTTTCTGTCTCGCGTCTCCGTTTCCGCTTTTGTGTGTAAGGTCCAATTCGGAATACTATCCTTTGAAAGTGGTATTACCCCATTCAACTTTATCCTTCCAGCAAAACCATGGTCGTCTTTACTATCGTAACGTGAAAAAGTATTTATATCATTTTTAGAATAGCTGAGCTCAGACTCCAGATTCATAAATTTCCCTAAGCGTACATCTATTCCCGCGGTAACCATCTGACGCTGTTTAGCAGTAATAATTAAACGAGAAGGGGCGTAATCTCCTTGAGAAATACCTGCTACTGGAGCCTCCCATTTATAGATTTTCCCCAGCGCATTAAAACGTTCGAATACATAGTTTCCATTTCCTGAACCAACATATTCAAATGTTGCGCGGTAAATAGCAGAATCTGGATGAACAGTGTAAACCAATACAGAGTCAACACCCAGAGAGTCGATTAGCTTATATAAGTTTTGATTGTCGAAATAGCCCGTAGAATCAACACTTGAAATTCGTGCTAAGTTTAATGTGTCTCCAATTTCAGATAACTGACGTTTTTGATCTAAACTTAAGTCTTGTTGGAGCGATTGGTTTTTTGCGTCTTGTTCCGAATAGGCGTTCAGCCAAAACTTAACATCCTTTGATGTATAGGTTGTCGAAGTTTGAAAAAGCGATCTAGGATAGTTCTGATCTGAATATTGAAATTCCACAACAATTCTACTGTCTTTGGTAATTTGGTTTCGTGCTGAAAATGTTACTTCAGATGTATTGTAGTTTATGGTATAATCATACTCTTGTCCACGTTCAAGTAACTTTCCATCCAAAAAAACGTTTTCTGTACCACTTAAAATAATAATAAACGGTTCATTTTCTACGCCACTTAAACGGTAAGGCCCCTGATTTCCCTCACCTCCCTGTATAATTTGACGCTGGAACTTCCCTTTAGACAATGCTCCACTTACATGGGTTTTCCATGAATTTATTGTATCTGCTGTCCAACGGTAATCAATTGTTAAGCCCTGAGCACGTTTTTTATATTTCATAAAATAGCCCCTTGGTTTATCCAACCAAAAATCACCTGCAATCATTTTAAAACGATCATTGTATACGTTTATAAAAACCCGATCAAACGATTTTAACGTATTCGTATTTCCATCGGGTTGAATTGGCAGGTTGTCATCCGAAACAGCAGCTACCAATTTTAAGTTTGGTGCAATTTGACCCGAAATTTCAAGGTTTAAACTTGAGTTCACCCCCAAGTCTTGATTATTACCAAAGGAAACTCCTCGTGAAATACTTCCGGATTTAGCTAGCCCTACTCCGCCAAAAATATCTGTTGCAGAGCTTGTATTACTAATTAAGAAACGCTCTCGAAACCCCTTCTCTTTTGAATAAATAATATCTGTATTTCGTTTGGCATATGTTTTTGACAAATTCATTGGTAAAACACGGTATTCTACGTTTAATACACCTTTGCATTTCGTGTGTAAAAAAAGGGTAGATGCCGCATAATCAAGGGTGTAATCAGTTGCTGAAAGGGAGCTCCCGCCACAGCTTAGCTTGAATGAATTCGGGTAAATACTAAGGGTGTCTAACTGGACCGTATCTGCGTGAATACCCAGCGTTTTTACCCGGATATTTGACACCTGCGCCATGCCACAATAAGGCAATACGAAGGGTATAAATAATACGAGTCGCTTCAAAAAAATAGACATCATCACGAATGTACAACGTTGCAAGGATAAAAATCGTGTTTAAAGCACATTAAAGTTTGACTTTTGAAGCTTTATGCTTCTACAAGTGTTTAAAATTACCTAATTTAATCGAATGCATGAAAATCATATTTCAATTAAAAAACCTTCCTATCCAATCAGTAATTCTTTAATGGATTACCTACGAAAATACTCCCGGGAAATTAAAATTCCTGTTCGATATATAGACCTAAAACACTTTTTCTCATCGGTCCCTTTAGATGATAAAAATGGCAATTCAACCCTATGGGAAACAGCCTTGTATTCGGAGTCTGAAATGGAAGAATTGAACGCGGGTTTAACGGAGATTTATTCTATTTTAAAATCTGATGGAACCACACTTATAGACCACCTTTCAGTTGCAAGAATCGACTTCTGCGCATTTGGAAATTCACAGCCATTTAGGGTTAAAATAATCAATCAACTAAATGACAACTACGATTACTTTTATATCAAAAAAGCAGATGCTTCTCGTATTTACGGTTTAGAACTAGAACATATTTTATCGCCCAATAAAATAAATTATTTGGTGTATCAAGACACGATTATAGAAGAACACATTGTTGGTATACCAGGCGATCAGTTTACTGCCGAAAATTTAAAGCAAGAGGGGCATAACGAAGTGCGTTTGGCCAAAGAGTTTGTGAAGTTTAACGAGCGATGCTTTATTCGTTTACTCGGTGATATGCGTTCGTATAACTTTGTGGTTGATATGACCCCCGACTTTGATCAAATTCAATACCGTATTCGAGCAATTGATTTTGACCAGCAGAGTTTTGAAGGGCGAAAAAACATTTACTTTCCTCAATACTACAAAGAAAACAGTCCCTATGTTGAACTTGCCATGAAACACATGGACCCAGAGGTGGTAGAACAATATAAACTAGAAGAACGGGCGCTTATGGCTAAACGCTTACGCTTGTCTGAATACCAGATTCGAAAATTGATGGAGGTTATGATCCAAGATGAATTGTCGCTCCCTAAACACATCTCGCAATTAAAACAGAACCTGGCAAAACACTACAGCGACAACTCTTTTTTGGATTGTAAAAAAATGGGGGATATTGTACAGGTTTGCCTGAACCAAGTGCGTAACCACTAGGGGTTTCCACACTTGAAACAGCAGTGTTTCAATACTGATAATCAGCTAATAAAGGTTAAAAAACAATGCTTCCCTGTTGAATTGATGTACCTTTAACACTTCATTCGTATTTCATGAAGCAAATTGGTTACCTCATCTTTATACTACTCTCCAAATTCAGTTTTGGACAAGATAGCCTCTGGGTTAATAAAGCCGATTCCGTTATTTTATTTGCAAAAACGCAATTGGGGGTTCCCTATAAATGGGCAACGAGTAATCCTAATGTAAGTTTTGATTGTAGTGGCTTTACGTCATATGCATACGCTTTAGCAGGCGTCCCATATTCTAGAAGCTCAAAGGCATATGGGAAGTTAGGAACTAAAGTTCGATTGGAAGAAAGTCGAAAAGGCGATTGTATTGTATTTACTGGCACAGCTGGGTCTGGGTCTGGGATTGGTCATGTGGGAATTGTTATTTCAAACGATAAAAATGGACTAAAGTTTATTCATTGTTCCAGTTCAAAAAAGCATTTTGGTGTTGTTATCACAGACTACTATAATTCTGGTTATCCTAAACGATTTCACTCCATAAGGCGTATGATTCCGTAAACCATCGCTGTTAAAAAAAGTTAAGCACCTCTGTAGCACTGAGAGATTCTTTTACATTCGTTAAAAATCGATTTGAATTGAAAAAAATAAGGGTTCATTTTATCTTAATACTCGTTATTACTGCGATGATAGCTCTACTCGTTATTCAGTCTGTTCAAACTGTATTTTTAGTTGATCGCAAAAACACCGAGTTTAATGACCAGTTCAAAACCCAACTGGAAAGAATTGCCTTAAAGCATGAAAAAGCGGAAGATATACGACAGTACATGTCTCTTGCGGACAAAGATTTTAGTGGTCAATATAAAGACATCTTAAAACAAGAGTTTCAAAACCTACTTTCTGCGCAAGAATCAATTTCAATTCAAGACACCGCTATCTTTGAAAATGGTGAAATGGAAAATTACCTAATCATAAAAGGTAAAACATACGATTCTATTTCTGGAGTTAGTGCAGAGCAACGAGTTATAGCCAGAGATGTAAGAAAATTACGCGATTTATTTGGACGGAACAACGCGACAATTAGCCAAGACTCGGTGAAGTATGCCATTCAACTGGACCAACGTGTGATTCAACAAATTTTTAAAAAGGCACGGTTCGTAAATGAAATGATGATTGAGGCATTTCGTAACAACTTATACGAAGACCCTGCAGATCGTGTAGATCAATTCTTTCTTGATTCTGTTTTGTCGAACGAACTTGCATTAGATAACTTGCCGAAAACGTATCGATTCATGATCACAGATCAATACAACACACCGATTGAGCTCAAGCAAGCCCCTAAAAACTACAACGCCCACATCGATACTGCTTATTCTTATAAAACGTTACTATACCCGAGTAATCCCCTCGATCATGACTTGTATTTATACATTAATTTTCCGAGTCAAAAAGCATTCTTACTTGGTAAGTTACTCGGGCCATTAGCAATTAACCTTTTACTTGTTCTGCTAATTCTTATTGCCCTTGTTTTCATGTTTAGCACCATTTTAACGCAACGAAAATTGTCTGAGATGAAAAATGATTTCATCTCAAATATGACCCATGAATTCAAAACGCCAATTTCCACAATATCCTTAGCATGTGAAGCAATGAATGATACTGATATGGTTGGTAATGACACCTCGTCTGCGCAGCCATACATTAAGATGATTAACGACGAGAATAAGCGCTTAGAACTCCTTGTAGAGCGTATTCTTCAAAGTGCTACATTAGATCGGGGAGAAGTCCAGTTACGAAAAGAACGTGTTTTAATTAATGAAGTTATTTATGATGTAGTGCAAAATGCAAACTTTAGAATTGCCAAAGAAAATGGTCGGATTGAATTAAAAATCACACCTGACTTAATTCATGTTCAAGCAGATAAAATGCATTTCACAAATGTTATTTCTAACCTCATCGAAAACGCGATTAAATACAGTGATCGTGGAGCAAAAACAATCGTATCTCTCCATAAAGAAGAGCAAAAAATTATCCTATCTGTTACCGATCATGGAATTGGAATAAAAAAAGAGCACTTAAATAAAATATTTGACAAATTATATCGTGTACCTACTGGTAACATCCATAATGTTAAGGGATTTGGATTGGGTCTTAGCTATGTTAAGGCAATTTCTGATTTGCATGGGTGGAGTATACACGTTTCAAGTAAACCTGGACACGGATCACAGTTTTCACTCATAATACAAGACTAAACATATGAACAATCAAATACGCATATTACTCGCAGAAGACGATTTAAACTTAGGCCAATTGTTGCAAACTTTCTTAGCATCAAAAGGGTTTAATGTATCTCTTGCACAGAATGGTAAAATTGCATTTGAGAAATTCAATAAAGGCCAATACAATTTTTGCATTTTTGATGTCATGATGCCTGAAATGGATGGGTTTACGCTCGCAAAAGAAATTCGTGAAATTGATAAAAAAATTCCAATCCTATTCTTAACCGCCAAAGCAATGAAAGAAGACAAATTGGAAGGGTTCTCACTTGGTGCAGATGACTATTTAACAAAGCCCTTTGCAATGGAAGAGCTTCTTGCACGTATTAACGCAATATTAAGGCGCACAACAACTCCTTCTAATGATGGGCAAGCTATAGTAAACGTTGGAGCCATCAAGTATGAGCCTGAGTCTCGAATATTACACCTACAAAACGGTGTTAAAAAATTGACCACGAAAGAAAATCAATTGCTTCAACTGTTAGTTAAAAATCAAAATGAAATTTTAGACAGGCATGCTACCTTACGCGCAATTTGGGGTGACGACAACTACTTTAACGGCAGAAGTATGGATGTTTATATTGCCAAACTAAGAAAAGTATTAAAAGAAGACACCTCCGTTGAAATTATGAATGTTCACGGAAAAGGGTTTAAGCTCATTATAAAGTAACCATTTCATTCATTGATATAATAAAATGAATCTTCGGAAGTTATTAGACTCAGTTAGAAACATTAACTTTGAGTTACTAAAAACTAAAGCATGAGTAAAAACACGCGTGAATTTGATCAAGAAAGAGAATCTCTATTAATATTCATCTGGCAAAAAAGAATGATTATTATTACCGTTACAATCGTTGCAGCTATTGCCGCGACAATCGTTTCTTTTCTTTTAACGCCAATATTTAAATCTTCTGCAATTGTATTTCCAGCGGCAACCAGTACGGTTTCGTTTTCTGAACAGAGAAATGCAAAAGCAAATTCAATGGACTTTGGTGAAGAGGATCAAGCTGAACAATTGGTTCAAATTCTTCAATCTTCTAAAATTCGAACAATTATTGTGAACCGATACGACTTAATGAATCACTATGAAATTGATTCAGATGATGTCAACAAGAACTATAAGCTTGGGAAAGCGTGGGAAAACCACATCAACTTCACACGAACTCGATATGGGTCAATTCAAATTGATGTGTTTGATGAAGATCGTTTTTTAGCTGCTGAAATAGCAAATAAAATTGTTCAAATTATTGATACCGTTAAAAATGAAATGGTTCAAGAGCGAACAATTCCTGCTTTTAGAATTAACCAACGTAAGATAAATCAATTAGAAATTGAAAAAAATGAAATCCTTAAAAAAATGGATAGCTTATCACAATTAGGGGTGGTTTCTATTGAAGGAAGGGCAAATCTTTTTTCTGCGTACAATGAATCTAAGAATACCACAGATAGAACTTTTTTCAAAAAGCAAATTGATGTCAACTTACAATATGGGGCAACCTTTGATGGGCTTGAGATGATACGTGATGAAAAAATCACAAAGCTTACAAAATTCGAAGATGCTTATGAGCAAGCAGAATCTGATGCCAATACACTATTTAACCATAAGTTTATTGTTGAACCGGCAGTTGTTGCAGATAAAAAAGCGAAGCCAAAACGTTTAATTATTATTCTTCTAGCTACAATTGGAGCTTTCGTGTTTATCATTTTTGCGCTTTTAATTAACGCGCGTGTTAGTGAACTGAAAAAAATAGCTTAGTTGCACACCTTAAAAAAAAATAGTGCTCTACTTGGTCTAAGCCTTTTATACATCGTTATATCTTGCTGTCTAATCTGGACCGATCAAGTATACCTAACCCTCGCTCCACTTGGATTGATGGCGGTTTATTTTGCGCTATTCTATACCGAGTATACGTTTTTAAGTTTGGCTTTCTTAACGCCACTTTCAATTAACATTGAGGAGTATACCGAGAGCTTTGGACTCTTCATTCCTACAGAACCTATTTTATTTGGGTTAATGCTCTTGTTACTCATGCAACAAATGCAGAAGAACACCTTAGCCAACTACATTTGGAAAAACCCAATCATATGGGCTGTCGGGTTTTATTTGTTTTGGATAACTATAACCGCTATTACAAGTAGCTCTCCTGTAACATCATTCAAGTTTCTACTTGCTAGGCTGTGGTTCATTGTTCCATTGTTGGTGTTTGGAACACGTATTTTTATTAACCCGAAAAACATTCGCCTTTTTATTTGGCTCTTTTGCATTGCCATGTGCATTGCCATAACCTACACGATTACCGTTCACTCTGGATACAATTTTGGAGAGAAAGAAGGGCACTGGGTTATGTGGCCTTTCTTTAAAGATCATACAATTTATGGATCAACGGTCGCTTTTTCGATCCCCCTAATTATTGCGCTTTACTTTTCCAAAAAGCATACCTTATTAATGCAAATAACACTCATTGGTTTAATTACTATCATGGTAACTGGGCTTTACTTCTCGTATACAAGAGCTGCTTGGCTGAGTGTAATTTTATCATTGGGGGTACTGGCTGTTATTAAACTGAGGATTAAATTTAGTATTCTGGCAACAGTTGCAGGTTTAAGCTTAATCACACTTTACTTTAGTTGGGACGCTATTCAGATGGAACTTGAACGCAACAAATACGAACACACGACCGAAGAATTTGGAGAGAAGCTACAGAGTGCGACAAATGTAACAACCGATGCCTCTAATCTAGAACGCCTAAATCGATGGTCTTCAGCTATAGAAATGTTCAAGGAACGTCCTGTTTTTGGCTTTGGCCCAGGAACCTATGCCTTTGAGTATGCTCGATTTCAAGAACCTGAAAACACCACAATTATATCAACCAATTTTGGAGATGCTGGAAATGCACACAGCGAATATTTAGGACCACTTTCTGAAATGGGATTGATAGGACTACTCGCTATATTGTTTATAATCTCTGCAATATTTTACAAAGGCATCACCTTGTATTATGCTTGGCCAGCACATGATCGTGAAATGAGAACACTGATTTTAGCAATGATTTTATCACTGGCAACATATTTCATCCACGGAATATTAAATAACTATTTAGATACGGATAAGGCTGCCGTTCCAATTTGGGCCTTTTGTGCAGCATTTATTGCGCTAGAGCAATACAATAAAACACAATTAGAATCCGAAGATAAGCGCTAGAATTACTTTTCTGAAATATAAAACAAGTCAATACACCCTTCTTTTGCAGGTGCAATTGAATAATCTTCCATTTTAATGTCGACACCTTTATCTGAAAGTTTATTTCGATTCATTCTATTTAAGATATCATACGGTATTTGAAGCACCCATCTAGGCATGTTATACTGCAAATTAAAGATGTCGAATCGTGTAATTTTCTGTACCGACTTCTTATTTTCTTCATAATATTTCATGACTTCATCGTTCCCAAAAACTCCACGTGCATCAACAGAACTAAAATCGACCGATAAGAGCTCCTCCAATTCTGGAATCAAATATTCACGAATATGCCAAGGGTTTCGAGTTAATGACATCTTTTTATTCGGTGTCGTTACAATAAACTTCCCTCCTTTTTTTAATACACGGTGAATTTCCTTTACATATTGAGCGTCATCTTTGATGTGCTCTATTACTTGAAACGAAACAACAAAATCAAAATGATTGTCTGGCAATCCTGTTAATGCAGGAACTGTCATCTGGCGAAACTCAACATTGTCAATTTCTCGGCTCGCTTTAGACCCAGCAATTGATTCAAACTTATCAATGGTTAGAAATGACGCTGCATTTGAACTTAGTATCTCAATCCCGTACCCACTTCCAGTTCCGATTTCTAATACTTTTCCTGAAATTAGTTTTGCAGCTTCTACATAAGCCAAAACACTTCGTTGATAAACGTAATTATCAGAAGTGTCTTGGTGTGAAACACGTTCCGCAGTTTGAATCTTTTTACTCATAGTTCTATGTCCAAATAATTGAGGAAATCAAATGTAAGTTAAATAGTGGGATTCATGAAATAGTACGTTGATTTAATGAGAAACCCAAAGCGCTGGATTTAAACACGTAACGGTACTTCCTACAACATGATGTATTTCAAAATGTGCAACAGACATGTTGCGTGCTTCATCCAACAACAAAGAACCAATCACTTTTTTTGTACTCACCTTCATCCCCGAGATAACGTAGGTATCTTGAAGGTTACTATAAACTGTACGGTAATCTCCATGTTTAATAATTACAACTTTACCCGCTCCTGGTATTTTAAGAACACTGGTTACTTCTCCTTCAAAAACCGCTCTTACTTGGGCATTTTTGGGAGTGCTAATGTCAATTCCTCGGTTATTTGTCGTTACATTTCTCAATGTTGAATGTGCATTTTTTCCAAAATTCTCAGTGATACTCCCCTTGTCAACGGGCCAAGGCAACCTTCCTTTATTTCCTTTAAAGGACGTGTTTAAACGCATCGACTCATTTGTTTCTGAGAAGGTCGGCTCTGGTCTATTAGCAACAGTAGCTGTAGCATTTGCAGCTGCTTTTTCTGCCGCCAATCGTTTACGCTCAGCTTCTTTCTTCTTTCTTCTAGCCTCAGCAGCTGCAATTTCATTGCGAATTGCCGTGTTAATCCGATCTCTTAACACCTTTTTGTTTTGCTCCTCTTCGGCTAATTTTGCAATGAGAATAGACTCTTCTAACTTAAACTTTTGATACACTTCTTGCTGCTTTTTTCGGTCAGACTCAATGGCATCTTTTTCTTTGCTTTTTTCTTGAATAATCGCAACTTTATATTGTTTCTCCTTTTCAATTGCTTTTATTTCTTCCTTAATTAATGCTTGATTTTGCTGAATAGCCAAAAACTGTTGCTGTTGAATTTCTGAAATTCGTTCTAAATATTTTGCACGCTTTACAGCTTCAAAGTAACTTCCAGATGAGAATATTGACATCATTTTTCCGTACTTATTCCTGTGCTTATACGCATAAAGTAATAAAGCTTCATATTGTTTTTTAAGGCGCTCTATTTTTTCATGCAACAAATCAATTTGTTGGGTTTTACTTTGGACTGTTAACTCTGCAGCGCGTATTTGATTGTCATAATTTTTTAATAACTGCTCACGATAGATAATCTGATTTTCAATAACCTTTAACTCATTCAACGAGGTCTCTTTTGCCGTTTGGCTTTTTGACAAGAGAAATTTTGTGTCCGAAATCTTTTGCTCTAATCGTGCTTGTTCACGTTTCAATTTATCACTCGTAGACTGTCCAAAACCAACGAATGTGAACGTTAAGAAACACGTTAAAAGTAGTCTACTTACACTGTTCATATCCTTCAGGAATTATAAAATAAATAGGTTCGGGTTCATTGATGCGAATTTTCTTGTATTCTAACTCTATAAACATTGAATTTGTTGGACTTTCAATGACAACACTTACTTTATGGGGTAAAACAGAAGTATCAACAGTTGTATACGATTTGTAATTTAACTTCATTAAAATACTGTCTTTAGGACTTTCAATGACAAGTTCCTTTAGCTGCTTCAAGTCATCCGTTAAGGTGTAGTGCCTTATAACCTCAAGCTTGCCTTTCTTTTTATTCTTTTTAATGTCGCGCTTATTGTGCGAGCTCACTGTATAGTTGTACGGGTCATCAACTCTAAAATACTTTTCATCCGAATTAAACCCTACGGGCATACCTATAAACAATTCTTCTACATTAGAATAACTAAACTCTAGGCCAAAATGTGCTTTCAAATAAGATAAACTTTCCTTTGAGTAACAGCGCTTTGATTTAGCAGTTACATGAACAGAGTCTTTCGTAACAAGCGTGTTCAAGACAGGGAATCGTGCAAAAGTAACCAATGCATTAACAGCGCTATCTCGTGTAATTCGAACCGATGTCTTAAACGAAAGCGCTTGGGATGAGTCTTTATACTTCGTGGATAATTTTGTGTAGAAATGTGTGTACTCCATAGAAGAAAGGCTATCCAAAACATGGGTTATTTTAGTGTCTTTTACCCTACTCAATTTTTGTCCTTGGTGCTGAATAGTTGTAGCACACGCGGTTAAAATTAAAGTCAATACAATCCAACTACCGTATTTAATATACTGGTTCATAGTACTTTTTATCTGCAATTTTTTGTTCTAATGCTTTATTGTTTGATAACATCGTCTTTGCTTTTTTCCAAAAAGAAATTGCTTCTGAACTTTGCCCAAGTTTAAAGTAGACATCCCCCAAATGCTCAACAATTAGTTTATCATCTGCTTTCAACTTAAAGGCCTTATTCAATTGAACTAATGCCCGTTCATATTCGCCTTGTTGAAATAATACCCATCCATAAGTGTCTAGAAAAGTTGCCGATGATGGGGCTGAGTTAACGGCTTGTAAAACTAATGACTCAGCCAAATCCAAGGCTTCTTTGTGCATGGCTAATTGGTAGGCAAAGTTATTCCGAAGAATTAAACTTTCGCGATCAATCTGTAAGGCTTTATTAAAATATTCTTTCCCATTGACAAAATCATTCAGTCCGAAATAAGCCACTCCTAATTGCCCATAAAACTCCGCTTCTAATGGTTTATCATTGACGACTAGTTCCTTCCCTGCAGCTAAAACATCAATTGCTTCATCGTGTTTTTTTAATTTATTTGCACTAACTCCGTGCAACAAAGAAACAGTCGTTGCAGTTGAGAATAACGTTAAACACTCTTTACTATCTGTGTATAAATTCTCAAAATCTCCATGTTGATATTCCATAATAAGCACTTGCTTCCAAATTGGATACTGTGCGTTATCAAAAGTGATTGCTTGTTTGTATGCCATTAAGGCCTCGGTGTCTTTCTCTGCGCGTAGCAAGTAATCGCCATGTATTGAGTGCGCCTTTGCTTCTGTTGGATATCGTTGAACTAAAATATCAACCAATGCATACACTTCAGGGTCAATCTTAAAACTGGATTCATGAATACGAATCAAAATTTTCATTTTAGTATCCAAGTCCACGTCGTTACTTTTAAAAGCTACAGTTAGCTCTTGATACGATTTCTCTATGTCTTTTTGCTGCCTGTAAATATCGGCTAGTGCCAAGTGTGCACGGCCATTCGTTGGGTCTGCCACAACCAGCGCCTTTAACATTGCAACACCTTTATCCATCTCATTTGTTTGAAAATAATGGTCAACGTATGTTGCGATTATCTGCGCGTTATTTGGATAAACCTGACTGACATTGTCCAATTCTGCTAATGCTTTGTCTGGAGATTTTGACTGCATAAACAGCGTATACTTTTGAATTGATAACGCAGGATTAACACCTACTTGGTCTTCTATCCTATTCAATGCATCAATCGCTTTTTCAAGGTCTCCATTTTTCATCAAAACCTCGGTATAACCATATTGCCAATCAATGTTTCTCGGTTCAGATTTTACTAATTTTTCAAAAATACCTGCAGACTTCTCAAAGTCTCCACGTTCATAATACATATAGGCTAACTCCTGAATGTACCATTGATTTTTGGGATCAATTTCAGATGCTCGTACAATGTGCTCCGCTGATTTATCTAAATTCCCTGCTGTTAATTCTAATTGTGCCAGTGCGTAATAAACCGCATCATCATCTTGCCGAATCGCTAAGCACTCCTCAAGTTTAGCAATTGCCTCTACAATTCTTCCTGTTGTTTTGAAGCGTATTCCTTCATGAAACTTTGTGATGTATGGATAATCTGCATTGCTAATAGGCTGTGGACCATGTGCTATCTTCTTTACCCCACACGAAGTAATGATAAGTAATCCTAATATGATATAGACGCTACGTTTACCCATTTACAGTTGTATAATCTCCTAGACTCAAATCGCGCGCCAATCCATCATAATTGACATTTGAACCAATCATTGAATCTTTTAAAATTGCATTCTTGATTACTGTTGAATGTTGAATTATTGAGTTTTTAACCACACCATCTGTCACCACACTATTGCTCCCAATAGAAACATGTGGCCCAACTACAGCATTTGTTAACTGCACATTTTCACCAATAAAACAAGGTTGAATTATAATTGAATTCTCCAGTATAACTGATTCTGGAATTACCGGGTTTGTTTTCTTTGCATCGTTCTCTAATACCTGAGCATTTGTTTCAATGGTAACCTTCTTGTTCCCACAATCCATCCACTGAGAAACCTGACCGGTTTTAAAAACCTTACCTTTCGACATCATTCCTTTTATTCCGTCGTTGATTTGATATTCTCCACCATGAATAATGTTGTTGTCGATTACTGATTGTAACTCTACTTTAAGCTGGCTAACTTCTTTGAAATAATAAATTCCAATTACTGCTAAATCACTAATAAATTCAGCAGGTTTTTCGACCAACTCAACAATCTCTTTATTTTCATTCAGTTGCACAACTCCGTAGGCCTCAGGGCTACTCACTTGTTTAACCCAAATTACGGCATCAGCGCTTGGGTCTAATTCAAAGTCTGCCTGAATTAACGTGTCTGCGTATGCGATTACTGCAGGTCCTGACAACGATTCTTCAGCACACATAATTGCATGCCCTGTTCCAAGTGGTTCATCTTGACGATAGATAGAGGCCTTTGCGCCTATTCCTTCTGCAAGTTCAATCAAGTTTTTAACGACATCATCTCCAAAAAAAGCAGGGTCTCCTAAAATAAAAGCTACCTCGTCTACTTGCTCACCTACCACTTCCGCAATGTCTTTTACCAATCGGTTTACAATCGGCTGTCCAGCAACTGGAACTAATGGCTTGGGAACTGTTAGTGTGTGTGGCCTAAGTCTACTTCCGCGACCTGCCATTGGAACTATAATTTTCATTTTTTCTTTTTATAAAATTCGATTTATTTAACTCCTGTACTCCCAAACCCACCTTCACCGCGGTCGGTTTCAGTAAGCTCAAGAACTTCGTCCCAACGAGCTTGTTTCACCTCTGCAAAAACAAGTTGAGCAATTCGCTCTCCATCTTCTACAACAAAGCTTTCATTTGAAAGGTTAATTAAGATTACACCAACTTCACCACGATAATCTGCATCAACGGTTCCTGGAGCATTCAGCACAGAAACCCCTTTTTTCAAAGCCAATCCACTTCTTGGTCGAACTTGACATTCGAACCCAACTGGGATTTCCATAAACAACCCGGTTTTAACCAGGGTACGTTCTAGTGGTTTTAAGGTAATCGGTTTATCAATATTTGCACGCACATCTAAGCCTGCAGATGCCGATGTTTCATACGCTGGTAACGTATGCTTTGATTTGTTGATTATTTTAACTTTCATGCTTATTCTAGTATGCTACCAAAAATAAGCATTTTAGCTTGTTGAACATACCTAAAACTACGTGTTTAGAAATAAGTTACTAACGTTCAATCGTTAGCTTTTTTGACTATTTGGCTTCTCAATGAACCAAACTACAAAAATATAAAGTAGCACTAAACCATTGTGAAAAATGAACTTGTTCCACGAAAAGAATCCCGGGTCCAAATTGACAGTAAACCCCACTAAAAACAAAAGCAAAGCAAGGCCCAAGTAAAGCGCAAATTTTCGCAAATTGTAGTTTATAGGGTAGTGTTTTTGTCCCAAAAAATAGGAGGCTAACATTTGACTTGCATATACAATTAACGTAGCCCATGCGCTTGCCCAAAAACCATAAATTGGGATAAAAATAAGGTTGATCAGAATTGTAACAAGCCCGCCACCAATTGCTATAAACGCACCATATTTTGTCTGTCCGCTTAATTTATACCAAATCGATTGGTTTAGATAAATGCCATAGAAAACATTCGCCATCAATAATATTGGAACAACGCCTAACCCTACCCAAAACTCTTCACTTCGGATAAAATGCTTGAAAACATCAATATTCAAACTTACCATAATAAATACAAGACACACAAAAGCTACAAAGTAGTTCATGATTTTGGCATACATCTGTTTACTGTCTTTCTCTTTCTCTTGGGCAAAGAAAAAAGGCTCTGCAGCATAGCGATATGCCTGTAAAAAAATTGTAACAATCATAGCCAATTTATAACACGCGCTATAAATACCCAGCTGTGTTTCTGCCTCCCTTAATGTCAATCCTCCTCGGTTATACAATACATGCTTAAGCATTGCACGGTCAATTGTTTCATTGATTATCCCTGCAAAACCTGCAATAACCAATGGCAATGCGTACGTGAACATTTCGCGCGCTAATTCCGAACTGTACCTCAATTTAAGTCCAATGTAATCTTTATACGTTCCAAGAGGTTTTATAAGCGACGACACCAAGTTTGCAATCAGAATAAAAAGAACTCCCTCCTCTGGATGCGCTTTGTCAAAAAATCCATACAGAAAAATCAGGTTCAGTGCAATATTTACAGCGATTGCCACAAAATGAATCACGGCAAATTTCTTCGCTTTTTTCTCTGCACGCAACTTAGCCATAGGAAGCGCTGAAGTAGCATCGATACTTACAATTATGGCCAATAATATAATGTAGACACTATGCTCAGAGTACAACATAGCATTGGCTATGTGCTGACTGAAAAGCAGTACACTTATCAGGAAAACAACATTAAAGCCAATGACCGTTAAAAAACTGTTTCGAAAAACCTCAGCCTTATCTTCTTTAGCATTTATAAACTTAAAAAAGGCTGTCTCCATACCAAAAGTAAGCAAGACAATTAAAAAAGCTACCCAAGCATAAATTTCAGAAACCTTTCCATATTCTGCCGCAGGCAAAACGAGTGTATAAAGTGGTACCAGCAGATAATTCAATAGCCTCCCGACAATTGTCGGTAACCCATAAATGGCTGTTTGCCCCAATAAACTCTTCAGCGGATTCAATTATTTTCTAAAATTAGGTTTTCTTTTTTCTAAAAAGGCTGTTGTTCCTTCTTTAAAGTCTGCTGTTCCAAAACACTTGCCAAATTCTTCAATTTCGACATCATATCCATTAACGCTATCCATATAATTTGCATTAACCGCCCGAATTGCCGAAGCAATTGCAGTCCCTGAATTGTTTAAAATGCGACCGGCAATCTCTTCCGCTTTAGCCATTAACTCACCCAATTCAACAACATGGTTTACTAAGCCCCATGTTAAGGCCTCGTCTGCCTTAATCATACCTGCCGTAAAAACCAATTCGTTTGCTTTTCCACGACCAACTAGTTGCGCCAATCGTTGTGTTCCTCCATAACCCGGTATAACACCTAAGCCAACCTCTGGTAGGCCCATTCTTGCATTAGACGATGCCACTCGAATATGTGCACACATTGCAAGTTCAAGCCCTCCACCCAATGCAAATCCATTAACAGCGGCAATAACCGGCTTTGAGCAATTTTCAATAAATGAAAAAAGAATTTCTTGTCCTTTCTGAGCTAGTTCTCCTCCCTGCGCAATTGTAAAGTCTGCAAACTCCTTAATATCAGCACCTGCTACAAACGATTTTTCTCCCGAGCCTGTTAAAATAATAACCCCAGTATTTGAATCTTGGTCTGCCATCTGAATGGCTTTATGCAATTCCTCTATCGTTTCTTTATTCAGCGCATTTAATTGCTTTGGACGATTAATTGTGATTGTGTTGATTTGTCCTTTTTGTGCTACAAGTAAGTTGTTGTACATCTTATTTTCTAATTAATTGGTGTTTAATTTGGTGTTCTAAGTCGCTTATATATTTTTATCAAAATCATTAGTCCGACAGCTACTGCAAAAAAACCGACTGTTCCTTTAATCCAGTTCATGGCGTCTTTCAATGACACCAAAAAGACAATTGCGACCAGGCATAGGGTGGCAACTTCGTTCCATAATCTCAATGACCCTGACTTCCAATTAAAGTTTCCTTTCGTGAAATTAAAAAGGATTTTTTGACATACAAAATGATAAACTAACAACAACGCTACAAAGGATAATTTTATATGCATCCAACTCGCCTGGAGGTAGTAATCAGTATTTAAAACAATCATCCACGTTCCGAAAACGAGCGTTAAAACCATTGCCGGAGTTGTGATAATCCACCAAAGGCGCTTTTCCATGATTTCAAACTGGGTGGAAAGAATTCTTTTCTCAACCTCATCCTTTTCTTGTGCTTCGGTATGATAGACAAACAAACGAACGATATAGAAGAGTCCTGCAAACCAACTTACCACAAAAATGATATGTAATGCCTTTATCGTATCAAAATCCATAGTGTAAAGATAATTCGAATTCTTTATTATTCGTTACTAAATGTGAATTGTATAACAGATGTGCAAGAAACCTTCGTGATTCTGCGTAAATCCTTATCTTTGCTCACTTAATAAATTTTATGAGCACAATCGAACATTCAGATCAAGAGATTCAACGTAGAGAAAAGTTGACAAAATTGCGCGATTTAGGTATTAACCCATATCCAGCAGCATTATATCCAGTAACAGATTATTCGACGGCTATAAAACAGGACTTTCAAGAAGGTAAAGAAGTTTGTATTGCAGGTAGAATGATGTCTCAACGCGATATGGGGAAGGCTTCTTTTGCTGAAATTCAAGACTCAAAAGGACGAATTCAAGTTTACGTTAATCGTGACGAAATATGTTCTGGTGAAGATAAAACACACTACAATACGGTATTTAAAAAACTAATGGACCTCGGTGATTTCGTAGGGATCAAAGGAACCGTTTTTAAAACAAAGGTTGGTGAAACATCAATTAAAGTTAGTGAAATTTGCCTCTTAAGTAAATCGTTAAAACCATTACCACTTCCTAAAACAGATGCTGAAGGAAACATCCACGATGCATTTACAGATCCAGAAATGCGTTATAGACAACGTTATGCAGATTTAGTTGTAAACCCACATGTAAAGGAGGTATTCATAAAGCGATCAAAATTAATGCATGCCATGCGTTCTTTTTTTGTGGAGAGAGGGTACCATGAAGTAGAGACCCCTATTTTACAACCAATACCTGGAGGCGCTGCTGCTCGTCCATTTATTACACACCACAACTCGTTAGATGTGTCCATGTATTTAAGAATTGCATGTGAGTTGTATTTAAAGAAAACCTTAATTGGAGGGTTTGATGGTGTTTTTGAATTTGCAAAAACATTCCGAAACGAAGGGATGGACAGAACCCATAATCCTGAATTTTCTATGATGGAAATTTATGTAGCTTATAAGGACTACAACTGGATGATGGATTTCACTGAACAACTTTTAGAACATTGTGCTATTGCTGTAAATGGAATTACTGAAGCTACTTTTGGAGCGCATAAAATAAACTTTAAAGCTCCGTATCAAAGGGTTACAATGCGTCAAGCAATTATTGATTTCACTTCATTCGATATCAAGGATAAAACAGAAGAAGAGTTGCGTACTTGGTGTTTGGCAAATGGAATTGCTGCTGATGAAACAATGGGTAAAGGCAAACTGATTGATGAAATTTTTGGTGAACGATGTGAAGGGAACTATATCCAACCAACATTCATTACTGACTATCCAAAAGAAATGTCTCCACTTTGTAAAGAGCACAGAGACGACTCGAGTTTGACAGAACGTTTTGAGCTAATGATTTGTGGTAAAGAATTGGCCAACGCTTATACAGAGTTAAATGACCCTATCGATCAAAAAGAACGCTTCGAAGAACAGTTAAAACTAGCTGCTAAAGGAGATGATGAAGCTGGAGAATTTGTTGATTACGACTTTTTAAGATCATTGGAATATGGTATGCCCCCTACATCTGGATTAGGGATAGGAATAGATCGTTTAATTATGTTCTTAACCAATAATGAGTCTATACAAGAGGTTATTTTATTCCCTCAAATGAGGCCTGAAGTTTTTGGTAAACAAGGTCCTGACTTATCTGAAAATGAACAGTTGATTTTTGATATTCTTTCGAAAGAACAATCCATGGAATTGAACACGCTGAAAGAGGCTGCAGGTTTGTCAAACAAGCAGTGGGACAAAGGCGTTAAAGGGCTTGGGAAGCATGGCTTAACAAAGGTTACAAAAACGGATGATGTACTGACAATTCAAGTTGTAGCTTAACGTTTTAGCTTGAGTCGTTATTTAATGCTTTTTGTTATTGAAGTTTTACTTTCTATCGGGTTTTCTGTACTATTTTTTGATTCATAATCCCATACGAATAAGCAAAACAACAAAGGCAAAAAAGAAATTCTTTAAATTCATTTGCACTGTTGTTGTGTAATGGAAATAAATGATAATACTTAGTATGTATAATTGGGATTAAAAATGAAACTATCAACATGATTATTACAGCTAATATCGTTTGTTTTACTTTATTTGAAAATGCCTGTATAAGCAACCCTATCAAAGGAATGTAAACAAGATGATAAAAGTTTAATCCACTACCTTGTCTATAAAATACCGTAATTGCAAAAGCACATATAATATATGTTCCCGGAACTTTGACCCCTATAACTTTCTCTTTTTTAAGCATTACAAGAATAGAGGTAATCATAATAAACACGATAGTAATTCGATCCAACAATCTATCAAAAAACTTCTTGTCTATATTGTGAAAATTAAATTCATTTTGATCATTTATTGACAATAAGTACTCTGGGGTTGAGAAATTAAATATTCGTTGCCCCCAGCTAATTTATTCGCCAGCAGCTAAAAAAAATAGTGTGGATACAGCTATAAATAAAACGGTTACCCATTTACCATTCGTTAGATTGTGATTTCTTGAATAAAAAATTACTTTCAAAAAAATAACACTCGAAAGTAAGAGAAATAATGAGCTCAAATATTCAATAATATGGTCTTCTTGAGAGAGGGCGTCATAGACTTTAGTCTCGAATACAAACAAATATGTGAATAACGAAACCGCTATTATAATTAGACTAAAAAACAATTTTGAAATTTGAGTATGCATAGTTAAGATACTTAAATTAATTAACCCTTACTCGTTGCACACAATACTCTATGATTACACACCAAGAAAACACTCTCTTTTTGTAAAACGAACAGCCTAAAGTGTTCTGTACCACTGTACCATAGGAATTGGCACAGGTATAACCTCACCATCTGTAATTACACCACTAAACCCAAACTGAATGGCCTTGTTCTCACTTTGATGCCATCGAATTCCAGGGATCAATAATGCGAATCCTGGTCGACGGTTCGTATAAGTATATGAACCATCTGGATAATACTCTGTGTGTTCTATACTTTTCCCTGGAAGCATAATAAACGAGTCAAAAACGATGCTTATTTTTGGTGAAACCTTTACCATACCCGCAAGACTAGTGATAGCTCGGCCATTTACATCTCCATCTTGCCATACAGCACCATAGCCACCTGAGATTGCAATGTTGGCTGATCGGTCTCCAAAAGACAATGTTCCAAAAGGCAAGGCTAATCCCCAATCAGGAGCTGCCCATGAGCCAAATCCAGCTAAACCTCCCACTGCAAACTGAGCGCGTTCACCAAGCTCCCAACTTTTCTTTACCGTTCCAATTATTGGCATTCCTAACCATGAAGTCATAACACCAACACCAAAATTCTTGCCTAGTCCAAATTGAAAGTCTGGGCCAAACAAGTTCCATTGAACATAGTGTTCACCCTTTTTTATCGGCAATCCATTGGTTGTAATAAAATAGCGTGTAGCAAATTTATCCTCACCAACAAACTCTCCATTATGATTAAAGTCTGAATTATCCAGCACAATGATCTCCTTAATAACATGTTGGGGAATATAAAACTGACGCGTATATTTTGTAACAAAAAGAACCTCCCGTTCATTTTGACTAATGATCTTACCAACCAACTCGCTTCCATCTGTCTTTACGATGCGGTAGGTATTTGTGTCTTGTGCCGCTATTGTGTCATTCTGGCTATAACACGCAGTACTTGCATATAAAAAAGTCAATATTGTAAATAGTGTTTTCATCTTACCTTGTTTTGTATAAAAGTAATTATTTTTTACGACTTATCAATAAAAGTAGTTCACTATAAATGTGATGAACACTCCTGTAAACCAACCCACTATGAGCTCTTGCATTGTGTGTTTTTGAAGGTAACTTCGAGCCGTCATTACGATTCCGGATATTAGTATTGACCCTATGAACATTCCAATTCCAAACTTTAAATTAAAGCTGGTATATGCCAATATGAATCCTGTAAACATCCCCGCTGAAGCAGCATGTATACTTACCTTTTTCCACTGGTTGAGTAAAACAAATAAGCCCGTAACAATTACTCCCGATAATGCCAAGGAATAAATAAATTTCGGTAGGGTAACTGTATTTGTAGTATATGTGAGCATTAAATATAATCCTAAACAATAAATAAACATGATGATAATAGGCGCTGTTCTTTCAGCCCTTGTCTCCATACTTAGGGTGTTGATTACGCCATTTCTTTTCAATAGCATAAATGAAATTCCTGGTGCAATAACACAGAAAATCATAAACATATAAAGCAAGGCTTTCTTAACCTGAAAACTTAAAAGGTAAATGCAGTCTAGGCATTCTAACCCATAAAACTGTTGTTCTTCTGCCGGAATAAACATTACGAGTAACAATGCGTAAATAGGCATAAAGAGAGGCATAAATACCCACGAGATAATTTGTGAGAAAACCTTCACTACAATTCTTTTCTAAGGCGGGCAACAGGAATGTTTAGCTGCTCTCTATATTTAGCGACTGTTCTTCGTGCTATATTATAGCCTTTCTCTTTGAGTAAGTTCGCCAATTTCTCATCTGTCAATGGCTTGCGCTTTTCCTCATTATCAATGGCTTCAGAAAGAATTTTCTTTACTTCACGTGTAGAAACTTCTTCTCCTGAATCTGTAGAAAGTGACTCCGAAAAGAAATATTTTAATAACAAAATACCTGAACTTGTTTGAACGTATTTACTGTTTGCAACACGTGAAACTGTAGAGATGTCCATTTCAACAATCTCAGCAATGTCCTTTAAAATCATTGGCCTCAATTGTGTTTCATCGCCCGACAAAAAATATGCTTTCTGATAGTTCATGATTGCATTCATGGTCATAAACAAGGTGTTTTGACGCTGTTTAATTGCATCAATGAACCACTTAGCGCCATCTAGTTTTTGCTTCACAAATGAAAACGCTTCCTTGTCTGACTTAGAAGCTTTCGCTCCTTCAGCATACGTTCGAAGCATGTTCTTGTATTGGTTGCTAACTTTTAAATCTGGTGCGTTCCGCCCATTTATCGTCAATTGAAGCTGGCCTTCATTTTCAACAATTGCAAAATCGGGAATAATTTGCGGATAGTTTCCTCCTGACTCCTTCATTGACCCCCCTGGCTTGGGGTTTAGCTTCACTATTTCATCAATTGCTTCTTTCAAATCTGCATCTGAAATTTCCAGTTTTTTGATGATTTTTTGATAATGTTTTTTTGTGAATTCTGAAAAGTGTTCTTCCAGTATTTTCTTAGCCGTATACCGTGTAATATTCCCGTCTTGCTTTCGGTTTATCTGTAGTAAAAGGCATTCCCTCAAATCGCGCGCTCCTATTCCAGCAGGGTCTAATTTTTGAATCATGTATAAGATCTCCTCAACCTCTGATTCGGTTACCATGATATTTGTAGAAAACGCTAAATCATCTACAAGTGATTCCAGACCACGATTCAAGTACCCAGACTCATCAAGATTTCCTATAATCATCTCAGCTATCGTAAACGCTACATCATCTAAATCGAGTAAGTGCATTTGTACAATAATCCGCTCTTGAAAGGATTGATCGCCCGACAAAGGAATAACCTTCTCCTCATCGTCTTTACTGGTATTGTTTATGTGTGTCTTGTAATCAGCATCATCGCTTAAATAATCATCAATGTTGAAGTCCTCCTCGTCTGAGATGTCATCTTGGTCAATGTCTTCGCTTTCATCAAAATCATCCTCATCTTTTTCTGCACCTTCTTCAAGCGCCGGATTCTCTTCAATTTCTTGCTTTATTCGTTGCTCCAATTCCATCGTAGGCACCTGCAGCAATTTCATGAGTTGAATTTGCTGAGGAGAAAGTCGCTGTTCTAACTTTGTAGATAAGAATTGTTTTAATGCCATTTATGTGCTATTCCTAGTAATTTACTGATTTTTTTCCAAAATCATGCCTGGAATTAAAATTCTGCATTTTGTGGTGTTCTCGGGAAAGGAATAACGTCACGAATATTTGTCATACCAGTAACGAACATAATCATACGTTCAAATCCAAGACCGAACCCTGCATGTGGCGCAGTACCGAACTTACGCGTATCTAAATACCATGCTAAATCTTCTTCTGGGATATTGAAATCAGCCATTTTTGACTTTAATACATCTAACCGTTCTTCACGTTGTGAACCACCAACAATTTCGCCAATACCAGGAAACAATACGTCCATTGCGGCAACTGTTTTTCCATCGTCATTTTGACGCATGTAAAACGCTTTTATTCCGGCAGGATAGTCCGTTAGAATTACAGGGCATTTAAATTCTTTTTCTACTAAATAACGTTCATGCTCACTTTGTAAGTCAATTCCCCATTCAACATCGTATTGGAATTTCTTTTTCTTAAATGGTTTTGAGTTTCTTAATACCTGAATTGCTTCTGTGTATGTTAATCGCTTAAACTCATTATTTACCACAAATTCTAGACGTTCTTTAAGCGTTAGCTCACTGCGGTCTTTTTGTGGTTTTGATTTTTGTTCGTTTACTTCTCTATCATTCAAAAACTGAAGGTCATCTGCACAATTGGTTAAAACGTAGTTGGACAAATATTTCAAAAAGTCTTCTGTCAAATCCATGTTGTCTTTCAAGTCATTGAAAGCCACCTCTGGCTCAACCATCCAAAACTCAGCAAGGTGTCTTGAAGTGTTCGAGTTTTCGGCTCTAAAGGTAGGTCCAAATGTATACACCTGGCCCAATGCCATTGCTCCAAGTTCCGCTTCTAGCTGTCCTGAAACGGTTAAATTCACTGGCTTTCCGAAAAAATCTTGCTTGTAATCGATTGACCCATCTTCAGCAATTGGAAGGTTTAAAGGATCTAAATTTGTTACTTGAAAAATTTCTCCAGCGCCCTCTGCATCTGAGCCTGTTATAATCGGTGTATGTAAATAGTAAAATCCACGGTCATTAAAGAACTTGTTTATTGCAAATGCAACTGCGTGGCGTATTCTAAAAACAGCGCCAAATGTATTTGTTCTAAAACGTAAATGTGCCTGTTCGCGTAAAAACTCTAAACTATGCTTTTTAGGCTGCATTACTGTTTTCTGAACATCGTCTGGATTCGCATCGCCTAAAATTTCAACTTCACTCACCTTAATTTCTATTGACTGTCCTGCCCCTTGAGATTCAACAATTTCACCACTAACTGCAACTGCAGCAGCTGTAGAAACGCGTTTCAATAGTGCTTCATCAAAATTCTCAAAGTCAACAACCGCTTGAATATTTTTAATTGTAGAGCCATCATTTACCTGAATAAATCGATTGCTTCTAAATGCTCTTACCCATCCTTTTACAAGTACTGAATCTCCGACTTTACCGGCAGCAAGAATATCTTTAATTTTTTCTCTTTTCATTCGATGTTTTATTGAATGTTTCAAAAATAACAAGAAACTAGGTTAGATTAACCTTTAACTTAAAAAAAGCCACCGCTATAGCTTCATGCCATTAAAAATTTACTGCGAAAGACTATTTATTGTTCCAGTTTGTCATTGTTAACTGAAGTCCAATAGAGACAAACCCCTTAATAAATTCCGTGGCTACATCAATGCGTCCAGGAATATCTAATCGTTCATTTTTTGACCACTCTCCCAATACATAGTCCGATTGTCGGCCCGGATAAAAGTCGTTGCCTACACCAAATCTAAGCCTAACATATTGCGGTGTGTTTAAGACTGATTGAATGTCTTTTAGCCCATTATGTCCCCCATCAGATCCTTTTCCTTTCATGCGAAGCTTCCCAAAAGGCAGAGCAATGTCGTCTGTAATTACAAGAATATTTTCTTTTGAAATTTTTTCTTGTTGCATCCAATAATTCACAGATTTACCTGATAGATTCATAAATGTTGTCGGCTTAATAACAACAACCTGTCTCCCTTTAAATTTAATTCGCGCTACGTCGGCCAGTTTTTCGGTTTCAAAACTTCCTTCGCGCTGCTTGACAAACTCGTCCACAACTTTAAACCCGATGTTATGTCGCGTTTCTTCATATTTACTTCCAGGGTTTCCTAAACCAATAACGAGATATTTCATTTCTTATGTATTACTGTAAATTTACAAGAATCAAATAAAATCAAAGCCTGATGTATAGACAGAATTTGTGGAATCGGTTTTTTGTGTCATGTTAGGGTTTCTTTTTACGACCAAGTTTGCCGTAATTGTTCCTATAAACCGATTTAAAATTCCCCAATTCGTACAATTTTGGCTCGCCACATAATTAGGGTCTCTTTTGTCAACCCACCAAATCATTAATTTTTGCTGCTCAAGATTTAAAATTGATTCTAAAAACACCCCCATTTGACTTGGGTCTTTTACAAAAACTGCCTCAGGGGCTAAGAATACATGGTTTTTTGGTTTTAAAATTTTCGACAAGCCTGGAATAAAAGGCATTGCTTTAACTAAAAAGCCTCCGAGTCTCCCTGGAAACCGTTTAATTTCCCATTTAGCCGTTGATATTTTTGCAAAACCTAAAATATCCTTGTCTTCCGATCTCCAAACATAATATGGTCCTTGGTTAACTTGCGCTTCAAAATAATGCGTTTGATTCCCAAAGTGAGCTCTTACAAATTCTTTTACTTCTCTCCACGCTTCTACTTTTTGAACTGAGACTTTCACCTTAGGGTTTATGCGGCTAAATGTTTGTGTCGTAATTTCAGCACTTTTCTCAAAACCAAAATTTTCACTCATCCACAGACTCTTCTCATTTTCAGGGTCAATGTAAGCATACAATGCATGAGGAGCTTCCCCATATTCACCCTCAAATGCACTGGTGAAGAATTGTGTTAATTCTCTTTTCAATAAGCCATGTCCTTTGGACTTTGATTTGCCTGTCGACTGAAGCAGGGGTGAAAAAGCAAAATATCGGACGTACCAAAGCCTTTCTCTTCGACAAAATGTAACATTACCCAATGTGCTTTCGTTTCGTTCCAATGTAAGAAATAATGGACTGTCTGCCTGCTCGATCTTCTCTTTGGAGTCTAAGTGCTTGTAATGTGCTCCATTTGTTCCTAACACAGCGGTATCTAGCAGTGTCACAATTTCCTTTGTTGCCTGTTCACGTAACTTGAAAAGTGAATTTAAACCCATGCTGATTAGGTGTTTGTTCTCTTGTTAATTAAAGCGCACAAAAAAACCCCGGATTGACAAACAAACCGGGGTTTAAACGTTTTGATTGACTAAATATTTCCGTTATCTCTAACCGCGTAAGCGATTGTTAACGCATCAATATCTTGTAATTCTTTTCTAATATCGAAAATCATCCCTGATGGCGCTCCTTTATCTGCTTTTACACATGTAATAACAGACTCTATAGGTTCACTCATTCGAGCAGGTTTCGATTCAAATTTATCTAACTTCCAACGACGTATTGCGTTTACATTGTATAAATCATCTGGGTTAGACTGAGCAACATTGTCCATAAACAACAAGAACTCCATCCCTCTTGCTTCGTACTTTGCAGCACGCGCAGGGTTTAAAGGCTTTCCTAAATAAAGAAAGTCTATCTCAGAGCGTTGTTTATATGGCGTCATGTCTGTTGTTCTTAATCCTTCTGGTTGAATAACCTTCACCGTAGGATCTGACTCCTTACTTGTTGTCGCTACCATAAAGAAGAATAAAAGCATAAATACAATATCAGGTAATGATGATGTATTTACCCCCGGAGCACCTTTCTTGTCATCTTTTTTAAACTTTGACATATTTCTACTTTTTAGGTGTTACTTCTATGAACTTGTCTGGATACAATATTTTCAAAAGATCTAACTTTTCTTTATCCATTTTTGCATCCTTCTTTTTATCCACGGCATAACGACTCTTAATTGTACTGTAGCTTTCTTTAAAGACGTCTTTTGCTGCCTTGTCGCGTAAAATGAAAATTGCTTCTTCTAATTCCGACTGGATTTTTGAAAACAATCCATATTCTGTTCCTTTTTGAACTTCAATACGGACGTGAGCTTGAGAGGAAATTTCTGGAAGTTCAGACTTTCCATAAAGTTGAAGTGCACGTTTTTTATTTTCCCACTCTTTCAGAATTGTATACTTAAAGTCAATGATATCTTGTGACGCTCCCGGTGTTGCTTCAACAGCCTCGGCATCGGCCAATGCAGCTTCAATTCTACCTTCGATCTCTACAAGACTAATGCGCGAATACAATGGAAAATTGCTTGTCACATCATTTTTCAATTCATTGAACGTATAAAACTCTACCACACGTTCAGAAATATCATCTGCATTTGACATAAGTTCTTTACGAACCATCAATTCATTTTTACTGTTCGCACGAATTGCAAGGATGTCTCTTTGCTCAACATCAACGGGAGGGGTTGTTACCTCTACCCTTTTTGGAATACTTCTGATGTATGCTTGATCTTTATCCATCGTTGTAGTAACCAAGAAGAAAATCAAAAGCAAGAAAGCGATATCCGCCATCGAACCCGCATTTATTTCAGGAATTTCGCGTTTTGCCATCTTTTATTATTTTCTATAACGCCCCAATAAAGGACCAAATACTGCAGCTAACAATGCTAAAATTACTCCTGAAATAACAGTGTAAAGTCCAGCAGACGAAGATGCAATTGTTCCTTGATCTACTTGAACATCTTCTAGCAATGCTAACGATTCATTTGTATCACCTGTTCCAATCATTAAAAAGATTAGGTACAATACAAGTGCGACTAATAACCCAATAATAGACAAAACTGTCTTTTTGGGATTTGTAATTAGTTGAGCTACAAAAAACAAAAGAATTAAACCAACACTAGCAAAGATGATGAATCCTGTAAAGGATGTAACCAAACTCATACTAGAACCTTCTCTAAATGTTTCTTGAGCTTCAATAGTACTCTCCATGTTCGGTCCTCCGATGATGAATAGGGATAAAATAACACCTATTGCAACGAGTCCGATTTTCAGAATACTCATATATAAATTGAGTTTTTTAGTATCCATGTCGTTTACTTTAAAGATTAATAATTTAGTCTAAAAAGGCGACCTTATACCTTCGCAATTTTATGCTTCAACATCATGTCTACTAGAGAAATTGATGAATCTTCCATTTCATTAACCAATCCGTCTACTTTAGAAACGATGTAGTTGTAAAATACTTGAAGAATAATTGCAGCAATCAAACCAAATACCGTTGTTAAAAGCGATACCTTAATACCACCGGCAACTGTTGTTGGAGATACTTGTCCATCAGATACAATTTTATCGAAGGCGAAAATCATTCCAATTACTGTTCCTAAGAAACCAAGCATTGGTGCCAAAGCGATAAATAATGCTAACCAAGAAAGTCCTTTTTCTAAAAGTCCCATTTGAACTCCTCCATAAGCAACTACTGATTTCTCAACCATTTCAATTCCTTCTTCAGAACGATCTAATCCTTGGTAGAAAATAGATGCAATTGGTCCTCTTGTATTACGACAAATTTCTTTCGCTGCTTCAACACCGTAATTCTTCAATGCCGTTTCAACCTCGTCTAAAAATTTCTTCGTGTTAATTGTAGATAAGTTTAAGTACACAATACGCTCAATAGAAAGTGCTAAACCAATAATTAAACAGATAAGTACCGGAGTCATCCAGAATGGATCACCTTCAATGTACTTTTGCTTTAATGTTTGCACGAAATCTAATTCGACAACTTCTTCTGTAACCACAGCTGTTTCACTTGCTCCTTCTGTTGCTTGATCAGCAATTGAAGTTGTAGAATCTACCATTTCAGTAGCTACAGTATCAGTGGCTACATTACTTAATGTGTCTTGAGCTGATCCAAGGTTTACAAAACCAAATGTCATTGCTGCTGCAATTGCTAAAGAACTAATTGTTTTTTTCATGTTCAAAAGATTAATTAATCGTGTTCTAAGTTTAATTTTCAGAGTCAAAAATACTAAAATTTATTTCACATTAACGATGCAAATGCATTAAAATACATGAGACACGCCGTTGAAAGTCTAAATCTTCCGAAAGATTGTGTTCTGATCTTTTAAGACAGATTTCTTTTCGTAAGAATTTGCATCAAATAGTACACAAAGAATGATCGCTTAACCTTCCTCTAAATTGGAATCATTACTATAGGGATTCAATAAGAGGTAACTTTAAAATCATGTTATCCCCCAAAGTTAATCCGTCAACATGTCCGGCTATTTTACTACTATCCGTTTTCACATGGATATGCATGTTCGTGGTGTGGTGCGTAAAAATAGCGTGGTGCGAGTTTGAATAAAACCCTAACATTTGAACCGGAACACCCTCGACTGTTCCATGAAGTCCTGAACTTATGTGTTTTTCATGGGAATGTGCATTGTCACCGTCCTTCCAATTAATGACATGCCAGTCAAACGACTTAGGGGTTCCTTCTATTAAAAAAGGAAAGGGTTCATTTGTATTGACCTGGTTCTCTTTAGCCGAAACCTTAACGTATTCTTCTAATTGCTCATAGCTTTTTACGCTTTCAGGAATAGCAATTGTCTTCCATTTGTTTACCGATGCGTAAACCAACAGGGCTGCCTTCTTATCGAATGACTTGTCAAACATTAAATCATCACCCGCAACCAGTGTGTTCAACGGTTTACTGTCGAATATTTGAACTTCACCTTTTAAATTTTCTATTGCTCCAAGCGCGTATAAGTGTTCCGTGTTTTCCAGATCTGACAAATCTATCTTTGCCGAAAGATCCCCTTCATGCATCATTTTTTTTAATGCTCCTTTCCACATTACATTGAAGGATGTGTCATCTTTAATTGTATCGGTTGGGTCTAAGTTAGAACATGAGCTCAAGACAAAGAACGCTATAAATGCAATTCGTATTTTCGATTGAATAATCATATTGAATATTTTATTGTTTAATAAATTTGACAGTCTTCTTTTTTCCTTTTAAAAAGTAAACTCCTTTTTGAAGCCTACTTACATCCACTGACCCTGTGTTTTTAATGAAACAAATGTGTTTTCCCGATGCATCTAAAATCTGAACATGCTCTTTTTGCACATTTTTCAGGTGTAAAACGTTTGTCACAGGGTTCGGGTACGCCTCAAAGCCAGAAATATTTAATTCTGGTAGGGAAAGAAATCCCTGCACATCAATTGAAACATTTTGTGTGTTTAAATCCTGCATTGTATTTAAATCAAAATAAGACACTGAGATGTAATCTGAAAACTCAATTTCAGGCTCAAATAAAACTTGATAACGCTCGCCTGGTAAAACCACAAGAGTATCCGTTATTTCCTCTATAGGAAAGGGCCTTCCATCTGAAGAAATGACCTTAGCGCCAAGCTGATACGGGAACACATATTTATTCCCATAAAAACCAATATTTGCTAGTCGAAGCAGGATGTTTTCATCAACACTTGCAGAGATTGTTTGACTAGACAACTGATTTTCTGATCGGCCATTTATAAAGAAATACTGGGGATTGTAATCAGGGAGTAAGACCTGATTCGTAGTAGTATCATGCGGTTGATTTATTATGGAGTCTGAATGCCAAATAGTATCCAACTCTGATGTCATCCATGCTTTTTCCTGATGAAAATGATGCCCTCCATTCCAAGTGAGGTTACTCGAAGAAGGTCTAACAATCAGTAACCCGTACATTCCAGCTTGAACATGTAACGTTGACGTAACATGACAATGGTATAAATATGTTCCTGGGTGGGGCGCCTTGAAAAAATAAGACTTGGTTTCATTATGCCCAACTTCAAAAGAAAGGTGAGGAACGCCATCATTTTGTTGATCCACATCCAAACCATGTAAATGAATAGTGTGTGATGCTCCCTGCGACATATTCCTCAACTTCAATTCAATTGAATCACCCTCTATATAGTTTAAAGTTGGACCAGGTATGTCTATGGCTGCTCCCATAAGTTTAGTGTATCCCATCAACATTGTCTGACTGCCATCCCATAAAGTATGTTGTGGAGCAATATCCATCTTAGAAAAAATGTTCTGAACTACATCTATTTGGGCCTCGATTGAAAATGATAAAATGATAGAAAGTACTAGAGTTAAGATTGAATTGTTTCTCATGGTGTAATAAGTATTGTTGAAAACATTCCATTTGGATAAATATTATTCCCTGTTACTGCTGCTAAATTGTGGTCATGAACAGGATATTCTCCTGACTTATCTGGTATAATCTGAATAGTCATTGTTTCCATTGGGTAAATCGGAAAAGTATCTTTTTCTCTTCCAATATGACTCGGGTTTTTACTGCTATATTTTATAACACCATGATAGCCATGAAAATGAATTGAGTGTACTCCTTGTCCGGTGTTCGCTATTTGAAGGTGAAGTGTATCTCCAATCGAGCCTGTAATTCGCGCTAATGTATCCATATTTATATTTGGATTACTTCGTGCATTTATCGTAAAGTACTTTGGGTCATAATCACTCCAATTTACAGTTCCCCCATTAAACAATTGATTATTCCAATCAGCATTGTGTTCTTTTAAATTCCAATAAAAACATGGCTGACTATGGTCCTTTACCACTATTAATCCCGCCAAACCTAAATAAGTGTATTTTGGATACTCTTGAGAATCATGATATATAAAAACTCCCGAAGACGCAAATTCTTGTTGAACGAAAACGGAATCTCCCGGAGCAATATTTATGGAAACATTTACGTCGTTAATCACAAACCCGTGATCTACTAAATCAGTATTATAAACCCATAAATCAAGTGTGTCACCAATATATAAATTTATAATAGGGTTCTCTTGTGTGAAAACAGGATTGTCGTTAAACGTAATGTAAGGGCTTAAATTATTATCTACCGATAACAACGAGCCCGAAACAATATACAAGGATTTGGTCACAGTCCCTGACATGCCATTAAATCCAACAATGAATGTGAGAATACTAGCTAAAATAATTTTACTCATACTTCATTAATTTTATTCGTTCGATAAGTTCCGAATCAGAAATTACCTCAACAAAATATTCGCCCGATAACAAGTTACCTGTGGGAATTGCTATTTCAGATGTTGAATCTAGTGCTATATGCTTCACTTTTCTTCCTTGAAGGTCAGTTATCCAAACCTCATTAAATGGGGTTTTAGATGTGATTTTAAACAGGCCAGAAGCTGGATTAGGGAAAACAGTTAGTTCACCACTGCTAATTTCATTGATATCATTTGTTGATACTGAATTCAGGATCCAAGTACAGGTGTCACTCTCCGACGGGCTATTCACATCATATACTCTGATTCTTAATTTACAACTTTCTAAGCCTCCTTGTGGAAATACAGTAAGTTTGGTGTATCCATACATAGTGTCATAAATTGGCGACATCTGAGCTGTAAACCCCACTGGTTGAATTGCACCTAAACACAACCCCTGTATGCAAATCATACCGTCCCAGGTTGCCGGAATATCATTGTATACAACCTCTATCCCCAACTCTAGGGTGTCACCCGTTAAATTAATTTGGTGAATATCCAGTTCAGTATACATGTCTGAATCAACATTTTGAACTATCGTATCATTGGGGTCCCAACTAAATGATAGCTGCGCAAAACCTGTCATTGTAAATAATGACATGGTCAAAACAAGTGTGATTATATTTTTCATGATTTACTGTTTGATAAATTTACTCCTTAAGCTTTTTGATTTAACTATATACACGCCAGAAGGAAGCTGACTTACATCTACTGTTTTAGATGACGTTTTCATCATCATTTCACCTTTAGTATCGTATATAAAAACCTCTTCCTCTATGTTAGATAGAGAAAGCACATCAACAACTGGATTTGGAGAAATAACAACTCTTGTCATTTGATTTTCGAGTACACCTGCTCCACTATCTAACACCGTTATTTTTCCCCAAAGATCATCGTTTGCAGGATTTGTCCCACAGTGAAAGTAATAAACTCCCGGTGTGTCAAGGGTAAAAGTTACAGAAGGGTTTGAAAAACTCACAGTCTGTGTAGCAAATGGGATTGGTGTTGAATACTCGCCAGATTGCCAGCCCTCTGTCATAGGGTGTTGTCCCCCTCCCCCATGAATAAACTCGATAGATTGTCCAACCGTTACCGTCAGCTCACTATTCGGAGTTATTCCACTGTGAGAAAGGGTCATGCTTTGAGCAAAAATTGATGTTGATGTAAGTAATAAAATTGATAATAAAATAGTCTTCATGATAATTGATTTTAAAAAGTTGAATTAATACTTGAAAAGCCGAAGCCATTAAAATGGTCGGTAAACTATAAAAATTTCAAAAAATCAAATACGGAAAGTCTGTAACTTAATCTGGTTAGGGTTTAATAAATCCGGTGGCGGATGAAACCTTAAACAACAATCCTCCTTAGAGGTAATCAATGATGAATTAATTCGACTAAGCAAAGGGGTTGTTTTTAATGTAAACATCTTGTTTACGACATCTACTCCCAATGTTGATGCTTTCTCGCTATCAAAGTCAAATTTAAATTTGTATGTCTGTGTACTTCTACTTTCATTATTCTTCTGCTCTGTCTTGCCACAGTTATTTTCAAACTTACAGCAAGATTTCTTAACATCAAGCTCCTTTTCACAGGGAGGAATTTCTGTACCCAGAATCCATCGACTTCCAATTGAACAGTACACGTTAGAAACAGTAACCCCACAACTTAGGGTTAAAAAAAGTACTGCAAAGCACGCAGTTATTATACTTTTAATATCGTTTCTCACAATTACAAATATACTACAAATTAACTTGACATTTTTCCAACGGCACAACTAACAATGGACTTTGCTTTTTTACCCATTGAATTTTCATCCGAGACGATTGGGTAGCCCAATTGTGACAGTTTATCAATCACTAGTCTTACAACTTCGTTACTTGTTACCTGAACCCGAACAACGGACTGATTAACATTAACCGTAACCTCATCCACACCCAGTATAGACGGTATTTTTGATACAATGGTCTTTTCACAGCCCGTACACCTCAGGTTTTGAACCTCTAATTGTTTAATTATTATGTTGTTTTTACCAGTTTCCATAGCCCCCTTCTAATTCACGAACATTACTAAATCCAAGATCTTTCATCTTTTTTAGTGCGCTAGCGCTCCTTCCACCTGACTGGCAATAAATCAATGTTAATTGAGATTTATTTAATTTCAGAAGTTCAGCTTCAAACGATGGCTTTAAAAAATCAATGTTGATCGCCTCACTTATTTTACCTGCTTGAAACTCATTTGGTGTTCGAACATCGATCAGTTGTACTGACGTGTCTCTTTTTAAAACGTTCAGAAATTCTTTTTGCGAAATCCTTTTTAAAACTGCAGATGTTTGTGTTTGACAAACATCAGTAGGCTCCTGATTGCAGGAGCTTAAATACAAAAAACTCGTTATTAATAATGCCAATCCTATCTTCATATATTTCATTTTTATACCATAACACCTGTTTAACACGCTAAAAATCAATAACCTCCAGCTTATTTCTAAACAGCTTAACTTTTTTTTCGTTTTCTAAACTTTTCAATAGGCGTGAGATAACTACGCGTGATGTGTGTAAGTCATACGCAATCTCTTGATGCGTTGCTTCTAACACCGTCAATTTATTTACCATCACCTTATTTTTAAGGTATTTATATAGTCGGTCATGCATATTACTAAAAGCAAGGCTATCAATCGCCTCTAACATTTCATTAAAACGATTGTTATAACTTTCAAACACAAAAGCCATCCAGCCCTTATACGTTCTTGTCCACTCAGCCATTTTTTCAACAGGTAACAAAAAAAGAGTGCTATCCTTTTCTGCAATTGCTTTTACCTCACTCTGTGATTCTCCCATACAACAAGTCATTGTCATTGTACAAGTATCTCCATTTTCTAAAAAATAAAGTAGCAATTCATCTCCATCGTCATCCTGTCTTAAGACTTTTATTGCTCCTTTAATCAATAAGGGCATGTGTTTCACATTTTGCCCATAATCGATTAACACCTCGCCGCTTTTAATTTTAACCTCGTGGCCAACATCGACAATTTCTTGTATTAATGCTTCTTCAAAAAGGTAACCGTAACTTTCAACTAACTCTTCCCTCACCTGATTCTAATTCGTTATTTTCATCTTTTAGATGTCCATTATAATGGAAAAACATATTTGCCCAAATCGTTTTTGATAAAGGATAAGTGAACGGTGCTGTTAAAATAAGCCCCACTATAACTGAGATTAAATCCCCTCTAAACCCAATGTCGCCTATAAACAATTCTATGGAACACCAAATTGTAACAAACACAGCTACTCCTAATGCATACACAACATAATATGAACCTTGATAAAATCCAGGTTCCTTACTAAATGGCTCCTGACATACATCACATTTTTGTTTGGGGGTTCCTTTAAACATGGACCCCTCAAAAAAGGAGCCTTCTTGGCAATGCGGACATTTGCTTTTAATAATACTATATAACTTCGTCCCTTTCTTTATCATACTCATCTAAATCTCAGATACAAAAATAAGTCAAAATCTATTCTCCACAGTAACATTTGTTACAAGCAAAGCTATACTTCTTTACGTACCGAGTTTCAGCAACTCCTTTTTTTAAGGAAAAATCAAAATTCTTGAATTAAAAAACGAGTGGGGATTACTCCGTGATCCCATTTTAGGGTTAATTAACACAAGGCTAAATGAAGTTTACTGCGTTTATTTTTCATTTCCAATCCGAAAATTCAAACCAATTTTATTTTCCTCTTGAAAATAAAAAAGATCTGACAATGCCAGTCCTTCATTTTGCTTGCGGAGAGAGGGGGATTCGAACCCCCGTTACGTTTCCGTAAACACGCTTTCCAAGCGTGCGCGTTCAGCCACTCTGCCACCTCTCCGTTTACAGGGGCAAATGTAGTAAATCAATTGAAGTTTAGATTAGGAATGAGTGAGTTTATTTCAGTTCTCAGTTAACTCTCCACGTAAGTTTTTAGCAAGTAGTTTTTTCGTTTTTTCAATGTCATTTCGGTCAAGAACCGACATCATTTTTGTCACTGCAGCTTCTGTTGTCATATCAGCACCACTGATGACTCCTATTTCATTAAAAAATGAACTTGTTTTATACATGCCTTGCTTTACTGATCCAGAGTTACACTGTGTAATGTTCAATACAATACCACCTTCAGCTATAAATCGTGCAATTACATCTTTAAACGCTCTTGAGTTGGATGCATTTCCTGCTCCAAAAGTTTCTAGAATTAATCCATCAACCGCAGTCGAATTGAAAATACCTTTGTAGAGTTCCGTGTTTATTCCAGGGAATAATTTCAGTAAGGCTATCCGATCATTAAAGTTCGTGTTTAAACTAAATGTGTCTTGTTCTGTCCTGTAAAACTTATCCGTATTATATCGAATTTGCACACCAGCCTCACAAAGTTCTTGGTAGTTGGGAGACTTAAATGCCTCAAAGTGCTCTGCCGAATCCTTCATGCTTCTATTCCCTCTGAAAAGTTTATAGTCGAAGTACACCGCAACTTCTTGAATTAATGGGTTCTGGTTTACATCACGAGATGCTGCAATTTCGATGGCAGTAATCAGATTCTCCTTGCCGTCTGTGCGAATTGTTCCTATTGGCAGCTGAGAACCTGTAAGAATAACCGGTTTTTTCAACCCGTCAAACATGAAACTCAATGCAGAAGCAGTATAAGACATCGTATCAGAGCCATGTAACACAACAAATCCGTCGTATTTAGTGTAATTCTCAAAGATGCTTTCAGCAATCTGCTTCCAATGCGTAATTGCTATTTCCGATGAGTCGATAGGGTCCTCAAAACTTACGGACTCCAAGGCTACATTTAACCGCCTTAATTCAGGTAAATGGTCATAGATGTGGTCAAAGTTTACCGTTGTTAATTGAGCTGTCTCAGAATCTTTAATCATTCCAATCGTTCCGCCCGTATAAATTATTAGTATCCTCGGTTTTGATTCCATCTATTCTCGTTTTTCTAAAGCTTAAACAATTTCTTTGCGGTTTCTGTAGTCTGTTTTTCAATTTCTTGCAATGGAAGTCCGTAAACATCTGCCAATTTTTCAGCAACGTGCAACAGATATGAACTTTCATTTCGTTTCCCCCGATGTGGGGTTGGGGGTAGGTATGGTGAATCGGTTTCCAAAATCAGTTGATCTAGGGGGATTTGTTTTATTACTCGGTCTAGTTTTGCATTCTTATAGGTTAGAACTCCTCCAATACCCAACTTAAAATTATGATACTCTGCTATTTTATTAGCGTCGTCTAATGTTCCTGTAAAACAATGGAATACGCCTGAAAGGTTCTCGTCATCCAACACGTCTAATACCTCATAGATTTCTTGAAATGCTGACCTTGCATGAATAACAACAGGAATTTTTAACTCCTTGGCCCACCTAACTTGTTGTGCAAACACTTCTCGCTGGGCATCAATGTAGGTTTTATCCCAATACAAATCCATTCCTATTTCACCAACCGCAATGTATTCTCTTGAAAAAAGATTGGTCTTAATTATATCTAACTTGTTTTTCCAGTCTTCTCCTACTGAACCTGGATGAAGCCCCATCATTGAATGACAATTTTCTGGATACTTTAACTCCAACTCATGCATTGCATCAATGGTATCCACATCAATATTCGGCAATAAGCATAATTCTACTCCCGACTGGATAGCACGCTGAATGACTTGATCCCTATCCTCATCAAAAACGTCTGAAAACAGATGTGTATGTGTGTCAATAAACATAGGTGATTTAAAAAAGAGATCTACTCAACCCAAATTGAACTGCATTTAACTGGGTGCTTTTACTGTTCGAGAATATCGTATTGAAATTATAACTCGCATATAGCGCCCATTTTCGAAATCCTAAACGTGCATGTGCTGAATAGATGAACTTATTTTCATCTGCCGATCCATAACGTTTAGATACTTCTTTCTGCCCTTTAATGATGGAAACGTTTTTCGATAAGGTGTTTACTTGGTATCCAAGCTTAAATCCAAGGTGAAATTTAACGTGTTTCCAACTTGAACTTCTAAACCTTAATTCAAATGGAACAGAAAAACTATTTCCGATAAACATACTTTTTCTAAAAAGATCTGTGGAATCTTTAAAGGCGTAAGTTGTGGTGTTAGCATCCTCATCCACAACAAATTTATTATCGTGTCGAACATTTGTATACTGATGTGAAACCCCTAACCCCAATGCAACTGTATTTCCTTTTGTTAACGGAATATCAAACATTAAATTGGTATTCGCCCCAATTGATGCCCAGCTATTTTGGAAAAGATCCTCATCTCCAATCCAATCATTGTAAGTAACGTCAACAATTAATCGGTCATATTTAGACGGTTTGTCTGCCTTTGCAGGTCTAACTCCTGTATAAAACCACATTGCACCAGGCCTAAATCGTGACACTTCATCAGCTCCCTCTCCATCATACTGAGAAAATGAACTTAATGCTACAAAGCACATTCCTAGTAATAATCCTATTTTAACCATGTTTTAATTTTAATTCCCAGTCCCAAGCATCAGACACCGCCTGTTCAACTGTCTTATTTGATTTCCATCCTAAAACTTGTATTGCCTTAGATGCGTCTGCATATATTTCTGCTACATCTCCGTCCCTTCTTGGGGCAAAACTCCAATTTAATTTTGTTTTCGAAATGCGCTCGAAAGTTTCAATAATTTCTAAAACACTTGTCCCCTTTCCGGTACCAATGTTAATGTGTTCTTCTAGGGCATGATCCTGCTCTATTAACCAAGTTAACCCTTTTACATGCGCATTGGCTACATCAACAACATGTACATAATCACGAACACATGTGCCATCAACGGTATTGTAGTCGTTTCCATATACCTTAATTTCACCAAACTTACCGACAGCCGACTGTGTAATGATGGGCATTAAATTATTAGGGCTACCCAAAGGCAGTTCACCGATTAATGTCGAACTGTGCGCCCCAATTGGGTTAAAATACCTCAAGTTAAGTGCTTTAATGTCTACACCGCTCTTAATTAAATCGCTAATTATTTGTTCTCCAAAACTCTTCGTGCTTCCATAAGGAGATGTCGCTTCTTTCGGCTCCGTTTCTTCAGAGACAACCTTACCTCCATCAAGGTTTCCATAAACAGCACATGACGAAGAAAACACAATGTTTTTTACTTCAAATTCTTTCGATAAATCGAGCACATTGATAAGTCCAGACAGGTTGTTTCTATAGTAATTCAAAGGCTCTTGGATAGATTCTCTAACCGCTTTAAATGCTGCAAAATGAATTACTCCCGCAAACGAATACAACTCAAATATTGCTTTTAATTTAGTGAAATCACACGTGTCAATCCTATGGACAATTATCGTTGTTTTTGTTATTTCCTTTAAGCCTTCAATTACTTGTTCTGTTGAATTTGAGAAATCATCAACAATAACCGGGATATAGCCATGTTCAATTAACTCTACCACCGTGTGAGAGCCAATGTATCCAGCTCCGCCTGTGACCAATATGTGTTTTGATTCATTCATGAATCCCAAAGTTAAAAGAATAGATTTAAATTTACCGTATGAAGAAAGAACGGAAAATTGATTTTAAACGATATACAAGTCCGCCCGTATCTAAAATGTACCTCCTGAAAATTATATTTTATGTGTTTCTGCTCGCGGTTCTATCTTATTTCTTATTTAAAAAAAAGGGTTCTACACCTAAGGTTCAGGAAAAAGAAATCACTGAAATTCATCACATAACTTTAGGAGAATAAAAAAGGCCGCCAATAAGCGACCTTTCAATAAAAGTTTAATTTAGAATTAAACCCTCATTCCTTTAACTACTCTGTCTTTGCGTTTTGTTTTTTGCAATCGTTTGCGAATAACTTGTAAATATGCTGTTGCACTGGCAGTTGTAGCAACATAAAGATCATTGCCATAAACAACATCTCCACCTCTCTGTCTGCTTTTCCAGTCTGCTTTTAGGTAATATTTCCCAGAAGTAGAACCACCCCTCATTAAGAATGAAATTGTTTTTCCAATACCTATTTCAAAGCGCAGGGTCAACTCACCATTATCTCCATAACTGTCAAAAACACACTTTGTTCCCATAGGAATAATTATACGTTCTTGATTTGTATTTGACGCAGAAACTAAAGCCCCATCATTATCTGTACTTTGATTTCCTGACTTCTTATTCTTTTCTAAAATAATTGTCGCAGAAGTAAAAAACTGCACTTTTCTCATTTGCTGTTCTGTTTCCAACCCAAACTCATCTTTAATTTGGTTTGTATAAGGGACTCTCGTTCCACAACTCGTTAAAATAATTCCAACAATTACTAAAAAAGTATATTTCATAATTCTATTTTTTACAAATATAATTAAAGAGTTATTCAAAAATTATGCCGCGCCTGTTTGTTTCGAGAAAATCATTGTATTTTTAAGCTAAAAAAGAATGGCATTATCTATTCAGAAGTTCTCATTCAATGGATTTCAAGAAAATACATACATTGTTCAAGACGGCGTTAATTGTGTAATTATTGACCCCGGTTGCTACGAAAAACATGAGCAGGATGAATTGGTAAGTTATATTGAGACGAACAATCTAACGCCTGCAGCACTCCTCTTAACCCATGCGCATATTGATCATGTACTCGGTTGTGCTTTTGTACTCGCTAAGTTTGATATTGATTTCTACCTGCATAAAGAAGACTTGCAAACATTGAACTCCGTTTCAGACTATGCATCTATTTATGGATATCCGGGGTATTTGGCTCCGCCAGCGCCCAACAAAATGCTTAATGATGGTGATTTTATCGCTTTTGGGAACATTAAATTTGAAGTGAAATTCACGCCAGGACACGCAACGGGGCATGTGGTTTTTTACAACAAAGAAAATGGATTTGTCATTAATGGGGATGTTCTTTTTGCCGGAAGTTTTGGTAGAACGGACTTGCCTGGAGGGGATCTTGAAATCTTAAAAAACTCGATTCATAATGTCCTATTTAAACTTCCTGAAGAAACGGTTGTTTACTGTGGTCATGGTGGTGAAACGACAATTGGTCAAGAAAAAGCAACAAATTATATTCTTCAATTTTAAATCATAAAATGCGGATTGCTGTAAATACACGTTTTTTACTCGCTTCAAAAATGGAAGGCTTTGGCTGGTACACATATGAAGTGGTGAAACGATTGGTTGAAAAGCACCCAGAGCATGACTTTATCTTTTTCTTTGATAGGCCCTTCGACAAGAAGTTTATTTTTGGTGACAATGTTACTCCTGTAATATTAAACCCACCAGCAAGGCACCCATTCTTATTCTATATTTGGTTTGAATTTTCTGTAAAAAGAGCTTTGAAAAAATATAAGGCAGATGTTTTTCTTTCTCCTGATGGTTATTTATCACTAAAAAGTAAGGTGAAACAGATTGCTGTAATTCACGACATTAATTTCGAGCACAACCCCGATGACATTCCCTGGCTTATGCGGAAATACTTGCGTCGATTTTTTCCAAAATTTGCGCATAAAGCAGCACACATTTTAACCGTGTCTGAATACTCGAAAAAAGACATTTGTTCAAAATACAGTATTGATACCTCTAAAGTAAGCCCACTATGGAATGGTGCGTCTTCTCAGTTTAAGCCCTTGCATTTAGATCAAAAAAATAGTGCTCGATTAACGTATGCAAATGGAAATCCGTATTTCTTGTTTGTTGGGGCGCTACATCCAAGAAAAAATGTAGGTCGCCTTATTGCTGCATTTGAGCAATTTAAACAGGAGAATCCTGAAGATCAACATAAATTAGTAATTGTTGGTACAGAAATGTTTGGTAAAAAACTAAACGGTATTGAAATCTCACCATTTGTTCGTGATCACATTCTATTTACAGGGCATGTTTCTCTTTCCGATTTAGCTGAAATTATGGGCGCAGCAAGCTTGTTGACATACATCCCTTATTTTGAAGGTTTTGGTATTCCGTTGGTGGAAGCAATGAAGTGTGGAACACCTATACTTTCAGGAAATAAAACATCGCTGCCAGAAGTTGCTGGTGATGCCGCAATTTATTGTGACCCTTTCAATATCGATGATATTCGTGAAAAAATGAGCTACATTGTAAAGAACCCCGCTATTCAAAAAGAGTTAAGTCAAAAAGGACTTAAACGCAGCACACTCTTTTCATGGGACAACACCGCCGATGAAATATGGAAGGTTATCTGTACTATTGCTAATTAATGACTTTACTCAAAAAAAAACAATATGAAGTATCTTTTTCTCTCATTGTCCCTGTTAATACTTAGCTCTTGTGGTAGCTTTAAACGATTAGAAGTAAATGAGATTCGCACAGCTTATATTGAATATAATCCTATTGAGCCAATTAACTTTGGGAGTACAATTGAAGCCAAGGTAATGGTTATCATGAACGATGGTTCTGAGCTAGACGTAACCAACAATAGAAAGCTTACACTAATTTCAGAAGACATTGTTCGAAATGGGTTAACTAAATCGTTTAAAATTGTAAAACACCCAACATCATTTAGTGAAAACACCGCGAATGTCAACATTACCATTACGGATAAAGAACTAATATTTCAAGCGACAGATAGCATTCGAATGAACTTTAAAGGTGATTTGACTATAGATGCTAAAGGGAATAATGGTATAGATGGTGTGAGTCAAAAAAACCGAGGTAGCAGGTTGTTATTGCGCGATGGGAGACACGGAGCCAATGGGACACACGGAACAAACGGCCAAAGTGCTGAACGCTATGTGTCTAATATTTGGCTTGAAAACAACCTCACTCATATTTACGTTATAAATCAACAAACAAATGAAGTTTGGCGATATAAAACACTTGGTGAAGGGTCCATTACATTCAACCTTAAAGGGGGAAATGGTGGAAACGGTGGACATGGTGGCGATGGTGGAAATGGTCGAAATGGATCGTTAAACAACGGGAAATACAAGCGTCCAGGTCACGGTGGTGATGGAGGGCATGGTGGTCGTGGTGGCGATGGTGGAAATGGCGGAACAGTTCATGTAACAATTCACCCCAACAATTCACAGATTGAGCCTAAATTAAACTATTTAACCGATGGCGGGAATCATGGGGCACCCGGAAAAGGAGGTACATTTGGTAAAGGAGGTACACCATTAGCCGGACAAATTGCTGGAACAATTGGTAAAAATGGCACTAGAGGCTGGTCGGGAAGAAATGGTCTCGATGGAAGAATTCAACCGTTAAACTTTCAAGAGTTCAGTTTAGATCAGCTTAAATAGTACGGTGAAATCATTAGGTAAACTAAAACTCCTGTAACTGCAACATAAAACCAAATTGGCCAAGTAAATCGCGTCCATTTTTTATGCTTTTCAAACTGCCCTTGCCAAGCGAACAAATAAGTGAATAGCACCAAAGGGATAACTGCAATACTTAGCAAAATATGAGAGATAAGAATAACAAGGTATAAGCCTCGCATTTCTCCACCGTATTCCGTAGAGTTCGACGTCATGTGATACGACACGTATAAAGCCAAAAACAATAGAGAAAGCAACAGACACACTCGAATTAAACCTCTGTGAAGTTTCATGTTTTTCTTTTTAATGGCAACAAGAGCAAGGACTAATAATACTGCTGTTACTCCATTAATGGTTGCATAAACTGGGGGCAAACAAGATAGGTCGACGCCTTCAATCTTAATACCAAAAAGAACCGCAACAACAACTGGAATCACAGCTGAAAGTGTATAGATTAATAACTTGGCTTGCTTTACTTTATTTTGATCCAATAATTCCATATTCAATAGTTAATAGTTTTCTTAAATCTGCTTGTAATAAGTCTACTTGTTCTTTATTTGTTCCTTGGTAAATTCCACGAACATACCCTTCTTTGTCAACAATTGCAAAATAGTCTGTATGTCCAAAGCCTCCTTCTGCTTCAGCATCACGTTCAGCACCATTAAAAAAAGACTTTGCCAGCAGGTGAGTTTCCGCTTCATCTCCAGTAAAAAAATGCCAATTAGAAACTGCTATATCATAAATAGAACGATATGCTCTTAACCGCGTAGGCGTGTCGCGTTCTGGGTCAATTGAAAAACTCAAAAACTGAATGTATTCCGCCAAATCTTGCGTTTCAAGATTTAAACGCTTCATCTCAGAAGTCATTGGAGGACAAATAGTGGGACAGTGAGAAAAGAAAAAATCAGCAATCCAAACTTTTCCTTTCATAGACTCAGATGTAATCATTACAGAGTCCTGATTCAAATAGTGAAATGCTGGGACTTTATGGTAAATTGTATCTGAAACTTCTTTTCCATTCACCATTGAGTACATGACATCACGCTCTCCCAATATTGGCAAAACACGGCCCTTGTTTTCACTGCACGAAAACAGAACGAATCCAATAAAAATAAGAAGGTTACTTCTTTTTAAGGTCTTTAGCATTTTCTTTATCGTATTGCTTCTTTAATAAAGCGACATGTTCACGCATTCGACGAATCATTCCTTCAGACTTTCCTGAAAGTACCATTCTGAGGTGATTTTTTTTATCCAATAACAGCATTAATTCTTGAAATGCTTCCCCACCATAATACATATCACCTTCTTGAAGTAAGCGTGCATTGTTGTGCTCAAAATCGTATAATTTTTTTGGATCTCCAGAAGCCACAATCCAAATATTAGGATCATACCCTTCCACCTGATCAGCTAACATATCACTAACGGCAGACAAATCTTTCAATGGATTCCCTTTTCCATCTGTAACAAATGTGATAATTCTTAAGGAACCTTTTTTTCTTGCGTTGTCACGCATCTTTTGATAAATCAAATGATTTAAGTGCCAGAAAGAAACAGAACAATTTTCAGGGCAAGTTGGCTGGAGAACATTAATTAATACGGAGTACTCTTTAAAATCGTCTACAGTATGCTTGATCCCTTGAGCATCAATAAAAGCATAGTTGTCTGCGACACCATAGTCATCTAGCTCCTTAAAGTTATGACTGCAGCTTCGCGTTGCAATAAAGATCAAAATAAAAGCCGGACCAAAAACAAGTAGAATGGCTAGAATTCTCTTTGCGTGTCCAGCATTACTTTTCACTTCCATATGTAGTGTTATTAGCTTCCGTATGTAGAAAGCACTTCTCCAATAGCTGTACCTTCCCATAATAGAATGAAAATAAGGTATGCAATAAAGATAAAGTAAGGTATTAAAATCACAGACTTCAATGATTTTCTTTCGTCACCTAAGTGCATAAATACCAAAACAATGTATCCTGCTTTAACCATTGTTAGAACAATAAAGCCCCATTTAACAATTGGCCATGCTTCAGAACCTTGTTTTATCATCATTCCAAGTGCAACCTCAACAGCTGTAATAGCAGTTAAAAGAGCTGTAACAAACCAAATCTTTTTACGGATTTTAACTCCAGCCTCTTCACTGTGGTGGCCATCTAACGAATATTCAACAATATCATCTCTTTCCATAATCGAGAATTTAATTTTTTTGATAATTATACTAAGTAGAAGAATGTAAATACGAATACCCAAACTAAATCAACAAAGTGCCAATAAAGTCCTGTTTTCTCAACCATTTCGTAATGCCCTCGTTTATGATAAACACCTCTTATGGCTCCCATAAGAATTAAAATGTTGATTAATACACCTGTAAAAACGTGAAAACCGTGAAAACCTGTAATAAAGAAAAAGAACTGAGCGTATTGGTTTGGCCCATACTCATTCTCTTCAAGATTTGCTCCATAAATCACTCTATCAGCATCTCCAGAATTCACAATACCTTCGTAAATAACAGCGGCTTCGTTTCCTTCTATAACGTCTCCTTTTTTGTGCGTCCCTCCATCTTCTTTAACAAGTAATTTCAGGTGCTCGTTTTCGTGCTTTTCAACAGTTGCCTCAGAACCATCGTGAAGTGTAATCACATTGTTGTTAAGGTGACCTTCTGAAACTGCGTGCTTATAAGTATGCGCTAAATCTTCAGTGATTTTATCCCCAACATGGTGGTGATCACCAGCCTTGGTTACTGTGAAATGTTCAATTTCACCAAAATGCCCTTTAACAATCGCTAAAGATCCATCGTTTAATTCCACTTTTCCAAAGTCAGATCCGTGAATAAAGTGAGACCACTCCCAAGCTTGAGATCCTAAGAAAAAGAATCCACCAATAATTGTTGCGATCATCCATTTAACAACTCCACGCTTGTCCATTCGATGTCCCGCCTCAACAGCCAACACCATTGTTACTGAAGAAACAATAAGAATAAACGTCATTAATGCCACATAAATTAATGGGTATCCATGACCTAAAAACGGCAATGAGTTAAACGTTTCCTCTCCAATTGGCCAAGAACCTCCGTAACTGTGTCTGTTAGCGCCGTAAAAAATAAGGAATCCACTAAATGTTAGTGCATCAGACACTAAAAAGAACCACATCATTAGCTTTCCGTAGCTTGTGCTAAATGGTGAAGTTTTACCTCCCCATAGTGTTTTAGAGTCAATTTGTTTGGAAGCGTGTCCTGCCATGCTTGAAAAATTTTATATGCAAGTTTAATGAATAAAAAGTAAAAAAAGTAATAAATAGACCCATAATACCCCCAGAAAGTGCCAGAAAATAGCGCCCATTTGAAGGGTAAGGTTTTCCTCTTTATTAATTTTACCTGAAAATGAGTGTCTTACGAGTTTTAAAACATAAAACAGCGTCACAACAATATGTAGTAAATGTAAAAATGTAATTAGAAACAAGTACGACGAAGCGGTGTCTGCAGCTTCCATTGATTTAATTTGCAGGTAATTAGAAAGTTTCTTCCCATTCATCTGCAATTCGCGATTCTTATACTGTAATTCTTTGCCTTTATAGTACACGTGAAAATCTTTCCCCATTGTTCCTTGAACGAAAAAATCGCCGCGATTATCACGTACATTAATTGCCAACTCTTTCAAACGCAAACGGTCTAAAAATTTTAGCTCGCCATCTTCTTCAGAAAACAACCTTCCCTCTACAAGTTTTAACGGAGTATTTAAGAAAAATAACTCGAACTCCTTTCCGTATTCCTTAATCGTAAATGGTTCCTTTTCACTCACCTCTAAAAATTGAGACATGAAATTCTGATAGGCTATCATTTCAGATTCTGTCATCTTTTCACCTTTCAATAAAAAGTCATTTCCGTTCACTTCAACAAAGTTGCCTTTGTATTTTACCTCAAAGTAATCCCCGTATTTTCCATCGGTAACAATGATGTGATTCCCAACTGGATGCACCCCATTGTCAATTAATTGACCGTATCCTTTAAACTGGAAATAAATGAACGCCATTCCCAGCACAAGTGTGATTGAAATTGCTGCTTGCATTGCAGGTTTATTCCCTTTTTTAGCAAAAAATACCGATGACTGAATGCAAATACTACTCAATGCAATAAGTCCTGTGCTGATCCAAAAAGCTGTTGGTAACGTGAATTTCAACCAGAAAGAATCTCCCATAGAGACGATGTAGGCAGATGTTAATCCAGCAAACATCATAATAATACTGAACATTGAAACATAGACAAGATTTTTTCGTGCCGTGTCCATTTGTTCTTTATTACCATCTTGTGAAAAATCTTGTTTCATGACTGCTAAAATTTTAATTAATGCTCAGAAATGATTCGATAATATCCAAATTACGATCGAAAACATAGGCAAACTGCATAATTGGCAAATAGATAAATGATGCGAACATCAACTTTCGCGCGTCCTTATCGTCACAGGTTAACAATAGTCTATATGCGTAATAGAAAAAACCAACCCCCAACAACGTAGCAATAACCATTGAATAAATCCCTGAAGCACCTATCACCCATGGTAAAAGGCTGAACGGAATCAAGGCAATTGACCAAATAACCATCTGGTATGCCGAATTTTTTGATTTTCCATGTTTCGATGGCAACAAGGAGAAGCCTCCCGCTTTATAATCGTCGTAAGCAACCCATGCAATGGCCCAGAAATGTGGGAACTGCCAAATAAACTGTACAAAAAATAAAATCCCTGGAATTAATCCAAACTTTCCTGTGCAAGCTATAGCTCCAAGCATAGGAGGAATAGCTCCGGGAATTGCACCAACAAAAACAGCCCATGGAGAAATTCGTTTCATTGGTGTGTATGCAAACACATAAAGTACGAATGCCAACAACCCCAATAAAACAGATGGAAGATTAATGAGATAAAGTAAAACTGCGCCAACAATCAATGAAACTGTAACCACAATATATGCTTCATTGACAGACATTTCACCTTGAGGAAGAGGTCTTTTTTCAGTGCGCTTCATAAGGATGTCTAGCTCACGCTCCCATATTTGATTTGCACCATTTGACGCTGCAGTTATAAACAGCCCGCCGACCAATAGAAAAGTCAATTCCAATCCGTCGTTACCTCCAACAAATAAATATCCTGAAAGGGCCGAAATGATAACCAAGGCAGATAGTCGGAACTTTGTAAAGACCATATAAGTCTTCACTTTCCCTTTAACCCCCATACTTGGTGAAACACTAGCCATTAACGAAAATTTGCGCTACAAAAATAGTTATTATTTATGCGTTAAAAACACAAAACTGTTAGAATTAATATAAATAGTCAATTCCATTATCGCTTGTTTTTTGTAATGAATTTTCTAGAAAACAAATGGGTACAAAAAAAGGATGCTGAAACAATCAACATCCTTTTAACGTTTTATCGAATCACTTTTATTAGATGATCATCATTGCATCACCATAAGAGTAAAATCTATACTTTTCTTTTATTGCTTCTTGGTATGCGCTCATCATCAATTCATGACCTCCAAATGCAGAAATCATCATTAACAATGTTGATAGCGGCGTGTGGAAGTTTGTAATCAACACGTCTGCAATACTAAAGTCATACGGAGGGAAAATAAACTTATTTGTCCATCCATCATAAGGCTTCAGTAAACCATCTGTTGAAACTGATGTTTCGATTGCACGCATTGACGTACTACCAACAGCAATTATTTTCTTTTTATTCTTCTTCGCATTATTCACCATGTCAACACAAGGCTGGTGGATTGAAATTTGCTCAGAATCCATTTTATGCTTTGTCAAGTCTTCAACTTCTACCGGGCGGAATGTTCCCAATCCAATATGTAGTGTTACCTCAGCAAAATCGACCCCCTTAAGCTCTAAACGTTTCATTAGTTGTCTAGAAAAATGAAGCCCAGCAGTTGGAGCTGCAACAGCACCTTCTTCTTTTGCATAAATTGTCTGGTAACGATCTTCATCCGTCTCCTCAACCTCACGTTTGATGTACTTTGGAAGCGGTGTTTCACCTAGTTTAGTGATTGCCTTCTTAAAATCTTCATATGGACCATCAAAAAGGAAACGAAGTGTTCTACCCCTAGATGTAGTGTTGTCTATTACCTCAGCAACTAACGAATCGTCTTCTCCGAAATACAATTTATTCCCAATTCTAATTTTACGCGCAGGGTCAACCAAAACATCCCACAAAAGACTCTCGCGATTCAATTCCCTCAATAAGAAAACTTCAATCTTAGCTCCTGTCTTTTCTTTATTTCCATACATACGCGCTGGAAACACTTTCGTGTTATTCATAATCAGCACATCACCTTCATCAACGTAGTTAATAACGTCTTTAAATAATTTATGCTCGATTTCTCCAGTATCCTTATGGATTACCATTAAACGTGACTCATCACGATTATCGCTTGGGTACTCTGCAATTAATTCTTCTGGCAGGTCAAAATTGAACTGCGATAGTTTCATTTTATTCATAACAACAATCCCGTTTATGTTATTCTCTTTTTTCAAGGATGCAAAGGTACTAAAATTAACATTTTAGAGGGGAGAGTTCTCAATAAAATCAATCCATTCCTCTACACACTTGCTTTCTTCTATGTTTTGTGCCCCTGATCGTGTACGCCTCAACGCGATTAAAGTTGCGCCCGAGTTGAGTTTAAGCCCAAAATCATGCGCAACTGACCGGATATACGTTCCTTTACTACACGTTAATTCAAACCTTACTTCTGGAAAACTAGATGCATCTATTTGAAAGTCATGAATCGTAATTTTGTTTGCTTTTAATTCAAGTGCTACTCCAGCACGCGCTAAGTCATATGCTCTTTTACCGTTAACCTGTTTTGCAGAAAAAATAGGTGGAACTTGATCTTGTTCGCCAATAAAGGATTCTCGAACAGATTCTAATAACGTATCATTGATATGATCAGTCGGAAATTCTGCATTATATTCGGATTCTAAATCGTAAGAAGGGGTTGTTTTTCCAACTAGAAAGGTTCCGGTGTATGTTTTATTCCCAACCATAAGGTCGTTGATTTGTTTCGTATGTTTTCCAATACAAATTACCAACAGCCCCGTAGCTAATGGGTCTAATGTGCCTGCGTGACCAACCTTTAACTTTTTCACCCCGAGTTTTTTTCTCAGATGCCAGCGAAGTTTATTGACCACATCAAACGATGTCCACTCAAGCGGCTTATCTACTAAGATTGTGCTTCCTGCAGCAAATTCTGTTATCATTTTTAATTAAATAGCGTCCAACCTATAGCTATAAGACCAACGGTGAAACAGTAATATGAAAAATAAGACAATTTGCTTTTCTTAACAATCGTAATCATCCAAGTACACGCAATGATACCTGTGATAAAGGCTGCAATAAAACCAACGGAAATAGCGCCAACTGAAATTCCGAGATCCACTTCACCAGAAATCATTCCCACAAATTCTTCACTTGTCATGTCTTTTGCAATTTTCCCGAAAATTAACGGGACAACCATTAAGAATGAAAAACGTGCCGCTTTTGATTTATCTACACCCAATAAAACTGACGTTCCAATTGTTGCTCCAGATCTTGAGATTCCGGGTAAAATTGCAACAGCCTGAGCAATACCGATTACAATTGAATTTGAAGTACTTACTTCTTTATTTGTGTTTTTTGCTCGATCTGCAAGGAATAAAATGAGTCCTGTTAAAATCAACATACAGCCAACAAGTAAAACTTGACCGACAAAAAAGGACTCCAAGATATCGTCAAATAAAATCCCCACAATTGCTGCTGGAATCATTGATAAGATGATTTTTATAGAAAACTTAAATGCTTCGTTATTTTTAAACTGCGTAAGTCCCCTTACGATTTCTAGAATGTCTTTTCTAAACACAAGTACGGTACTTAATGCCGTTGCAAAATGCAAAACAACAGTCAGCATCATACTCGATTCTCCTGTAAGGTCTTGGCCCTGTATGGATTTTGCCAATTCCAAATGACCACTACTACTTACGGGTAAAAACTCAGTTAGCCCCTGAATTATCCCAAGTATTATTGCCTCAAGAAAGCTCATTGAATTTTAATTTTATTTGGCCTTTGGCTTTTTCATAATTGCAACTGCGATAACAATGTAGCCCAATACAATAAGCATCGGTGCAATCGTTATACGCGTATTGCTAAACAATTCACTCGCGTCAAACTTTGTAGGGTCATCAGTAGCACCTCCAATCATTAACAGAAACCCAAGAATATTAACCCCAAGTCCAATGAGCAATATCTTGTAGTTTTTTGCACTAAATGAAAATGGAGCCGTTTTATTAAACTCCTTTAATGAAACTGATTCTTTACTGGATACATCTTCAATTGAACTCATCTTACTCGATTTTGAATTATTTACACTCATGCGCCAAATTTAATACAAATCATCCAATTTCATTCTCAAATATTTGTTAAGAGCGAACCATGTTGAAATATACGTGATTACCACACCAATAAAAACCAAAGAACCGAGCAGTATTAAGAACGTCTCTATGGAGTATGAAATTTCAATTGAATCAACTAAATTGTTTAAGGCATAAAAAAGACCGAAAAGTAATGCCATCGCAATTATACCACTTACAATACCGATTCCAATAGCTTGTAATAAGAATGGCCTTCGTATGTATGTTGAAGTAGCTCCAACAAGTTGCATTGTTTTAATTGAGAATCGTTTTGAATACAAGGCCAAGCGAATTGTATTGTTAATCATTGCTACAGCAACAATAATTAAAAGCAGTGCTACTGCGCCAAATAAATAAACAAATTGTTTAAATCCGAGGTTTACCGACTTAACACTTGATTCGTCGTAACTCACTTCGTCTAATCGATCACCATAAGCTGCTAACAGGTCTTGCTTTATGCCTTGCATTCCTTTTAATGTTGCATGCTCAACCTTGGGTTTAAATCCAATTGTTGGAGGCAATGGGTTGTAGCCTTCAAAAATTTCAAGAATATTGTCTGCATTTTGATCCTGCCCCGTAAACTCTTCAATTGCACGTTCAGGAGAAACATAAAACACCTCGTTAAATTGTTTCCATGTTTTTAATTCTTGCTCTACTTGTTTAATGTCTGCCGGATTCATTTCTGGCTTAAAAAACAAATCTCCTTGTAAATTTTCCTTTGCTTGACGCTGAATATTATCCAAACCAAAAACACCACCCAGTACAATCCCTATCATGAATAAAACCAAAGAAATCCCAATGATTGTTGATACATAACTGGACTTTACTCCGCGTTTATTTAACCTGTCTACATTCGTTGCCATAGTGTGAAAATAGCAAATTCAAAACGACTAAGAGCTATCCTTTCAAAGAGTTTTGAAAGGTACTTTGTGAATACAGTAAAAGCCCTTGAAGGAATGTTTCTTGAGAATGATGAAGATATTCCCCGACTGTTTTCAAAACAATTGATACCTTTCCAGCCACGTTGTAATTTTATGCACCACTCAACTCCTCTCATATCCATTGTAATGCCCGTTCACAATACGGAGAAGTACCTACATGATTGTATCGATTCTATTCTTGGACAATCGTATGGAAACTGGGAGTTGATTGCTGTAAACAATGGTTCTGTAGACTCATCATTATCTGTGCTAAAAAATTATGAGCGTTTAGATGTGAGAATTAAAGTGATCCACCTTGATGAAGCCAACTTACTTGAGGCACTCCGCGTAGGGTACAGCCAAAGTAAAGGTGATTGTATACACCGCATGGATTCTGATGACAAAATGCCCGCATACAAGCTTACCCTCATGTTAAAAGCCCTTATTACTAACGGAAAGGGAACTGTTATTACCGGTGGAACTTCTTATTTTTCAGATGAAAGTGTCATAGGAAATGGGTTTAAGCGGTATGACGAATGGCTCTGTCAAGTAGCTCGCTTAAACTCACATGCCGTTGAAATTTATCGGGAATGCGTAATTCCGTCAAACTGTTGGTTGGTTTATAGAACCGATTTTGATTTGGTTGGTGGGTTTAACCCTTCTGTTTTTCCAGAAGATTATGATTTATGCTTTCGCTTTTATGAACAAAAGCTGAAAATTATAGGCCTAGACACTGTCTTACATTTTTGGAGAGATCGGGCAGACCGTATCTCTAGGAACTGGGACTGTTATAAAGACAATCGTTTTTTCGAACTCAAGGCAAACTACTTCAACCGGATTGAACGCGATACTTCCAGGCCATTGGTTATTTGGGGAGCAGGGAAAAATGGAAAAGATTTATCTCGATTATTTCTAAACACACACGCTGAAATTCATTGGGTATGTGACAATGATCGAAAAATTGGCAAAGACATTTACGGGGTAATTCTTCAGCATTATTCGGCAATCAAACTATTAAATAACCCACAAATAATCATTTCAGTAGCTTCTCCTACAGATAAAAAAGACGTTGAGTCTTTCCTGTTATCTCTACACAAAACTAAAGGAAAAGATTACTGGTTTTTCTCTTAGTTAGACCCTGTATTAACACCTTCTTGCTGTTTTACCTTTAGGTAATAAGCATTCAATTTTGCGTTTAATTTACCGATCGTATTTGCGTAACGCTTATTGACATTTCCTCCAGGGTTATATGCTGAATAATAAGGAAAGGGCTCTTTTAATTGATAAAACTTATTGTTCCGTATTACCAGTGCAGGCAAGTTGTTTTTTTGATCGCCATAATAACTGACTCCCTCAGGGTTGTTAACACTTCCTGGGTCTGGAGTTGTTCCTTTGTAATAAAAAACCGTGTCAGATTCTACAACACCAAATTCGCTAATGAAATAGCTTTTAGAATTCAACTGAACTGTATTTACCTCCTTCATACTCGAGTCATAGAACTTAACCGAGTCTTGTTGTCCCTCGAGTAACATTCTAGAATCTTCCATAGCAAAATAATACACCTTACAGAAGTCAAATTGTTCTGAAAATCCTTTTACAATTTGATTGTTTTGTTTTTCTTGCTTTTTCCGAGTCTTCTCTGCTCCTTTTGCGTTTCCAAAACTTTCATAATAAGCTATTTCTCTTTTACGCATGTTTAGCCTTACCAACAATACACCCTCCTTAAGCTCAACAATACTTTTTTCAGCCACTGAGGTTTGAAGCTCACGATACGCTCTATTGTCTTTGATTTTTGCTCGTTCTTGTGCAAAACTAGTTAAACTGGCTAGGAAAATGATACTCAACAAATATTTCATAATCTTAAAGTTAATAGTCTTAACGTAAAAAAGCCTCCCAAATTGGAAGGCTTTTTTATAAATTATATAATTCTATTTAACCGTTTAGTGCTTCTGCACCACCAACAATTTCTAAAATTTCATTTGTAATAGCTGCCTGACGGGCTTTGTTGTAAGATAACGTCAAGTTTCTTTTTAAGTCATCTGCGTTATCTGTTGCTTTATGCATTGCTGTCATACGTGCACCATGCTCAGATGCATTTGAGTCTAATAAGCCCTTAAACAATTGAACCTTCAACGATTTAGGAATAAGGTCTTCAACGATTTCTGATTTACCAGGTTCGAAAATATAATCTCCGGCCCCTTGTTCATTTTCATTCACCGTAGGAATAATAGGTAGAAGCTGTTCAGCTTTCACTTCCTGACTTGCAGCATTGATAAAGCTATTGTAAACGACAACTACTTTGTCAAATTCTTTCGCAACAAACGCGTTCATTGCGCTTTCAGCAATAACGGCACTATTCTCAAAACTTAAGTCAGCAAAAATATCCTCAACAGCAGCCACTTCATCGTTAATGTAGTAATTGTCTGTTTTTTTATAAAGGTCTTTTATCTTCTTTCCTAAACAAAGAACTTTAGGATTAGCATCCTTATATTCTTCATTCACCAAATTACTAACTTTCTTGAAGATGTTATTATTAAAACCACCACACAAACCTCTGTTTGAAGTAATTCCAATAATTAGCACATTCTTAGTTTCGCGAACCTCAGAATAAGCATTTTCTGAAAGATCAAGCGTAGCGCTTAAATTACCTAAAATCTCCTGAAGCTTTTCAGCATAAGGTTTCATTTGAGTAATAGCGTCCTGAGCTCTTTTCAACTTAGCCGCAGAAACCATCTTCATTGCTGAAGTGATCTGCATTGTTGAACTTACAGAAGTAATCCTATTTCTTATTTCCTTTAAATTTGCCATCGTCTTATTTAGTTATGAATGATGAGTTTTGAGTGATGAACAATGTTCATCACTCATAATTCCTAACTATTAATATTTTGCTGCTAACTCTTTAGCTACTTTCGTTAAAACGTCAGTTGCTTCAGTTGAATATTTTCCAGACTTCAAAGAAGCCATGATATCAGCATGTTTTGCATCTAAATAATCCAAGTACTCAGCTTCAAATGCTTTTACTTTGTTTACTGGAACATTTTGAATTAATCCTTTTGTTCCTACAAAAATAATTGCAACTTGTCTTTCAACTGGGTATGGGTCACCTTCTTTTTGCTTCAAGATCTCAACGTTACGAGCACCTTTATCAAGTACAGATTTCGTTGCAGCATCTAAATCAGATCCAAACTTAGCAAATGCTTCTAGCTCACGGTATTGTGCTTGATCAAGCTTCAATGTTCCGGCAACTTTTTTCATTGACTTAATTTGAGCAGATCCACCTACACGAGAAACAGAAATACCAACATTAATTGCTGGACGAATACCCGCATTAAATAAATCACCTTCTAAGAATATCTGACCATCAGTAATTGAAATTACGTTGGTTGGGATATACGCAGAAACATCACCTGCTTGTGTCTCAATAATAGGAAGTGCTGTTAAAGAACCTCCTCCTTTCACTTTACCTTTCAATGATTCAGGTAAATCGTTCATTTGAGAAGCAATAGAATCATCATTAATGATTTTTGCTGCACGCTCTAATAATCTTGAGTGAAGGTAGAATACATCTCCTGGGTACGCTTCACGTCCTGGAGGACGACGCAATAACAATGATACCTCACGGTATGCTACTGCTTGCTTAGATAAATCATCAAAGATGATAAGTCCTGGTCTACCTGTATCTCTAAAGTACTCACCAATTGCTGCACCTGTCATTGGAGCATAAAATTGCATTGGAGCTGGATCAGCTGCATTAGACGCAACAATCACAGTATAAGCCATAGCACCTGCATCTTCTAATTTCTTAACGATTCCTGCAACCGTTGAACCTTTTTGTCCAATTGCTACATAAATACAGAAAACAGGTTCTCCTCTATCGTAAAATTCTTTTTGGTTAATGATCGTATCAATGGCCACAGTAGTTTTACCTGTCTGACGGTCACCAATAATCAACTCACGCTGTCCACGTCCAATAGGAATCATCGCATCAACTGCCTTAATTCCTGTTTGAAGAGGCTCAGTTACCGGCTCACGGAAAACAACACCTGGTGCTTTACGTTCGATTGGCATTTCAAATAACTCACCACCGATTGGCCCTTTACCATCAATTGGGTTACCTAGCGTATCAACAACACGCCCTACCATTTCTTCACCTACCTTAACAGAAGCAATACGACCAAGACGCTTTACAGTGTCTCCTTCTTTTACTTCAATTGAACGTCCTAAAAGAACGGCTCCTACGTTGTCTTCTTCTAAGTTTAACGCGATTCCTTGTAGTCCGCTATCGAACTCAATCAATTCACCGTATTGAACTCCTTTCAATCCGTAAATACGAGCAATACCATCACCAATTGTTAGTACGGTACCAACCTCTTGCAATTCAGCTTCTGAACGGAAACCTGAAAGTTGCTCTTTTAATATTGCAGAAACTTCTGCTGATTTTACATCTGCCATCTAGTGTATTGTTTACTTGGCTAAGCCAAAATTAACGTGCTAAACGTTGTTTTAAATTATTAAACTGGTTTGAAACAGAGGCGTCAATTTGCATGTCTCCCATTCTTACCACGAACCCTCCTATTAAGGATTCATCTATCTTTTCTTCTATTTCTAACTGTCCCTTAACTGACGCTTGTACTTTAGCAACGATCTTCTCTCTAGTAGAACTATCAAGAGGAGCAGCTGAAGTAATTGTCATTGGAACAATGCCTTTAAATTCCTTTACCTGATCACTGAACGATTGCGCAATTGCCGGAAGGTGTGATTCACGTCTGTTTTTCGTAATTAATTTAACGAAAGACATCGTAACATCTTCAAATTGTGAAAACACTTTTTCGAAAATTTCAATCTTCTTATCCGTGTTAACGATTGGGCTTGCGATCAAACTCTCGAAATCACGCGTTTCACTGTTCGTTGTAAGCAAGAAATTCATATCACCAAGAATTGAATCAATTTTATCTTGTTCAATTGCTAATTCCAATAAAGACTTCGCATATCTTGTTGCTACTTTCGTACTTTTCATCTTTGAATTTATTAATTCAAGTTAATATCATCTACAAGCTTATCAGCTAGTGCTTTTTGCTTTTCTGCAGAAGAAAGTTCTCCACGAACAACTTTCTCAGCAATCTCAATAGAGAAGGTTGCCATGTGAGTTTTAAGCTCTGCAATTGCAGCACCTTTCTCAGCATTAATAGACTCTCTTGCTGCTGCAACTAACTTACTAGCTTCAACTTTTGCCGTTCCTTTAGCGTCTTCAACCATTTTAGAAGCAACTTCTTTTGCGTCTTTAATCATTGAATCTCTTTCAGACCGTGCTTCTTTCAACAAGTTTTCATTTGCCGCTTGAAGCGTTTTCATTTCTTCCTTAGTCTTTTCAGCTAATTCTAAAGCGCTAGAAATCTTCTCTTCACGTGCATTAACAGCACTTAAGATTGGCTTCCAAGCAAACTTTACTAAAAGAAACAAAAGAATGCAAAATACAATCCCTGTCCAAAATAAAAGACCTAAGTCCGGAGTAACTAATTCCATTTTTATTTTTTATTTACGTTAATTTCTAATTTAAATCTTGTCGCAACTATTTGTCGCGACAAGATTATAATTCTTATGCAGCTGGGTTAAGTCCTAAAAGACCAACTACTACCCCGAATAACGCAACACCCTCAATAAGAGCGGCTGCAATAATCATTGCTGTTTGAATTTTTCCTGAAGCTTCAGGATTACGTGCGATACCTTCAACGGCTTTACCACCGATTTGTCCAATACCAATTCCTGCACCTAATACTGCAAGTCCAGCTCCAATAGCAGCTATACTACCTACCATAACTATTTATTTTTAAAAGTTACTAATTAATTAATGATGTGCTTCTTCCACTGCAGCACCGATAAACAATGCAGAAAGCATTGCAAATAGATACGCTTGTAAGAAAGCCACCAACAACTCTAACACCGAAATAAACAATGCCATAGGTACGGATAAGAACCCCCAACCTGCAGATTGATTAATAAAGATGATAGAAATTAAAGCCAAGATAATAATATGCCCTGCAGTAATGTTCGCAAACAAACGAACCATCAATGCAAAAGGCTTAGTTAAAATCCCAACTACCTCAATAGGAATCATAATTGGCAACAAAGCTACAGGAACCCCTGGAGTTGCAAATATGTGTTTCCAATAATTTTTATTTCCTGAAAATACCGTTACCAATAACGTAGCTGTTGCTAAGAATAAAGTAACTGAAATGTTTCCTGTTAAATTAGACCCTAACAATGGAATTAATCCTGTTAAGTTAGAAACCCATATAAAGAAAAAGATAGTCAATAGATAATGAACGTATTTCTTATACTTCGTTTCGCCAATATTTGCTTTCGCTATATCGTCTCTAACAAATATAATCAATGGCTCAATAAATTTCGCGATTCCTTTTGGGGCAACAGCACCATTTTTCTTGTAAAATCTAGCTACAGAGAACATAATTAATATCATTAAAAAGAATGTGATAAATAATGATGCTACATTTCTTGTAATTGAAAAATCTAACGGTGCCGCGTTGTGAGGATGCCCCCCTTCAAAATGTAACTCACCGTGCTCTAGTTTATAAATTGTTTCATGAAAAAGAGCATAACCTTCAGCAACACCTTCACCAACATTGTAGTGGTATTCTTTTCCGTCATCATCTAGTGCTGTTACAGACTTACCATGGTATAAATGAGAGGCAGAAAACATTTTCAAACCACCATCGATCAAAATGATCGGAAGATAGATTGTTGTTCCGTTGTGTGAATCACCCCATAAATGCCATTCATGCGCATCACTAATGTGGTGCATAATCATTTCATTTACGTTAAATGCTTTTTCTTCGTGTCCATGAGACGATTCATGTTCAGACGCAAAAACCGCCGAACTTACGAACATAACTGCTAAAAATGCCTTAATCATACTTCTAAGTGCCATTATTCAATGTTAATTAAATAGCTTAAAATTTGGCGCAAAGTTATAGAAATATTTATAATTTTCATAGATTTTTTAATTAAAGCATAAGAATTTTTCAAACTATTGCATTTCCTCTAAGTTAAGGGGGTAAAACAGCCCTTATTTATTCGTTTACATTGTGATTTTTGACGCCTTTAACTAACAGAAATGATTGTATTACTAACAATACAACAAATAGTGATATAAATTGTAATGCTATCGTTTTCATGTCTGTCATTTTCACGTATGCTAGTGCAGCTAAAATTGACATTGCAGCTAAAAGTTGGACGGTTGTAAGAATCAAAAAACGGTTAACAAAATTCTCTGGATCTTTGTCTAACCCAGGTCCGATCAGCATTGCTCCTGCGCCAAACATCAAAAAAAGAAGTAGGTCAATTATTAATGCAGGTTGAAACGTTCCTCCCAGCACCTTCGTGAATACCAATACGACATGTAGCGTGATTACGATAGCCACCAATGGCACAAAGCGTTTTAGAAACAGTTTACTTAAGGTCATTTGTCTTTACTTAATTTTATCACCACTCGAATCACGAGATACAATGCAGCTGTTACACCAAACAATGACAGGCCTATTGTCCACCAACCGGTTTTAGATTGATATCGATCATCTAAAAATACGCCAAGCCACGAAAAGAAACCAATTATTACACCCATTTGAATTCCAAGGGCTGAAAATCGAGCGTACTTAGAAAAATTGTTAGTTTTTTTGGGGTTCGGCTTCATTAGTAGATTAAATCTTCTTGTGTTGTTTCAGAACTCGGCTCTGGTGTGCTTATGAAGTTATTCATCTTACAACTTCCAGAAAACTGTGCGCCCTCCTCAACTTCAAATTTAGACGTTGTAATATCTCCATCAACTACAGACTTCGATCTTAACGCAAGTAGCCCATCAATTTTCATAACTCCTTTTACATGGCCCTCAATATCTGCGTCAGTACATGTTAGGTCTCCTGTAATACGTCCGTTTTCGCCTACCACAACCTTAGATGCTGAAGTCACATTACCTAAAACTTCGCCATCAATACGAAGGTTAGAATCTGTAATCATATCTCCAAGAACCCTAGAGCCCTCAACAATTATATTTAATCGATCTGGATTTTCTAACGACATGCCTCCTTTCTTTTTCATAGCCTAATAATATTCTTCGTAAAATAATTCATATTCCGGTAAGTTTTGTTTTTCAAACAAGACCTTTAGATTCTCTGATGTGATCATTAAAATTTTCGCGTTTTGCAAGTCTAACAGATACTTTCTTGTTTTCTTATAAATGCGAATATATTCTGTTCCTTCTGCTTCAGTTTCAAAATATCGAGTTAAGACAATACTTTGTTTTGGGCTGTATATTTTAGAGCTTACATTCAATTTATCTCGACTAAAAAATTCACGGTGAAAATCGACTATTTTAGCCTTAGACAGGCTTGAATTATCATCTTCATCTAAGAAAACGATAACCATTTGCCTCGCTTTATCGTCATAATTAAACAATGATTTGTTTCCAAAATCAGCAGGTATATTTTTAGAGTAGCCGTTCTCTATAATATCAATCATTTCAAGTGCTTTATCTGCCTCTAATGTTTTCGGGTATTCGGATACGACAGCATTCAAAGTTGGTAACAATTCACTTTTGTCTTCATTTATCTGCCCAATAGACAAGGCCTTTAACAGCATATATTTTGATCGAAATACATTGTCTTTTTCGTCTGTAATAACAATTGTTGCTTTTGAAATGACAGGGTAATATAGCTTACGGTTATAGCGGTCTAATATCTTCACATACTCCTGTTCTGCCAATGCATCACGCTCCTTCTTCTTTAGGAAAAAATTCGGGTCTCTTAGATAGTTTGCGTAATCACTATTTGGGTAATTATTTAAAATATAAGACTTGTGTCCCTCCGCTTTAGCGGCATTCGTTTTTTCTCGAAGTTTATACAATTGGAACGCAGACATTAAATTATGTTTATTCTCTATATTCTTACTTAAGACTGCTTCAAACTCATAGGCAGCCATCTCTTTTTCTTGCAATAACTCTTTGTAAATAACACCGGCATCATAACGTGATTTAAGTAGCTTAACATTAGAAATTGCCAGTAATGAATCCGTTAGAGGTAGCTTTAAAGAGAGGTACTCAACCGTTAATGTGTCGTCTGGAATAACCAAAGTGTCTACACCTAAATCATCCACTTCAATCTCTGTAAAATCTCCAAGTACAATTTTTTCTGAACGACGCCAATCATCCTCATTTTCACGAGTTCCCCAAAGACGCTTAAAGTCATCTAGCCCTTCTGCCCTTGACTTTGCATTATTCCAATACCACTTAGACCCCTCTCCACTTTGAACAAAGAGGTTTTCGTTCGCTTGCAATTCCCTTAGCCTTGCTGCTTCCTTTTCTTTCTGTCTAGCATCGTCTGCTTTAATCTTTTTGATTAAAGCCTTTAAGAAATCTTTACGCCCGGCCTCATCTAACCCTGCAATCATCTGGACACTGTCCTCATATTGAGCGGTCTCTACTGCAACAACCAAGTCTGCCAAGTTAGATGCCTTATTGCGAATAACTTCTGCATTTGGGTAGTTATCATTAATAACCGTAGCACATGAGTCATAATACTTTTGGGCATTAACATACTTTCTTTTGTCAAAACTCATGTCAGCCAAACGCTCATAAGCCATCCCTTTTTGACGTGTATTTTTTGTAGAATAAAACGCTGACTGGTGTAAGTATTCAATTCCTTTTGGCTCATTTTCTTCTTTAAGCTCTATGTCTGCAAGTGCATAATAAATCTGATCTTTGAAGGGTGCGTTTTTAGCATCTTTCAACATCTTAAATAGATCTAACCGTTTCTTTTCACTACTTCCTAACGACGCTTTCTTTAACCGTGCATTAAAACTCATTTGAAATGGAGCATCCTTTTTCAACACCTTTGCATAGTGATTGCTTGCCATTGGATTATTCCCAACTGCTTCATATAGTTGGCCAAGAACAAAGTGTACCCGTGCTTTATCTTTTGACTTTTTAGCAAATGACAACGACGATTCCAAATGCGTAATTGCATCTTTCTTCTTGCCTCTTTTCAATGCTAAATCTGCCTTTGTTTTCTCTAGATCAAATTTTATTTTTTTGGGAAACTTTGCGATTTCATTGCCTTTTTTCTTCTTTTTTAATTTCCTAAACCGCTTTGTTTCTCTAGATACCTCTTCAACGATTGCCTTATCTAATTTATCTAGACTTAATTTAGCTTCGGTGTATTTCCCTTGAGCAATTCTCGTTTTAGCAATCCACAATTCACCAACATATAACGATGGGTCATTTTTATAGAATTTCTTAATGAACTTGAAGTTTTTAATTGCTCCTTCATAATCGAGACGATAGTAAAGAGCCTGTCCTACTGTAACCCAATTTTCATCTATCCACCTGTTGTGCTCGTCCTTTTTCCTCGCAGGACGGTCATTACTCGGCATGCTATGATCTTTAATCACCTTGGTACATTTATGTATCGCTGTATCAATGGCAGGGTACATTCCTATAATTTCCTCTTTATTCGGAACGGCATCAATGGGTAATAGGGAATAAAAATCTTCCTCTAACGAGGATCGGTACGTATTAAGCGACTCATTGATCAGTTCGTTTGCATTGTAATACCCATTGTAGTGTGCGTTTAACCCATGATACGATCGACTTATCAGTGTGTTTTTTTCGGTTGAACAGCTATAAACGAATACAAGTGCAACTAAGCAATAAAAAACATGTTTTAATCTTTTAATCATTCTAATTAGATCTATTCAAAATAGTTAACAGGTATATGAACTGATTTATTTTCTGTTTATTCTATACGATAGCAATAAAATTACCCTTTAGCGCTATTCAATATTTGTAAAAACCTGCTGAATATCGTCATCATCTTCAATTTTATCTAACATTTTTTCAATGTCAACAAGCTGGTCTTCACTGAAGCTCACTGGAGATGTTGGGATGCGTTCTAAATTGGATTTAGTAACATCAATGTTTAACCCTTCTAACGCTGTAGACAGTTCACCAAACGCTGTATAATCACCATAGGCAAAGACTTTGTCAGCTACCGCTTCTATTTCCTCTAAACCTGAATCAATTAATTCAAATTCAAGTTCCTCAATATTCATTTCTTCTGTTTTCTCAAACTCAAAAACACATTTTCGATTAAACATAAACTCCAACGATCCATTTCCAACTAAAGACCCTCCTGCTTTATTAAAGTATGATTTCACATTAGCAATTGTTCGTGTTGGATTGTCTGTAGCACACTCGATATAAACAAGTACTCCGTGAGGGCCCTTTCCTTCATAGTTCATCTCTGAGTAGGACTCTGCATCTTTTCCGTCTGCACGTTTAATTGCAGCATCTATATTGTCCTTTGGCATGTTCTGCGCCTTCGCATTTTTAATTGCAGAACGAAGAGTGGCATTCATATCCGGATCCGTACCTCCTTCTTTAGCAGCCATCGTTATGGCTTTCCCTAATTTCGGAAATAATTTAGACATTTTGTCCCAACGTTTTTCTTTTGCGGCTCTACGGTATTCAAATGCTCTACCCATTTTTTTACAATTAATTTCAAAAACAAAACTAAGAATTAAAAAAGATTTTCAATATCTAAACCCCGCAAAGTATGGCTTTAAATTGTTTCTATATTTGTAGTATGAGAAATTACACATTAATTGCTATACTCTTTTTTGGGAAATTTGCGTTTTCACAGCTAGAAGAAGGATATATTCAATACAATATTGACGTCAAAGCTAATGATACGACTTTATCTGTACGGCAAGGAGTCGCTATGTTAAGGGACAGCAAAATGGAAATTTATTTTGCGGAGGGAAGAAATCGAATTGACTTTAAAATGGGGGAGCTTTACACGACTTCTATCCGAATAAACAAGTCAACCAATGCCGCTATAACTCTCATAAGTAGTATGATGGGTAAATACGCTACTCTCAACTATGCAGACGAGCTCAAATACAATTCAACAGGTACCAACATTAACCAATATTAAAACAGTCGCCACTTCTGAATCAAGTAGCATGGCTGTTGATCTAACAGGAACCGTTTACGTATGGGGGAATAACACCGAAGGACAGCTAGGGACTGGAAATAATGCGGTTATTAATTTTCCTTTTCTGAATACGAACATAACAAATGTAGATTCAATTGCTGGCGGTAAATCTCACTTCGTGATTTTACGTAATGATGGAACAGTTTTTACAGTCGGAAACAATGATTTTGGGCAGCTTGGTCAAGGTAATTTAACCTCTTCGAACACTCCTCTTATAATTTCAGGGATGTCTAATATTGTCAGTATTGGAGCTGGAGAATACCATAGTTTTGCAATTAACGCAACTGGCGATTTTTTTGTGTGGGGGAATAATGGTTCAGGACAGCTAGGTCTTGATGATTTAAATAACAGGCTATCTCCTACACTGTCTCCATTAAGGAATGTAATTAACGCTCAAGGTGGAGCAACTCATTCTGCTTTTATTCTTACAAACGGGAAGGTTTATACTACCGGGAGTAATACATATGGACAACTGGGGACGGGGACATTCTCAAACGAACTGAGTCCAATTGAAATTAATATTCAAGGTGCTAGATCTATTTCTACCGGGCAATACACCACTTTAGTTCAACGTAATGATAATTCTGTATTTGGTTTTGGGAACAACATTGAGGGACAGTTATCCTCTATAACAAGTACATTAATAAATACTACTGAGCATATAATGGACTTAGATGGTGTTACTTTTATTGAAGCTGGAAAATCATCATCGCACGTCATTTATGGTGAGAATCAATCGTGTATTTCAACTCCTATTAATACGGTAATGGAAATTGTTCCTATAGTTACAATAGCACAGAGTAATGATACGCTAACTACAATTATCGGTAATTCTTACCAATGGTATTTTGAAGGAAATCCAATACCAGGAGCAACAGCGCAGTCACACAATGCAAATACATCAGGAAACTATTCTGTTCAGGTCACTTTTACAAATGGTTGTATTGGACTTTCAGAATTGTTATTCCACAACATGGCCTCACTTAACGACCTGTCGTTTGGAACAATTACTCTTCATCCTAACCCAACTAAATCTGACATCAACTTACGAATTAGTAATGCCGCCGGTTCTCAATTGAAAATTTCAATTATGGATCAAGCAGGAAGAATTATTCAAAGCTCTACACACATCCCATCACAATCAATGACAATCAGCGTAACCAATTTAGAGCCTGGAATTTACTACCTGTTATTAAATGATAACTTCAGAAACGCTAAAACAATGAAGTTCATCAAGGTACGCAATGAATAATTTCGAGCTAGAGTCTCAACGATTTAATTCAACAATCTATTGGTTTAAAACTATTTGTTTTAACGTTTTGAATCGGCAATTTCATTATATACATTTGACCTAAATCAAGTTTATATGAAAACGATTCTCGTACTAGGTGCTGGTCTTTCAGCGTCATCTCTTATTCGATACTTATTAGAAAATTCTATCGCTCACGAGTGGCAGGTACGTATTGTTGATCGCGACATCGATTTAGTAAACGCCAAAATCAATGGCCATCGCAACGGTATTGGGTTAAGTTTCAATGCCTTAAATGCAGACGAACGAAAACCTGAAATTGAAAAAGCAGACCTCGTAATTTCCATGTTACCCGCACGCTTTCACCTGGATGTTGCCAAAGATTGTATTGACCTTAAAACAAACCTTATTACGCCTTCTTATATTTCTCCAGAAATGAGAGCGCTTGATCAAGATGCAAAAGATGCTGGTATTGTTATTATGAATGAAATTGGTGTTGATCCAGGATTAGATCATATGAGCGCCATGAAAATCATTGATGAAATAAAGTCTAAAGGTGGTAAAGTAACCAGCTTTAAATCGTTTTGTGGCGGGTTAGTTGCACCAGAATCTGACAACAACCCTTGGAATTACAAGTTCACTTGGAACCCTCGAAATGTTGTGCTTGCAGGTCAAGGAGGGGCAGCTTGTTTTAAACGTAACAACCAATACAAGTACATTCCGTACAACAGGTTATATAGAAGGCTCGACCATATAAATGTTGAGGGATTTGGTGATTTTGTAGGCTATGCAAATCGTGATTCATTGTCGTATAGAGCAACATATGGGTTAGAAGATATTCCAACTATTTTTAGAGGAACTTTAAGAAGACCGGGCTACTGTAAAGCATGGGATCTCTTCATTGAATTGGGAATGACTGATGACACCTACACATTAATAAACACAAAAGATTTAACCCCGAGAAAATTCCTTAACTCCTTTCTCCCATACAACGCAGAAAAAACAGTTGAAGGTAAATTCAAAGACTTTTTACGTCCTGAACGGCTGGAGCTTTATAGCCGTTTTGAATGGCTTGGACTGTTTGATGACAAACCATTATTGGAGGTGGAAAATGCAACGCCAGCACAAGTACTTCAAAAAATACTTGTCGCTAAGCTGTCCTTAGACCCACAAGATAAAGACATGCTTGTTATGGTTCATCAATTTGAATACGAGCTAAACAATGAGAAACATGCAATATCATCTCACATGGTAAACATAGGAGAAGATCAGATGTATACCTCAATGTCCAACACTGTTGGAATACCGGCTGCAATATGTGCTAAAATGATTCTTACAGGTAATTTAACAACTAAAGGAGTTACCCTTCCTGTTCAGAAAGACATCTATACTCCTATTTTAAAAGAGCTCGAAGCTTTTGATATTCGTTTTGTTGAAGTTGAAACGACACTGTAAAAATGTACCCGTTCTGTTTATTAGTAAGTAGCACTTGCTTTTATTAACTTTGCGACAAACAATTTCATCATCTCGAAATGACAAAAGAAAAATTCACTGTTACAGCTGCTTTACCATATGCTAACGGGCCCCTTCATTTAGGACACGTTGCTGGTGTTTATTTACCGTCTGATATTTTTGTGCGTTTTCTACGTATGAACAACCATGATGTTGCTTTCATTTGTGGAAGTGACGAGCATGGTGCCGCTATTACTTTACGTGCAAAAAAAGAAGGAATCACCCCGGAAGAAATTGTAGAAAGATACAATGGAATCATTGGCAAGGCTTTTAACGATTTTGGGATTTCATTTGATATTTTTCATCGAACATCAAGTGAAATTCACCACGAAACTGCACAAGAATTTTTTAAAGTCTTAGATAATAAAAGACAATTCACAAAGGAGACGAGCGAACAATATTATGACGAAGAGTATAACCAGTTTTTAGCTGATCGCTACATTACAGGAACCTGTCCAAGTTGTAAAGACGATGGCGCTTATGGGGACCAATGTGAGAAATGTGGCTCCGCTTTAAGCCCTACAGATTTGATCAATCCCAAGTCAACCTTAAGCGGTAACACACCTGTTATGCGCACGACTTCGCACTGGTACTTACCAATGCAAAATCATGAACAATGGCTTAAAGAATGGGTAAATGACGGTGTTCTTGATGGCGTGAAACAACACGATGCCTCTAAATGGAGAAATCAAGTTGTTGGTCAATGTATGTCATGGATTGATGGAGGTCTTCGCCCTCGTGCCATGACAAGAGATTTGGACTGGGGGGTAAAAGTTCCTGTTAAAGGGAGCGATGGAAAAGTTTTATATGTTTGGTTAGACGCTCCTATTGGATACATTTCAGCAACAAAACAATGGGCAATTGATAACAATAAAAACTGGAAGGACTATTGGACGGGAGACCGTAAATTAGTTCACTTTATAGGAAAAGATAATATTGTATTTCATGCAATTATATTTCCTATCCTGCTTAAAGCACACGGTGATTTAATTTTACCTGATAATGTTCCTGCCTACGCATTTTTAAACTTAGAAGGAGATAAATTTTCTACCTCTAGAAACTGGGCTGTTTGGCTACACGAGTACATTGAACGCTATCCAGATAAAATAGATGAATTAAAGTATGTACTTACTTCTATTGCTCCGGAAACAAAAGACAGTGAGTTTACTTGGAAAGAGTATCAAACTCGAATAAACAGTGAATTGGCGGACATTCTAGGAAACTTTGTAAATCGAGCTTTAGTTCTAACACAAAAATATTATGATGGGAAAGTTCCTGCACTGGGTGAACTAACCGATTATGACAGCGATGTAATTGCTCAAATAAACGCTATTCCAGGAAAAATATCAGCCCTTTCTTATAAATACAAGTTTAGAGAAGCACAGGCCGAAGCAATGAACTTAGCAAGACTTGGAAACAAGTATTTAGCTGACATGGAGCCTTGGAAATTGGTGAAAACAGACCCTGTTCGCGTTGAAACAATCATGAATATTGCCTTACAAATTACAGCAAACTTGAGCATTGTTCTCCAACCATTTTTACCTGAAACTGCCGAAAAGTTATCTGAATTCTTGGGGTATAAAACATCAAGCTGGGGTCATGCAGGTAACATTGACTTAATTTCTGTTGGACATTTAACAAATAAGCCAAGTATTCTGTTTCAAAAAATTGAAGACTCGTTAGTAGAAACTGAAATAGAAAAACTAGAAGCAACAAAAACAGTTGAAACCATTTTTGACCCGCAAAAAGAAGATGCATCCTTTGATGAATTCACGAAAATGGATATCCGTCTAGGGACTATTCTTGAAGCAGAAAAAGTAAAGAAAGCGGACAAATTACTGAAGCTAATAGTAGATACTGGCTTAGACACTCGAACAATTGTGTCAGGAATTGCAAAGCATTATTCTCCTGAGGAGGTTGTTGGAAAAACAGTGACCGTATTAATGAATTTACCTCCGCGTAAAATTCGGGGAGTTGAATCTCAAGGAATGATTCTAATGGCTGAAGACGCAAATGGAAACCTAAGCTTTATGTCTCCAGAAAAAGCTTTTGAAGCTGGGTGTGGCATTCATTAAGGGTTAAAAATGATGCTATTTCTTTCTAAAAATGACCTTGATTCAGCCTTTCAATCAAATGATTTTGTCTTAAAAACACAGTTGCAAATTATGAAAGACTTTAACCAGTCAGGAGTCAATTTTACTGCGCAATTTTCATTGAAAAAGCTCAATTATGATCAAATCATCCAGGAAATCGAGTCAAAACTCATTGAAGTGATGAAATTAGGGGAAACACAATTATTACAACTCTTGTATCAAATTGACATCCCACAATCGGATTTTACAACCCTGCTTAAAAGCCCAAACATTTCAGGTGAATTAAGTATATTAATTCTACAAAGAGAGGCTTATAAAGTCCATTTAAGGGGGCTTTTTTAAAAATCTAACATATTATCAAGCATTTTTCGTCAATCTAATGGCCAGAAGTATTCAAATTGTCTAACTTTGGTTTTCCATAAACTGTGCATAAGAAATAATGGATAAAGTATCATATGTTGGAAATGCGGATGTAAACGCAATTGACAATTTGTACAAATCGTACATTCAAGACCCTGAGAGTGTTGATCTCGGCTGGAAAAAATTCTTTGAAGGATTTGATTTTGCTAGAACTAACTTTGAAGATGGGGGCGAAATCCCTGAAAACTTCCGTAAGGAGTTTAACGTAATTAATTTGATTGACGGTTATCGAAACCGTGGCCATCTTTTTACAAAAACAAACCCGGTAAGAGACAGACGGAAATATGCACCCTCCCTTGATATTGCAAACTTCAACTTAGAAGAAAGTGACTTAGACGTTGTTTTTCAAGCAGGAGAAGAAATTGGAATTGGTCCAGCAACACTTCGAGAAATCATTAAAGACCTTGAGGAAACATATTGTCAATCCATTGGTATTGAATATATGTACATGCATGAACCAAACCGTATTCAATGGTTTAAACAAACCATTGAATTAAAAAATCGACCAAAATACGACGCAAATCGTAAAATCGATATTTTTAAGAAGTTGGCTCAAGCAACAGGTTTTGAATCTTTTCTAGGGAAAAAATTCGTAGGGCAAAAACGTTTTTCTGTTGAAGGGTTAGAAGCCTTAATTCCAGCTTTGGATACACTAGTTCAAAAGGGATCAGACAACGGTGTTGAACAGTTTGTGGTTGGAATGGCACATAGAGGGCGTTTAAATACCCTCACCAATATTTTTGAAAAACGACCAAAAGATATTTTCTCAGAATTTGAAGGGAAAGAATTTGAAATTGATGAACGCTTTGATGGCGACGTTAAGTATCACCAAGGATTTACTTCGTTTGTTAAATCAAAAAAAGGAAAAGACCTTGTACTTACCCTTTCTCCAAATCCTTCTCATCTAGAAGCGGTTAACCCTGTTGTAGAAGGGATTTCAAGAGCGAAAGTTGAGCATAAATTAAATTACGATTATAAAAAAGTTTGTCCCGTATTAATTCACGGAGACGCTGCAATTGCTGGTCAAGGAGTTGTTTATGAAACAGTGCAAATGGCCCAATTAGATGGCTATAAAACCGGTGGAACTATTCATATTGTTACTAACAATCAGGTTGGGTTTACTACAAACTACTTGGATGGACGTTCTTCAACATATTGTACTGATGTTGCAAAAACTACACTCTGTCCTGTCTTTCATGTAAATGGCGACGACATTGAAGCTGTAATTCAAGTAATGGAAATGGCTATGGAGTACCGCCAACATTTCAATGGCGATATTTTTATTGATTTATTGGGATACCGAAAATACGGCCATAACGAAGGTGATGAGCCTAAATTTACGCAACCAAACCTATATAACCTTATAGCTAAACACCCAGGCTTAAAAGACATCTACCTGAACCAACTAATTGGAGAAGGTGTTCTAAATAGAGAAGAGGCCAAGAAGTTTACAGACGAGTTTAACGATTATCTAGAGGACGAATTTAAAGAATCTAGAAAACATGAAAAAGCACTGGTATACGATTTCTTAAGCGATGCTTGGGAGGGGTATAGAAGTGGTAAGGCCGCAGACTTCATTAAATCACCTTCAACTGGAGTAAGTAAAAAGAAGTTGAATGAACTTGGCGAAAAACTAGCAACGCTTCCAGAGGGGAAAAAATATTTCAGAAAAATATCTAAGATTTTCAAAGATCGATTCAATGCGATTAAAGAAGATCGCCTGGATTGGGGAACCGCTGAAATGCTTGCTTATGCAACACTTTTAGACGAAGGTCACCCTGTTCGTATTTCGGGGCAAGATGTTGAAAGAGGAACTTTTTCTCACCGTCATGCTGTCGTTAAAACAGAAGATACTGAAGAAGAAGTGGTCACACTAAACATGCTTTCAAAAACGCAAGCACCATTTACAATATACAACTCGTTTCTTTCAGAATATGGTGTATTAGGGTATGAATATGGCTACTCACTAGCTTGTCCAAATGGCTTGACAATTTGGGAGGCACAATTTGGAGATTTTTACAATGGAGCACAAATTATCGTCGATCAGTTTATTACCGCTGGTGAAGATAAATGGTCAACTCAAAGTGGATTGGTTATGTTGCTCCCTCATGGATACGAGGGCCAAGGTGCTGAACACTCAAGTGGCCGTATGGAACGTTTCTTACAGCAATGTGCTGACTTGAATATACAGATTGTCAATACGTCTACTCCTGCGAATCACTTTCACTTGTTGAGAAGGCAGATGAAACGTGAATTTAGAAAGCCATTAGTTGTTTTCTCTCCAAAATTATTATTGCGTCATCCTAGAGCTACATCTACACTAGACGCTATGGCAAAAGGAAGCTTTCAGGAAGTTCTTGACGATCCAACAGCAAATGTTAAAAACATTGATACTGTAGTTTTCTGTTCAGGTAAGTTCTATTACGAAGCAACTGAAAAGGCAGAGGAATTAGGTGTTGATAACATGGCCTTTGTTCGAATAGAACAATTATACCCACTGCCAGCAACTCAAATAGATGAAATTCTTGCAAAATATAAGCATGCCAAGAATTTAATTTGGGCACAAGAAGAACCTGAAAACATGGGTGCTTGGACTTATATGGCTATGCAATTAAGAAGCTTAAGCCTAATTGGAATCTGTAGACGCCCGTCAGCTGCTGCTGCCGGAGGTTCTCATGACCTTCACAAAAGAAGATTAGAGCGCTTGTTTAATGAGTTGTTTGCCTACGCTAAAGTGAACACTAAAAAATAGTAACGGCTAAGTCGTTTATAATAAAAAATTAAAGTTAGAGATATGTCAGTATTAGAAATGAAAGTGCCAAGTCCAGGAGAGTCAATTTCTGAAGTAGAGATTGCACAATGGTTAGTCTCTGATGGTGACTATGTTGAAAAGGATCAAGCAATTGCCGAAGTAGACTCTGACAAAGCAACATTAGAATTGCCTGCTGAAGAAAGTGGTATCATTACACTGAAAGCGGAAGATGGTGATACGGTTAACGTTGGAGCTGTTGTTTGCCTGATTGATACCAGCGCAAAAAAACCAGAAGGATTTGTTTCTGCAGGGGAGGTTGCTACTCCAGAAGTAGTGACTGCTCCTGTTAAAGAAGAAACTAAGCCAGTTGCACCCAGCCCAAATCCAGTAAATGAGAAAAAATCGTACGCAACAGGGACTCCGTCTGTTGCTGCTGCTAAAATAATGGCAGAAAATGGGATTAACTCAAACCAATTAAGTGGTACAGGTAAAGATGGACGCATCACGAAACAAGATGTCGTTGCTGCTATGGCTGCTGGATTCTCCTCTGCTGCTGCACAAGGCTGGGGTGGAACTAGAGAACAGTCTCGCGAAAAAATGTCATTAATGCGTCGTAAAATTGCAGAACGATTAGTTGCTGTAAAAAATGACACGGCCATGTTAACTACATTCAATGAAGTTGATATGAAGCCTATCATGGATTTACGTGCAAAATATAAAAAAGCATTTGCTGATTACCATGAGGTAAATCTTGGGTTTATGTCTTTCTTTACAAAAGCTGTAACAGAAGCATTGAACCTATACCCTGCTGTAAACGCACAAATTGACGGGAAAGAAATGATTCTTCATGATTATGCAGACATTGGCATTGCTGTTTCTTCACCAAAAGGATTAATGGTTCCTGTTGTACGTAACGCAGAGCAAATGTCATTAGCCGAAATTGAGCGAGAGATAAAACGATTAGCAATTAAAGCACGAGATGGGAAAATTACGCCAGACGAAATGACTGGAGGTACGTTCACAATTACAAATGGTGGTGTATTCGGATCGATGCTGTCGACTCCAATTATTAACCCTCCACAATCTGCTATTCTTGGAATGCATAACATTGTTGAAAGACCTGTTGCGATTAATGGAAAGGTTGAAATTCGTCCAATTATGTACCTTGCTTTATCTTATGACCACAGAATTATTGATGGTAAAGAATCTGTAAGCTTCTTAGTCAAGGTGAAAGAAATGTTAGAGAACCCTGAACGAATGATTTTTGGTGCAAAAAGCCCTACTGAAGTTCTCCTAGGATTGTAGAAGGGAAAGCATTTATAATTATCACAAGAACGGTTTTCAATAAACTGAAATTTATCATATAATACTTCTAAAGGCTTTTGTACGTTTTACAAAAGCCTTTTTTTACACCTATGAATCCCCAAAATTATTACAATTCACGCATTAAAGAAACTTCTACTCTGCTTTCTAAACAGAAGAAGAAAACCTTCTTGTTTTCTATGCTACGTCTTTCCACGTTTGTTGGAACTACTTTAATTACTTACTTGTTTTTTGAAAACAGTATGCTCGTTGGGATAAGTTTTACCGTTGGGCTAATTCTTTTTTTGAAACTCGTATCTAAGTCTTCCGATTTAAAAGCACAAATAACCTACCTAAAAAAAAGCCTCGAGCTAAACGCTTTAGAAGTACAGGTTTTAGAAGGAGACCTATCTCAGATTTCAAATGGAAGTACATATATCTTTGAGGGTCATAAATACAACCAAGACATCGACCTGTTTGGACAGGGATCATTATTTCAGCTTATTAATAGAACCGAAACAAAGAAAGGAGAAGAATTATTGGCTTTTTGGCTAAATGAAAACCACATAAAAGGCATACAACAAAAGCAAGAAGCAAATAAAGAACTTTGTAAAAAAGCCGTATTTAGACACCACTTTAAGACAACTGCTGCAATTGTTGAAGGCGAAAGTGATTCTGAACCAATTCTTAATTGGTTATCACACTACAAGCCCTACCTGCCTCCTATCACCAAACACCTGCCTGCTGTATTTTCACTCATTTCCATCGGATTAATTGCTGCGTATACAATGCATTTAATTTCAGGCGGTATAATCCTGCTTTGGTTAATGCTCGGGCTCACAATAGTTGGAACGTTTGTAAAAAAAACAAGCGCACTATATTACCGTGCAACAAAAGTGCAAGATACGCTATCTCAATATGCAGCATTGCTCAAAATTATTGAGCGTGAATCCTTCGAGTCAACACTCCTTAAAGCGCAGCGCGAAAAAATTTATTTCAATGAAACTCCCGCTTCAACAAAACTTAAAGCACTGACAAAAGACATCAGTAACTTAGGAAATCGGAACAATATTTTCCTAACTCCTATTATTAATGGTTTTTTTCTTTGGGATATCATTTTCGGGAGGCGTATAGAATCTTGGATTCAAGAAAACGCCAAACAGGTTAAAGACTGGTTTGATGTAATCGAGTATTTCGATGCAAAAAACTCAATGGCGACACTTACCTTCAATAATCCAAGCTACATCTATCCAACCATTTCAAACGATGAGTCCAAAAAGCTTGTCGCCGAAAAACTTGGGCATCCCCTTCTGCTAAAAGGAGATTTAGTTTCGAATAATATCACTATTAATTCCACCGATTTTTTCATCATTACAGGTGCTAACATGGCGGGTAAATCAACCTTCCTTAGAACCGTTGCTCTGAATCTTGTTATGGCAAATTGCGGGCTTCCTGTTTGGGCAAAATCATATGTCTATAACCCATGCAAGGTAATTTCGAGTATGCGCACCTCAGACTCTTTACAGAATGCTGAATCTTATTTCTTTTCAGAATTGAAGCGTTTAAAATTCATTGTAGATGCGCTAAAAACTGACGACTATTTTGTCATACTGGATGAAATTCTAAAAGGAACAAATAGTAAAGATAAAGCCGAAGGGTCTCAACAGTTTTTAGAAAAATTAATAGCTAGTAAGTCAACAGGACTTATTGCAACACACGATTTAAGTTTATGTGAACTGTCTAAAACACACCCCGAAATCAAGAACTATTACTTTGATGCACAAATTATAGATGATGAACTTTTCTTTGACTATAAAATCAAACTTGGAGTTTGTCAAAACATGAATGCTTCGTTCTTACTTCGGAAAATGGAAATTGTGTAATGCAAAAACTATAATTTCAAGTATAAAAACACACAGAAAGACTTCATCCCACTCATAATCAATTGAAAAAAAATGTTAAACTTCCAATACGGATATACTATTTCAATGTTTACAGCGTATTTAATATGAGATTAGTTTTCATAAATAAGTTAGTAATTTAGTTTTTGAACGGGAGAGGTTAGCCTTTCCCGTTCAATGTTTTACAGCCCCATACTCCTGCAATTCATAATTTTGGTGTATTTTTGCATGCTGTGTCAATTAGACAGTGTTATACCGATATGAAGAACATTCGAAACTTTTGCATTATTGCACATATTGATCACGGGAAGAGTACACTCGCAGATCGCTTATTACAGACAACAGGGACTATTTCTGATAGAGAAATGCAGAACCAAGCGTTGGATGATATGGACCTGGAACGTGAACGCGGAATCACCATTAAGAGCCATGCAATTCAAATGAATTATAGCCTAGGTGGTGAAGAATATGTTTTGAATTTAATTGACACACCTGGACATGTTGATTTCTCTTACGAGGTTTCGCGCTCCATTGCTGCCTGTGAAGGAGCTCTATTAATTGTAGATGCCTCTCAAGGAATTGAAGCACAAACAATATCAAATTTATACTTAGCCTTAGAGCACAATTTAGAGATTATTCCAATTTTAAATAAAATGGACTTGCCTGGTGCACAACCAGAAGAAGTTACCGATCAAATTGTTGAATTAATCGGTTGTGACCCGAACGAAGTAATTCCTGCATCTGGTAAAACAGGCTTAGGTGTTGAAGAAATATTAAAAGCTGTAATTGACCGTATTCCTGCGCCAAAAGGAGATGAAGAAGCACCATTACAAGCAATGATTTTTGACTCAGTATTTAACTCTTTCAGAGGAATTATTGCCTATTTCCGAGTTAAAAACGGGGTGATTCGCAAAGGAGATAAAGTTAAATTTTTAAATACAGGAAAGTCGTATAATGCTGAAGAGGTTGGGATTTTAAAAATGGATCTCTCCCCTCAAAAAGAAGTTAAAGCTGGAGATGTTGGTTACATTATTTCTGGTATTAAGAAGGCGGCTGAAGTTAAAGTTGGAGATACAATTACAACACATGAAAACCCTACGCAAGAAATGCTTAAAGGTTTTGAGGATGTAAAACCAATGGTATTTGCTGGTATATATCCCGTTGACACTGAAGACTACGAAGAGTTGAGGTATTCCATGGAGAAACTTCAGTTGAATGATTCTTCCTTGGTTTTTGAAGCTGAATCTTCTGCCGCACTTGGGTTTGGTTTCCGTTGTGGATTCTTAGGAATGCTCCACATGGAAATTATTCAAGAGCGCCTAGAACGTGAGTTTAAGATGACGGTAATCACTACGGTTCCAAATGTTTCGTACAAAGCCTTCATGAATAAAACTCCTGATGTTGAAAAGATTGTAAACAACCCTTCTGAACTTCCTGACCCTTCAGGAATGGACCGAATTGAAGAACCGTATATCAAAGCACAGGTTATTACAAAGTCTGAATATGTCGGTCAAATCATGAATTTATGTATTGACAAACGTGGAGAATTGACAAACCAGGTATATTTAACACAAGACCGTGTTGAGTTGTCCTTTGAGATGCCAATGGGTGAGATTGTATTCGACTTTTATGATAAATTAAAGACCGTATCGAGGGGTTATGCATCCTTCGATTACCACCCAATTGGATATAGAACTTCTGACCTAATCCGTATGGACCTAATGTTAAATGCTGAAGTTGTAGATGCTTTGTCTGCATTAGTTCACAGGTCAAACGCTTATAACTTAGGGAAACGTATTTGCCTAAAGCTAAAGGAGTTAATCCCTAGGCAACAATTTGAAATTCCAATTCAAGCTGCAATTGGAGCTAAAGTAATTGCACGAGAAACAATTAAAGCCTTGCGTAAGGATGTAACTGCAAAATGTTATGGAGGAGACATTTCTCGTAAGCGTAAACTTCTTGAAAAACAAAAAGCAGGAAAGAAGCGTATGCGTCAGGTTGGACGTGTTGAAATTCCACAAGAAGCCTTTTTAGCGGTGTTGAAACTGAACGATTAATCGTTTACCACATATGATCAAAATGGAAACCTTACCGGTTTCCATTTTTTATATCGACTAATCTCTTCCCGTGATCATTTTATTTACGGCTCCCTTATTATCAAACTTCTCGGCAATAACAAGTCCTGTAAAGTGGATTACAATAAATAGGATTAACCAATACAACGATAGTTCATGGAATTCTTCTGTCGTATGCTTGTATTCCCGCGGACCAAATTCAATAATTAGTCCAGAAGTTAACGCCGATGCCAAGAGTATATAAAAAAGTGCGTAGCTCCACGATTTAACCCTTTCCCTTAACTTTCCTTTGAAAGAGAACTTCCATCCTTCTTTCAGAATTAAAAGCATTCGAAGTATATACAAACCAACCAATACATAGCCAATGTATACGTGCCAGTTCCACATAGGCCTGCGTATCGATTTAGCAATTGAGATTGCCTCATCTTCTCCTATAGCGATGTTTAACTCGCTTAACCCTGCAGTCATTATATCAGCCATGTTATGCTTATTCATCCAGTTCAATCTCAAGAAAATGGTTAATAGCATAAATAACATTGAAAATGCAATCGCCCAATGCAACAAACGGTAAGGAAGTGTGTATTTTTTTTCTGGCATAGCTCTACGTTTTAAATCGTAATCAAAGTTAGTTTATTTAGAATAAATCTAAACACCTTTTTTGTGGTATTGTAAAGGAAGTGAATTCTCCATTACTTTGCATCAACTTTATTAAAAAGGTGAAAAATTACACCTAAATAATACATGATTTTAAGGCATTGGCCACGTCTTTATTTATGTTATTTAGATTGATTTTAAATACCCTTTTTAAGGTATTGCGTAAAGGTTACCAATACCGTTATTTTGTAACAAAATTTTAATTCGTTAAACACATGAAAAATTCATTATTAATACTCGTCGCAATCATTGGAATAACTACAGTTTCTTGTAGAAAAGAAGGTTGTACAGATGAAGCAGCAAACAACTACAGTCCAAAAGCAAAAAAAGACGATGGAAGCTGTACTTATGATCCTTCTACGCTTTATACCATTCCTTCTACGTTTTCATTCACAGATACAGATGGAAATTCAACGGTAAGTTTTAGTGGGCAAACGGATCGTCTAAATCAACTTAGCGAAATGGTTACCTATATGAAAACAGGTACCTCTACAGCACTTGATGCGCAAATAATCAAAGATGCATTTGCAAACGAGAACAACGATGGAAATGGGTTCTTTTCATTCACCTCAACAAAACAGTTAAAAAATAAATGTTTTACAGCCGATGTTGCCGTATTCGAACTGTTTATGGATGAGTTGGCAACAGCCAGTATGGACAATGCTACGACAGCTACCAACGGACAGGCGGGAACTCTTTCTTCTGGAACAAGCACCTATCTAGTAGATGCAAATGGTGTCGAAAAAGTTCAGGTCATTGAAAAAGGACTGATGGGTGCTGTTTTCTTAAACCAAGCACTAAACACATATTTTGGAGCTGGAAAAATGGACGTTGACAACACAACAGCTGTAGATGCCGCAGGCGGAAAATATTACACATTAATGGAGCACCACTGGGATGAGGCATATGGGTACTTTACAGATGCCATTGACTATCCAACAAATGGTACCGATCGATTTTGGGGTAAGTATTGTAACAAACAAAATGCTGCAATCAATTCGAACGCTGACATGATGGATAACTTATTAAAAGGACGCGCTGCACTTTCTAGTGATGTTTTAACAGATCGTGATGCTGCAATTGCATCAATAAGAACTGAGTGGGAAGACATTTCTGCACACCAAGCGATGACTTACCTTGATGAGTGCGTAGGTTATTTTGGGACTGACAATGCTAAATTTTTGCACGTTCTTTCTGAAGCTTGGGCTTTTGCTTGGAACTTAAGGTATGCCCCTGTAGAAACAAGAAGAATGGATGTCACTGAACACTCCGCTTTAATGGCAATGTTTTCTACAAACTTTTGGGACATGACGGTCGCTGACATCAATGCAATTAAATCAACGATTGCTGCAAAATATTAAAACAATGAACTTCAAGAGAACTAACGCAATTTATTTAAGTCTAGCACTATTATTACTGTTAAGTTTTAGTTGTAAAGATCCTGACGAAATCAAACCTGCATTTAATAAAGGAACCTTACTTACAAATGTTGCAAACACAATTATTGCTCCAGCATTTAATGACTTTGAATCAGACCTTAGTTCTCTTGAAGCTAGTTTTATTGCGCTAAAAACAAGTCCAAATCAAGCCAACTTAGATGCTGTTAAAGCGGATTGGAAAGCAGCCTATATTCAATGGCAGTTGGTTAAGATTTTTGATTTTGGACCACTAAGAGATAATGGATTTAAAGGCGCTACAGGAACCTACCCTACCGATTCAAACCAGGTAAATTCAAACATTCTTAATGGTGGATATAACCTAGGGTCAATTGACAATACAGACGCCATTGGTTTTTCAGCATTAGATTTTCTTTTGTATCGAACGAATGCATTAGCTGACTTCAGCTCAAATCCCAATTACACACAATATGCATCAGATTTAATTCAAAAAATGAAAACTGAATTTGCATTAGTAAATGGACAGTGGATAAATTATAAGCCAACCTTTATAGCGGCAACAGGAACGGAAACTACTTCTGCATTTTCATTGTTAGTGAATGAATTCAATCGGGACTATGAACTGACTAAAAATGCCAAGCTTGGTATTCCGATAGGTGTTCAAAGTTTAGGCATTCAATTACCGGAATACATTGAAGCTCGTAACAGTGGTCTTTCACTGGAATTGCTCCAAGAAAGCATGAGGGCTTTACGCATTGTATACCTAGGAAACAACCCTAACTCAGGGCAAGGGTTTTATGATTATTTAGTTCATCTAGAACGGTCTACTTTAGCCGTAGAGATTGACACGAAATTTAGTCAAATCATTAACAATATTGAGGCGTTCAACGGAACACTTGAAGAAGAAATGGGCTCAAATGTAAACGGCTTAGAGGAACTATATTACTTAATCCAAGAACAAGTCGTAAATATCAAAACGGACATGACTTCAGCTTTTGGCGTATTGATCACATATCAAGACAATGACGGAGATTAAAACAAATAAACTTTTCTCCCCATTCAAAGAGATTTCAATAGCCCCGCTAATTATTTTTCGGATAATTTTCGGGGTTTTGATGTTTTTAGGAACAGTTCGTTTTATCAGTAAGGGTTGGGTTCAACAATTGTATATCGATCCGAGTTATTACTTTGGTTATCTCGGGTTTGAGTGGGTTAAACCGCTTGAGGGACAACTAATGTACATCCCATTTATACTGCTGTTAATCTCCGCACTGTGTATCATTGTTGGGCTGTTCTATCGAGCCTCGGCATTGACTTTTTCCCTATGCTTCACCTACATAGAGCTCTTGGATAAATCAAATTACTTAAACCATTACTACTTTGTAAGTTTGATGGCATTAATTATGCTTTTTCTTCCGGCCAATCGAAATTTTTCATTTGATGCTAAAATATGGCCAAAAATAAAATCTATTACCACCAAGCAATGGACGGTTAGTTTGATTAAGTTTCAACTGGCTATGGTTTATATTTTTGCAGGAATAGCAAAGGTAAATTCCGATTGGTTAATTCAAGCAAATCCTTTAAAAATATGGCTCCAAGCACATCACAACATCCCTTTAGTTGGCTCGCTTATGCAAGAGGATTGGCTCGCTTATACCTTCAGTTGGGCAGGGTGCATTTACGATCTGTTTATCGTGTTTTTCCTTTTATCAAACAGGTGTAGACCCATAGCCTATTTGTTTGTTGTCTTTTTTCACCTTGCTACTTGGTACCTATTCCCAATTGGCGTTTTTCCATGGGTGATGATTTTTAGTACACTTATTTTTTTCTCGGCGCAGTTTCATGAACGGGTACTGGATTTTTTTAGCCGAAAAACTTGGAGGGAAAATCCGGTAAAACCGAAGCGACTCTCTTCTCTTCGAAAAAAACAAACACGTTATTTACTTACACTATATATAATCATCCAACTGCTCCTTCCTTTTAGGTATGTTTTATACCCTGGTGATTTATTCTGGAATGAAGAAGGGTTTCGGTTTTCGTGGCGCGTTATGCTTATGCATAAAGAAGGGCATGCAACGTTTTATATGGTAGACCCAAAAACCGGGCGAGAGTCAGAAATTAATAACAGTAAATTCTTAACTAGAACGCAAGAAGATCAAATGGCAACACAGCCCGATATGATTCTCCAATACGCCCAAATATTAAAGAATTATCACCATGGGAAAACTTTTCATTACGGAGATCAAAAAATTACGGTAGAAAATCCCGAAATTCGCGCTAAAATTTATGTGAGTTTGAATGGTCGACCTGCTCAATTATTTGTCGACAAAAAGCACGACCTCACAAAACTGAATTACAATTTGTATCACAGAACATGGCTAGAGCCCTTTAAAAAATGATTCGATATTCACTTATACTACTTATTGGTGTCGTTTCTTTGGGATTAAGAGCGCAATCAATTTCTGGAACCGTTCAGGATGAATTGAGTAGAACGATTCCTTCGGTTAAAATTCAAAATCTAAGAAACAAAAAATATACGCGCGCGGATTTGGATGGAAAATTCAAAATTGCTGCCCAATTAAATGACCGTATTTTATTCATTATTAATGGATACCTTACAACAGAACTTGTTGTATCCTCCTTAGATTTAGCAACAGAAAACAGGCGGGTCACATTAAAAATGAACATTCAAGAAATTGCAGAAACAAATGTAATATCAAAGCGTTTAGCTGATTTTGACGTTGGGTTTTTACCCCCAATTAAAGGGGTTCAAATATACACGGGAACAAATGCCGTTATTGAATTGTCAAAGCTCAATGGTGCCAAATCATCTGCAAATCCTCGTGAGATTTTTGCTAAAATTCCCGGTCTTAATATTTGGGAAAGCGACGGGTCAGGAATTCAACTTGGAATTGGAGGGCGAGGCTTAAGCCCCAACAGGGCTGCAAATTTTAATACGCGTCAAAATGGTTATGACATAAGCGCTGACGCTTTAGGCTATCCCGAAAGTTATTACACTCCCCCGTTAGAAGCTTTAAAATCAATTGAAATTATTCGAGGTTCTGCTTCTTTGCAATTTGGGACACAGTTTGGAGGATTATTAAACTTTATTATTCGAGAAGCGCCAACAAGCACCCCCTTTGAACTCACCACACGAAACACAATTGGGCTCTACAATTATTCCGCAACATTCAACCGTATTACGGGAACACAAAATCGCTTTTTTTATCAAGTCTACCATCAATATAAGCGCGGAGATGGATACCGTGACAACAGTAAGTTCAATCAACAACAACTTTTCACACAACTTGGTTATCACTTAACAGATAAAGCAAAAATTAAGCTAGAATACACCCACATGGATTATTTAGCTAAACAAGCGGGTGGATTAACAGACCTTCAATTCAAAGAGGATCCAACTCAAAGTGTTCGCGATAGAAACTGGTTTAATGTCAATTGGAATATTCTAGCACTTCATTACGATCATGAAATTGGAAAAAAATCACAGTTAAATATTCGTGCTTTTGGCATGCTTTCACAGCGACAATCGCTCGGGTTTTTAGGCAAAATAACACAAGCTGACCACAATGGAGTCCGTGAAATGATTGCAGGTAAATTTCAAAATGCTGGAGTTGAAGCACGCTATTTGAAAAAATACACCCTTCAAAAAGATACCTCAAAATCGAGCCTAAAAGGTGCTTTTTTAGTTGGAGCTCGATACTACCAAGGAAATTCTACCGCAAATCAAGGTTTAGCAAGCTCAGGAAATGATGCCAATTTCAATTTTCAAAATGAAACTGACTTAGAGGCTTCAGCTTTTTCTTACCCCTCTGAAAATTTAGCCTTCTTTGCTGAAAACATTCTGTTTTTAGGTAAAAAATGGAAGCTCAATTTTGGCGGTCGTTTTGAATACATAAAAAGCAGTTCAAAAGGATATTATAAGGAGTATGTGATTCATCCACTTAATCAAGACACCTTAGCTATTTTCTCTATCAACGATGACAATACAACCAAGCGTGTGGTGCCTTTATTTGGAGCTGGAACAGCTTATAAAATTGCCAAGCGATCTACCGTTTACAGTAATTTTACTCAAAACTACCGTGCAATTAACTTTACCGACATCCGTATTAACAATCCAAACATCACCATTGATAGTTTAATTAACGATGAGCATGGCTATACTATAGAAACTGGTTTTAGGGGATTACTCAACAACTTTATTATTTACGATTTAGCCGGGTTTTATATTTTTTATGGGGATAAAATTGGTTTGGCTTCTAAGCCAGGTACAATTCAAAAAGAACGAACCAACATTGGAAATGCTCAGAACTTTGGTGTTGAATTATTTACTGAAATTGATTTCTTAAAAGCATTTAATGACTCAACTGAGCACTTTTTATCACTTTTCATAAATGCCGCTTACATTGATGCCAACTACATTACATCAAAAGAAGCCAATTATATTGGTAAAAAAGTTGAGTATGTGAGTTCTAGAATTTTAAAATCTGGAATAAAATATCGATTCAAAGGAATGAGTTTTCAAATTCAGGGGTCATATAATTCGTCTCAATTTTCTGACGCCTCTAATTCAATTACACCATCAGGAGATGCAGTAATTGGGCTAATTCCTGCATATTTTGTAATGGACTTTTCGGCCCGATACGCCTTTAAAAAACACTTCCAATTGGAGCTCGGGGTTACAAACCTCACAAACAGTAGCTATTTTACACGCAGAGCAACAGGGTACCCTGGGCCTGGTATATTACCATCCGATGGTATAGGGGGCTACCTTACCTTGCACTATAAATTTTCTGCTAAATAGGTAAAAATCAGTTCCGAATTAAACAACTACGTTTACAATTTTCTTAGGAACAACAATCACTTTTTTCGGAGATTTCCCCTCTAAATATTTTTGAGATTGCTCATTCGAAAGTACAGCAGCCTCTACTTCTTTTGGGCTCATAGCTGTTGGAAGTTCTAATAAAAATCTCATTTTACCATTAAATGAAACAGGATACGAATGATTTGCTTCAATTAAATGATTCGCATCAAACACAGGAAGTGGTGCAACACTTAAAGAGCCAGCACTATTCCCTAACTTCATCCACAACTCTTCAGCAATGTGAGGGGCATATGGAGAAAGCAATACAGTTAAATCGGCTAAAACTGATTTATTATTACATTTTTGATCACTCAATTCATTTACAGCAATCATAAATGCAGACACACCCGTGTTGAATGAAAAACGATTTAAATCTTCCGTGATTTTCTTAATCAACTTGTGTAAGGTTTTCAAGCTCTCTTTTGTTGGCGTTGAATCAACTACATCTACAGCACCTGCTTCATTGATCTGGAATAATCTCCAAAACTTCTTTAAGAAATTATGTACTCCATTAATTCCTTGTGTATCCCATGGCTTACTTTGCTCCAACGGACCAAGAAACATTTCATACATACGTAATGTATCTGCTCCATACTTGTCAACTAAGTCGTCTGGTGTTTGAACATTGAACTTCGATTTTGACATCTTTTCAACTTCATGCCCACACAAGTATGTCCCATCTTCTTCAAAGATAAATTCAGCATTTGCATAATCAGCTCGCCAGTTTTTGAATGCTTCAACATCCAACCTATCATTTTCTACAAATGAAATGTCTACATGAATAGGTGTTACATCATATTCTTTCCTTCTTGAGGCAGTGACATATTTATTCGTGTCTTTAATTCTATAAGCAAAGCTACTTCGTCCCAAAATCATTCCTTGATTGATCATTTTTTGAAACGGTTCATCAAACGGAATGTGCTCAAAATCACTTAAAAATTTTGTCCAAAAACGAGCGTATAACAAGTGTCCTGTAGCATGTTCAGAACCGCCAATGTATAAATCGACATTCTTCCAATACTCCACCTTCTCTTTTGAAACAAACTCAGTTTCATTTTTAGGGTCCATATACCTCAAGAAATACCATGAGCTTCCTGCCCAACCAGGCATTGTATTAAAGTCCATTCGATCCCCCTCAAAATGATTCCACGCACTTTCTTTAGCTCTTGCCAAGGGAGGCTCACCATCTTCCGTTGGTAAATATTTATCTACCTCCGGCAATGTAATTGGCAAGTTTTTATCTGCAACTAAATATGGCAATCCATCCTTATAAAATACCGGGAAAGGCTCTCCCCAATACCGTTGTCTTGAAAAAACAGCATCGCGCAATCTATAGTTTGTTTGGCCTTTACCTAATCCACGTTGTTGAATCTCGTAAATTGCTAACTTCATTGCTTTCTTAACAGTCAGGCCGTTTAAAAAATCTGAATTTGCAATCACTGCATCTTTATCTACATAAGCCGCTTCAGAAATATCTTTTCCTTCAAAAATATTCTTGATTTCAATACCGAAATGTTTTGCAAAACTCCAATCTCTTTGGTCTCCACATGGAACAGCCATTACGGCACCTGTACCATAAGACGCCAACACATAATCTCCAATCCAAATTTGAATTTTAGCTCCTGTAAATGGATGAATTGCAAAAGCTCCTGTATTTTGCCCTGTAATGTTCTTTACATCTGCCTGACGATCTCTTTCTGACTTTAACGATGCTTGTCTCTTGTATTCAGCTACCTCTGTGGCAAACCCAGCTGTAGTTATTTCATCTACAAATGGGTGTTCAGGGGCAAGTACCATAAACGACACGCCATAAATCGTGTCAGGACGTGTTGTAAACACCTCAATTTTTTCATTGAAGTCTTCAACCGCAAACTGCACCGAAGCTCCAATTGATTTTCCAATCCAGTTTCGTTGTTGGTCTTTAATCGAATCTGTCCAATCTATTTTTTCTAATCCCGTTAATAAACGTTCGGCATACGCTTTTATTCGCAAAGACCACTGCCGCATTCGTTTTTGCTCAACAGGGTGGCTTCCACGCTCTGAAAGCCCATTGATAATCTCATCATTTGCTAATACTGTTCCTAAAGCAGGGCACCAATTCACCCATGAATCAGCTAAGTATGCCAATCGATATTCTTGTAATATTTGTTCTTTATCATGGGCTGAATATGCATTCCACGCATCGGCTGCAAAGACCGCCTCAAAATCGGAACATGCATTTACATTTTTATTCCCATTTGCCTCAAACTCAAGAACCAATGATTCAATCGTTTCGGCTTTATCTGATGTGTTGTTATAATATGCATTAAACAACTGCTTAAAAATCCACTGTGTCCATTTATAATATTCAGGTGAAGATGTTCTAATTTCACGATCCCAGTCAAATGAAAAACCAATTTGATCTAACTGATCTCGGTATCGGGCAATATTTTCTTTTGTCGTAATAGAAGGATGTTGTCCCGTTTGAATCGCATATTGCTCTGCAGGTAAACCAAACGAATCATAACCCATTGGGTGCAATACATTAAACCCTTGATGGCGTTTATATCTTGCGTAAATATCAGAAGCAATATAACCCAACGGGTGGCCAACGTGAAGCCCAGAACCAGAAGGGTAGGGAAACATATCTGCAATATAAAATTTTGGTTTTGTAGAATTATCTTCTGCACGAAACGTATTGTTTTTTGCCCAAAATGCTCTCCAATCCGATTCTATTTTTCTAAAATTATATTCCATCCTAATCTTACTTTAAGGGGCTAAATATAGGGATTTGTACGAAGATTAATAGCGTGAAACACAACAGAATTCAGGAACAGCAAACTCAGCTCGTTTGAAAACATTATTTTTACCTTATGATCCGTTTAAAATTAACTTGTTTTCTTCCCCTGCTTCTCTTTATGATTGGCACTTCTGTCTCCACTTATGGGCAAAATGATGAGGACAGTTTAATTAAATCATACCGCGCTGCACCTAATCCTAAAAAGAAGTTTACTCGTTTAATGACGCTTGGGGAATACTACAAGGTCAACAACATTACTAAAGCAGATTCTATTCGAAAGGTCATCTTAAATGCAAGCTTAAACCTTGAAGATTCTATTCAATTTAATGCGCTTTTTTACAGTGCAGAAATTGCACAAAAAACAGGGAATCAAGAGGACTATTTTAACACTATTCTTTCGTGTAAAACCTTTTTAAATAAATTGAATTCTAATTCAGAGCACTTTAAAATTTACAGGCATCTAGGATACTACCACAGTAGTATGCAAGAAATTGAAACCGCTAACTTCTATTTAAACCTATCTATTAAGCTTGCTCGAGAAACAATGGATCACGAAAGAATTTCTGAAGCATATATATTTCTTTCTAAGAATTTTATGATCTCCAATCAAAAAGATTCTGCTATGTACTATTCAAACATGGCGATTAAGTCTGCCCGTAGAGTTAAAGATAAGTCTGTTCTTTCACAAGCTTTTAACACGCAGGCAGAAACCTATAGTTTTTTTGGACAAATTGAACTAAGTGTTGCCAAAAACTTGATTAGTTTGCAGATGGCTGAAGAGGCACATAATATTTATTTACTCGCCAAATACACCCGTGAAATTGGACAATCACAAAAATTAATTTCCAACTTAGATGATGCCGAATACTATTTCCGAAGATCGCTTAACTATGCGCGGAAAATTCATGATAAACGCCAAATGGCATTGGCGCTTACGCACCTTGCCTCTGTTCAGTTAGATCGGAATGATTTTTCAAGTGCAATTAAAAATGCTACTCTTTCTATCAAGTATTTAACAAGTTTAAACGACTTAAATAGTTTGGGGGAAACGCATAATATTCTTGGGATGGTTTACAAAGAACAAAAGGTGTACAACCTGGCATCAAGTAATTTTAACAAAGCTCTCGTTTATTTTGAGTCTACAAATAACAAAGAAAAAATAGCTGGTGTTTATCACAATGTTGGGACTGTTTTTAAGGAGCAGGGTAAGTATACAAATGCATTAAACTATTTAAATCGCTCTATGCAGTACAGAGCACAAAATCAAATTTACCAGACTTATAGAACCATAGCAGATGTATACAAAGATGTACACAACACCAAAAAGTCCTTGGAGTACATGGAGTTATATTTAAACTACCTGGACAGTAACACAATATTACAATCTGCCACAAAAATTGCTGAACTAAGCGAGTCGTATCGATCTGAACAACGTGAACGTTTAATCCATTTACAATCTGACTCCATTCAAAGGCACCAACAAGAGCAAAATTTAAGCGCAACAAAACTGGAAAACAGCCAATTGAGGAACAATTTTCAACGGTATATCCTCTTTGCTTTTTTGATTATTGTTGTTCTAGCAGGTATCATCCTATTTTACCGTTGGAATCAAACTAAAATAAAGCAACAACGCCGCGAAGCCGAAATGTCACAAACATTACTTCGGACTCAAATGAATCCGCATTTCATTTTTAATGCAATGTCTGTAATTCAAAGCTATATCTACGATAATGACACGGACAAATCTTCTCGATTTTTAGTTAATTTTTCTCGATTAATGCGGCTAATTTTAGAAAACTCGCCAAAGGATCATATCTTAATCAATACCGAAATTGAAATTCTACAAAAGTATTTAGAAATGCAAAAATTGCGTTTCGAAGATCGCTTTGAATTTGACATTATTGCGGAAGAAATTCTCTTCGATGAGAATACAATTATTCCTCCTATGATTACACAACCTTTTATTGAAAATGCAATTGAACATGGCCAATTACACACCATTGAAGGCGGGTTTATCAAAGTTAAGTTCAGTAAAGAAAATAATATGCTAATCATTTCTATTATAGATAATGGCATAGGGAGAAAGGAATCAAAAGAAAAAGAGAAAAGCTCTGCTCACAAAAGTATGGCAATGGACATAACGCGCAAGCGAATTAAAAACTTGAACAAAAAGCACAAAACCAATGGATCTTTGCTGGTGAATGATTACAATGAGGAGTTGGAAACCGGAACAAAAATATTAATTTCGTTACCTTATGCAATCGCACATAGTAAACCAAGCTAGGCTTATGAAAAAAATACTAATAATTGACGACGAAAACAGAACAAGACAGCTCATTGCTAAAATGATTGAGTCTTTTGGTTTAAATGTTGAGACAATTCCTGAGGGTGAAAATGTTCAGTCTGGAATTGAAGCGATCAATAAACACAATCCCGATATCGTTTTCTTAGACATTCAGATGCCTGACGGAACAGGGTTTGATGTATTAACCTCTATTCCGAATAAAACATTCGAAGTTATATTTATAACTGCGCATGAAGAGTTCGCCATTAAAGCAATTAAGTTTAGCGCCTTAGATTACTTGTTAAAACCTGTAGACACCACCGAGTTAAGGTCTGCTTTAGAAAGGGCATTAGTTACACTCGATGAGCGCCCTGAACCTTCTCAGTTTGATGCGCTTCATAAAAACATTCAACCTTCAGAAAAAAGAAGATTGGTTTTGAAAACACAAGAGAGTGTTCATGTTGTTGAACTCGATCAAATCATTCGTTGTGAAGCAGACCGAAACTACACTTCTTTCTTTTTACTCGATAACAAACGAATTCTTGTTTCTAAAACTTTAAAGGAATATGAAACGCTATTGTCTGCACATAATTTCTTGCGCATTCAGCAGTCACACCTTGTAAACATTGACTATGTAGACCGTTATGACAAGAAGAATGGCGGCGCTGTGGTAATGAAAGATGGCTCTGAAGTTCCTTTATCTCCAGCCAAAAGAGACTTATTTTTTAAGCGCTTAGAGAACCTCTAACCTTAAAAATAAATATTGCCTAGCTAATGTTCATTAAATCCCGTTGAATATTCATTAGGTAGTAAACTATCAATTTAAAATCCGTATTTTTCTACTAGGAAATAAAGTGAATATCAGGAAGTTTCCTTAACGTTTAGCTTTGAAATTTTGAAGGATAACACTGCTTGGAGAGGCAGTTTCATTTTCTAGTTTGATTAAAGAGTATAACAGTTCTTAATCCTTCAAAACTTAAAGTTGTGTCTATCACAGATGTTAAGAAGGTTCCTGATATTTTATTTCTGTCTTACTTAGATAAAAATTTATTGTAAGAAATAATAAACCATTACTATCCACTATTAAAAAAGAGTTGACCTTGTCAGCTCTTTTTTGTTTAAGCGATGCTACTGTTGTATTAAATACAGTACTGGTCGGCTTGGCGAGGCATCATTCTCAAAAGGCGCTACTTGAAAATTCAAAATGTACTTTCCATCGGCCACACAATCGTCAACGAAAATCAACTCTGTAATTGTTCTCTCAAAATTTGGGTTTTCAGGCACCTCCCAAAATGCATGGTGAAAGGCCAGCTCACCGCCATCACTTTCACGGTCTACAGATGGTAAATCAATTAGCAGGTGCTTAATGCCTGCTGCAATCATTTTTTGCGCACAAGCCACATCAAAATAAATGGGGTTTGTAGATGAATAATTCATCGTCTTCTTACTGGAAATATTTGGTAGCGTCCGAATAATTAATGCTTCAGTAGTCAGTGAATTAGAGTCAATTAAGTCAGGCGTTATGACACGATCTATGGTACCATCTCTATTCTCCTGCTCTATTGGATTAATGCTTACCACATTAGCCGTAAAAAAGAACGTGGTTAAGCTTTTGTTTATTGAATGAACCTCTTTAGTGATATGCCCCAAGCATTCTGTGTGTGTTCCATGCCCGTGAGGGTTAAAAAAAATATCTCTAAAATTCACACTTCCTCCCTCGGCTACTGACCCTGTATAATGCGCTGTCCTTACAGGTTCAAAAACAGGAGGGGTCACATACCATGCTTTTGGATTTTTATCCGTATTCGATAGTGGGATTGAAAGATCTATGGGTTGATCAGTATCAATATAGTCGGTCTTATTCAGTAGTAGCTTCATCGTGATTCGAAGATAATAAATTAGTCAGGTATTAAAATTAAGTAGCAAAAGTAATTTTTATCTACCATGGTAAATAAAAATAGTTATATTTGTCAAAAAAACAACATATGAAAACAATTGGAATAATGTTAATGGGCGCACTGGTATTACTCACTACAGCCTGCTCAACAAATGAAGAATCAACCATTGAAAGTACAACCTACACGCTACACACCGACGAAACAACATTGACTTGGAGTGCAAATATGGGGCCTAATTACGGGCACACTGGAACAATCTCAGTTTCTGAAGGGTCAATGGTAATGCACGAAGATGATTTAATTGAAGGATCTTTCACTATTGATATGAATTCTTTAAAAAACACAGACTTAATCGAAGCTGGTGAAGTAGACAAGGCTGGCTACTTAGTAGGCCACTTAAAAGGAACAATGGTTGATGAAAATCATCCAGCAGATTTATTTTTTAACGTGCCTATTTTTCCAACAACTACCGTTTCTTTAGGGGAGTACAACGATGGTGAGCTAGCGCTAACTATTTCTACTCTTGGCAAAGAAATTACACAAAAAGTTCCTATGAAAATAGTACAGGATGAACATGGAGCAACAATTACAGGGGATTTTTCCGTGGATTTTACCAAAATTGAAATTCCAGGGTTACAGCCTAATGACGATGGATCTCAAATTAACCCAATAATTGATTTTAAATTAGATCTTTTAATGACAAAATAAAGTTAAAATAAGACAAAAAAAGGAGAAGCAATGCTTGTCCTTTTTTATTTTTACATCATGATAGACAAATCAGTAAAAGCAGTTATATTCGATTTTGGAGGAGTCATAATTAACATTGACTACCACGCCACTATAGAGGCTTTTAAAGCTTTAGGCATAGCCGACTTTGAATCCATGTACACACAGGCCCAGCAATCTGATTTATTTAATCAAATCGAAATCGGTGAAATTTCAGCGCAACGATTTATTAATGGTATCCTTGATTTTCTGCCAGCAGGAATATCTCCAAACAAAGTTGTTTCCGCATGGAATGCAATGATTAAAGATGTTCCTATTAAAGCCATTGACCTTTTAGTAGAATTAAAGAAAAAGGGCTATCGAATTTTTCTGCTTAGCAATACCAATGAGATTCACCTTGAGGCAGCAATTAGAGCCTGGGAGAAAACAAGTAGTCAACACCTAGACAGTATCTTCAATGCCGTTTACCTCTCCCACAAAATAGGAATGCGCAAACCAAACAAACATGTATTTGACTTTGTGTGTCAACAAGAAAACTTAACCCCTTCAGAAACCTTGTTTATAGATGACTCGATACAACACATAGAAGGCGCTGCATCTATTGGACTACAAACACACCACCTATTAAGGCAAGAAGATCTTTATACACTTTTTTCTTGACACAATTCTACAAGCATTCCTTGTGTTGATTTAGGGTGTAAAAACGCGATTCGCTTGTTATCTGCTCCTGACTTCGCAATTTCATGAATCAATTTAAACCCTTCTTTATTCAGTCGAGTTAATTCAGCGTCAATGTCATCCACTTCAAAAGCCACATGATGAAACCCTTCCCGATTCTTGGTTAAAAATTTGGCAATAGCAGATTCTTCATTTGTTGCCTCTAGCAGTTCAATCTTAGATTCACCCACCATTATAAAAGCCGTTCTCACCCCTTCAGACTCAACAATTTCTTCTTTATAACAAGTCGCGCCCAAAAGTGACTCATACACAGCTATTGATTCTTCAATATTCTCTACTGCTATTCCTAAATGTTCTATTCGTTTTACCATCGTGAAAAACCTGAAGTAATTTCAGGGGATATTGATCTAATTAGTTCTTGATAAATTTTTCAGTTACATTGTCAAAATTGATGTAATATACACCGCGTAATAAGTTTGAGCAATCAACAGAGCTCCCTACCCCCTCTTTAACAAGGTTTCCGTAGGCATCGTAAATTTCATATCCCGTTTCTATTGAAACATCGTTAGCGATGAACTTAATTTCATTTTTAACCTTAGCAGGTGTTTTCTTAACAACTGGAGATTTCGCACTAAATTTAACCTGTTTTGAGGGACGTTTTATTCCGGAGTGATCAACTTGGACAATACGCACTGTATTTTCTCCAGAGTGAGGGGTAAGTACAAAATCATACGAATTTTGTTGTCCATTCCCTTTCCCTAAGACCTCACCAACTACGCACCATTTATTCCACTTATACTGTTCAATAAAAAATGGTAGTTTTCCTTGTTCTCCTTTAGTTGTGAATGCCAATTTACCCGCATTCGAAACCGTTATATTCACGATGTTATACGTTGAACTCGGCAATAAAACTTCTGGGTTTAGAATTTTTGGTTGACACCCTTCGTTGTGTTCAATAACAATGAATACAGGCTCTCCCAACTCAATATTAAATAATGAAAAATCGATTTCAAATGCCCCAGCACCAATAGCGCCAGGCATAATGTCACCATTAACAACAACCTTAGTAGCACAGTACCCAAAACCTTCATCATCTATCGGGTTTTGAACATACAGGTTCTTGCCCTGGTACCTCCCTTCGACTGATAAGTTTGCCATGGCTACTACATTCACAAAGAAAATTGATATTATTAAACTAATTTTTTTCATCAGACAGCATTGTAATGTAAGCACTCAGCCATCAACTAATGATGACCTACACAAATATAATATGTTTTTAATATGCCTGATTAAAAGCCCGGGTTATTTTCCATTCGTTAAATAGCACAACAATTCCATCGTTCTACTTAAGGTAAAGCAAGGGCAAACAATGAATTAAACACAAACTTTGTAAAGGAAACTTATATAATTTTCTTATTCTTGTATCTAAACGCCACAAGATCTTTTGATGAAAAAGTTACGCCTTCTTATTCTACTATTCGCAGGAATTATTTCTTGTTCTGAAAGTAAAAGTCGGCAAAATACATTTAGGGGGAACTCACTTAGAATAGCACTTGACCATGAACCAAGCACATTTATTCCGCGCGAAGTTATGGATTATTACTCTTCTGCTGTCCTGAATCAAATTGTTGAGGGCTTAGTTGGTTTTGATGCTCAAACACTCAAGATTACGCCTAAAATAGCCTCTACATGGACGCAAAACAATGAAGGAACCTTATATACCTTCACCATTCGGGACGATATTCTTTTTCATCCCCACGAAATTTTTTCATCAACAAAAGCGCGTTTACTAACATCAAAAGACATCGTAAAATCTTTTGAAATGGCATGCAGCCTAAACCCCAATAAAACAACCACTGCAGCCTATTCACATGTTTTCAAAAACAATTTAAAAGGTGCCAAAGAATTCCTTGAAGGAAAAACGAAAACAATAGCTGGCATTCAAGTAAATGGAAATAAATTAACCTTAGAGTTGGTTCATGAAGACTGCAATTTTTTAAATAAACTGTGCTATACATCTGTTGCTATTGTTTCTAAACAACTAATGGAAAGCAAGCATAAAAATGATGTGATTGGAACCGGACCATTTATGTGTCCTGGTAATGACTTTCAAAGTAAATCATCGCTAACTTTACTTAAAAATCCGGATTACTACTTAAAAGATGGCGTTGGCACCTCATTGCCCTATTTAGACAGCCTCGTTTTTGTTTTTCAAGATGAAAAGGAGAAACAAGTAGACCTGTTTGAAAGCGGAAATTTAGATCTAATTATTGGTTTGCCAAAATCGAAAACCACACAGATGATTGAGGGACGAATTAAAGATTTCAATACAAAACCTCCACGGTTAATTTTGGAAAAAAATGCCCTGTTAGAGTCTCACTTCTACTATTTCAATATGGAAGATGAACGCTTTAAAAACCCTTTGGTTCGTAAAGCATTTAATTATGCCATTGACAAAACAATAATCGGGAAAACCCTGCTGCAAAACCAACATTTCGACATGGGGTTTTGTGGCATTGTGCCTCCTGTATCTAACGCATTACGTGGATATGATTTTAATAGCGTGAAAAAAACGGGCTACAGCTACAATCCTGAAAAGGCCCGAAAGCTACTCGCACAAGCAGGATATTCTAATGGAGATGAGTTTGGATCAATTGAGCTCCATTATCGTATCAATGATAGGCATGCTGCCATAGCGAATAATTTATCGAAGCAACTGCTTCAGGTTCTTGGAGTCACAGTTAACCTTAACGGCTCCACATTTGACCAACTAAATCAAGATGGAGCATCTGGAAATGGGAATATTTTTCAAATGGGATGGGCTGCAGATTACGCAAGTCCTGAGTCATTCCTCATGAACTTTTACGGTGGTTTTCTTCCGCTAGATTCTACTGAAAAATCATTTGTTAATAAATCAAGATACAGTAATCACTTGTTTAACAGATTCTTTGAACAGGCGAAAGGTTCAAAAAAAATATCAGAGCAAATGTTATTGTTTTCAAAGGCAGAAGCAGAGCTCATGAAAGATCCACCAATTATTCCACTTTGGTACAGCGGTGACATTAACATTATGCAATCTTATGTCCGTAACTTTCATTTCAACGCACTTAACTATTTTGATTTCACATCTGTTTACCTCAAGGAATGGAATGCTGAAGAATATGATCTATACACGAACAACTAAATATCCACCTATGAAACCAATTATTTTAACGCTGATTATGTCAGCTATCTGCAACCTTACATTTGCACAACCTACACAAAATGTACGGGGAAAAATCTATGACTCTGAATCTCAGTTTCCACTTGTCGGTGTTAAAATTCAAGTGTATACCGCTGACAGTTCTCTAAAACTTCGTACACACTCAAACCTAAGTGGTGAGTTTGTTATTGTAGATGTTCCTGTTGGTAAACACGAACTCGTTGCAAGCTATTTAACCTATGACACCAAACGCATTACAGTTCAAGTAAACTCGGGGAAAGAATCCATTGTCAATTTACCCTTACAAGAAAGCTTTGTAGAACAGGCTGAGATGACAGTGACAGGAAGAAAAAAAGGTGGTGTAATTAACGAACTCGCATTAATTTCTGCGCAACAATTTAGCGTTGAAGAGACAGACCGTTATCCAGGTTCTCGTTCCGACCCGGCACGTATGGCTTCTAATTTTGCAGGTGTTGGTGGTGCAGATGATTCTCGAAATGACATTGTAATTCGAGGAAACTCTCCGTTAGGAATTCTTTGGCGCGTAGAAGGAATCGACATTCCTAACCCTTCACACTTCGCTATTTCAGGGAGTACTGGTGGTCCTGTCTCAATATTAAACAATAAAATTCTTGCAAATTCAGACTTCTTCATGAGTGCATTCCCTGCAGAATATGGAAACTCGACCTCTGGAGTTTTTGATTTAAAATTGAGAAATGGAAACAGCAACAGGCATGAACTTACAGCTCAATTTGGATTTTTAGGCACTGAATTGATGGCCGAAGGACCTATGAGTAAGTCCGGGAAGTCTAGTTATCTTGTAATGGGACGTTATTCAACATTAAGCCTGTTTCAAAAATTGGGAATTCAAATTGGAACAGATGCCGTTCCGACTTACGGCGATGGCGCACTAAAGTTTAACTGGAAATTGAAAAAAGGAGGTGCGCTTTCTTTATTTGCCATTGGTGGTGCAAGCGATATTGATATCATTATTTCAGACCAAACAGAATACTCAGAAGAATTCTATGGCGAAGGGGATCGCGATCAATACTTCAGTACGGCTATGGGAATTGCAGGTCTATCATGGAAAAAACCAATTACAGAAAAAACGTTTATCAAGGTAACAGGCGCTTTCTCTCACGAAAGTCAACGTGCACATCACGATTATCTAGTAAGAGAAGTGGATCCTGAAACCAACATTATTACAATTGGAAAAACAGATAGTATTTATGACCTGCTGGATTTTAATTTCACAACAAATAAGGCTTCAGCATACTTTAGTTTAAATCATAAAATCAATAAAAAACATTTGATTAAAGTTGGATTAAATGCAGACATGTATCTCTTTAACATGATTGACTCTGTTGCCTCCGCAGGACATTCGCCTTCAAATCATGATGATTTTGACATCCGATGGGACTATGTAGGGAATGCTGTTTTAATTCAAAATTTTGTACAGTGGAAGTGGCGCATGACAGAAAAAATGTCCTTTACCGCAGGGCTACATAACCAATATTTTACGCAAGGTAACAGCTACAGTATCGCCGAACCTAGAATCGGATGGAAGCTAAACATGAAAAATGGACAGTCAATTAGCCTTGGAGCAGGAATGCACAGTCAAACTCAGCCAATGTACACGTATTTATATCATCAGATAGACTCCGTTACAGGGCAGAAAGTATATCACAACGATGATATGGACTTTACAAGATCGCTACATACCGCTATTGGCTATGAGAAAGCATTTAAAAAAAGTATGACGCTTAAAACAGAGGCTTATTTTCAATACCTATACAATGTCCCTGTTACCATTGAACCTTCGGCATTTTCATCAATTAATATGGGTGGTGGATTCGCACGATTTTTTCCAGAGCCATTAAAGAACACTGGAACTGGCTACAATTATGGTTTAGAAGTAACCCTTCAAAAATTCTTTGACAAATCCTTTTTCTTCCTGATTTCAGGGACGATATATGATTCTAAATATACAGGAAGTGATGGCGTATTAAGAAACACATCATACAACGGGACATACATCGCAAACCTATTGGCAGGAAAAGAATTTCAACTTAACGAAAAACAATCCATTTCAATTGGTGTGAAAACAACGGTTGCAGGAGGAAAGCGATACGGGTATGTTGACCCTGTTGCTTCAGCCGAACTGAATGAAATCATCTACTTTGATGAAGGCTTCAATGACCGTCAATTTTATGACTACTTTAGAGCAGATCTAAAAATCAATTGGAAGTTTAATGCAAAAAGAGCAACGCATGAAATAGGATTGGACTTGGTTAATGTATTCAATTCGAAAAACTTATTGAGCTTAACGTATGCTCCAAACTTAGCAAACCCATCCGCTGAGCCTATCGCTGAAAAACAACAGCTGGGATTCTTACCGCTTTTCTACTACAAAATAGACCTGCGCTTAGGAGATAAAAATTAGGAGGCTCAACTCCATAAAAAAGGCTCCGAAAGGAGCCTTTTTTTATTTCTTGTTTTTTCTGTTACCAATTTGGACAGCTATCACACGCATTCTTATCTTTTATATAAGTTAAAAATCCAACAACAACATTTGCCTCATAGTATCCATAAGCATGTCTTGTGTAAGCACTAAGGTCATTGGGACGGTTTCTAACCCTTACTTGATGATGAAACCCACCTCCTAAATTCGGTTGTATAAAGAAATGTCTGAAAAACTCAAAGCGTAAGCCCAAATGTCCTGACAGTCCATAACCCGAAAGTGATATTGTTCGAACGTTCTTTTGTCCAGCGAATGTAAAATCATTAAAAGATAGAATGCCTCCTGTAGATAAGCCGATGTTTGTCGAAAAAGCAAACCAGTCCTGTTTACCTACTTTTAACCACTGGTCGGTTCGGGTCAATTCCAGTCTCAAATAGTTCAATCCATCCGAATTCTCATAATGAAATTGATCTCTATCTGTAACCACCGGAGTCCCTGAATGTATTCCAGACCATGCTGCATTTAAACTGGGGTCAATTGATCCGCTCAGAAAAACCTCATTCTGATCCGAAAAAATGTATTTCATATGATCGTACCCAAAAGAAATGGCCCAATTATCTGCAAAATAATATCCTATTCGTGCGTTAAATTGAGGAATTGTAACTTTTTTAGGGTTAAAGTAGACCTTAGCGTCAAATTCTGAAGGGTTATCGTGCGCCACAGCGCCTTTCATTGTAAAATCGTACCCTGAACCAACAAACCGCATATTGCTTTTTGTATACCCGCTTCTATTATATCCCCAGTATCCATATAAGGTTCCTTTAGCAAAAGAAACTTTTTTTGGACCGCTTTGGGCACCCGATATAAATGACACCAACAAGCATATAACAACAATACTACTTTTCATTACTTAGTCATTTTTAGAAATGCAACTTCTTTTTCGGTAAGGTGACGATACATCCCGCGTGGTAAATCTTTCTTTGTCAACCCAGCAAATGTAACCCGATCCAACTTTGTTACAATTAAACCTATTGCTTCAAATGTTCTACGGACAATTCTATTTTTACCCGAGTGCAACTCTACTCCAACTTCTTTTGGCTCACCATCTTTCACAAATTCAGCTTTGTCAAAAAATGAAGTTCCATCTTCCAGTTTAATTCCTGTTAATAGCTTCTGTAAATCTTCTCTCGAAACTTTTTTGTTAAGCTCTACATGGTAAACTTTACTTGATTTATGTCGTGGGTGTGTTAATTTTTTTGCTAAATCACCATCGTTAGTAAACAATAACAACCCTGTGGTTTCTTTGTCCAAACGGCCAACAGGATACACGCGTTCTTTGCATGCTTTTTTTACCAGTCCCATAACTGTTTTACGCCCAAAAGGGTCGTCCATTGTTGTGATAAATCCTTTTGGTTTATTTAATAGAACATAACGTTTCTTTTCTGCATTAATTGATTCACCGTCATATTTTACAACATCACCCGGCTTCACTTTATAACCCATTTCAACTACCTGGATTCCGTTTACAGAAACAACCCCTGTTTTAATTAAAACATCAGCTTCTCTACGTGAACAAACTCCTGCATTAGATAAATACTTGTTTAAGCGAATCGCATCATCGTTAAACGATGGTAAAGGATCCCCTTTTTTCAATTTATCCTTATAATCAATGTATCGGCTTCTGGATTTAATCTCTTTTTGACCCTTCTTACTTTCGCCGTCATTCTTTACACGTCCATTTCTAGACGTTGAAGTGCCTTTTTTACCTCCTGATCTTCGTCCTTTAAACGACTTGTCTTTTGAGTCGTTACTACGACCTCCTGTTTTTCTTGTGTTCATCTCGAGCATAATTATTTGTGCAAAGATACGATATTTAAACTATAGCATTGGATAGAACGCATTTTCAATATGTTCTACCTTCGTTTTAGTAGCATTCAAAACAATTGACACAACATCAAACTCTACCTCTTTGTCAATTTTGTTCTCTTGAATATAATAATTTGCGACGCGTATTATTTGCCTTTGTTTAGACCTATTTACCGCTAAATAAGGCTCTCCCAAATAATTTGACGTACGTGTTTTAACCTCAACAATTTTTAAGCGATTTTGAGATTCACAAATAAGGTCAACCTCACCTCTGTTCCAACGAAAATTTCGTGCTTTAATTATATAGCCTTTTGAAACTAAATAAGTGACTGCGATTTCCTCTCCCTTCTGTCCAAGTTCAATGTGATTCATGTTTCTTTCTTATATAAGTTAGAAAAAATTAGAATCAAATAAAAATAACTGGGCAATAACTTAAGCGATTACAATTCTCCAACAAGCTCTAGTGTTTCTTGTGCTGCAGCTTGCTCTGCTTTTTTCTTGGAAGAACCGGTTCCACGGCCATACTCTTGACCGTTAATTTTAACAGCCATTAAATACTCCCAGGAAGTCCCTTTGTTTACCTCTGAGATAATTTCAAATTCCAGTTCCAAACGGTTTTTTTGACTCCAAATAAATAGCCGAGATTTAAAATCAATTTCTTCAATAAGGATTTGATTCAGGTCTACATACTTTCTAAAAACATGGTGTTTTAAACTCTTTTTAACACTTCTATAGCCCCCATCAAGGTAGATTGCACCAATTAATGATTCAAAGGCATTGCCTTCAATCGTTTCAAGTTTAATGGAGCGGCTATTGCTATACTGTAACACATTGGCTATTCCCATTTCATGACCAATCACCCCTAAAGTTCTTCGGCTTACAATCTTGGACTTTACCTTTGTTAAATAGCCTTCATCTTCGTTTGGGAATTTCGAATAGAGCATTTCTGCAACAACAGAATCTAAGATAGAGTCCCCTAAAAACTCTAAACGTTCATTAGAGGTTTCTCCATTTACATTGGAAACTGACTTATGTGTCAGCGCTTCAGAAAAGAGCGCGATTTTTTTTAACCGATAGCCAAAACGCTGCATTATAAAGCGCGCAATTTCTACTTCTTGTTTCGGTTGTTTTTTTTTGAATAAAGGAAATAAGGCGAACAACTATTTCGTAAATTTCTTCACGATAACGGTCGTGTTGTGACCTCCAAATCCGAATGTATTTGACATCGCGTAATTAACCGTTCTTTTTTGAGCCTTATTAAACGTGAGGTTTAATTTATTATCCAGTGCTGGATCCTCATTCTCGTGATTAATTGTTGGTGGAACAATGTCTTCTTGAACAGCCATAACACATGCGATTGCCTCAATAGCACCCGCCGCACCTAAAAGGTGTCCTGTCATAGATTTTGTTGAGCTGATGTTGATGTTGTACGCATGCTCTCCAAATACTTGTTGAATAGCCTTAACTTCAGCAACATCTCCCAAAGGAGTTGATGTACCGTGTACATTTACATAATCAATTTTACTTGAATCAAGTTCAGCATCTTCAAGCGCTGCAATCATTGAATTTCGAGCACCAAGACCATCAGGATGAGGGGCAGTCATATGATAAGCATCACTCGACATTCCACCTCCAAGAACCTCAGCATAGATTTTGGCCCCACGCTTAATTGCATGGTCATAATCTTCTAAAATTAAAGCTCCTGCACCTTCACCTAAAACAAAACCATCACGCTCTGCGTCAAATGGACGAGAAGCAGTTTCAGGAGAGTCATTTCTAGTTGATAAAGCTCTTAATGCGTTAAATCCACCTAAACCAGCTTCATTAACCCCAGCTTCAGATCCACCAGTAACAATAGCATCCGCTTTTCCTAAACGAATGTAATTGTAAGCATCAATAATTGCATTTGTTGATGAAGCACAAGCAGATACAGTAACATAGTTAGGGCCACGGAAACCATATTCAATTGAAATATGACCAGCAGCAATATCTGCAATCATTTTTGGAATGAAAAATGGGTTAAATCGTGGAGTACCGTCTCCTTTTGCATAGTTAGTTACTTCATCTTGGAACGTTTTTAACCCTCCAATACCAGAACCCCAAATAACCCCGATACGATTAAGGTTAGGCTCTGATTCAATTAGTCCAGAGTTTGCCACAGCTTCTCTTGCAGAAACTATGGCATACTGTGAAAACTGGTCTAATTTCCTTGCTTCTTTACGGTCTATATGATCCGTAACATTGAAGTCTTTGACTTCACAAGCAAAGTGTGTTTTAAATAACGACGCATCAAATTGTTTAATTGGAGCAGCACCGCTCTTTCCATTTTTCAAGCCTTCCCAGTATTCAGGGAGTGTATTTCCAATGGGTGTAAGAGCACCTAGTCCTGTAACAACAACTCGTTTCAATTCCATACGTGAACCGTTAATTAAATAATGTATCCGTTTTTAAACTATTTTGCGTTTTCTTCGATGTAAGAAATTGCAGCACCAACTGTTTGGATGTTTTCAGCTTGATCATCTGGAATAGCAATGTTAAATTCCTTTTCAAATTCCATGATTAGCTCAACTGTATCTAGAGAATCTGCTCCTAGATCGTTTGTGAAGCTCGCTTCAGTTGCTACTTCGTTTTCTTCAACACCTAATTTATCTACGATAATAGATATTACTTTTGATTTAACGTCAGACATTTCTTCTTAATTTATATGGTTAATTCAGCGGCAAAGAAAGCCACAATATATCAAAAGACAAAATATTTAGTCATAATATTCTATAACACCGATATCCGCTTTTTTGAATAAATACAGCCCTAGCTTACCTTTGACTATGAAACTAGTAAAAATAACTCAAACAGGCATTTCTTTTTTACTTATTCACTCCAGTATATCGATTACACTTCGCAAGCCTTGTTATTTAAGAGCAACATTAATATCTTTGTTTTATGAGCAAGACTAAAATCGCCATATTTGCCTCAGGGACAGGTAGTAATGCAGTTAATTTAATTCGGTTTTTTGAAAACCATCCTACAATTGATGTGGGATTTGTATTAAGTAACAAGGCTGATGCTCCCGTTTTGAAATCTTCAGAAACACTTGGGGTGCGCTCCGTATATTTTGACAATGCAAAAGTAGCTGACGGCGATTTTTTAACAACCTTCTGTAAAGACAACAACGTTGATTGGATCATTCTTGCGGGATACCTAAGGCTTATTCCACGTAGTCTCATTACGGCTTACTCCGAAAAAATGATCAACTTACACCCGTCTTTACTCCCTAACCACGGTGGTAAGGGAATGTTTGGCACCCACGTTCATAAGGCGGTTATTGCAAACAATGAAACAGAGTCTGGAATTACGATTCATTTCGTTAGTCCAGAATTTGATAAAGGAAGAATAATAGCACAATTTCACTGTGCATTAACCCCACAAGATGGCGTTTCAGAATTGGAGCAAAAGATTCGATACTTAGAGCAAGCGTATTTACCTACAGTAATACAAAACACTATTTTAACCTAATTATTATGATCGCATTTTTAAACGAATTTAATTGGAGTGATTTATTTAAAGCATCGATGGTATTGTTTGCTGTTGTAGATATTGTTGGGTCCATTCCGATTATTATTAAAATAAAAGAGCAAACGGGTCATGTTGATGCCGCTAGAGCAAGTCTAGTTTCATTCGGTATTATGATCCTTTTTTTACTTGTAGGTGAACGTATTCTTCATTTATTTGGAGTAGGGATAGAAGCCTTTGCAGTTGCAGGGTCATTTATTCTATTTGCCATGGCTTTCGAAATGATTTTAGGAATTAAAGTGTTTCGCGGAGAAGTTACAGGTAAGACTGCCAGTGTCGTTCCTTTAGCGTTTCCAATTATTGCAGGTGCTGGATCTATGACGTCCATTGTTTCTTTACGTGCAGAGTATCACGAGATCAACATTGCCCTTGCCATCTTAATCAATATTATCATTGTTTTCATTGTCCTTAAGCTGACTAAGCGAATAGAACAGATTTTAGGACAGGGGGGGATTGCAATCCTTGAAAAAGTTTTTGGAATTATATTACTTGCTATAGCAGTAAAACTATTCAGTTCTAACGCAAAAGAGCTCTTTGCCTAGACCTTGGTTAGTTTGGAGAAAAGTGTCCTGAAGATTTTGACTGCCCTTCAACGACCTGCATTCCATGTTCAAACCTGCGCGAATTAATAACCTTCCCCCGTTTATCAAACACGTTAAATTTTCCGTGTTTTAACCCTTTTTTATATTCGATTTCGGATGTGATTTTTCCGCGGCGGGTAAATTGTTGCATCACTCCATGTAATGCCCCATCTTTATACTGAGAAATAACCGCTGGAAACTTCCCTCCAGGATAATAAGCAATCCATTTACCCTCTTTTAACCCCTTCTTATAGTTTCCATCCCCGGTCATTTTAAAATCTTTCGAAGAGTAAGATCTTGTCTGCCCATGGAGCTTGCTTTCCATCACAACGTGGTCTTTCATTATGCCATAATTAACTTTAGACTTTACCTTAAACAACTTATAGGTCATCACATCCTTTAGTTGCCCATTTTCAAAAGACTCGGTCCATTCGCCGACCTTCATGTCTTTAACATAGGTCCCGTTCAGCTTAAGATTTCCATTCGTATAATAGGAGTTCCATTCTCCGTGCAACGCCCCCCCCTTAAAAATGGCTGTGTTTTTTAAATCGCCTGTTTCCCAATAATTATTCCATTCGCCCTCTTCTTTTCCATTCACATAGTCCCCTTCCATGAGCAAGGTTTCATCTTCGTACCATGTTCTCCAAGTTCCATTTTTGAGGTCGTTGTCAAAGGTTCCTATTTTAAATTTTGTTCCCTCTTTATAAAAATAAGTCCACTCCCCTGTTTTCAATCCACTGGTATAATGCGCATGGTAAGAAAGGTCTCCTGTTCGGTACCAATAAGACCAATCGCCGTCTTGTAAATCATTTTTAAATGACCCCTTCATGTCCTTGTTCCCTGTATTTGTATACCAGGTCCATTCACCATCTTTAGCCCCATTTTTATATTGACCTATCACATTAGTCTTACCGTTATCATAATAATACGTGTACGCCCCATTTAAAGCACCGTCTTCGTAGTGGCTAATTTTCTCTAAATCTCCTGTGTAGTAAGTATACTCCCACTTTCCATCTTTTAATCCACCCTTGAATGAGCCGCTTAATGTTGTATAACCGTAAATACTAAACTCTTCGAAACTTCCATTTTTAAGCCCTTGATTATAGTTATACCATTCTTTGACCTGCCCTGTTGTATAGTATGTAGTCAGCTCACCTAAGCCATCTACAACTGTTTGCGTATGAAGGGAGTCTGGCAGATAGAATTCCCATACATAATTCATTGAGTCTTGTGCTTCTTCTATAGCTTTAAGCCTTCCGTCTTGGTAATAATAGTACCACTTATTCACTGCTTCATCAAGCTTGAACGTTCCTTTTGTTTTCAACTTACCGGTTTCGTACCACTCCAAATAAAGACTGTCTTGACTGCCATTTTTAAAGAATCCTTCTTGGCGTTTTTTACCATTTGAATAAAACAGAACCACTGGACCCGCAAGTACATCCCGATAATAGTTCCGAACTTCTTCAACATTTCCTAAGCGATCATAGAAGGTCCATTTCCCATGTTTTTCTATCGTTTCCCCAAACTCATCCACAAAATATTTTCCACTAGATTGAACCTGTGTGTGTTTAAAATCCCAATACGTTTTTTTTTGCTTAGACAAATTCTCCTTTCTGATTTCTTGAGCACAGGTTAATAGAGAAATAAAGAAGATGGACAGAAGTGTGAAGATTTTCATGCTTATTTTACTTATAAAGTTATAACTGAATACTTAAACGTAGTTACCCTACTAACGCAATAATTGCTTGCGAAATTAAAACCAGAGCAAACGCAACAAAAACAATTCCAATCAGTTGGTTTAGCCCTTTTAAAAGACGCGTAGTTACTAAAGGTCGTAGGCTTTTTGCTCCAAAAATCTTAAGTAAATCAACCGAAAAAAAAGTGATTAGAATTGATGAAATAAAAACAATCATTGCCGTAAACGTTCCTTCTTCTGTTACGTCTTTGGATCCAAGTGTCATTACACTAAACCAATAAAAGACAATCATTGGGTTTGCTAAATTTAAGAGGAACCCTTTTAATCCGAGTAATAAATACCCTTTGACATTCGTTGCAGGTTCTGCTCCGTCTTCGTGTATAAAAATGTCTTGTGCTTTTTTAAAGAAGGTGAAAATACCGTAAACAAAAAAAAGAACCCCTCCAATAAGGCGCAATACTGAATTATCATCGCCAGATGAAAGTTGCTCTACTTGATTGTAAAAAACATATGCTATTAAGATGTAAAGAATGTCATTTAATAACACGCCCGTATCAAATGCAATTGCTGCTTTAACTCCCTTTCTGATACTTGTTTCTAACAACACAAAAAATACTGGGCCAATCATTATGCTCAGTATAAAACCTGTAACTATTCCCTTAAGTATCAAATCCATGTTTGGAAGTTGGTGTTTACACAAAGTTAAACTTTCATTTATCAAAAAAAGCGCAGAGGCAGAAAAAAAACACATTGTTTTTACCGTCAGCGTGAATATTTAATTGAAGTTGTTTACATTTGCAAGCAGAGTACCGGATATTTATACACCGGACAACTAAATTATCAGTTACATATGAAACTTGAAGCGGCAAATAGACAATTAGAAAGCATCATTAAGGACGTTGAAAAAAGCGGAATTAAAGCGAAAGGATTAGTAGATGAATTAAAGGGATTAAGAGCACTAGCACTTAAAGAAAAAGACCCTCTCGTTACTAAGGTTTTGCGTTTAACATATGAGTATTTAACTGAAAAATCGGCGTTTGACGTTCAAGCTCAATTTGAAGAAGACGAAGAAGAGAACGAATACCCTATCGAAATTGAGGACAATGAGAACTTTTTGTACTTATTAAACCTTTTATTGCGTTCAGATCATAAAGTTAACCGTGAAGAGATTAAAGATTACAGATCAGCTCTTAAATTAGAGTTATACTAGAAAATAATTCATGTTGAAATAAAAAAGCTACTCGTTGGGTAGCTTTTTTTATGCCTAAAATTTCAAATCAATCACAATACTGGCAATACGAATGCTGTGCCTTGACCTTGTGTGCAAACGGAATTTCTGAATCGTACATTTCTGATAAAATTCGCCCAATGTATTTTGGGAAGCTAGCAATAACTTCTTCTAGCTCATTTTTTTTAGTGTCTAATACAAATGGTAGGTTGTTTCCTGAAATAAAGGAAATAATACTTGAAGTAGGGAGTATGTCGTGCTTGTGTTTATACAAAAACGCATACATAATGAGTTGCAATACATGTTTTCGATCACCAAGTGTTTCCGTAATCGCTTCTTCATTTACATCTTTCTTAGATCTAAATGCTACATCATCAGGACCTACTTTCCCTGATTTATAATCAATAATTCGAACCTGATCTCCAACGCGATCTACCCGATCAATAATTCCTTTAAAGTTCACTTCTTTCATTTCGCCATTCACTTCTATAGGAATTAAAGCGTTATAGGTTTGTTCTAACGATTCAATAAATACAAGTTCTCGCTGTTCCGATAAAAATTTAACTTCTGAATTTAAAAAACGTTCCGTAAGTTCAATAGCCATTTTATACGGCAGGAGGTTTTTCCCTTTCATAAAGGAGTCCTGGTTATTGTTGAAATGCTTCATAAACTTCTGGTGTAGAACAAGCTTAAAATTCTTTAGCATGTTCTCGACATCAAACGAAGTAATGTTAGTTGGCGCTGGTGTGCGTTTATTTCCTTGCTTATCAAATTGTGCAAAAGGCGTGTATAGCTCTTCTAAGGTGTCGTGGATGAACGTTCCAAAAGTACTGTGCTCAAGTTCTTCTTCCACCGACTTGGCGTCGCCAAACCCCATGATGTATCGAAAATAAAAGTCTAAGGGGCATGCCGTGTATTTTTTAAACATCGAAGCAGAAGCTGACTGTGACAACAACTCATCCATTCGATGTTTAATTTCTGGAGTCTTCTTTATTTCCTTAGACACACACTCCTTTTCCGAATATAAGGAATAGATTTTCTTGTGAATTTTAACGTTCTTATTTATTCGGCTCAATTCCATTTCAAGCTGCATTAAATAACGGCTTGGTTCAGCGCTTCCTTTAAAATCTTCTGCAGTGCAATAGGTTACATGAAGTTCTTCACAACGGTGTAAGAGTCGGTAAAAATGATGTGCAAATAACCCCTGCTTTTCGCGCGGAGTTGGCAACCCTAAATAACGACGTAAATCCATTGGAATCATTGTTTGAATCGGATTGGTTGGAGGTAACTGACCCTCATTCATTCCAACACAAATGATTCGTTTAAAATCAAGCCCACGCGTTTCTAACAGCCCCATTATTTGCAAACCGTCCATCGGGTTACCATGATAAGCTACACGCTGCATTCCCCAATGTTGATTAAATAAGTGTTTAAATGATTTTAAACTCATCTCTGGGGCTCCTTCTTCAATGATGTTCTGGTAGTCAATCAACGAATGATCAAAGCGCTCAATTATTGCTTTTTCAAAGTCAGAATTTTTGCTCAACCCAGCATAAATTAAGGTATTCATTTCACGGATTACATCAAGCGCCTTCTTCCAGCTCCCCTCCCAGTTGGCTGTAAGTAAACTCACTATTTTCATCGATAATTCCCCCAAGTTTAAATTTTCGGGGTTCAAGAATATTTTATTCTGTCGAATTACATTTTGCTCAGCTTCAATTACATGATTTTTTTCTTCCTCATCAATAATTGCCAATAAAAACGGGTGATTCCAAAAACCCTGAAGGTCGTTGAAATAAATTGCATTGGTTTTAAATCGAACTTTATTCTCTTGGATTGAAAAGATTAAGTCTACCCATGTTCGAACGGCTGTGTTTCGAATGGGTAAGCCCAAGGTAATGTTTGCTTTCCCCAAACGCTTTGGCAAATTCTTTAAAATCGCACCTATCAAGGTTTCGTCTGCCAATAGAAGTAAGGTGTCATCAACCTCTTCTTCTGAAAGGCCTTCAAGAATTGTTGATGCAACCTTTACCTGACCCGTATTCTGTGAACATTCAATCAATTGAACATCCATGTGTTTTTGTAAAATTTCATTTTCAATAAAATTCAACTTTTTACCGTCCAATTCCTGCGATAAATCCCGCAAAAATCTGCCCGCTTCATGGGATTTACTATTCAAATAATAGGCGTCGGCATTAATTATAATATGCGCCCTACCCATTTGATCTAATTGTTTTAAAACAGAAGTCTCCGCTTTTGATAACGCATTGAATCCGGCAAATAAAAACTGTCTTTTTTTATCCGCTTTAAACAACAGGTCGATGTTGTTCGCTAAAAACTTAAATGATTTTCCGGCATAACACACCCCTGATTTTGATAAGGATTCATTTAACGCATTGTAGTATCCAGGTAACCGATCCCAAAACTCCATGAATCGCTTTTGACTGTCTGTAAGTGTTGCATCGCCAAAACTCCATTGTTCAATTTCTTTAATGTCTGCCAGGTTCCGAAAAACCTTGTCTGCATCTAATAAATAACGGTCAATTTCATTGTAATCTGAAAGCAAAATATTTCCCCATGTTAAGAATTCATCAAACGAATGGTCTTCGATGGATTTTGCAGCTTTTAATTGAATTTCAAACAAACGCAATAACGCGCGTGTTTTATCAATAACTGTTTCGTTACTGACTGTTTTTACCCAGCGGTCCATCGTTACAATTTCAGGAGCTACAATCGGCTTTCCATATGCCTTAAACAAGGCCGCCGTTAAATATTTTTTTGCGCGTTCTGAAGGTAGAACTACTGTTAAGTGTTCCAAGTCCAATCCTTCCTCTAAGATGTAATTTGCTATTTTGTCAATGAAGTTCATCTTAATTTTTTTGGGTTAAAAATTTCCAGTAAGTAGACCGGTTGATCACGGATGTTTTTATGTTTGGGTACGCGTCACTAAACCGTTTTGGAAACTTGACTGTTTTACGCTTCTCCCAATCTGTTTTATAAGCTACCGTACGATCTTCCCCTATTTCTAAGAAGTCCATTTGTTGATTTGTATGCGTTTTCCAGAAAAAAACTTCTTTTTGAATGCCATTCATTTTAAGCCATTTCATGCGGTCAGAAATAACATAATTACGCCACAGCTCATTCATGTCGTTTCGTAAAAACGTTGAGTTAAAGTTCCGAATCAATACATTTCGAACGCCATTATCGGCAAAATAAACAACATTTGATTTTTTCAATTCATACCGGTGGCCATTGTGGTACGATGGAATCCGATACAGTATAAATGCATCTTCTAATAAATGAATGTATCGTTCTACAGTTTCGTTGTCTAATCCGCACCGTTCAGCAATGTCATTATACGAAATGGTTTGCCCAATGTTGAATGCTAAAAGTTGTAGCATTCGCATTAACTTATCGCCTTTATTTATCCGCTCTTCACCACTTAAATTTGTGAAAATTGCATCTTTAATAATCTCGTTTAATGTGGTTTCCGCATTGTCTAAATCAGCTAAAACATCAGGGTAATTGCCATAAATTAATCGCTCTTCCAACAGACGATCCTCTTCTGGCAGCCCAAAGTGTTGGGCAGACTCATAAAAAGAAGGGGCAAAAAGATTAATCTCTAACCCCTCTACTCGTAAGGCTTCTAATAATTCAGGGTCTACCTTCGGCCGAAAAGAACAACAGACAATAACAGTAGCATTAATTTTTCCCATTAAAACTGCGTCGACTAATTGCGCCAAGTTTTTTAAATATTGTGCCTCATGTAAGACAACAAATCCAGGAGTGTTATTAAGCAGTGTGTAATCTTCATTTAATCGTTTCCGGGTAACTTTATCTGAACAGTCCATAGAAACAAACATCTCCTTGAGCTCAATCAAAACCGATTCAATAAGCTTTCGTTTCCCCACTTTTCGAGGGCCCTGAACAAAGACTAATTTATTTGATTTAAGCTTGTCTTGAATGGACTGCTTCTGCATACGTGGAATCATGAATAATGGTGTTTTATCAGTATAACCAAATATACTAAAATAGCTCTTTATTCGCTTAAAAAAATTGAATATTGCGATTAACGATACTGTTTCTAATTCTACAGGTATGGAAAATAAACTTAAGCTATAATTAATCGATCGATGTGTTGATCACCAAACGAATACGGAATGTATGCTATACTTGGAAGCTGTTTTGTAAGTATTATTGGTGTTTTCTTTCCTAGAGAAATTGTTCCATGCGTATCCGAAAGATCCATTGCATAAGCTGCGTTTAGTGTAAGTGCGTTTAGCGCCTCCTCAGGAGTCATTTTCATTTTCACACAGGCCAATGACCACACAAACATTAAGTTTCCACTGGGCGTACTTCCAGGGTTAAAGTCACTTGCTAGCGCTACAGGCAAATCATTTTCCATTAACTTTCTGGCATCTCCAAATGGAATGGATAGAAAGTGAGAACAGCTCGGCAAAATGGTAGCTATTGTTGTAGAGCCTTTCAATGCATCAATGTCATCGTCCGAAATCTCTTCCATATGGTCTACTGACAACGCGTTGAGCTCAACCGCTTTGCGCACACCTCCAATTGTTGAAAATTGATTTACGTGAACCTTTGGTTGTAGTCCATGCTTAATTCCAGCCTCTAAAATTGTAGCCATCTCATCTACAGAGAAATAATTGCGTTCACAAAAGACATCAATGTAATCTGCCAGGCCTTCTTTCTCAATTTGAGGGAGCATTTCATTTACAATTTGATCAATGTAACCCGCGTGATTTTCTTTAAACGCTGGTGGAAATGCATGCGCTCCTAAAAACGTAGCCTTAATAGCGATTGAACTTTCTGATTTAATTCGTTTAATGACACGCAACATTTTTAATTCTGCTTCTACCGTTAAACCATACCCTGATTTAATTTCGATGGCCCCTGTTCCATACGACTGTAAGCGCTCTATGCGCTCCATGGCATGATTAAACAGGTCTGTCTCTGACATTTCTTGTAATTTGCGAGCAGAGTTTAAAATACCTCCTCCTCGAATTGCAATTTCTTCGTAACTCAGTCCATTAATTCTATCTACAAATTCTTCTTCTCTTGACTGTGCAAAAACAGTATGGGTGTGTGAATCACAAAAGGCAGGAAGCACAAATTTCCCTTCAGCGTCTATAACTTCTAAATCGCGCCAATCGGTAATCCCTCCCCAGTCTTCCATTGCACCATAGGCAACAATAACTCCATCTTCCAATGCTAAAAAAGCATTTTCCAAAACTGGAAGTTCTTTCATTTCTACTCCTTTTCGAACCTTCGGTAAATTTTCACCAAACTGAACGAGTCCTTTGATATTTTTTATCAGAATCTTACCCATAGCACCACAATTTTAGCCAAAAACATTGATTTGCACTCCTACTTCTTGATTTATTTACAAACTCCTTTGCGATTTAAAGAAAATGGCTAACTTCGCACCCGCAATATACCCTACCAACTATATTGTTAGAATGCTCGAGTGGCGGAACTGGTAGACGCGCTGGATTCAAAATCCAGTTCTTTCGGGAGTGCGGGTTCGATTCCCGCCTCGAGTACTAAACCGGAATTTTTCGTTTTTTGACGAAACTTTCCGGTTTTTTTATGGCCTAATTCTTTTGTTGTAACTGGGATCGTTAATATAGCTGAATAACCCATTTGGAGTACAATTGGATGGTAGAACGATTAGTAATGGGAATTATAGATATGGCTTTAATGGGCAGGAAACTGACGAAAAATACGCGAAAAGTGACCAAAAAGCACCAGAAACTGAAGCAATTTACGTGAACTACATGAGTCTACTGAACGAATTAGCGTTAATTCATTCACCTGTAACCAGTCCATGCGCATCCGAAATAGCGCTTTTTAATTAATTTGCGCTATCGAAATGACGTAATTAAATTAAATACAGACAATATAATGGCGGAATTTAATAAAAAAACGTACATTTGATACGGATACAAACTCCGAGAACACATGAAATACATCGATAGATCCTTAGAAAGTACGATCAAGAAATACTTGAAACCGAACAAGGTCGTCGTACTTCTAGGCGCTAGGCGTGTTGGTAAGACCGAACTAATAAAGCATATACTTTCCGAGCTTGACGAGAAGCCGTTGATACTCAACGGGGAGGACGAGGATACGCATAGTATGTTGAAGCAGCGCACGATTCAAAACTATCAACGCTTGCTAGGTAAGACCCGGTTGCTCGTCATAGATGAAGCACAGGCGATCCCGGAAATAGGGTTGAAGCTGAAGCTGATGGTAGATTCTATCGACGGGATAAGAATACTCGTGACGGGCTCGTCGGTATTCGATTTGAACAACCAGTTGGGGGAACCGCTGGTTGGACGGAAGATGACGTTACACTTGTATCCACTTGCACAGATGGAGTTCGGTGTTAACGAAAACTACATGGAGACAAAGAATAAATTCGAGGAGCGCTTGATATTTGGTAGCTATCCCGAACTGGAACATATAGATACTTGGGACGAGAAGGTAGACTACCTTAAGGAACAGGTCAGCTCATACCTATTGAAGGACATACTCGCGTTCGAGGGTATAAGAAAGCGGGAGAAAATAGTGTCCCTTCTTCGCATCCTCGCATTCAGGGTCGGTAGCGAAATATCTGTAGAGGGCATCGGTAACGATCTACAGATCAACAAGGGTACGGTGGATAAGTATCTGGATCTGTTATCGAAGGTGTTCATCATATACAAGGCATCGGGATTCAGCAGGAACTTGGACAACGAAATCACGAAAAAGAACAAGTGGTACTTCTACGATAACGGTATCCGCAACGCCCTGATCAATAACTTCAACAGGATGAATGTTCGTGACGATCATGGCGAGCTATGGGAAAACTACATCATCTCAGAACGCTTGAAGTACCAGGAATACAACAGGCAGCATACCGCTAACTTCTTTTGGCGTACACACACTAGACAGGAGATTGACTGGGTTGAAGAAAGAGATGGACAGCTGTGTGGATACGAGTTCAAGTGGAACCCGAAGAAGAAAGCGAAGGTGCCGGCGTCATGGCAAAAGGCTTATCCTGACGCATCGTTCGAAGTCATTAACACAGACAACTATCTAGATTTTATAACGTGACAGGAGTCGCGAAAACGATTATAGGGATAACGTTTTAGTCGCGTAGCCCATTATCGTTATGACTTGTGACGCCCCTCTAAAAAGACTTATTAACTAAAAAACCATGATATCTTTCAATTAAAAGGCAATCACTTGGTGTTAATTCTGATTATTTTGGTGCATCTAAACATGACGTTATGCCAAACAAAATAGAAGTAAAAAAAACAAATTATGGTGCATTAACAACGCTCACAACCGTTTTCTTTTTTTGGGGGTTTATTGCTGCTGGAAACAGTGTCTTTATCCCGTTTTGTAAAACCTATTTCCACTTAGATCAATTCCAGAGTCAATTGATTGATTTTGCTTTTTATGGCGCCTATTATTTAGGGGCATTGGGCCTGTTCTTATTTGGAACCTCATCCGGAAAAGACCTTGTAGGTTCTTGGGGGTATAAAAAAAGTATCGTTTATGGCCTTTTATTTTCAGCAATTGGTGCTGGAGCGATGATTGTTTCTGTTTACCTAAACATGTTCACAGGCATGCTTATTGGGTTGTTTATTGTAGCGCTCGGATTTTCTTTACAGCAAACCTCAGCCAATCCTTTTATGATTTCACTTGGCGATGAGTCTACAGGTTCTAGTAGAATTAATCTTGGGGGAGGAATTAATAGCCTGGGAACAACCATAGGTCCATTAATAGTATCCTTAGCCCTCTTCGGGACAGCGTCTGCAATTAGTGAAGAGATGATTCAGTCCTTAAGCCTTTCTAAAGTTATTCTCCTTTATGCGTGTGTTGGTGGGCTTTTTATTGGAGTAGCCGCACTGTTTGGTTTTTCAAAAAAAGTACCCGAGGGAATTGTTGTAGATAACGAAGGTCTAAAAGAAAACGAAGATGTTCAAAAGGCAGTGCGTACTTTACTTCTAATTACAGGGCTTTTGATTGTTTCATTTGCTCCCGTGTTTTACAGCTACAAATCAGATTTAAATTGGAGCAGTGAAGACGCTGAACGCATCAGGATTATTGGTTGGTCGGCTGGGCTTGTTGTTATACTAGTTGGGCTTATTTACGCTTCAATTAAAGGAGCTAGTCAAAAAAAGGGGTGGGGAGCAATGCAATACCCGCAACTGACCTTAGGAATGCTTGCAATCTTTGTCTATGTTGGTGTTGAAGTGGCTGTAGGAAGTAACTTGGCAGAGCTTTTACAACAACCTGAATTTGGAGGATATAACGCTTCTCAAATTGCACCATTTATAGCAATGTACTGGGGGTCTTTAATGATTGGCCGTTGGGCAGGAGCAATTAATGCCTTCGATTTATCAAGCTTGACCACAAAATTATTGCGCTTCTTTGTCCCATTAATTGCCTTTGGTGTGGTACTGATTTTAACCAAAATTTCAGGGTACGAAATTGCACCATTGTATTGGTATGTTGTTTGTGTTCTTATTCAAATTGGCGCTTTCTTTATAACAAACGACAAGCCCGCTTTAACCTTGGGTGTTTTTGGAACACTTGGAGCTATTGCAACCCTTATTGGCTTACTATCTACAGGTATGGTTGCCGTTTATGCCTTTTTAAGTGCAGGGCTTTTCTGTTCCATCATGTGGCCTTGTATCTTTTCACTTTCACTTGCCGGATTAGGGAAATACCAAACGCAGGGGTCTGCCTTTTTAGTAATGATGATTCTGGGTGGAGCAATTATTCCGCCACTACAAGGAAAATTATCTGATGTTATTGGAATTCAACCTTCGTTTGTTGTTGGTGCGCTTTGTTTCGCTTACCTTGCTTTTTTTGCAGTATACGTTAAGCAACTACTAAACAAACAAGGGGTAGATTTTGAATAGTAAGGCTATTTTTTTTCTACCTTAATTTGGCTTACAGCGCACGAATCACAGTTTGTTTTTTTACTAAAAAAACGAACATAGAATTGCTTGCCTAAGTAAAGTACAGCAACTCCCAAAATAGCTATGGCGAGTATCTTTTGTATCATGAAAGCAGTATAAATGTGGCCCAAGCAGCAAAGTAGGCTAACGCGCCCATGTAGCCCATTTGAATTAACGGCCATTTCCAACTTTTTGTTTCCCGTTTTACAACAGCCAAGGTGGCCATACACTGCATTGCAAATACATAAAACACCATTAATGATGCTCCTGCCGCGAGTGTATATACTGGAGTTCCGTCTGAACGTTTTTCTGCGCGCATCTTCTCTATCAAAGGGCGATTTAATTCGCCATCGTCTTGAACGGCATAGATTGTTGCCATAGAACCTACAAAAACCTCACGCGCTGCAAAAGAAGTGATTAATGAAATTCCGATTTTCCAATCATACCCCATAGGTTTAATAACGGGTTCAATTGTTTTTCCCATTATCCCAATGTATGAGTTTTCTAATTCTACAGAAGCCACATGTTGATTTATTTCAGCCTCTGAGTATCCTTGTTCTGCATACATACGATGCGCTTTGTTTCCTGCTTCCTGCATCCGATTTCCTGGGCCATAAGATGCTAAAGCCCACAAAACAATAGAGATCGCTAAAATGATTTTTCCAGCATCCCACACAAACAACCTTACTTTTTCCCAAACAACAATAACGATGTTTCTAGGGCTTGGAACTTTATAAGAAGGCATTTCTAACATTAAAAATCCTTTTTCTTTCGTCTTAATGAACCACTTTAAAATAATAGCGATTGCCAAAGCACTCAATGTTCCTAGCGCGTACAGACCAAACAAGACCAAGCCTTGTAGGTTCATAAAACCAAACAAACGTTCGTTTGGAATAACCAAAGCAATAAGCAAAGTATATACCGGAATTCGTGCGCTACAACTCATTAATGGTGCTACCATAATTGTAATCATGCGCTCTTTCCAGTCCGAAATTGTCCTGGCAGACATAATTCCTGGAATTGCACAAGCAACACTTGATAATAAGGGAACAACACTTTTTCCATTCAGTCCAAGTGGTCGCATCAACCGATCCATGATAAAAACAACGCGTGATAAATATCCGGTTTCTTCTAAAATTGCCAAAAAGAAAAACAACAGTGCAATTTGTGGAATAAATATAACCACCCCTCCTATTCCTGGTACTATTCCTTGTGTTATCAAATTCGTTAACACACCTTCTGGCATCACAGATGCTATCCAATCACTTAAATCGGCAAATGACCCATCAATCAAATCCATAGGTATCGCTGCAAAGGCAAAGATAAATTGAAAGATGATGAGCAGTATTACCGCAAAAATAGCGTAGCCCCAAACTGGATGTACTAAAATGCGGTCTAGCTTTGTTGAGCCACTGTCTTTTTTAATTATTGGAGACTCAATCGAAGGTAAATGTGATGCAATGCGTTTAAATCGTTCTTCTGTTTCATTTTCTTGCCTCGAAATAGCATCAACCTCAGCAACATTCGTTTCTGGTTGAAACCGATGCCCTTCCCGTTTATCAAGCATAGATATCGCATTTAAAATGCGTTCTTTTCCTATTCCAACACGTGCATTTGCCTCCACAATAATCGCTTCTGGAAATACTTTTTGAAGTCCTTCTACACGACACACCTTCTGTTTCTTTTTAGCTACGTCAGTCATGTTTAAAACTAGAACAACGGGCAATTGCAAGTCATATATTTGTGAGAAAAACAATAAGTTTCGCTCTAAATTTGAAGCATCTACTACAACAATTGCAGCATCTGGATAATTGGCACTTTCTGTATCACATAAACTGTGATAAACAACCTCTTCATCTTTGGATCTTGGATAAATGCTATAGGTTCCTGGAAAATCGATTAACTCGTGCTCTTGGTCATTCACCTTACATTTACCAACCTTCTTATCTACAGTAACACCTGGAAAATTTGCCACGTGTTGGCGCATTCCTGTAAGTAAATTAAAAACCGTACTCTTTCCTGTATTTGGATTTCCTAATAGTGCTATTTTCATGCCAGATTCGGCTTTAAGTCTACCTGTACCCTGTTGGCTTCGTCGTTTCTTAACGAAAGAACATAACCCGAAACATCAATTGCTATAGGGTCTCCAAGTGGAGCACGATAAAGCACCCGAAGCTCCTTCCCTTCAACAATTCCCATTTCCATGAGTTTTACCTTTAGTGAAGATTCTTCAATTTGACGAACGATTACCGTTTCGCCATTGCTTATTTTAGATAAGTGTTGTGCCATTATTTAGACTGATTACAAATATACAAGCTTGAAAGAGTTCTGCAATACCTTTTTTATGGTAGAATTAAGCGAATGTTTTATGCTTTACTATTAAACGCGCTGTTTCACGTGTTTTTTGTTGCAAAATAATTTCTTTCCCAACCGTTAAACGGTCCAAAGTAGCTTCGTCATAATGCCTAATTGTTATCAATTCTAAGCCCGTGTTAAATTTCACCTGATATGTGTCACTAAAAAGGGCTAAAATATCTTGTGTTTCAACCTTCTCTTCATCCAATAAAATAGAAAACTGTAATGCTGAATTTTGCATCAAATTAATCTTCGCATTGGCTTTAGCGAGCCGTTGGAAAATATCACTCAAATTTTCTTCAACAATAAAAGAAAAATCTTTTGGAGTAAATGAGAATAAAACTTGATTTAGCTTAAAAATAAACGAAGGAACTAGCTGGTCATTTACCGTTGACGATTGGATGACTGTTCCGTCAGCCTGTGGGTTTATAAATGATTTCACATAAAGTGGAATCTCTTTATTTTGAAGTGGTTTTATCGTTTTTGGGTGTATTACAGAGGCACCATAGTAAGAAAGTTCAATCGCCTCTCTAAATGAGATACTGTCTAGCTTAATTGTATTGTCGAACCACTTTGGATCTGCATTCAACATGCCCGGTACATCCTTCCAAATTGTAACACTTTCCGCATCGCAACAATAGGCCATAATTCCTGCTGAAAAATCGGACCCTTCTCGCCCCAATGTTGTTGAAAACCCTTCGCTTGTATGGCCAATAAACCCTTGTGTTACTTGAATGTTACACGATTCGTATTGGGGCATAAAATGCGTTTGAAATAAAGCCGTCGTTTGTTCCCAATCAACTTCTGCTTCACGATGGTCTTCATTGGTTCTAATCAATCTCCTAGCATCTGACCACCTCGAGTTAAACCCCTCTTGGATTAAAAATGCATTGACAATTTGCGTAGAAAGCATTTCTCCCGTTCCGACAATTTGATCATACTCAAAATCATAGTTTGAACGAGTACTGGATTGGTACCTGGATTTTAAATGTGTAAAGATGTTATTAACCTCCGCATAAATAGAGTTTGTTTTATCTTGAAACAATTCATTCATTATTGCAAGGTGAAACTGCCTGCGCTCCTCTACATATTCGTTAAAAAGCACCTCCTGTTTTGACATTAAGGACGCTACAACTTGCTCCATTGCATTGGTTGTTTTTCCCATTGCAGAAACAACAATTCCAAGTTTTTCTATCTTAAATAAGGCAATAATGTCAGCAACATTCCGTATTGATTTAGCGTCTTTTACTGAAGCCCCACCAAATTTGAAAACTTTCATTTTAATCATTTTCAGTAAAGTTATAAATATAACGTCGAGCACGTAAACACTGCCCTTCTATATTGTAGAATATCATTAACTCAGTCTATCTGAAAGAATTCGCATTTCAATTACAGGAGAAATTTTTTCGTAAACAATATTGTAAACTGCCTCAACAATTGGCATTTCAACTTGAAATTTCTTTTTGATTTCCATCAAGCTTTTTGTTGCAAAATAACCCTCTGCAATCATGTCCATTTCTAACTGGGCTGTTTTTACGGAGTAGCCCTTTCCTACCATGTAGCCAAAGGTTCTATTTCTAGAAAATTTCGAATATGCTGTCACCAATAAATCGCCTAAATATGCAGACGATTTTACGTCACGGTGCACAGGGCTCATTTCATCAATTAAATTTTCAATTTCCTGTATTGCGTTTGAAATAAGAACGGCTTGAAAATTATCACCATATCCTAACCCTGAACAAATTCCTGATGCAATTGAATATACATTCTTCAATACTGCAGAAATTTCAGTCCCTATCAAATCGTCAGAAGTTGTTGTTTTGATGTATCGGCAAGCAAATAACTCGGCCACTTCTTCTGCAATATCTTCGTCTTGACATGCAATTGTTAAATATGAAAGGCGTTCTAAAGCAACCTCTTCTGCATGGCAAGGCCCACAAACAATTCCAATACGGTCATATGGAATATCAAAGGTCTTATGGATAAAACGAGCCGGAATTGCATGGTGTTCAGGAATGATTCCTTTTACTGCTGAAAAAACAACCTTGTCTTTAAACAACTCAACAGGAAAGTCTTCAAACAACTTCACCAAAAACGCTGATGGCGTCGCAATAATAATAATATCAACAGGGCGTATTGTTTCAATTAAGTTTGTGCTAACATTGATTTTAGTTAAGTCAAACTCTACCGACTGCAAATAATTTGGGTTGTGGCGAAACTTTAGGATATGATCAACCGCAGTTTCATTTCTCATGTACCAATTTAGCGAGCTAATGTTATTGCTCAAAATTTTAACGAGTGCTGTTGCCCAGCTACCCCCTCCAATTACCGCTATTTTTTTGTTTTCACTCATCGTATTGAACACGTGACAAAGGTATTATTTATTCTTAAATCCGTTGAATCTCCCGTAAAAATAGCTCCTAAAGAAATGAAAGAAGTAAACTTCGTTCACACTATCGGTCGGCTATCGGCAATTTGATGTAAAACGTTGTTCCTAAATTAAGGGCGCTCTCAAACCTTATTTCACCCTTATGATTCTCTATAATTTGTTTTATCATTGCTAAACCTAAGCCTGTCCCTGTACTTTTAGTTGTGAAGTAAGGCACAAATATTTTTTCATGTTTTTGTTTCGGAATTCCAATCCCGTTGTCGTGAATTGCAACCTTCATAACCCCATGTTCAACAGCTAGGTCTACCACAATTTTTCCTTCACGTTCTCCTGGAATTGCTTGAATTGCATTTTTAAATAAATTATTAAATACCCGAACAAACTGGTCCTTATCAGCCAGCATAAACACCTCTTTTTCTGCTGAGTTAAATGTTATACTTGTCTTGAGGTCTGTATTGAACACTTCTATGACTCCCTGAATCAAAGAGACAATATCTAGTTTTTCTTCTGATGGATTTGGCATTTTAGCAAACGTAGAAAATTCATTGGCAATTTTTGTTAGTGCATCAATTTGTTCAACAATTGAATTGGCTACTTTTTTCAATTTATCACCACTGTTTGGATCGGTATGATCGTAGGTGCGTAACAACTGTTGCACGCTCAACTTCATCGGTGTTAATGGATTTTTAATCTCATGAGCCACTTGTTTTGCCATCTCCCTCCATGCAAGTTCTCGCTCGCTTCGTGCAAGTTGTTGAGCGGTATACTCAAGCTCGTCTAGTTTTTTATTGTAGTCCTTTACCAAGGCTCCAATCTCATCTTCTTTATCGTATAAAATTTGCTCGTTATGCTTCCCAAACTTAACACTTGCAAAGTTACTTTGTAAAAGACGTAAAGGTGCAGTAAGCCAATTTGAAATGAAAATTGCAAGTATTATGGAAATTGCTAAAAGGAGTATAAACACATTAACAATAGCCACTAAAAAATCTTGTATCTGATTTTCAAATTCCCGTTGCTGACCAAAATGCTGAAGGTTAATATATCCTAACAAATTCCCCGTTGAACTATAAAATGGCTTATAGGCCGATGAGTAATGAAGTTCTCCAATATTTTCAAGGTGAACAAACTCACTCTGTTGTAAAAATTTCAAATGCTTGAACGCCTTTGGGTTCATTTGTTCACTAATTAACCCGACATTAAAGACTTTTGGTCGAGAGGTTGCTAACAAATAACCTTCTTTGTCATACATGTTTATATCCGTGAAAAATACTTTTGCAAATTTCTGTAAAATTACCTGCATGTAATTTCCATTTTCTGAAATGGTTAACTCCTCATAACGCGCAAGTTTCGATTTAACCTCTGTCTCCACAGAGTTCAATTTTTCTTTGATTACATCGTCAGTAAGCTCATTGTACTGATTGCTCACAAAAACGCCCGCGCCCCATCCAAAAGCAAACAATGAAAGGAAAACAAGAGAAATTAGCACAACTTGAATTTTCAAAGCAAGGGTTAATGTTTTACTAAATCCTTTTTCAGAATTCATTCGAAAAAGCAAGGGCAACAAGAGCAAGCCGTACAGTGTAAATAGATAAGAGAAGGATGTAATGTAGTCAACCAGCTGTAGTTTTTTTGTAGAAAGCATGACCAAATCTGTCTCTGATTTCTTAAGCGCATAATGGTTATATCCCATGTAATCAAAAAAGCCTTTTTGATTTAAGTTCGTAGGAATCATTAAATGATACGACGATGGATAATTAAACCCGCCATATTTTGTAATCAATTTTCCATTGTGAAATTTTGCAATTGAATAGGACTCAAGCGATTCAAAAACATTTGCTTTTGAAGAAATCAACAACCTTGGAAACCCTATTTCTTCTGGAATTTTTTTTGACTTTAATGTGCAAAACAACACACCCCTCTCTCCATTTCGACCAAGAATGTGTTGGCGAATGACATAGCTGTACTGGTTTGTGTAATCGTTGATGAAAAAAATATTTGAGTCGAGTTCGGAAATCGTTCCTGATCGATCTAAAATCCCTTGCAACTCATCATACTGTCGCGTTCCATCTTTTCTTTTATCAATCAGTGGTAAGCAGTTTTCATCAAAGAAATGGAACTCCATTTCGTACCTTTCCCAAAAACCATTGTAAAAACGGCGCTCCATTCCTGCTTGAAACTTGGACATACTTAAGGCTTTGGGGTAACTGATTAAGCGTTTTAAGTACTTATCGTCTGCTATTTTCTCCTTAATTGACGCATATTCTATTTCGGTGATAATATTTTTTTCTGCAACAAGTTGACTCGCATACAATTCTCGCTCTCCCCTCTCTTTTCGTTCGTTAAAAGAGCCAATGTTAGCTGCGGTTATTACCGAAAAAAGTAACAATAAAATGATGCCCGTTGTTAATTGATTTGACTGCTTGTTTCGATATACAAGGTAAAGGACAAGCTCATAAAATACGAGCGGAAAAAGAGAGGCTAAAAACAATTGGTACCCATAGCTTATTTCAAAGAAAAAGAAGCTCACAGAAGTCATGAAGCTTACAACTGCCAGCTGTGCTCCTGTAATTAACTGATTTTGACAAGCCTCTACTGTTGACCGAACAAATTTAAAGTACGCAAAAAACAATGCCCCTAAACTAATTAAGGCTAATGCGGAATAAACATTCAACGAAAACAACTCATCAATAACCAATGGAATTGATGAGTTCTCAACTAACCCTTTTGTCAAGAATAAAATCATAAACCACCCTGAAAAGGATACGATAAAAGTGGCTAAAGCAATGTATCGGTTTATACGCGATTTACGAATTGAAAGCAGTCGTTTTGATAAAAAATGCAATGCAAAAATAACTACAGCAACATTTACCAAGTATTCAAAAAAGTTTGGCAGCCACTGGTTTGTTCCATATAAACTTGGAGAAAATGCATCGGTTCCGTGCATAAACCCAAAGAAACTGTACCTTAACGAAAAAGCCCTGAAAATAAGCACCGAAAAAAGAACTATCCACCCCCATTTCTGAGTAAATCGTGCTACCAAACGAGCAAGAGCAAATAGCCAAAGCGCTATAGAGGCAAGCAATAAGAATAACATTGTGATTGATTCACTTGAGGTTGCTTCTTGATACGGCTTCGGTAAAATGGAAAAAACAAACCTTGAACTGTTTGAATAAATTGGATGCCCAACATCTTCCTCCAATGAAATATAAGAAGAGAATGGTAAACTTAAATTCGGAGCAAAACCATTGACCAGCTCATTGTTTTTGTACGAATAATCTTGCTTAACAAGCATTGAAGCACAAACCACATAGTCATTAAAGGCCTTCATTTTTGCATAATACCATCCGTTTTGTAAGTGCAAGAACCCTTCAGAAGGAAAGTGAATTTCTGCAAAACGAATAATAGGAATCTGATTCGTATTCCAAAAAACAAGGGAATCTTTATGGTAAACATGCAGATTATACGCGTCTTTCGTATTAATTTTTTTCCATTGCTGTGTTATACCTCCTTGTTTGATTTCGTTAGAACGAAGCCGAAGTGCGGTTTCTAAAGCAGTTTCAGCTTTAGAAAATTCAACTTGAAATTTCTCAATAGAAGGAGTGTAATTTTCAGAAAATGTCTTAAAAAAATAAAGACCAAACAGCAAAGAGCAAAGTAGTGCTGCAACTAGGATATAATATTTCTTTAAACTGCGTTTTAACATGTTTGAGTCTGCTCCATTTTCAGTGCTATTTCTTTTACCAATAGCTCAAAGTCATGATCCGAATTTGAATCATTTCTAAACTGGAAATCAGCACCTTCTTTGTAAGGTAGTAAATAATTCTCGTAACAAGGTGCCACATGGTTCTTCCACTGGTAAAGAATATCTTCTCTAGAATATCCCCTTGTTTCTTGATCTCGATATAGCCTTCTGTCTAACTGTACACTGGGGTCTACATCAATAAAAATGCTAAAATCTAATTTGCTTCTTACCCCTTCATAATGAAAAAGAAATAAGCCTTCAACAAAAATTAACTCAGAGGGTTCAACCGTAACAAAAATGTGTTTATCTGGTGGAGCATTAAAATGATACTCTTTGACCACAACGTGTTCTTGGGCTTGAAGCTTTGCTAAATCGGCTGTCAATTTTTGCTGGTCTAAAGCGGTTGGAAGGTCAAAATTATAATGCCCTTTTTCATCTTTTACTTGTTTATCAATAGATTGATAATAATTATCCATTACAAAAACACTTGGTTTTAATGCGCTAAAGTGCGACCTCAACCGTCTTAATAATGTTGTTTTTCCTGCTCCACTGCCTCCACAAATACCTACAATCATTTTTTCCTTTTCTAATAACTGACAGAATGAACCTTGTGTAGATTCCATCTCGTGCAAAAGTTCTTCTAACAAAGCTACATTAATTTTCTTTCTTCTTTAAACTATTCTACTCGTCTAGGCACTATAAAATTAAACCTTCATTATCGTGATGGTGGTTTTTTTTTGTACTTTGGTAACGTGTTTACACGGGTTCCGAATATAACGCACCAAATACTTTGTAAAAACTAGAACTTATGAATAAAAAACTACTTATTGCTTGCTCTTTATTACTTACAAGCTCGACTACACTTGCTCAACAGGGAGACGGAGGATTTCCACGCGGAGCTGAATTAGAATCAACACTAACAACGGTTGATACACGGTTGTTTTCACAACCTGATGTAGACGCACTTCGTGCTGAAGATCTTATTACAGACAAACAAGGAAATGCCCCATGGCGATTTGGGTTCAATAATGAAACCGATCTAAGCATGACAAACGCAGGAACCTGGACAACACATCCAGATGGAGGTCTAGTTTGGCAATTACGCTTAGAATGTCAAGCGGCATTAACCATTAATTTAACATTAGATAACGTTGTAATTCCTACAGGAAATGAACTATACGTGTACAACGAAGACAAATCATTCATCTTAGGAAACTTTACCTCAAACCATTTATATAAGGGGGAGCTTGGAACGGAATTAGTTCCAGGCGATGTTGCCATTATTGAATACTATGTAGCTGCTGAAAATACGGAATTAAACAGAAGTTTACACATTAACAGAGTAACTCACGGATATAGAACAGCCGGAGAGTTTATTGAAAAAGCTTTTGGGTCTTCAGGAGATTGTAACATGAATGTTAACTGCCCTGATGGCGATGATTGGGAATACCAAAAAAGAAGTGCTGTAATGTTAGTCTCTGGAAGTAGTGGTTTTTGTTCTGGCTCTTTAATAAACAACACGCTCAATGACGGTACACCTTATGTCTTAACAGCAAATCACTGTTATAGCAACCCTACTTCATGGATTTTTAGATTCAACTGGGAGTCAAATGGGTGTACAAACCCTAACAGTTCTCCTTCTTTTGAGTCATTGTCGGGAGCCACATTAAGGGCAAAAAGAACGCCTTCTGATTTTTGTTTAGTAGAAATTACTGGAGGTCTAGTTGGTGGAACTGTTCCTCCTGCATACAATGCTTTTTTAGCTGGGTGGAACAATCAAGATACAGCTCCTAATACAACTGTTTGTATTCACCATCCATCTGGTGACATTAAAAAAATTGCATTCGATGATGAAGCAGCAATCTCTGTACAGGCTATGGGATCTTCTGAAAACAATAGCAGTTGGGAAGTTCATTGGGATAGAAATACAACAACTGAAGGAGGGTCTTCAGGCTCTCCGCTATTTGACCAAGACAAAAGAATTATTGGTCAATTGTGGGGCGGTGGAGCATCTTGTTGGAACTTAAATGCCCCTGATTACTACGGAAAACTTTCTAGTTCGTGGGAGCCTTCAGGAAGTTCAAACAACGCACAATTAAAATTTTGGTTAGACCCTAACAACTCTGGGGTTGGAGCAATTGACGGATTCTATACAGGTGGAGATCTTGCTGTAAATAACGTGGATGCTGGCCTTGATTTTACCCTGTATCCAAACCCAAGTAATGGGACATTTAATGTTCAATTGAATGTGGCAAATCTTCAATATTATACGTTAACGGTTACAGACCTAACAGGACGAACTATTTACACATCACCACTGACTTCAAACAATATGTATATTGATTTAGTCAACGCTTCTAACGGTACTTATTTAATAACTGTTATTGGTAAAAATGTTAACTTGACTAGAACATTGATCATTAAATAATAAATGCAACTAAGTCTTGTGCAATAAGGGTGATTACAAAAGTAATCGCCTTTTTTTTTGGATTGTTCCTAACTTCGTATACATTTGTTTAAAATTAACCACTATGAAATATCTATTATTAATACTTATTGGAGTCTCTTTTATGGCTCAATCACAAATAAACTATACTGTTAAAGTCACTAAACTAAAGGCGTTAGCTGATGCCTGTGATGGAGAGTTTGTTGACCCTATATTAGGGCTTACTTTGTGTCCTTTTGCTCCTCAAGATCCTGTTTTCCAACTTTGGACTAAAGCTGAAGGGAATAGTAACGAAAATTTTTACTGTTGGGCTTTTGACTCAGACGAAAATCAAGACTATGGGTTATGGAATGATATTCAAGATGTTGAAATTGCTTCCGAAACAAATGTCATTTCAGACTACATAACATTTGAAGCTTCTGGGTTTGAATCTGATTTTGCTGTAGTCTCTTGTTCAGGAGTGCCCTTAGTTGGTGATGCTTTTGCACTATTAAATCCAGATGAAGCAGTATTTAATAGGCAAATAATTGATCAAATATCTTTTGATGACATGGAAAGTGGTGTGCCATATATTCATACGTTATCCCTAGGAGATGTATACTTTTTTGAAATTGAAATTTTGTTTTTTGATCTCGCTGCAGTGAATGAAATTCAAAATAATTTCAGTCTTACCATTGCTCCAAACCCAAGTAACGGAATATTTAATATTAAGCTAGATAAAACTAATGTAAATGGTTTCTCTGCGATTGTAAGAGACGTAATGGGAAGAATTATCTATGCTGAAGAAACGGCTTCTAATGAAACTCAAGTGGATATTTCAAGTCAAGATGCTGGTGTCTACTTTGTAAGTGTCGATGCAAATAACATAACTTCTACACAGAAAGTAATATTGAAGTAAAAAAATAAAAAAAATTACTTAAAAAAGGATGACTAATTAGTCATCCTTTTTTTATGCGATCAATTTCATCCTTAAGGCGTAGTCTTTTTGAGTTAGGCTTCCGAAGTCATTTGTTGTAATTGAAATACTCAACGTATTATACCTAATATTGAAATCGGCATGATGATTCATGCAATCAGAACATTTGGCTAATTCTCAAACTAAATTAGCCCTACAATCTCTTTTTCTTTAACCAACCAATTCATTAATATTTAATAAATACGTTCTTAGGTTCTGTGAAAAACCTCAAAGCTTCCCATCCTCCTTCTCTTCCAACACCCGAAGATTTTACTCCGCCAAAAGGGGTTCTCAAATCTCGAACTAACCACGAATTAATCCAAATAATTCCAGATTCAAGCTGATCAGCCATTCTATGTGCGCGCTTTAAATCTGAAGTCCACAAGGTTGAACTCAAGCCGTATTGAGTTGAGTTTGCCATCTTTAAAACTTCCTGTTCGGTATCAAATGGGGTAATCGTTACAACAGGGCCAAATATTTCTTCTTGATTCGTTCTACAATCAAATGCCAAACCTTCAATAACTGTTGGCCTCAAGTAATAACCCTGATCGTAGGGTGCGTCTAATTTTACTTGTACACCACCTGTTAATACTGTTCCTCCTTCCTCTTTAGCCAATGCAACATAAGAAAGGACCTTTTCCATGTGCGGCTTAGAAACAACAGCACCCAATTTTGCTGAAGGATCTTGCGGGTTTGATACAACGGTTACTGCAACGCGTTTAACAAACTCCTCCTTAAACTTGTTATAAATTAGTCGTTCTACAAAAATACGGGAGCCACATAAGCATATTTGACCTTGGTTTGCAAAAGAAGATCGAAGCGTCGTGCTTAGCATTTCATTAAAATCACAATCTGCAAAGATGATGTTTGGATTCTTCCCTCCCAATTCAAGGGATAATTTTTTAAACATTGGAGCCGCTTTTCTAGCAATATACTCTCCTGTTTTTGTCCCTCCCGTAAATGAAATTGCTTTTATTTTTGGATGCTTTACAATGGCATCTCCAACTGAACCGCCCTCACCATGTAATATATTCATTACGCCAGGGGGCATTCCCGCTTCCTGAGCAACTTTACCTAATAAATATGCCGTATATGGGGTTACTTCTGATGGCTTAGCAATAATGCAGTTACCTGAAGCTAACGCTGGAGCAATTTTCCAAGAGAATAAATACAGGGGCAGATTCCAAGGAGAAATACAACCTACAATTCCAATGGGTTTTCTTACTGTGTAATTAATCCCAACACCTTCCATGTTGTGTGATTCAGAAGCAAAATGTAAAATTGCTGTTGCAAAAAAATGAAAATTAGACACCGCACGAGGGATGTCTACATGACCCGCCAAAGACACCGGTTTACCATTGTCTTTTGATTCTGCCTGAACAAACTCGTCCATTCTTGCTTCAATTCCTTCGGAAAGTTTAATTAAAATTTTGCTCCGTTCTTCAAGTGACATTTTTGACCAGATAGGAAGTGCTTTTTCAGCTGCATCCACAGCCTGTTGCACATCCTCTTCATCAGAATTAGGAATTAAACTGTAAACCTTTCCTGTTGCCGGTTCGTAATTATCAATGTATTGACCTTTAACAGGATCACAATACTCGCCGTTAATGAAGTTCTGAATTTTTTTCATGCCCTTGAATTTGAATGCTAAAGTTACCTAAATTATTCGCGTTGATTGTAAGGTTCGAATAATGGGGTTGTATAAAAAATAGGTTAAAACAACACCTACTCCAACACCTGAAGCATTTGCTATTAAATCGTACCCAGACATAAACCGACCTGGGATATAATGTTGAAAAACTTCGATAAGTCCACCGTAAATCAAACAAAAAATAATGGCTCCTATAAAATGTTTGGTCGGTTTAAAAAAAACCAAACCTGCGTTGAACATCAAAACTGAATACGCTATAAGGTGTCCTACTTTATCATTCCCTACAACAATTATTTCAGAAGGGGTTAGGCTCATATAGGTGATTACAACAAGAACTACTCCCAATAAAACTCTTAAAATCACTCTACAATATGTTTAACTAAATCTTTACTAAAACGCACCATGTTTTTCACCTCTCCAGTGTTTGCATTTCGCAAAGATTTAAAGATAATCAACGAAGTTCCGTTAGACTCAATGTGATAGATTTCTTCGCTTTCTAGAAAGCTCGCTAAGCTTGGCGTAAATAGTGTACGAATTGCAGGTTCATCTGAACCTGTCAACCTTAAGTTACTTGAAAATATAGGGTTCTCCTTAAAATCAATATCCTTTTCTGTCTTTAGCGAAAGTACACGGTCAAACAACTTGTCAAAAATGCCTTCTTGATCAATAACAAACGCTGGAATTTCTTTTGGAAGGTGAAGCAATTGAACCGTTGTTTTGTAAACTTCTTTAGAAAGCATAGCCCCTTCGTCAAAGACAATGTCACTGATTTCCCAATCTACTCCTATATCGGAAAACTCGCCCGAAATTACATTCGCCTTCTTGTCTAATGGGCGTGATTGGAAAAACTCAAAGTCCAGCGCTTCAATAGAATCGACTTGTTCTTCTCGTGAATAAAGCCAGCCATTGTCCACTGCAATTTTATTGATACGCTGTTGGCGTGGTGATGTTTTTGGGTAGTTCGGAACTATTAAACTCTTAATTGCCAATTTGTGATTTGAAGCTGATATATGTTCGGTTAATCCAACAATTTGAACACTCCCACCCGTTAAGAGGTGAGCCTTTCGAAATTCTAACAATTTCTCTTGAAAAGTTAAATCTATTAATCGTGTTTTTGATAAATCAATTTTTAAATGAGCTCCATGCGGAATTTTTTCTAACAGGCCAATTAGGCGTAACATGGATAAAAAATTTGCGATACCTCTTACGTTTAGGATATACGATCCATCTTGATTCTCTTTAAGCCTTGTGCCTGTGTTCAAGATCATTTGAATAAACTGTGGGATAGAAACACGTGAAATTAATAGGTGCGCGATCAATGTAATTCCCATACCACCCAACAAGCCTATTAAAGGGTCTCTATAAAGCGTAATTATAATTGTTGCGCTAAAAAAGATAATCTGCTCTAAGCCTTGGTTATAAATTTCTTTAAACAACCGCGGCGACGCTAATTTAATTCCGGTAATAACCAAAACAGCAGCAAGTGCAGCTTTTGGAAACAGTTGAATTACAGGAATTAAGAATAGAACAAAGAGTAAAATAAACAAGCCATGGTAAAAATTTGACCATTTCGTTTTTGCATTGTTGTGTACATTTACTGTACTTCTCACAATAACGGTGATAATTGGAAGCCCTCCAACAGCCCCAGAAATAATGCTACTAATACCAACGCCAACCAGGTCACGGTTCATGTTCGTTTTTCGCTTGTACGGGTCTAATTTGTCTACCGCCTTAGTTCCGGCAAGCGTAATTACAGTTGACAACAGGTTAATGGAAATTACTGCCATCCAAAATGTGCCCGTAAAAACTTTAGCAAAATCTGGAAAAACCAATCCTTTTTTCCAATCGCTTGGGATATCAATTAAATAGTTTTCAGGAGCTTTAAACGCTTCTCCTAAAACAGCAATTTCATTTACCTCTAAGTAGTTATAAAAAAGTACAATTGGAACAGCAATTGCTAAAACCCAAACGGGTGCAGGTATAAAGTGAAAGACTTTATAACTTATTCGAGCATGAAAAAGCAGTAAGATTATTCCTATTCCTGAGATTATTGCGATAAATGGATTTATTTCTGGGATTTTATAAAAAATGTCAGCTAAAATCCCAACCGTATTTTCAGCATCAGAACTTGTGCCCATTGCAACGTGCATTTGCTTTGCAAAGATGATTATTCCAATAGATGCTAGAATTCCATGAATAACTGTAGAGGGGAAGATTTCTGCTATTCGGCCGAATTTAAACAAACCTATTAAAACCTGTAGCCCTCCAGCAACCATAATTGCTGCGAGTACATACTCAAATGCTTTTACGGATCCACAACCATCATCTAATGCTATAATTGCAGCTAAAATAACGCCTATTAACCCTGCTGCAGGTCCATTGATTGACAAGGCACTACTTCTAAAAAATGTTGTTGCAAGCCCACCTATTACAGCTGTAATTAGCCCAGAAATTGGAGGGACGCCAGCAGCAACAGCAATTGCTAACGATAACGGCAATGCTACAAGTGAAACACTGATTGCCGCAACAACATCATTCTTCCAATGTTTGGCAAAGCCTTTTAGACCTGTAAATGGTATTCCTTCTTTTATTTTAGACATTTAATTTTTTGAATAATTCATGAATATATGAATTTTGAATCCATTTTGGCATGCATTAATCGAGAAACAATGCTGAAGCAATATAATCAGCTCGTAATTTACCTTCTTTGGTTAAAGTAAGTGTGCCTCCAGAGTCCTTTACCCAGTGCTTTTCTTTAAACCCATTTACAGTCACATTAAATGCTTCTGTAATTTCATTCAAGTTCGATAAATCGTCTAGATTGACTCCGTAACTGGTTCTTAAACCAATCAAAATTCGTTCGTTAAACTGATCTACGGCAGATAATTGTTCCGTTTCAATATAAGTACTATTATTCTTCAACGCCTTTATATAGCCGCGGTTGTTTGCTATAGCCCAACTCCTTGAAGCTCCGTTAAACGAATGTGCACTCGGTCCTACCCCAAGGTACCATTCTCCCTTCCAATAATTTGAATTATGCTTCGACTCAAAGCCCGGTTTACTGAAATTCGAAATTTCATATTGCTCATAGCCATACTTTTCAATACACTCAAGTAATTTCACAAATTGATCTGATTGCGTGTCTTCGGTTGAGGTGTTAATCTTCCCTTTACGAACCCAATTGCTTAAGGTCGTTTTCTCTTCAACAGTTAAGCAATATGCCGACAAGTGCGGAACCCCCATCTCCATAACACGGTTTACATGCAAACTCCATTCATCCATTGAAAGATCCGGTAAACCGTACATCAGGTCAACAGTGATGTTTTCAAATCCATGTGCTTGAGCAAGTGACACGCACGATGATGAATCGGCAACATTGTGCGCCCTATTCATCCAATCTAAGTCTGACTGTTTAAACGATTGCAAACCGATACTCAGCCTGTTAATCCCATGCTGTTTCCACATGTTTAGCGAACTCGAATTTATGTCATCTGGGTTTGCCTCCAAGCTTATTTCCGCTGTTAAATTCACCGAAAATGTTGAAAATATCGTGTCTAAAATTAGCGTCAATTCAGATTCCAAGAGAATACTTGGAGTTCCTCCTCCAAAGTAAATGGTATTTACTTCCTTGCCTTGGAGGTATTTCTTTCGGGTTTTAAGCTCAAGGCAAATTGCATCAATCATCTCTTTACGATACACTTCAAACGTTGTGCTAAAGTGAAAATCACAATACGTACACTGTTGTTTACAAAAGGGAATGTGAATGTAAATTCCTGCCATACCGTAAAACTAATCAAATGAACTCCTTTTTTGAAAAATGTTAAAAAATTACCGATTTTTTTAAATTCAATCAATATTTAATACCTTAATAGGGAATTAACATGGGAGTAAACGAACAAATAGCGCGCTTAAATAAAGAACTCGATGAGTTTCACCTTGTGTTGGGAGAAATTTTACCGCGCTACTTAGAGCTCATGAAAAAGAAAAATAAAACCCAGGAAGAACAAAATGAACTTGATAATACGGAGCAATTTTTACTTGAAGTAAATACCAAAATTGCAAAAATTAAAAATAAACTAGATCAAGATTTGTTTGGTGAGGCCATCAACCTATACTACCGAGCCAAAACGAAAGCCAAGCAGGGCGATTTAAAATCTAAAATTCAACTCGACCAACTCAGGACCAAACTTCAGAGCTCTATAGCAGGCAATCATTTTTTTAATTGGAATTAAAAAAGGTCGATACTTTATTAAGCATCGACCTTTTTTGAAATATAGTGTTTGATTAAAGCTCAAACTTGATTCCTTGCGCTAATGGCAAATCATCTGTATAGTTAATCGTATTTGTTTGACGACGCATGTAGACTTTCCAAGCATCAGATCCAGACTCACGTCCACCACCTGTCTCTTTCTCTCCGCCAAATGCTCCACCAATTTCGGCACCAGAAGTACCAATATTAACATTTGCAATTCCACAGTCAGATCCTGTACATGCTAAAAATGCTTCAGACTCTTTCAAGCTATTTGTCATAATTGCAGATGATAACCCTTGAGGCACATCGTTTTGAATTGCAATTGCATTTTCAACGCTACCAGAATATTTCATAATGTATAAAATTGGCGCAAATGTTTCGTGCTGTACAATCTCATACGAGTTTTTAGCTTCAACAATGGCTGGTTTCACATAACATCCAGACTCATATCCCTCTCCCTCATAAACTCCTCCTTCAACTAAGATGTTTCCACCTTCAGCTTTTGCTTTTTCTAAAGCAGCTAAATACATGTTAACAGAATCGTGATCAATTAACGGCCCTACATGGTTATTCTCATCTAATGGATTACCAACTTTTAACTGTCCGTAGGCATTAACAATTGCACCTACAAAACGATCATACACATCTTCATGAATGATTAGCCTTCGTGTAGAAGTACAACGCTGCCCACCAGTTCCAACAGCACCAAATACAGCACCAGGAAGAACAATTTTTAAATCAGCTGTAGGTGTAATAATAATTGCATTGTTACCTCCTAACTCTAATAATGATGTTCCTAAACGAGCTCCAACTGCTGCACTAACTGATTTACCCATACGTGTAGATCCAGTTGCAGAAACTAAAGGAACACGCTTGTCCTCAGCCATTAATTTTCCAATGTCAGCGCCTCCGATTACTAAACCAGAAACTCCCTCAGGAACACCGTTAGCTTCAAAAACTTCTTTTGTAATTTGTTGGCAAGCAAGTGCTGTAATTGGAGACTTTTCAGATGGTTTCCAAACACAAACATCACCACAAACCCATGCAAGAGCTGTATTCCAATTCCAAACAGCAACAGGGAAGTTGAATGCTGAAATAATACCTACTATCCCTAATGGGTGGTATTGCTCATACATTCTGTGCCCTGGGCGTTCAGAATGCATTGTTAATCCGTGAAGTTGACGTGAAAGACCTACTGCAAAATCACAGATATCAATCATTTCTTGAACTTCTCCCAAACCTTCTTGTAATGATTTCCCCATTTCATAAGAAACAAGTTTTCCTAAAGGCTCTTTATATTCACGTAATTTTGTTGCCAATTGACGAACTACTTCTCCACGAGCCGGAGCAGTCCATTTTCTCCACGATACAAAAGCCTCTTGTGCTTTAAGAACTACCGCTTCGTAATCTGCTTCAGTACTCGAGTTTACAGTTGCGATAACTTTACCATCTACTGGAGATATTGATTCTATTTTCTCACCTCTTGTGTTAAACCAATGTCCACCTGTTGATGCTCCATTGTTAACTGGATCAATTCCGAATTGAGCTAAAATTTCGCCAATTCCAAGATCTGTCATTACTTCTGCCATATGCTGTATTTGTTAAAAATAAATTTTATGCCACAAAATTACGTTAAAATTTTGATTCTGCATTGGTGGACATAGGTTCTTCTTTGAAAGAAAAAGACATTCTATGTTCACCCTTCTCGTTGCCAAGTCCAATAGGCTCCTGCTGCTAATGCTCCTAACGTTGTCGCAACTAAATATAACCACAAGTGCTCTGTATGCCCCGAGACAATTGCCGGCGCTAAACTTCGAAATGGATTCATACTTGCTTTGGATATTGGGCCTGCATATAATGCCTCCAACATAACGGTCATTCCAATTGCTACCGGTGCAAAATACTGTTCAATCTTTCTGCCTTGTGACGTTAAAAGAATCACGATCATCAACATAAATGTTAATATGAACTCAAGGATAAATGATTGTATTTCTGAGCCTCTGGGTAAAGAGCTTCCTAAAAACTCATTTTCTGGGAACATGTATTTCAACGCAAGACTAGCTGCAAATGCGCCAATCAGTTGAGCGCCCAAATAAGGCAGTAACTCTTTTTTATCATGCAGTTTCAATACCACTAAGGTTAGCGTTACAGCCGGATTCATGTGAGCACCAGAAATTCTTCCATAGGCAAAGATCATAATCATCACAATTAGCCCCCAAGCTGCAGCAACACCAAAATGTGAAATCACACCTTCTGTCTCTGTATTGATAACCATTGCTCCTGTACCACAAAAAATCAAGAAAAATGTGGCTACTACTTCTGCTACATACCGTTTCATAAGTACGCTGAATTAAATTCTTTACAATACACTTTTATCAAATCTCGCGTTGACTTGAAACTTGATTTAATCTCTGCTTCCGTTCCTGTAGCCTTTGCAGGATCAGGGAAATTATAGTGAAACTTAAATGCATTCGAAGGGAAATAAGGACATCGCTCTTGTGCATTATCACAAACTGTGATGATATAATCAAATACTACATCTGCATACTCGTCAATATGATTTGACGTATTTAATGAGATGTCTATTCCATCTTCTTTCATGATTTCAATCGCCCTTGGGTTTACGCCATGTGTTTCAATACCAGCACTAAAAATAGTTGCTCCCTTAGGAGCGAACTCTTTTAAATAACCATCAGCCATTTGACTTCGACAACTGTTTCCTGTACACAGAATCAATATATTTTTATTCATAAGATTATCAATTAACAGCACCCTGAATTTGGGTCACAACTGTTTGAGTTTATAGATGTAATTCTCGGTGTTTCTTCAGGTGCAGGAGTACAACAAGCTGTAGAATCTGTTGAGCTGTACTTTGGGTCGTTAAACTCAACATCCTCATGGAAGTAATAAACTTCCCACTGTAATCCATCTGGGTCAGTTACCCAAAACTTATCTTGCACAGCATAGCAACAAGAAGTTCCAATTTCTTCAAGAGAAACAATTCCCTGTCCCTTTGCTATTTCTAATCTTCGCTCCATCTCTGATTTTGAAGCAACTTGAATGCCTAGGTGTCCAAAGTTAGCGTTAACCAAGGTTTCGTTCTCTACAAATGAAATAATTAAACCAGGGTTAGATAGTTCATATTTTGCATAACCAGGCTTGATTTTAGTTGCTGGTTTACCAAAAAAAGTTGTGTAAAAGTTGACCGTTGATGCAATGTCTTTAACATATACTGACACGTGCATTCTGGGGTATGTAATATCGTTCATCGTGTGTGTTTTAACAGCAAGCTAAATCGGTGCAGTTTGCTGAATTAAATAAATTATTTGTTTGCGCATTGAGTTTATTCCAATTGGCTACGTTTATACAATAACACATGCTAGTGCCTTCAATCGTTCCTTGAATTAGACCTACGTCTTTTAACTCTTTTAAGTGTTGAGACACGGTTGATTGTGCTAATCCGATTTCGGTAACTAAATCCCCACAAACGCAGGTCTTTGTTTTAATAATCGATTGTAAAATTGCAATACGCGCAGGGTGTCCCATCACCTTCATCATTCTTGAAAGTTGAAGCTGTTCTTCTGTATAATATTGTGTCTTTGTTAAACCCATTGCAACAATTGTTATATCGCAATATTACGATTAATATCGCAAACCATGTCCTTTTTAAAAAAATTATTCCTTTTTAAATATTAATAAAGGTCAAAAGCTAACGCTAAAGTCCGCACTAACGTTTGTCCAATCAAAAGCTGACGCTACAGTCCGCACTAACGTTTGTCCAATCAAAAGCTGACGCTTTTTCTTATATTTGATTAAACAACAATTATTCGATGAATTCATACGTACTGATTATTGCCCTTGCAGGGATTATTATACTTAGCTTTTTTTTCAATATTATTTCGAAAAAAACAAACATTCCAGCTGTTCTACTTTTAATCGGTTTAGGCATGGGAATCAAAGGGGCAATGAACTTTTATGGATTAATTGACGCTGACCTGAAATTAAATAGCCTTCTTGAAATATTAGGAAATATTGGGTTGGTTATGATTGTTCTTGAGGCTGCCTTAGACCTGAAATTAGAAAAGAAAAAAATTGGTTTAATTGTTCGGTCATTTGTTATTGCTAGCCTTGGTCTTGTGGGATCTATGTTTGCCCTCGCAGGGTTTTTCATGTACATCTTTCCAAATACATCCTTGCATACTGCAGCCGTTTATGCGCTCCCTTTGAGCATCATGAGTAGCGCAATCATCATTCCAAGTGTTGGGCGATTAACGGGTGAAAAAAGAGAGTTCATGGTCTACGAGAGTACGTTCTCAGACATTCTCGGAATTATGGTTTTTTATTTCATGATTGGCGCTGAAGGAAACGCTGGGGAGGGAGATCTATTTTGGGATGTTGTGACCAATGTCGGAGGAACAGTAATTCTTTCTGTTGTTGTTGCGTACGTTATGGTTTACTTGTTTCAACACTTAACAATGCAGGTAAAACTCTTTTTAATTATTGCCGTATTACTACTGCTTTTTGCAATTGGTAAATACTTCCACCTTTCTTCTCTGTTAATTATTTTGGCGTTTGGTATTGTCCTAAACAACACAGATGTTTTCTTTCGTGGTAAGCTTGCCAAGCTTTTTGACAAAGAGAAAATGAAGCCCATTCTCCATGATTTTCACATTCTAACCTTAGAGTCTGCCTTCTTAATCAGAACATTCTTCTTTGTTGTCTTTGGGTTAAGCATTTCTGTTGCTTCCCTCTACAATGTTGAAGTTGCAATTAACAGCTTAGCCATTGTTTCGATTCTTTATGCAGTGCGCTATGTTTTCCTTCGGGTTTTTGCGAAAAAATTTCTGTTTCCAGAGTTGTTTATTGCTCCAAGGGGATTAATTACTGTTCTCTTATTTTTCGTGTTAATCAAACATGACACCATAACGATTTCAAATTTTGATACTGGCTTACTACTTTACCCTATCTTAATTACAAGTATGGTCATGATGTTTGCACTCATTTCATATCGAGGAGAGAATGTAAAAGATGTTATTCTGAACAACATCCCACTATTAAAGAATAAGGAACTGGATTCCGTAAAAAATGACAGTAAAGAGGAACTCAACGAAGCGAACGAAGAATAAGCTTTAGGTTTAATCCGTTACACGTATTATTTTGACTACCAATTAACAGCAAGTTTCCCTGTTGTTTTTCCACTTTCTAATGCTGCATGAGCCTCTGCTAATTGAGCAGCTTCATAAACGCATCCCAGCTGGGGCTGAATTTTTCCTTCCGTATATAGATCAACTACATTTTGCAAGCAAAACGCTAAAACCTTAGGCTTATTGTCTGCTATCTTCAACAAGTTAACTCCAAGTACATTTTTCGAACGCATCATTAAACCGATAGGAATAATAAGTCCCATTTTTCGGATAAAATTCAGCTTGGAAAAAAGCCCCCACTTGCCACCTGACAGTTCTGCTCCTCCAAATAAAACCAGTCTTCCACCAGATCCAAGTAGTGCAAAATCTTTCTTAAATGTTGAGCCTGCAATAGGGTTGTAACTGATGTCTATTCGCTCCCCATTTAAAGCCTGCTCAATCTGCTCGGCATAGTCCGAAGAATTGTAGTTTACAACAATGTCGGCTCCAAGTTTTTTTACGAGAGCTTCTTTTTCTTGCCCCCCAACTTTTGCGATTACTCGTGCTCCTTTAAGTTTAGCTAGCTGAATCAACATTGTTCCAACACCACCCGCAGCCGCATGAATAAGAACTGTATCAACTTTATGAATAGGGGTTAAATACTCGGCCATATAAAAAGCTGTTACAGCCTGTGTACATAGCCCTAAAAGAGACTCCGAAGATTGATCTCCTACAACTACCGCAGCATAATCATTTGTAACGACATGCTTTGCATACCCTCCAAAACGACAAAAAGCAACTACACGCTTGCCAAGTCTTGACTGGTCTGCATCAGGCCCAACATGTGTTATTTTTCCAACAACTTCATAGCCAACAACACACGGAAATGGAGGTGCTTCACGATAAAGACCTTGTCGCGCCATAACATCAGCATAATTTAGTCCGAAAGACTCTACCTCAACTAAAATTTCTGCACCAACCGGTAAGGCTAGTTCAAACTTTCTTAACTCAAATGCTTCGGTTGCTTCTCCTTTTTTTGTGAGAAAAAATGCTTCGCTAGATATCACTCCCATTACTTTCCTTCTTTTCCTTGAATAACAATTACAATCTCTCCTTTTGGAGGATGAGCCTCATAGTACGCTTTAATTTCTTTTGCTGTTCCACGCTTGTACTCTTCGTACATTTTTGTGATTTCACGCGCAACACAGACTTGTTTATCTTCTCCCATAAACTCCATGATTTGCCCAAGACATTTAACTAAACGATGTGGCGATTCATACAGAACCGTTGTTCGTTTTTCTTCAGCAATTGCCAACAGCCGTGTTTGTCGTCCTTTTTTATGCGGTAAAAACCCTTCAAACACAAACCGATCACATGGAAACCCACTCGATACAATTGCTGGAATTAATGCGGCAGGACCAGGTAAACACTCTATCTCAATGTTCTGTGCAATACACGCTCTAATCAATAAAAACCCAGGGTCTGAAATGCCAGGAGTTCCAGCGTCAGAAACTAATACTGTAGAAGTATTCGCCTTGATTTTATCAACTGCACTCGACAAGGATTTATGCTCATTGTGCGCATGAAAAGGGTGTGCAGGTTTAGAAATGTCGAGGTGATTCAATAGCTTTTTTGTTACCCGCGTATCCTCGGCAAAAATCAAATCTGTTTCTTGCAAAATACGGATCGCACGCAAAGTAATATCCTCAAGATTTCCTATCGGAGTAGGAACTATATAAAGTTTCGACATGTTGTTGTTCTTAGCTGGTCAAAGCTACACAGTCCTGCAATAAAACATGCAACAATTGTATTCTTTTTTTAACTCTGACACTTAAATCATAAAATCTATTGCCCTATTTATCAAATAAACAGCTTGCTTTTAACCTTAGAATTCGTTTAAAATGTACTTCCAATTAGCAAACCATAATCCTAAATTATTGGTTTAAAGTACCCTAGATCAAACGGATCTCTAGTTCTAATAAAACCTAATGCTTCATGCTTATTTAGATGGATTCTAAATGTTAAAATTATGACAAATACATGACAAAAGAAACGGCAGAACTGAGCATCTTTGTGGCGTGATTAATACGAAAGGCTTAGATGCCCTACATATCGTCGCGTTTACGCACCGAAACTTACCCGTTTCAGAGATTGGGAAGTTACACATTGGGGAAGAAAACCAACAAGCGCACTTGTCTGAATTTAAGTCCGTTATGGGGCTTGATGAATTGATGTTTCTTTCTACGTGCAATCGGGTTGAGTTTGCATTTGTCACAACACAAAAGGTTGATATTCCTTTTTTAGAGCGTTTTTTTCACAAATTATACCCCGACTTTGACGAGGAGCAACGCGCCGTATTTTCATTGAATGGAGCAGTTTACCATGGTCTAAAGGCTGTTGAGCACCAATTCTATGTTGCTTCTTCTGTAGATTCTATGGTTGTTGGAGAACGTGAAATAATAACACAAGTTCGAGGGGCCTTTGAAAATGCTCGAAAGATGGGTCTAACTGGAGATTTCCTTCGACTAATGACTCGCCATACGATTGAGACAGCAAAAAAAGTTTATACGGAAACATGTATTGCCAAACGTCCTGTATCTGTTGTTTCACTAGCATACAAAAAACTACGCGACTTAAACGCAGCACTAGATTCTCGCATTTTAATTGTTGGAGCTGGTGTTACAAATACGAACATGGGAAGGTTTCTTCGCAAGCACGGATTCACCAACTTTCATATTTTTAATCGTACACTATCAAAAGCGGAAAAGCTTGCCAACGATTTAAATGGAAAAGCACTTCCTTTGGCTGACCTTAACTCGTTTAACAAAGGATTTGATATTATCATTTCATGTACAGGTTCAGAGAATCATATTCTAACACCTGAAATATACACACAGCTTTTACAAGGTGACACAGCGCGTAAAACTGTCATTGACATCGCAATACCTCAAGATTTATCTCCAGAAATTATTGATGCACATCACGTAACTCATATTTCTGTTGAAAAACTTCAAAAAATTTCGAATGAAAACCTGAAAGTTCGTTCACAAGAAATTAAACATGTCGAAAAAATTATTTCTGAGGCATTACTCGAGTTTCAACACCTCAGCCAAGTTAGAACGGTTGAGCTAGCCATGCGTGAAGTTCCAAAAAAAGTGAAAGAAATTAAAGCTATTGCCATGAATGAAGTTTTCAAAGGTGAACTTAACGACCTAGACGATGCTTCTCGCCAAACACTTGAAAAAATTGTCGGCTACATGGAGAAAAAATACATGAGTGTGCCCATGCTTATGGCGAAAGAAATTTTGCTTAAAAAACCACTGAAATGAAACATGTTGTCATCGGATCTAGAGGAAGTGATCTTGCACTATGGCAAGCACATTTCGTGAAATCAGAACTCGAAAAATTAGGGTGTACCGTTGAGTTAAATATTATCAAAACTCAAGGGGATGCCATACAACACCTGAGTTTCGACAAACTCGAAGGGAAAGGCTTTTTCACAAAAGAAATTGAAGATGCGCTATTAAGTAAACAGGTTGATTTAGCAGTGCACTCACACAAAGATCTTGAAACAACACCCCCTACAGGATTAAAAATTGCATGCGTATCTGAACGTGCAAATCCTGCAGACATATTGCTCATTAGAAAAGAATCCGTTGATGCGAATCAAAAGTGGTCGTTAAAATGTGATGCCATTATTGGTACGTCTTCTGCACGTAGAAAATCACAAGTATTAAAATACCGCCCAGATACAACCATCAACGATTTAAGAGGGAATGTTCCTACGCGCATAGATAAACTAAGACAGGGAAACTACGATGCTATCTTGCTTGCTAAAGCGGGTGTAGATCGGTTAGAACTTGACTTATCTGAATTTGTAGAAATTGTCTTAGACCCAACTGAATTTGTCCCTGCTCCTGCTCAAGGGGTTTTAGGTTTGCAAATTAGAAACGAGGACGATGAATTAAATACGATTCTTCAGAAAATCAATTTTCAAGCTGTTAAAAAACGCATTGATTTAGAACGAAAAGTATTAAATCTTTTAGATGGAGGTTGTCAATTACCTCTCGGTGTTTACTGCGATGAAGCTCATAATTTATACGTTTCCTATGCAAACGGTCTTGAAGGTGAATGCACACAGTTGCACTATCACGTTGAAAAATTTGAAGGAATGGCCGAAAAGGTAATTGCAGATTTAATCAAATAAGGTGAAATGACGAAACGTCTTTTCATATCCAAAAATAGTACTGACACCAACAACCTATCTGCATTTGTAAGCCCTCAAAATACGGCGCTTATTTCTCATTCTTTCTTACAATTTGAAGGGCTCAACTTTAAGATTGATACGAACTACGATGTCATTTTCTTTACAAGTCCTAGGTCTGTTTTATTTTTTAAAGCAACATTAGACATACCGAGGCACGTAAAAATTGCCTGCACGGGGTCTAAAACGGCAGAATTGCTCGAAAAAATGGGGTATAAAGTTGAGTTTAAAGGAGAACAGAGTGGCGACATACACCACGTTGCAGACGCATTTAAAATTTGGGCTAAAAATCGAACGGTACTGTTTCCAATGTCAGACATTTCGCTCCGTACTGTTTCGTCTCAATTAGATTCTGATTCCGTTGTCGAGGTGGTTGTTTACAAGACGATTATTAAAGGGTTTAAAATAGCTCCTTGTGATATTTACATATTTACGAGCCCCTCAAATGTTGCGGGTTTTCTAATGGAAAATGAGGTGCCTACTCAAGCTAAAATAATTGCCTGGGGAGCAAGTACACAAGAAGCTTTAACCCAAAAAGGATTTAAGGTAAATTATACCCTCAAAGAATCATCAATTGAATCACTCATTGAATATTGGTTAGAAATTTCCCTGATATGAAAAACTCTTTGAGGGTATTTTAATAGACTGCGGACAACGATTCTAAGTTGAATCAGCAGCAGGATTCTAATGCAGAATTAATGGTCTGTAGGATTGTCTTTGATACAACGAACATAGTAACCCTTTCTTTTATGGTTAGACATATATCCCCGAACATGGCTCTCACTATGCACTAGCCTAATACACTTATCTACAAAATCATCATGATCGCTGATACTCCACCACACACTCGACTTCCCTAAATTACTAAAGCGACCTCTCCCTTCACGCTCGCCACCTGGTAATGCCGAGAATCCTGATTTATTTTGATATTCTGGGTAATCTCGACTTCCAACTTCTCCTTCATATTCCGAAAGCTCCCAACCATCCGCAGTAGCCAATGATTTTGCAACTCCAGAACTACTCAACATTGACTTATTACTGTAACCGTTGGCTTTAAGATAATCTATCAACTCCTCCCATTCTTCTTTAGTTGGGAGATGCCATCCATCAGGACACGCTTTTTTTGCAGCCTCCCATTGATACATGACACCATATTTATCTTCATTTTCTTGATTGTTTTCATAACTACACCAAGCGTCAAAACTATCATTATGCCCCCACTCGTCAGTATCAGTAATGTGTTTGATATCTTCTCCGGTGTATTTTAAATTTTCTGCCATCCAGGTCTGCTCTCCAATTTTTACAAATTCATATGAATTACCATCTCTGGCATCAGTAAATGTATTAGACCCACAACTGCTCAATGACGTTATCACTGCGATTAATCCTAAGATTATTGTTTCCTATTCGTTGTTTTGTTTTTTGCTCATCTCCATAAAACGAATCATTATTTTTGTGTAGGATTTCATAAAGGCCTCTATTTCTTCTGAGCTCATATCCCCTTTTAAAATCTCAGCTTGTTTTTCTAATTCATCCATTCTCTCTAAAAGAGGAGCCATTTTTATTAAAGAAGATGTGGCTGTAGTCATCATGCCCAGAGCATTTGAAAAATCTGCTTTACCACCATTTTTTTCGGATTTTTCCCCTTCTTTTATTAACCCCTCAAGCATGTTAGCATACTCGTCCATAAATGAATCAAAAACAGCAAAATATTCACTCACTTAAGTATTTGATGCTAGAATAGCTGGAACTTCTGTTGTAACTTTATGTGTTTCATTCTGTGCGCGCTCCTCTTCTCGACAAGAAAACAAGGACAAAATCCCTATTAAGATCAAGCCTACAATTTGTTTGTTTTTTTTCACAATTTTTGTTGTTTTACCCTCTGGCTATATTACCTTACAACAACCTGAACCGTTTGCTGTGCATTCCCAGCTTGCAATTTTACAAAGTATAATCCTGCAGATAAGTGATCTGTATCAATCAAAACTAAATTTGACCCTGTTTTTGCCTGTATGCTGTTTTGCTGTGTAATTTTACCTGTAAGGTCCTGTATTAAAATAGTAGCATCTTCATCGCTTGCCAAGTTAAAACGAATCGTTAACGACCCTTCTGTTGGGTTGGGGTAAACATCTAACCCAGCATCTAACGAGCTCTGAGGTATTCCTGCATTAGAAGATACTAAATCATCTGAAGGACTTCCACTATAAATATTGATATCATCAATGTAGATGTTATTTCCGCCTCCAGATTCAAATTTAAATTTATACTTAAAGTTATTTACCCAAAATGAGCTGGTAATATTTGTCATGTGAACCGTTGTCCAATCTGCTTGAGATGTTGGAGTAAATGAGGCTGATTGTGTTTGATTAGATAATTGAAACCCATGTAAGGTTTTTCTTATTGCCCAACTTTGGCCACAATCTTCAGTTACATAGACCCTAAACCAATCGTTGTCATTTGTGTTTTTACGCTTATATGCATACCTGAAACTCAGAGTAACAGCAGACGACACGCCAGACAAATCTACAGGAGCAGAAATCAATTCATCTATTGATCCAAGCATTTCATTGTTATTTGCCAATTTAACTGACTTATTTCCTGTATGAGCCGCATTGGACACCAATACAAAGCCATTTCCTCCTTCGTTGTTGACCTCCCATTCGTCGATATTGTTCAACGTCGAATACGATTCAAATCCTTCTAAAAAAGGCAGGGTGCTTGACACAGGTGAAACACGGATATACGATATTTTTGCCTCAGCATCCGTTGTTGACCCGTCAGTAGCCGTTAAAGTTACCGTATAAATACCTGGTGTGTTATACGTAACCGAAGGGTTTTGGCTTGTTGATGAAGCTGGAGACCCTCCTGGGAATGACCATGTCCATCCAGTGACTGCATTGTATGAATTATCTGTAAAATTAACGACCGTTCCTGGGCATACCGTAGTTTTGTCGGCCTCAAAATCAGCCCTACATAAGTAAAGATTTCCATCGGCTCCTGTAGCAATTAGGTTTGATGCTGTCTTCAGATTACTACGTCCAGAGCTGCTTGAGTTTAACGCACTACGCATGCGGTTAACTTGACCTTGGGTAAACATCTTAGAACAATACGAGTAATCCATATAGTTTTCGACATTTGCACGCGGACCACAAGACATTTCATTTAAGTTACATGAAGTAACTCCAATTTCATTAGGGGTATCAACTACACCGTCGTCATCGCTACAACTTGAAGCATTTCCAGGGTTATTGTTTGGGCCCCATACATGCGATAAGTTTAACCAGTGTCCCATTTCATGCGTTAAAGTTCTACTGGTCCCAACACCTGAAGTTCCTATTGAACCAAGGTAAGAATCCAACACAAAAATCCCATTGTAAAACATGCTAGATCCAGACCAGCCACTTGGCATAAAGGTATACCCAGCAGCTCCACCAATTTCGGCACATATATACACATTGCAATAATTTGTTGGCGGCCACTGCCCTTGAAAAACATCATTGCCATCTACAATAGCATCTACCTGATCTTCTCCATCACTACCGTCGTGTGTTAATGCATCTTTTGTTCGTGTTATCCCTGTAAAACAAGAGCCGTCAGGAGCCTTTGTTGCTAACCTAAACTCAATGTCTACATCTGTAGGCATTCCCTGAAAATCTGGGTGTACATTGTTTGCATCTGCATTTTCACGTTTAAAATCTCTATTTAAAATAGCCAGTGCGTCAAGGATTTGTGCATCAGAAATGTTTTCTGAGCCCTCATCGTGTAAAACATGAAATACGATTGGAACATACCACACGGTTGCTTTAGTCGTTGAGTTTTGACTGTCTAATGCTTCTTGCTCACGAAGAATACTATCTTGCACCAATGCTTGAACATAGGCCGGATTTTGCATTAATTCTGCATGTTTTTTATGCTGCAAACAGTATTCAACTGTTTCACCATCTCTGGTGTTCGATTGATCTATCGTTGTGTGCTGAGCGCTTAACGAAAGGCCAAATACAACGATACTGATTATGGAGAGAATTGTTTTTTTCATAGTTCTAGAAACTTATTACGTGAAATTACGGAAACACACCCGTTCCTACAAATAAAGTGAATGAAAGCTTGTTGTATGTTTGATTCGTAAAGCGGCAATATCTACCCGTTAATGTTCCTTAAATCCACTTTTACCTCCTGATTAAAAGGCCTTTTAAGTAGTATTAGTAAACGTTCTGCCGCTTCTTTTGGAGAAAACAATTCCGCTTTTTCCTTGAGGTGAATGAACTTATTTACTGCTGAAAAATCGGTGGGGTTTGTGCTGCGGATTTTACCTTGCATTTCCGTATCAATTACTCCAGGTGAAACCGCATATGCAACAATGTGATTTCCTTTTTCCTTTTCTTCAATAAAAAATGCTTCTGTTAACATATTCAATGCTGCTTTTGACGCACAATATGCACCCCACGAAGGAATGACTGCGTTGGCAGCACCCGAACTAATGTTCACCAAACGAAAATTATGCTTCGCTTCAATCGAACGGTACACAACATTGGTTAATTCAGTTGGAGCAATCGTATTTACCCTTAAAACCTCCAACAGGTCTAATGATTTTTGATCAGAAAGACGTTTAATATCCCCAATGATACCAGCATTGTTTATTAAGGTCAACTGCCCCTTAAACACAGGGAGTTTTATTTTTTTAATGGATTCAATGTCACTTAAATCACATGCAATGAATGAAAATTTTGAATGGTTGAACTGGTGTGAGCGTCCAATACCAATGACATTTTCTCCTTGTTTCAGCAATGCGTGGACAATCGCTTTCCCAAGTCCTTTTGAAACGCCAGTAACAATAAACATTTAAAGTGATTCGTTGATTTCAATAAAACGCTCTACACTCTTTGCCGCACCAAATACAACCAAGGTGTCTTTATTCTTAATTACCGTATCATTTTTTGGAACACCAATAATGTGTTGTTCGGTGCTATCTTCTCCATTTTTAACAACCGCAAATTCGCGCTTAATCGTAATCAATGTCATTTCATATTTGTTTCTAAAACCAACATCATCAATGGTTCTTCCCACACAGCCTTTTGGTGCACGAAGCTCAGCAATCTCATGATCATCAGGCAACTGCAGAAATGAAACAATGTTGGGGTTCAACAACTTCTCGCGAACCACATAAGCAACCTCATTTTCTGGGGTAAGAATTTCTTTGACTCCAATTTTTTCTAAAATCAGGCGTTGGTGGTCACCACTTGCACGGGCAATTACGCGCTTAACTCCAATATCTAATAAGTGAACACAGGTAAGTACAGTTGCTTCAAAATTTTCACCAATTGCTACAACCGCAGCATCCATCTCATCTAAGCTCTGCGACTTCAATGCACGAATGTCTGTAGCATCTAGGGTTACTGCAAACGCAACCTCATCCTTGATGCTTTCAATCTTTTCTTCGCTCGGGTCAAAAGCGAATACTTGCGCACCTTTCTCTGCCAAACGTCTTGCTATTGTAGATCCGTATCGACCTACTCCAATTACTGCGAACTTACTGTAATTCATTTTCTTTTTATTAATAGTGACTCGTCAGGGCTTAACCCTTTGATGCAATCAAACTTCGTTGTAAAATTAACATACCTCAGGAATCAATTGCTATTACAAATGTAATAACAATTGCAGGGTAAAAAAATCCCTTATAAATCTAGACTTCTGATTCTAAGTTCGAGATGAAAATCCAGTGTAATTTAAGGGGTGTTCTAAACATGGTGTAACTACGGCATGATAATCTGTGAGCTCTATAAATAAAAACCGCTAAGGAATCCGGTGTAATTAATCTTTCTTGATTACATTTATACCTTGTCACAATCACTCAAAAATAGGATTCAAGAACTACGCTCTGAAAGTGTTCATTTCAATACAAATGACGTATTGGTCGCTGTTGATGAGGATAACAAGCAACTTGTTTTTAACAACAATCAACTACGCTTTCAACGAGCAGATTTTCCAAAACGAATACTGCTCGATGCAAAAAGAAACAAAAAAGAATCGGGGATTAATTCTCTGTGTGAAACACGCGGTGTAATTGAGCACGTGATTAATGGAAAAAACGTTAAAACTCCCATTTTAATTTGTCCCTTAGAAGTCTCTACAAACAAGTTGAAAGGTGAGTGTGTCTTTTTACGCAACGAGGAGGACACATTCATTAACCCATTTCTGTTGCGACACATCACAGCCAATACAGAAACCAAAACCGTTTACTCTGAGTTAGAACACGACGCACTATTCCAGGAATTAGAAACGATTGGACTGGCTCTTGACTCTACAGTAACAACAATTGGAAACTTTCATCACCATCGTTATTATATTGTAAAAGAGCTGGAAGAGCTTTTAGACTTAACGAGCCCCTCGGCAAATGTTGCTCAATTATTTGGTGAAAAATTAGACTTAAACCTAAAGTTTGAGCAGCTTACTAAAAAAAAAATTGGTGCCTCTGATACGGATCATGACCTGGTGTTTGAAAAAGCAGCTGTAGGCAATGTTGTCATTCAAGGCCCTCCAGGAACTGGAAAGTCTCAAGTGCTAACCAACCTAATTGCAAAATATTTATCCGCAAAAAAAACAGCGCTAATTGTATCTGAAAAACGTGTTGCACTTGAGGTAATTGAAAAAAAACTGTCGCGGTTTGGTTTAAATAAATTTGCGTTTATAGCAAGTTCGAATAAACTCAGCCATTCCTTTTTACAAGCATTGAAAAAAACCTGGGATTATTTAGAATCAGCTAAGCCCACCGTTGAACACAACCTGTTGCTTTCAGATCAATATTTGGACCACCTTCAAATGAGTCTAGACCTGCTAAACAACGACCAGCTTATAGGTGGGGTTTCATTTACACAATTTCAAGAACTCGCAGAAGGTCATCATCTAATTAATTACAATTATACCAGTGACGTTTCTTCTATTAAAGCGTTTTTAAACCATCAAATTGCCATTCAAAAGGTTTATAACCTATCCCTTTCACCCACCGTTGGATATTTAAAAAATAAAACCATTGCCAGCGAAACCTTTGACTGCTTTGATGAAAAAATTGAGGCGTGGAAAACTGTGATTTCTGAGCTTTTAGAAACCGTTGAAATTGACAGCTGGAGCTCCTTCAGTCAAATTCAAAAAGAAGCTGCAAATTGCCAAATTTTTGAGAATGAAATCTACAAGAAATATGCTGCAATTTTTAAAATTGGGTCGCGGATAAATAAACGATTTTTAAGCCTTCGTAAAAAATATTTAGCTGCCGTAATTGAGCTAAATCGCATTGCTGAAAATCAATCGCACTGGAAAATTATTCCCTCAGAATCAGAGGTGGGTACACTCCTGAATTCTATTGCAAGTTCTCCTGGATTTTTTAAACGACAAAAACTTAAAAGACGTTGGTCAGAAATTGCAAACACTCCTTTCAGTTCTGCAGAAAAACTATTGGAAACAAGACGTCAAGAAATTACGACAAAGAACAACTATTCGCATATTTTAATTGATTTATGCGAATTAGGTGTCAATGACCCCAAAACTGAGCTTGATTTAATTCACATGACTTTAAATCAATTTAGTCCAAATCAATGGGAAGAATTAAATAAAATACCCGAAAATAAACGAACAAAAATCACCTCAAACCACACCCTAATTCACAATTTATACCACGACTTAAAGTCGCATTTTAACTTTAAAAATAATCTGAATGTTGTTGACTACCTAGAGGAATTGGGTAGAAAAATTGGAGAAATTATTTCAATAAAACCGACTTTATTAAACTTAAACGACACAGCCCTAAAAGGTTTTCAAGAAAGCAATACATTCGCAGAATATGAAGGACACATTTTACAAAGTCATTTTGTGCGATTTAAAGAACAGTTTCCAACGTTTTCTGCATTTCAAAATAGGGACTTAAAAGAAAAAATACAGGCCGTTGAGCATGCCTATATCCAGGAACAAAAATCATTTGCATTGGAAATAGAAAATGGGATCATTAACACCTTTAATTCCTACCATGTTTTACTAAATACTTCTGCCCGAAAATTAACCAAAGAACAAAAAGAGTTAAAGGCAACATTACGCAAGGGAAAATCACTTTTAGTTAAAGAGTTTGCAAAAACAAAAAGCCACCCTTCTTTGCGTGAATTACAACAATCTGAAGCCAAGATTTGGATTGATTTACTGAAACCTATTTGGTTGAGTAACCCTTCACAAGTTTCAAATTGTTTCCCTTTAGAAGAAGCTGTTTTTGACGTGGCGATTTTTGACGAAGCAAGTCAAATTCCAATTCAAAATGCACTTGGGACAATTCATCGAGCAACCCAAGTAGTTATTGCTGGAGACGAACATCAAATGGGGCCGTCGTCCTTTTTTAAGGCAGGTGACCAAGAAGCGATGGATGTCTTGCATCAAGCGAGTTACAATTGGCCTGTTGTTCGTTTAAAACACCACTATAGAAGTGCCCACCCCGATTTAATTTCATTTTCAAATCAGCATTTTTACAACAGTGAATTAACTGCTTATCCGCAACACGATGCGCTAAGCCCAATACGCCATCACTACATAGAACATGGCCGCTTTATCGACCGAAAGAATAAGGTTGAGGCAGAGGCAGTTGCCAATAAAATTCGAGTGCTAATCAAACTCCCCGGAAGCATAGGTGTTGTGGCTTTTTCTGAAGAACAACTTGCGCTAATTTGGAGTTGTCTTTCAATTGAAGAACAAAACGGACTAACACATAAATTAGAGTCAAATCAAGGCTTTTTCAAGGCCTTGGAAAATGTACAAGGCGATGAGTGTGATTCGCTGGTTATTAGTTTTGGCTATGGGAAGAATGAAAACGATCAATTTATGATGCGTTTTGGACCTATGAATAATACAAATGGACGCAAACGGTTAAATGTGCTCTTAACGCGAGCCATTAAAACCATCGACTTCTTTTGTTCGGTAACATCTTCTGAATTTAAACTGACAGACAACGAGTCCATTAATTTGATTCGTAAGTGGATTACATTTTCAGAAGCCTACAACAGTGACCTTAAATATACCTTCCCTATCCCAAAACAACCAGCCTTGGTAGAATCAACGCTAACGTTTAAAGCAATTCACCAGTCCATTTCAGACGCCAAAGAACTTCATACATTTACCACTGTGCTGTCTGAACGAGGTTGGAACATCCAGTTCAATTAAGTCATAATAACGTTTAATGGCAAGCTTTTTGTGATTCATAGACAAACCCTACTTAACTAAATGAAGCCCATGATTAAAAATATATTCGCTTTAATAACAATTCTTGCATTAGTATTCTCTTGTGTTAGTACAAAACAGCCGATATCTCAAACAGAGAGCTCCGAGCCTACAGGTCAAACAGAATTAAACAGCCCTCATTTATTCTCAACAATCAAACGTAGTTACTGCTATGGAACCTGCCCTGTATATGAACTAAGAATAGACGTAACTGGAGAGGCAACTTATTATGCAATTAAAAATGTTGCGTTATCGGGTGTATATGTTGGGCACATATCCAAAAAGTGGCTCGATTTATTGTCAAAAAAAGCACAAGAAATTAACTATATAGAAATGCAAGACCTATATGACAATCCGGGAATTTCAGATTTACCTGCAACGACAACCTCAATTGTAATTAATGGTAAGCGTAAAACGGTTAAACGTCGTTATGGATCCCCTACTGAACTGCTCGCTTTTGAAGCGTTATTTGATGAGATTATTGCAGCAACATCGTGGGAGAAACTGGCTGAACCAGAAAAAGAGTAGGAGCATCACTGGCGTGATACTCCAATTTTAAATCTATCCGAAGAAGTTCCGCAATGCCTACAAAAACATTAATTCTTTATAATGTAATTGTGTCTTGCAAGACTCTTTAGCTTTTCTTATTATTTCTTCAAAAGAAAACTCAGATAACTTTTTATAGCTAATCAAGCTCATTTTTTCATACGATGAATGATAGTCGCTAACGCCCCATTTATGATTTGATGTTAGTAACAACCCTCTGACATTTTTTGGTATGTTCTTGTTCTCCTCATAACTTACCATTTGATGATTATGCATATAAGTCATTTGAACTATTGAGTCGTTAGAATAAACTGACTGAAGAACACCGTCTTTAAACAACTCTTTTTCAAGTGGAAATACGTATTTTCTATACACCCCATTCGATAAATCATAAATTATTTTTTCTTCAGTGTCGATTAACACAATCATGGTATCTGACCTCTTAAAAAGAGGCGAAGCATTTGTTTTTTCAATCAAAAACTGAACATAAGTAAACCTATTGTCAGAGATTGTATTGAGTTTTCCAGAGAGAACAATTTTAGTTTTGTTATTTCTGTTTTCCGTATCTAACAAGGGAATATCAGCGCTGTCCTTTGGTTCAAAAAAATCTCCACTTTTAGTATAAGAGTAAACTGATTGGTACGTTTGTGAAAAACTACTAAGCGTTATTAAACAGGCTATTAATACAATTATTTTCATACTATCTATGTTTAAAATCCTTATGTTCATATTAAACCTTCTTTAAACTAAGTTAATTATGACTTAAATACAAGTAAATCAAGCATATTTTTGCCACCCCCCTTTTCAGGAGACGATTCCGAGAAAGCTTTCGAGACTTCTAATAGCTCAATTAATGGGCGTCCAACCAATTGTCTGCAACCTTCATTTCAACTTCCATTGGAACAGCGAGTTCAACAGCAGATTCCATTTCACGCTTCACCAAATCTTGCATAAGTTCAACCTCTGTTTCATGCACGTCAAAGACAAGTTCATCATGCACTTGAAGTAGCATCTTCGATTTTAAATTTGCCTCTTTCATTGCGCCGTGTACCCCAATCATGGCTAACTTAATAACATCCGCAGCTGACCCCTGAATAGGTGCGTTTACAGCATTCCTTTCAGCAAAACCTCGAACAACAGCATTTGCCGAATTAATATCTTTTAGGTAACGCCTGCGCTTCATAATTGTTTCTACGTAACCATCTTCCCTCGCTTTTACAACAGCAGCATCCATGTATCCCCTTATAGTGGGATACTGCTCAAAGTAGCTATCAATAATTTGTTTTGCTTCTTTACGAGAAATATTTAAATTTTGAGCCAGTCCAAATGCAGACTGCCCATAGATAATTCCAAAATTAACTGCCTTTGCTGAGCTACGCTGATCACGCGTTACATCTTCCAAGGCTACACTAAACACCTTGGCTGCAGTTGCTTTATGAATGTCAACACCTGTTCTAAATGCTTCAATCATATTGTCATCTTCACTCAGCGCTGCAATGATACGCAACTCAATTTGTGAGTAATCTGCCGCCATTAATTGAAACCCTTTTCCGCGTGAAATAAACGATTTACGAATTTCTTTTCCTTTGTCGGAACGAATCGGAATGTTTTGCAAATTTGGATTGTTCGAGCTCAAACGACCTGTTGCTGCAACCGTTTGCATATAACTGGTGTGAATTCTTCCGTCTACCTCATCCATTAAACTTGGCAATGGATCTACATAAGTATTCTTTAATTTTCTAAGCTGACGATAGTCCAAAATCATCGGAATAATAGCATGAGTATGCTTTAGTTTTTGAAGCACATCCTCACCCGTTGCATATTGTCCCGTTTTTGTTTTTTTCGCTTTGGAGGAGATTTGCATGTGATCAAACAACACCTCTCCCAATTGTTTTGGAGAGTCTATGTTAAAATCAATCCCTGCTTCTTTTTTAATTGAAACGTCTAAGCTTTCTAATGTTTGACCTAATTCTTCCGAATAGTTCTTCAAGCCTTCTGAATCAATCGTAATTCCCTCTTGCTCCATTGATTTCAACACATCCACCAAAGGCATTTCCATGTTATAGAACAACTCTTTCAAATGTTCTTTCTGGATTTCAGGTTCAAATAGCTCCATCAGCTGAAACGTGATATCTGCATCTTCACAGGCATATTCATACACCTCCTCTGGAGATAAGTCTGCCATTGTTTTTTGATTCTTCCCCTTTTTTCCAATCAATGTTTCAATTGAAACGGGCTTGTATTTTAAATAAAACTCAGACAGAAAGTCCATGCTTTGTTTTGAATCAGCATTAATCAAGTAATGCGCTATCATTGTGTCGAATGTAGGCGCTTCAACAGCAACCCCATAACGATTAATTACCTTAATATCGTATTTTATGTTGTGTGCAATTTTTTCAATCTGGGTAGACTCAAAAAATGGACGAAACTCTTCAATAATTTTCTTTGCCTCTTCAAAATCGTTAGGCGTAGCTACATAAAAGGCTTCGTGTGCTTTATAACTAAACGCAATCCCAACAATGTTTGCATGTAAGGCATCTAGTCGATCTGTTTCTGTATCAAAGCACACTTTCTTCTGCTTCATTAGCAACGCTAGCAGTTCCTTACGGTCTTCAGGAGAGCTAATCAAATGATAGCTGTGTTTTTTAGTCGCAATGGTCTTATACGCCTCAGGCTCTGTTGGTTTTATTTCGTCCGCAACAGCTTGTTTTCCAAACAGGTCCATCTGCCCATTTCCATCCATAACTGGAGCTGATGAAACAACAATTTCTTCTCCTAAAACCCTACGTGCTAAATTTTTAAATTCCAGTTCCGTAAAAACATCCCGTACTTTTTCTGGATTTGGTGCGCATACAGTTAATTCTTCTTCATTGAACTCCACATCAACATCAAGGATAATAGTTGCCAATGATTTTGACATTAGGCCTTGTTCCGCGAAATTTTCAACGTTCTCTTTTTGTTTCCCTTTAAGCTCATCTGAATGCTCAATAATCCCTTCTACAGAGCCGTATTGTTTCAATAATTTAGATGCTGTTTTTGGACCAATTCCCGGGATCCCCGGAATGTTATCGGCAGCATCTCCTTGTAAACCAAGAATATCAATAACCTGCTTTACATTTTCTACATCAAATTTCTCAAGAACCTTGGCGGTATCCCAAACTTCTGCCGGACTCCCTCCTCTACCTGGTCTGTACATAAAGACATTGTCTGTCACCAACTGCGCAAAATCTTTATCTGGCGTCAGCATGTACGTTGTAAAACCTGCTTTTTCGGCAATAACAGACAAGGTTCCTATCGTATCGTCGGCCTCAAAGCCATCAACTTGAAGAATAGGAATGTTAAAGGCCTTAACAATGTCCTTGATTGGTTGAATCATTGATGTAATCCCTTCTGGAGTTTCATCTCGATGTGCTTTGTACTCGGTAAATTCTTCTCTTCGGCTTACAGACCCTCCTGGAGGATCAAAAACAACAGCCAAGTGTGTTGGTTTTTCATTTCTAATGATTTCTAGAAGCGCATTTGTAAACCCAAAAGCAGCAGATGTGTTTTGCCCTTTCGAATTGATTCGAGGGTTCTTAGCAAATGCAAAATAGGACCTGAAAATCAGGGCAAATGCATCAACTAAAAATAATTTTTTATCGTGTTTTGACGAAATCATAATTCAAGTGTGTTAATTCCAAGTGGTTCCGTCCTTAGCATCTTTTACGGTTATTCCAGCATTTGCCAGTCCATCTCTAATTTTATCAGAGGTAGTCCAATCTTTATTTGCTCGTGCTTCTTGACGTAAGTCCAATACTAAATCCATAACTGGAGATAACTTATCTTCACCTGCCGAAGCAGATTGAGCTAGCCCCAATACATCAACAACAAATGCCGTCATTTCTGTTTGCAGTAGTTGTTGGTCAGCAGCTGTAATTGTCGCTTTCCCATCGTTTACTGAATTGATAAACTTAACTGCCTCAAACAGGTTTGCCACTAAAATAGGTGCATTAAAATCATCGTTCATGGCGCTATAAAAGCTTTCAACAAATTCGTTGACATTAACGGAAGACACAGAACTTAGGTTCAAAGTTTCAAGGGCTTTCATTGCCTCAGTTAATCGAAGGTATCCTTTTTCTGCTGCGGAAATTGCAGCCGAAGTGAAATCTAATGTTGATCTGTAATGTGCCTGCATCATGAAAAAACGAACAACCATAGGGTCGAATGGTTTTTCCATAAACGTGTTTTCACCTGAAAACAATTCATGAGGTAGAATAGAGTTCCCTGTAGATTTACTCATCTTTTGCCCATTTAATGTAAGCATGTTTCCATGCATCCAATACTGAACCGGTGATTTTCCATTTGAAGCTGTTCCTTGTGCAATTTCACACTCGTGGTGCGGAAACTTTAAATCCATTCCACCTCCGTGAATGTCAAATTCGTCGCCTAAATACTTTGTGCTCATTGCTGAACATTCAAGGTGCCATCCAGGAAAACCTACTCCCCAAGGAGATGGCCATTTCATAATGTGTTCAGAAGAAGCATTTTTCCACAAAGCAAAATCAAGTGGAGCGCGTTTTTCACTTTGCCCATCAAGAGTTCGTGTATTCGAAATTAAGTCTTCTATTTTTCTACCTGAAAGCTCTCCATAAGGATGATTCTCATTGTATTTTTCTACATCAAAATAAACAGATCCATTTGATTCATACCCAAAGCCATTGGCAATAATTGCTTGAATCATTTCAATTTGTTCTATAATGTGTCCTGTTGCTGTAGGTTCAATATTTGGTGGGAGCGCATTAAATTCATTCATGACCTTATGAAAGTCCAAGGAGTATTGTTGAACTATTTCCATAGGTTCCAACTGCTCTAACCGTGCTTTTTTTGAGATTTTATCTTCGCCTTCATCCGCATCGTCTACTAAATGTCCAACATCAGTAATGTTTCTCACGTATCGCACTTTATAACCTAAATGTGTTAGGTAACGGTAAACCATGTCAAACGAAATAAATGTTCTACAATTACCAAGGTGAACATTGCTATAGACTGTAGGGCCACAAACATAAAGGCCTACAAATCCATCTTTCAATGGTTTAAAAATGACCTTCTCTCCTTTCAGAGAATTATAAATTGATAGTTTTTTTGCGTGCGAATTCATTAATATGTGTTCTAGTGTACAGACAAATATACCTTTAATTCAAAAAGCACAAAAGGCCGCACCCAAATAAGGTGTATAAACTATTTTTATCTGCCAAAAGCCGCTTAAAACGGGTTTAAAATGTTCGCGAAGTATTCGCTCAACTTACTGGAGTTTAATCCCCAACTCGTTCATCTGTTCCTCGTTCAATGGCGACGGAGCATCAATCATAACGTCACGACCACTGTTGTTTTTAGGAAAAGCAATGTAGTCACGAATAGAATCTGAACCACCCATAGTGGCAACCAAACGGTCTAAACCAAATGCTAACCCTCCGTGTGGTGGGGCACCATATTCAAATGCCGACATCAAAAATCCAAACTGTGCTTCTGCCTCTTCTTTTGTAAACCCTAATAAATCAAACATTCTCGATTGAATTTCACGGTCGTGAATACGAATAGAACCACCACCTAACTCAACGCCATTCATCGCTAAATCGTACGCATTTGCACGTACTTTTCCTGGGTCGGTATTAATTAAGTGCATGTCCTCTGGTTTTGGAGAGGTAAACGGGTGGTGCATTGCGTGAAAACGTTCAGACTCTTCGTCCCATTCCAATAATGGAAAATCAATAACCCACAATGGCTTAAATACGTTCGGATTTCTCAAGCCTAATTCATCTCCCATATGCAAACGAAGTTCGTTCATTTGCTTGCGTGTTTTATCTAAATCTCCACTAATAACCAGTAGTAAATCTCCCGGTTTAGCATCAGCAGCTTTGGCCCACTCGGCTAAATCTTCTTGCGTGTAAAATTTATCTACAGAAGACTTGTATGTTCCGTCTTCATTGCACTTTAAGTACACTAATCCTTTACATCCAATTTGAGGCCTACGTACCCAGTCTGTTAGTTTGTCTAATTGTTTTCGTGTATATCCTGCACAGTCTTGAGCGTTAATTGCTAAAACTTGTTCTGCAGCATCAAAAATTGCAAATCCTTTGTTTTTAGTAACTGCGTTCATGTCTACGAACTCTAACCCAAAACGAATGTCTGGCTTATCAGAGCCATAGCGTTCCATAGCCTCTGCATAAGTCATTCTTGGGAACTTTGCATCTAACTCCACGTTTCGAACCTCTCTAAACAGGTGCTGAATCATTGCTTCGAATGTGTTCAAGATATCCTCTTGCTCAACAAAGGCCATTTCACAATCAATTTGTGTAAACTCAGGTTGGCGGTCAGCTCTTAAATCTTCATCTCTAAAACACTTCACGATTTGATAGTATCGATCAAACCCTGAAACCATAAGCAGTTGTTTAAAGGTCTGTGGCGATTGAGGCAATGCGTAAAACTGTCCTCCATTCATTCTACTAGGAACAACAAAATCTCTGGCTCCTTCAGGAGTCGATTTAATTAAAACAGGAGTTTCAACATCTAAGAAGTCTTGAGAATCTAAAAACTTTCTTGTTTCCAAAGAAACTTTATTTCTTAACCTTAACTTATCTTGAACAGGGTTGCGACGTAAGTCTAAGTAGCGGTATTTTGCACGCAGTTCTTCTCCTCCGTCGGTCTCATCTTCAATCGTAAAAGGAGGTGTTTTAGAGACGTTTAAAACCTTTAAAGAACTTACTTTTATTTCGATTTCCCCTGTTGGAATGTTCTTGTTTTTACTTGAACGTTCTATTACTTCTCCCTCTACTTGAACAACAAACTCACGACCCAACTGACGCGCCTGCTCTGTTATGCCTGCTGCCTCTTCAAGGTTAAACGCCAATTGCGTAATTCCGTATCGGTCTCTCAAATCTAAGAAGGTCATTCCACCAAGATCTCTCGATTTTTGAACCCATCCTGAAAGGGTAACTTTTGAACCTATGTGTGAAAGGCGTAATTCGCCGCAAGTATGTGATCTGTACATAATTTAAAATTGTTCGAGCGCAAAGTTAGTATACTTCGCTGGTTGTCTTTTATTGTTACGCCTTTTATTACAAAGGAATGTTTCCGTGTTTCTTTTTCGGTAAAGCTTCAACTTTATTTTCTAACATTTTGAACCCAGCTATGACTTTAGCGCGCGTTTCTTCTGGAAGAATAACATCGTCAACGATGCCACGTTCTGCTGCTCTGTATGGATTAGCAAACATCTCTGCATATTCAGCTTCTTTTTCCAATAATTTTGCCTGAGGATCTTCTGCGGCCGCTATTTCACGCTTAAAAATAATTTCTGCTGCTCCTTTTGCTCCCATTACGGCTATTTCTGCAGTTGGCCATGCAAAGTTTAAATCTGCACCAATACTTTTAGAGTTCATTACATCAAATGCTCCACCATAAGCCTTACGCGTAATAATTGTAATTCTAGGAACTGTTGCCTCTGCAAATGCATATAGCAATTTTGCACCATGTGTAATAATACCCCTCCACTCTTGATCGGTACCAGGTAAGAAACCCGGAACATCTTCAAAAACCAATAACGGAATATTAAACGCATCACAAAAACGAACAAAACGTGCCCCTTTTCGAGAAGAATCTATATCTAAAACTCCCGCCATTGAAGCAGGCTGATTAGCAACAACACCTACTGTTCGTCCTTCTACACGCGCAAAACCAATTACAATGTTTTTAGCAAAATCTTCATGGACTTCTCTAAAACTTGCATCATCTATTACAGCGTCTACCACTTTACGAATGTCGTAAGGAAGTGTATTGTTTTCAGGAAGTATATTTTTAATTGTCTCTAGCTTTGACTTATTAAACGCAAAAACAGATGGGCTCGGCGCCAATTCATTTGCATTTTGAGGCATGAACGTAATTAAGTCGCGCACCTGTTGCAAGGCATCGATGTCATTTTCTGCGGTAAAGTGATTCACTCCTGATTTTTCAGCATGGGCTTTTGCCCCTCCTAAATCTTCAGAAGTTACCTCTTCGTGCGTTACCGTTTTAACAACATTTGGTCCTGTTACAAACATGTAAGAAGTGTCTTCAACCATGATTGTAAAGTCCGTCAATGCAGGAGAATAAACAGCTCCACCAGCACAAGGCCCCATAATTACACTTATTTGAGGAATAACTCCCGATGCCCTTGTATTTCGATAGAAAATATCTGCATAACCCGCTAATGAAACCACACCTTCTTGAATTCGTGCGCCTCCAGAATCATTCAATCCAATTAGAGGTGCTCCGTTCTGCATAGCCAAGTCCATGATTCGGCAAATTTTAGCTGCGTGCGTTTCAGATAAAGACCCCCCAAGCACTGTAAAATCTTGAGAGAAAACATAAATAACCCTTCCGTGAATTGTTCCAAAACCAGTAACAACCCCATCTCCAGGTATTTTATTTTTTTCTAAGCCAAAAGACGTAGAACGGTGCTCAACAAATTGGCCAACCTCATTAAACGATCCTTCGTCCAACAATGCTGTAACGCGCTCACGAGCAGTCAGCTTCCCTTGTGAATGTTGACGTTCTATTCGTTTTGCTCCACCACCTAACTTGGTCGCTTCTCTTCTATCTTTTAACTCTTGATTTTTATCCATTTCTCTTGGTTTAATACAATCCCCGAAGGCAAAGAACAAAGATAATTTTATTCTAAGACTAATAGAAGGAGATGTACGATGAATTAACCGCTGTTGTACAATTATAAATTTTCAGCTTATTCTTGAATCTGAAACCAGAACGATCCTCCGTGCCTTTCCACTGAATCCAATTCTTTAAGCGCCCAAATTGGACTAAGAATTTCACGAAGCTCCTTGTCTTCACTAACAAAGTAATTTGGCATGATTGTTTTATACTTTGTTGGGTTCGCTAAGATAAAGGCCGCCAGTACATATTGCTCTGAATAGGCTCTATCACACATAAACTGTGGATAATCATACGGAATGTAAATGTCGTGAACATGAACAATGACACCTGGTTTTAAGATTGGTAAAATTTCAAGAAAACAAACCGTAACATCCGAGTTTGGAAGCGCTCTGTGTGAGTTGTCTATAAACAAAATGTCTCCTGCCTCCAATTGTTTAAACGCCGAATGGTCGTCCATGTTTTCAATGGGAAAACGCAGTACATTGTCTGCTAAATGATCAATGTTTGCTCTAGGAAAAGGGTCGATGGACGTTATTTTTGTTGTTAGTTTATGATCAACGATTGCTTTACGAACCACCTTTGTCGAGTTTCCTGACCCAACCTCAATGTACTTTTTAGGTTTAAACTCTGCCACTAACGCATACAGCGCAATTATATCTAACCCCGGAAGGAATTCGTTGTTCCAAGCAGGTTGATTTTCATCGGTTTCATCGCTAGACAGCTTTATACTTTGAAAGATACTTCCGTATGCATTAAATAAGCTCAATAAAGAGGCATATTCTGTTCTATTCTCGTTAATAATTGGGTAAAGCGCACTTTTCGACTTATTTGATCCATGCCCAAAACGAGGCTTAAATTTGACTGGATAATCTAAATGGATTGTTTGTCGTTTCTTAGAAAGAAAGTGATAGAGTGATTTTAGCTTTTTCATTTAGATCAATTGGGGGGGGTAAAACTCGAATTTACTTAAAATCATTGTAAAATAAACCTAGCCTCTAATTGCTTTTATTCCTGGAAGTTCTTTCCCTTCTAAATATTCTAACATTGCTCCACCGCCGGTAGAAACATAGCTTACCTTATCTGCAAGGTTAAACTGATTAATTGCCGCAACAGAATCGCCCCCTCCTATTAGAGAAAAAGCCCCTTTAGCTGTCGCTGCAACAATTGCATTTGCAACTGCAACGGTGCCCGCTTGAAAATTTTCCATTTCAAAAACACCCATAGGACCGTTCCATAAAATTAGGCGAGAATTAGAAATTATTTCTGCACATTCTGCTGCCGTTTGAGACCCAACATCTAGGCCCATCCAACCATCAGGAATTTCAGTGATGTCGACTTCTTTTATGTTTGCATCGTTACTAAACGCATCCGCTATAATGGTATCCGTCGGAATATGTAAGTGTACACCCTTCGCTTTAGCGTCAGTCATAATTCGCTTTGCCATGTCTAAATAGTCGTCTTCTACTAACGAATTTCCTACTTTTCCTCCGCTTGCTTTAACAAAGGTATACGCCATTCCTCCTCCTACAATCAGGTTGTCAACGGTGTCTAAAAGACGTTCGATAATTGTAATTTTAGAAGACACTTTTGCACCACCCACAATTGCTGTCAATGGTTTTTCTGTACTGTTTAATACTTTATCAACACTTCTGATTTCACCTTCAATCAAGAATCCAAACATTTTATCGTTTGGAAAAAACTTTGCAACTACAGTTGTACTTGCGTGTGCACGGTGTGCTGTTCCAAAGGCATCATTAACAAATGTATCGCCATGTTTAGCTAAAATTTCTGCAAAGCTCTCTGTTCCGGTAGTTTCTTGCTTGTAGTAACGAACATTTTCAAGCATCATAACCTCGCCTGGGTTCAATTCGGCACTCATTTTAAGTGCATCTGTTCCGATACAATCACCCGCAAACCTTACATCTACACCCAATACCTTTGATGTATCTTCTACAATGTTCTCTAATGAAAACCTTGATTCTGACGCATCTTTTGGTCGGCCTAAATGCGACATAATAACAACGCTTCCTCCATTATCCAAAATATGTTTAATGGTCGGGGCTGCAGCTCTAATCCTCGTGTTATCAGTAACCTCTAATGTTTCCTTATTCATTGGAACATTGAAGTCAACTCGAATTAAAACTCTTTTTCCTTTAAAATTGTATGTGCTTATATCTTGCATTTCTTGAGGTTTAAGGATGCAAAGTTAGCAACATTTATAAAAATCATTTTATCAAAATGATGTGTGTTTGATGAACACTTCTACTCGTTGAGCTATGAATGAAGTTTTGTGTTCTAATTCAACACAACCTACGGTCTAACATCTACAAACCCAGACCTTTCTAAGGGTAAGTCTACGTTCATTCCTAAAGGGGTGTCTTCTGACGCGTCAAAGCGTAATTGATAAAAATAAACCCCTGCATTAACGGTATTTTGGTATGTTGACCCGTTCCATAAGTTTGTTGTGCCATCTGAAATGTTTTTTTCTGTTTCGAAAACCACACTTCCCCAACGGTTCAAAATTACAACTTCGCAATGAAGCGGTAAGTTACTTAAAACAGTAAAAAAGTCGTTTGTTCCATCACCATTTGGAGTAAACACATTCGGAATTTGAACCATAAGAGAATCGTACACAAACACTGTTTTGAACGTTGTGTCAGCACAAGCTGGATCAAGTTGCCAAGCAACAAGCTCTATAATATAATCGTTTGAAGTAGTAAAAAAACTGGGGGGTATTGCTCCCGTTGAAACCGTTCCTGAGTTCGTTGAAGTAAACCATTCAAAATGAGTTGCATTCTGAGAAGTATTAAGTAGTGTTACATTTAATGGCGCTGCCCCCGATACTGGATTTACGGTAAAGTCTGCAGCTGTTGTGTTTATTTCATCTACAACAACAATGCTATCCAAACTTTGACAACCAATCGCCACAAAGTATAGCAAAAGGGGCATCAGAAATTCTAATTGTGCCTGACCCTGCAAATTGCTCACGTTACTACATCGTATCTACTGTAATAAATAATGGCTTTTCTGAAAAAATTCCCTATTTGTTTTTGCTAGACATGTCTTTACTAAATGACCTTTACCTTAACTCACCTTGTGAATTGTTTGGAGCACTTGTACCCCTTCAATATACTACTGGAAATCCCGCACAACCACTAAATTACATTGGTATTGATGCCATTTCACAAAACAATTTTGTAATGCCGAGTCTAAGCCCTGGTAAACGCTCAGGCTCGTTATATGGCAGCATCAAAAAAACACGCAGATGGGTCCTATAAAGTTTTCATCTCTAACGGTGGCGGAATATATACATTTACGGTGAATCAACTTGGATTCAACTTTACACATTTTTTCAATTTCCCTACTGCCGGATTCAACCCTAATCCGCCTCCGCCAATAACAACATAATTACCATCGAAGGTTTTCTTAATCTCTTGGTGAAAATTATTTTCAGATATTGTAATCGTATCTCTGAAATCAATTGAAAACAGCTGCTTAAGTGTCGGACTTTGTCAAAAACCGTATATTTGTTTACAGTGCAGGACTTCAGTAAAAATCAGTCTTCGAATTCCATTAACTTTATACCGTGGCTGAAAATCAAAAAATATTTACCCTTAAACAAGTTGTCTCATCAATTCGTAAAACAATAGAAGAACGCTACCAGCAACTTTACTGGGTAAAGGTCGAAATGCATAAATTAAACCGGTTTGCTAGCGGTCACTGTTTTCCTGAACTTCTACAAAAAGAAGATGGGCGTATTGTTGCCCAAATAAGCGGAACCATTTGGAGTCATAATTATGAGCGAATAAACAAACGGTTTATCCACCTTGTAAAAGAACCACTAAAGGAAGACACCACCCTACTCATGCAAGTTAAGGTTAGTTTTCATGAAACTTATGGAATGAGTCTGCAAATTGTGGATATAGACCCTAACTATGCCCTGGGGGAGCTGCAGCGGGAACGTCAAGAAACCCTCAAGAAATTAACAAAAGAGGGGCTAATAAATGCCAACCAACACCTGAATTTTCCACTTCTTCCAAAACGTGTTGCTGTTATTTCAGCAGAATCAAGTAAAGGACTTTCGGACTTTATGAATGTCATAGAATCAAACACATGGGGGTATCAATTCTTTACATTCTTATTTCCTGCCTATTTACAAGGAGACAACGCGTCGGGCTCAATTATTAAACAATTGGACGCTATAAAACGGGTGAAATCACATTTTGATATCGTAGTAATTGTCCGTGGAGGCGGTGGCGAAGTTGGGCTGTCTTGTTACAATGAATATCAACTTTGTAAAGCAATTGCATCTTTCCCATTACCAATACTTACAGGAATTGGACACGCAACAAACTTAACTGTTGCAGAAATGGTTTCGTTCCGAAATTCAATTACACCAACCGAGTTAGGAGATTTCTTAATTCAAGCATTTCACAATTTTTCAACTCCGGTAACAAACGCGATCAAGAGCATCAAGCTGCATTCTAAGAACAAGCTTACAGAGGCGCGTGCACAATTTGGAACAAGCTCACAGTCTTTTAAACATTTGACTAAACAATACCTTACAAACACCAACCACATACTTGTTCAACACGGCCGAAAATTAAAAACAGAGGTTCGGGAAAACTTGTTTTACAACCGCAGCAAAGTTCTTCGACTTCAAGAACATTCCATCACCTCAAGTAAATACCGGCTTAGGCAAGAACAAGAAACAATAGAGCGTGTCAAAAGAAACATTCCTATACTGTACAAACAAACCCTAAATAAAACAGCTATTGAATTAAGTCAGTTGGAGCATTCAATAAAGCTGATGGACCCGCTTAATGTGCTTAAACGCGGCTATTCTATTACTACGATAAATGGAAAAACCATTGGAGAAAATAATTCCGTAGAGCTTGGAGATAAAATAACAACAAAAACGAGTACCTTTAAATTGGTCTCAACAATAACGCGTAAAGACAATGACTAAGGAAATTAAATACACAGATGCATTTGAGGAATTACAGCAAATTGTCTCTGACATAGAAGACGGTGAAATTACCGTAGATGAATTAAGCATTAAGGTAAAGCGTGCCGCTGAACTGATTAAAATCTGTAAATCAAAGTTAACTTCAACAGAGGGTGATGTCAACGATATTCTTAAAGAATTAGAGTCTGACGCTTAAACACAGCCCTTATTCTTCTTTAAGCAATCGGCCAATATCGTAAATGAGTGAATCGACTCCAGCTGTTGATGTGCCGTCGTAATAGCCTCTAATTCTGCGCTGTCTATCTACCAGTACAAAATTGTTTGTATGAATAAAATCACTCCCGGCATCGCCTAAATTTTTAGCTTCGGCAGGCTTTAAAACAAAGTATGACTTCCGTGCTAAATGGTATAAGTCTTCTCTCGTTCCTGTTAAAAAGTGCCATTGGTCATCATTTGCTTCATGTTGTAGCGCATAACGCTTCATTTGTTCAACAGTATCTGTTTCAGGATTTACCGTAAAGCTTAAAATTTTCACGTCAGGCTCTCTTAGATAGACTTTCTGAACGCGCTGCATTTGCTGATTCATTATAGGGCAAATAGAGCCGCACGTTGTAAAAAAATATTCTGCTACATAAACCTTTCCGTCAACATCTGCTTGGGTAATTGTTTCTCCATTTTGATTTTGAAAGGAAAACTCCCCAATTGTATGCCCATATCCTTTTCGTTCTAGAAGCAACGATTCATCGACCATTTCTGGCTGTAAATCTACCGGATTAATCACACCTAAATTTTTTTCCTTTGGTTGGATGTAATAGTAGGTAACGGAAGCGCCCACAACCATAAATATTACAAAAAAGACAACTTTGTTCATGGGGTAAAGTTACACATCATAAAAGGATTATTACCTTTAGTCATCAAAGAAAAACAACATGGCAATTAATACAGAATTATTAAATAAAATATGCACTACTCCAGGTGCACCAGGGTTTGAACAAAAAGTACGTGAACTTGTTATTCGTGAGGTGAAAGACTTTGTTGATGAGGTTGAAGTAGACAACATGGGAAATGTGTATGCGATTAAACGAGGAACAGGTGATAAACGCGTAATGATTGGGGCTCACATGGATGAAATTGGATTTATTGTAACCCACATAGACGACAATGGATTTATTCGTTTCCACACACTGGGCGGATTCGACCCTAAAACATTAACTGCTCAACGTGTAATTATTCATGGAAAAGAAGATGTAATTGGCGTTATGTCATCAAAACCTATTCATGTTATGTCGGCTGAAGAGCGCAATAAGGTGGCTAAAATTAAAGACTATTTTATTGATACCGGTCTGTCGGCTGAAGAAGTAAAAAAGAATATAACCGTAGGTGATTCAATTACACGAGAGCGGGAATTTATAGAAATGGGGAATTGTGTCAACGGAAAATCATTGGATAACCGCTTGGCTGTTTTCATCTTAATTGAAACACTTAAAGGGCTTAAAGATGTTCAAGTCCCTTATGACGTTTACGGTGTATTTACGGTTCAAGAAGAGGTTGGGATTCGTGGTGCTAATGTTTCTGCAATGCGCATTAATCCTGATTTTGGGTTCGGGCTAGATACAACAATCGCATTTGATTTGCCCGGTGCAGCAAAACACGAAATGATTACTGAACTAGGAGCAGGCACAGCAATTAAAATCATGGACGCCGCAACTATTTGCGATTACAGAATGGTTAAGTTCATGAAACAAACTGCAGACAAGCACAACATTAAATGGCAACCTGAAATTTTAACCGCTGGCGGAACAGATACCGCAGGTATTCAACGGATGACAGAGGGCGGGTCAATTGCAGGTGCAATCTCCATTCCGACACGTCATTTACATCAAGTAATTGAAATGGCTAATAAAGATGATATTCAAGGAAGTATAGACTTGTTAAGCGCGTGCTTAACAGATCTTGCAGATTATAACTGGGAGTTTTAACCCTTGCCCCTACATTAAAGAGGTCGGCTGTCTACTTATCTAACACTTTAGGGATTCTGAAATAATCAGAGTCCTTTTTAGGTGCATTTTTAAGCACCTCATCTTGAGTCAGCGTTACCTTTGGATCATCTTCACGCAAACGATTTACTTCGTCTGTCATGTAGATTAATGGCTCCACGTTGTCCGTTTCCACCTCCTTAAGCTTGTCTATAAACTCAACTATACGGTTTAAGTCTTCTCGGATAGTATCTTTACTTTCCCCTTCAAACTCCAAGCGAGCTAGGTGGGCAATATGGTCTACGGTCTCTTCTGATATTTTCATGATGGTACAAAGGTAATACTAATCCTGCAAATCTGGATACTGCTTTGCTATTGGTCCCTTGATCAGGTCGAAACATTTATCCTTCAACTCTGATTTGGTTAATGACTTCACCTCATCAACAGTAATAAATGGGTGTACATGGACGTAACTATTTCCAGGTCTTGCTGGTCCAAACACATGAGATGGATCACTCAACAACTTGTGGTTATTTGTAAATGTTACAGGCACAATTGGAGCGCGACAACTCTTTGCCAATTGAAAAGCGCCCTCTTTAAATTCAATCATTTTAGGAAGGTCAACATCCGGTATAGACCCCTCAGGAAAAATAATCAACGACCACCCCTTTTTCATCTCTTGCTTTGATCGAATAAGTGCTTTCGCTGATTTAATTGGATTTTTGCGAAAAAGAGGTATGTTTAATCGTTTGAAATACGTTTTGATTAGCGGATATTTTAAAATTTCGCTCTTTCCTAGAAATAAGAACCTATTCTTGGGGAAGATTGAGGGCATCAAGAAAATGTCTAAATATGACATGTGATTGGCGATGATAATATAGGGGCCTTTTGGAAGGGGATTGTCTAATTTTTTAACCACAAAATAGAAGCAAAAAATACGAACGCACCAACTCCAGGCAACAAAAAACTTAAACGAATGTTTCTTTGATTTCTCTGAAAAAAGAAAGGGTAAAATTAAGGGGTAAAATAGAATTGTCGTCAACAAAAAGACGATTGCAATGTGCAATTTCCAAAGTAAAGAAAATGGAGCTGTGACAATTCTCATAAACCAAAAGTAAGAAATTCCAACGTTCACAGTTATGGTTAACGAATATTCATATCAAAATGATTAATTTCGTTTTGAAACAAAACAATCAATGGCACGAATACTAACAGGAATTCAAAGTACAGGAACTCCACATCTAGGAAACATTTTAGGCGCAATTGTCCCAGCAATAGAGATGGCGAATAATCCAGCGAATGATTCTTTTCTTTTTATCGCAGACTTACACTCTTTAACCCAAATTAAAGATGGAGCCTTATTAAGAGCCAACACGCTGTCAACTGCAGCAACATGGCTTTCCTTTGGAATCAATCCTGAAAACACTGTTTTTTACCGACAAAGTGATATTCCTGAAGTGGCTGAGCTGTCTTGGTACTTGTCTTGTTTTTATCCTTACTCTCGCCTTGGGCTGGCCCATAGTTTTAAAGACAAAGCAGATCGATTAGGCGATGTGAATACGGGTTTATTTACCTATCCTATGCTGATGGCCGCCGATATCTTGCTTTATGATGCTGAGGTTGTGCCTGTTGGTAAAGATCAGCTTCAACACCTCGAAATGACACGCGATGTCGCTGCCCGCTTCAACAATAAAATGGGAGAAACGTTTGTACTTCCACAAGAAAAGGTTCAGGAAGACACCATGTTAATTCCGGGCACAGATGGGCACAAGATGAGTAAGTCTCGCGACAACTTTATCAATATTTTTCTTCCAGAAAAGAAGCTGCGAAAACAAATAATGAAGATTAAAACCGATTCCAAAGAATTAGAAGAATCAAAAAACCCAGATACCTGCAACTGTTTTGCACTATACAAGCTTCTTGCAAGCAAAGAGCAAATCAAAACAATGCGAGAAAACTATATCAACGGAGGTTATGGCTATGGACACGCAAAACAAGCCTTGTTTGAATTAATTCTTGAAACCTTCAAAGAACAACGTAAAAAATATGACCATTTAATGGCCCACCCTGAAGAGGTTGAACACGTTTTAAAACTTGGGGCAATCAAAGCAAAAGTAGTTGCAAAAGACGTCCTTAAAAGAACACGAATAAAGGTCGGTTATTAATCAACAATAAACTATTCTCTGATTTTCTTACCTTTGATAGGTGTTCAAATTAATTGCGATTTAGTTATGAAATACATTCTATTAATTTCTGTTGTACTGACTGGATTCCTTATGGTATCCTGTGGCGAAAAAGAGCTAGATGTAAACAGTTTAGTGGCTGTAGGAGGTAAAAAATACGGTGGTGAATTTAAGTTCATGTCATCTGAAAAGATTAATTCCCTTATCCCAACATCGGTATCAGATCATTACTCTTCTCGAGTTGTATCTCAGCTTTTTGACCCTTTACTTCACTTAAATACTTCTACAATGCAAGTGGCTCCTGCTGTTGCAGAAAGTTTTCGTGTTAATGACGACGCAACGGTGTATACGTTTAAAATTCGTAAAAATGTCTTTTTTCACAAAGACGAATGCTTTGAAGGTGAGCCGCATGAGCTAAATGCATACGATGCCAAATTCACCTTAGACTTAGCCTGTTCGGGTCTAGAAATAAACAACATAGATCACTTGCTGGTGAATCGAATTAAAGGCGCGAAAGCATTTAATAAAGCCACTAGAAAAACCTTCAATCCAAAAGGTGTTTCTGGAATTACAGTGCTTGACAAGTACACGCTACAAGTTCAGTTAAACTCTCCATTTTCTGGATTTGAAAACATCATCACCAATCCCAGTTTAGGTATTTTCCCAAAAGAAGCCTACATGAAATACGGCAAAGAGCTCTACAAACATGCTGTTGGCTCTGGACCGTTTGCGCTTGAATCTATAACAGAAGATAAAATCACATTAAAACGAAACAATAATTACTGGAAAAAAGACGCGTTTGGAAATCAACTTCCTTTTATGTCTAAAGTAATCGTGACCTATACGAACGATAAACGCAGTGAACTTTTAGCCTTTAGAGAGGCTTCTGTTGACTTAGTTCTTGAAATTCCTGTAGAAGAAATTGAGCATACGCTTGGGACCCTTATAGAAGCGCAAGAAGGTAAAAATATAATCCACAAGGTTAGGTATGAGCCTTCGTTAAGCATGACTTACATTGCCATGGCTTGTGAAAGTGCTGAATTTAGCAACGCAGATGTGCGAAAAGCATTTAACCTAGCTATAAATCGTGAAGGAATTGTTGAAACAAAACTAGAAGGAGAGGGCTGGGTTGCCATGAATGGTTTTGTTCCATCAATGTATAACTATCCGAACGAAAAAGTAATAGGCCATAAGTACGATGTTGCGCAAGCACGAGCATTAATGGCCAAATCAGGATATGCAAATGGTGACAACTTTCCAGCCTTAGATTTCTATGTAAATGCTGTTGAAGGCTCCAATGCCCATAAATTATGTCAGGTTATTTCTGAGCAGCTAAAAACAAATTTAAATGTTACCCTTAACATTAAGCTTTGTAGTATAAGTGAACGTCAAGCTGCTATTGTGTCTGGTAAAGCAAAAATTTGGCGGTCAGGATGGATTGCAGATTATCCCGATCCTGAAAACTTTTTATCCTTGTTTTACGGAGGCAACATCACAAACTCTGGAAGTGTAAACTTTTTCAAATTTCACAGTGAGGAATACGACGTTTTATTTGAGCGTGCTGTTTCTGAGTCGAACCTTGAACAAAGAACAAACTTATTGGTTAAATGCGATCAGATGATTGTAGACCAAGCAGCCTTAATGCCAATACTTACCGATGACCATATTGTTATGGTAAATGCCCGTGTGAGAGGCTTTAAGGCCAATTCTATGGAAAGTTTAAATATCACAGAGGTTTTTATCAAAGAACCAAGGCGTTAGTTTTACGCGTGTAATACTTCTTTAACAATGTCGTATGCCTCTAGTTTTTTAAACTGTGGAACGTGAATCATGAAGTAGTCTAACATAAACTCTAACGCTTCTTCTCTTGCGTTTTTAGTTGTGTTTTCTGGCAAACGTCCACCAAGCACTAACGCCGCAATTATTTCTGCTCCGGCCCCTCTTCTGGTTCGTTCTACATTATTTCCTACACGTTGAAATATACCTGCGTCTAGATTAAATACCGCCATATCTTTTTCTTCAATCAAAGGCTTAAAGCCTAAAGCATCACTAAGGCCTATTAAAAATGAAACTGGAAATAGGCTTAATTCTTTCGTAGATTCAAGCTCCTTGACATAACCAACAATAAGATCAAATAGCTCAACGTCAGTATCGCCTTCATGAACACACTTACAAATGGTCTCTGCCATAAAAAATGCAATTGCAGATTTAATGGGCTTAAACTGAAACGAATGTGGAAATGAAGGTTCAGCATGGGTTAAGTTCTTCAACTCAGAGTCTGGCCTACCATAAAACGACAATTCAGACACCGCCAATGGAAAAATGCTGTGTGCCTTTTTCTTCCCACCTCGAAAAAAGAACTTTTGCAAGCCTTTTTCTCGGGTATAAAATGTTGTGATTAAACTCGAGTCTGAATAGGGTATGCGATTCAGAAAAACACCTTGGTCAGTAAATTTCATGCTATACTTAATTTACAACCAACACCTTTCCTACGTTTCTGCCTTTACCCTCATTTGCTGCAGTCCAAATTAAATACACGCCCGTGGCTACAGGCTCACCTGTTAAGGTTTTCCGATTCCAAGTTGCCGTACCACCATTAGAGCTTGTTTTATAAACGAGGTTTCCTGCAATGTCTGTAATTTTCACATCTGAATTATATCGAATTCCTTGAATTGTTATTGGTCCTGAATATCCTGGTCGGGCTGGGTTTGGAAAAACCGTCACATTGCTGTATTCCGCGTCTTCATACGTTGCATTTGTTCGGTATGAAATCATTCCAAGGTCTGTAATAATAAACATTTCGCCCGTGTTGTGATCAATTTCCAAGTCTAATACATTGTCTGAAATTAACGGTGAATTTTCTGTAGTATGTTGTTCAATTATTTCCAACCCATCGGCTGACAATAAAATAATTCCACTGTTTGAGGTCGCAAACCACTTTCGATTTGCCCCATCTACAACAATGTCATTAATGTCGGTGTCCCCCAGTACATATTCAACATTCCCTTCGTATTCAAGTTTTATGCGTTGCGCATTCTGTCCTCCTGTGTCAAAGGCCCCTTCAGAATTATACAAAACAGCAAAACCGTTGTCTGTTCCTATCCATATTTCATTGTCAAAGTCAACGGCAATGGCATTGACTTGGTTTGATGGTAGAGCACCTGTGTTTTCTCCACTATTGAGCAGAATAACCTTATCGTCACTTGGGTCCGAAATTGTTCCATTGTCATTGTACCCATATAAGCCTGCTCCTCGAATTGAAAGCCACTTGTTTCCGTTGTAATCAATTTCCATGTTGTCTGAAAATTTTGATTTTGCATTCGTTCCTAAGTCAAACTCATACCATAATTGGTCTTTCGTAAGGACCTTTAACGGCGCATTGGCATAACCATTAAGTATCCAAAGGTTGCCACTTTCATCGTAGACAATGTCGGAAAGTAAGGTTAGACCATTTCCTAAGCTCGTGGCCTCTAGCAACGAATTACCAGGCAAGTAAGTGTCTGTTATTTGCCCATCTATATCTCCGATAGAAAGCGGTATTTCCGAATAGGTGCCTGTTGCAAATTGATTGGTGTTGGTTGGGTTAATAGAGGCCGTGATAAAATCCCAGACGTTACTCCCGCTCCAAAGTGTCATGTTGTACTCATCTTTTAAACTCCATGCTTCCTGCTCAAAAACATAGACGCCAGATCGGTTATACGTTGCATTCAACGACTGTATCCCTCCTCCATTCACAAGTAGTTTTCCGTCTTCCCAGTCCATGCTAAAGAACTCATTTTTAGGTGGGCCTGGAAATGTTATTTTACTACTAATTCCGGTTCCAATGGATTTTACCAATCCATGATCGTTATCTGCAAGCCAAAACTGCTCGTTTCCATATGTAATAACATTCGCTTTAACGACAGGTCCAAAAGCATAAGATCCAAAATACATATCCAAGTCCAAGTTGTCATCATAAATAATAGTTCCTGGAAAATAATTTACCGCCAATTTATTCTGAATTTCATTGATCCCATAAATTTCAGGGTCAAAGGACTCTCCTATTTCATGAACCAATGCCGATGCTGTTAATGTAAAAACAGTATCTGCTCCATATCCGTCTCCTTTTGCTAACACAAAAATGTCTTCGTTTACCCGTTCTATTTCAGCATAATAATCTGCTGTTGGTAGCGGTAAAACTCTAGGGTCAATATCCCATTGCGCTGGATCTGCCAAAGCAACATTATCTATAAGCCCTGTATATAGTTTATCTTCTGTTAAGGCAAAGATTGTGTCATTTCTAAAGGCAAGGTCAAGAATTGATTGATTTCCATTGGTTGGGTAGTAGGTGTCTCTAACCTCATTTTTTATGGGGTCAATTTTAACAATTGCAAAACCTGTTGCCACATACATGTGGTCATTGAACTCTACCATTTTGTTGATTCGCTTTGACCCTTGAACTTGAGCCAACTTAATTGCGGGAATATTGGTAACCGTATTGTTTTTAATCTTATCTAAATTCCCATTCGCGTACCCCACAAATACAGCGTTGTTTGAAAGGCTGTTTCCCAAGCACGTTACCGTTATATCCGACAGACCGTCCACAGCGTTCCAACTGCTTAATTCATTTGAGGTGTACCCGTATTCACTCAGTCCATTTTCGTATGCGGTAAACACACGATCAGACTTAGCCACAACATCAATTGCCTTATTAGCAGGGATGTGTAATCTCCACTGTCCTGTCCCTATTTGAGAGAGAGCTGTTGAAGTGTAAAAAAGTATAATGGTCAACAATCGCATGATGGTCTGTATTTCTATGTCTTTAAACGGCCCGTTCTCTAAATTATTTGATTTAACCGTAACGCCAAACAAATCTAACATATAGTTGCTGATTAAAAAAACGATGTTAATTTTGATGTTCTGTTTTTTAGCTCACGCTAAAAAACAAAAAATGGCCCCGTGGCGCAACTGAATAGCGCACCAGATTTCGGCTCTGGCGGTTACAGGTTTGAATCCTGTCGGGGTCACTCTAGCGGAGAACTGGTTGAAATCAACTGGTTCTCCGCTTTTTATTTTGCCCAAATCTTTTGTCAATAAAGGGATAGCGGAGAAAATAGAATTGACTCTTTTGGTTTGAACTCTGTCGGTTTGTTTGTCGTAACCTATTCCGGAAGGAAAAACTAAATTTTGCAATTGTCTCTTTTGTTCCAAATCCCCAGAAGTCCATGTTTCATGGAGCTTTGAAGACATCATTAAAGCTTTGTCAATAGCTTTTTGAAGGTTTGAACTCGAAATCTCAGGATTTTGAATTTCTGCTTGCAGTGAATTGACTTCACTCTTGAATCTTTCAGAGAATTTGACGTAAATGTCCTTCTCTATTTCACCTATCGCATAGCGTTCTTCCAGTGCATCTAACTTTTTCTGAAGTTCTGTTATCTGTTTCTTGATACTTGCTTCTTTATCTCTGATTTCATTGGTCACAGAATCATACGTGTAGATCATTACATCTTTTATGATGTCATTGTATTTTCCGTCTACCTGAAGACGCTTCAGTTTCTTCTCGAATTTTGTGTGAAGTTGCTCTGCTGATTTTGTGCAACTGCACCCCTTTGTTCTGCACTTATAGTAGTAAATACCCTTCTGCTTCACAAGGAATCCAGTGAGTGGTGTTTTACAATTATCACAATAAGCAAATTGCTTCAAGGGTAAATTAGAGTTTCCGCTAATGTGCTTTTTAGGGTGTGTAGATTCAACAGAGTTAATCTTTAAGAAGTCTTCTTGTGAAACGAGCTTAGGGTGTCGTCCTTCGATGACTTCACCAGGTAGCATTTTACAGACAAGAATTCCACAATAGAAAGGGTTCTTAAATATTTCATGAATTCGTTTATCGTTAATTTTCATACCCAACTTATTGAGTTTTCCGACAATCTCTGCGTTTGAGTGAACACCGGACGCTTTCCACTTAAATGCTTTCTTTAGAAGTTTTCCATCGTCCGTCATTTCAATATTCCAATCAACGGCTTTTTGATATTTGTTTTTATTGATATAGCCCAAGGGGGGCGTCCATAACCAATAACCTTTGCGTAACAAGTCACTCATTGCAGTGATAGTCTTGTCTTTTCTCAGTTCATTGTCAAACTGACTAAACATATAAAATAAGTTTTGTTGAAATTTGCCAGAGGGAGACATCGTGTCTACTTCTTGAGTCACGGCTTTGACTTGAATCCCAGACTGAAGCAATTCATTCGTGATTTGAGCTGCGCTTGAACCAGTTCTTGAAAATCGGTCGTATGAATAGACTATGATATAACCTATTGAGCCACTTTGCTTCGCATACTTAAGCATCCGCTTGAATTCTTTCCGGTCATCGCTTTTAGCCGACTCATGCGTTCCTCCAAAGTAAGCTGAAACTGTATAACCGTTGTTCTTAGCATAGGTCACGCAGTGTTTCTTTTGCGTCTCTAAACTAGTGTTCGTGTCAGCCTGCTCTTTTGTTGATACACGTGTATAAATCAATGCATTCTTTCGCTCAGAAAAGGTTCTTTCCTGTGGTGCAAATTGCTGGAACTGTTCAATTTTTTTCATATCACTTCTTATTCATTGTGTGAATTACTAATTCACAATACGATTCAATTGACTTCACAATTTTCTTCGCGTCTTCTTTCTTTAGTTTGAACTGTTTTCTCAGTTTGTTTAGAACTTCATTTCTTCGTTTTATTAAGTTGCTTTCATCCATTATTATTTAAGGATGCGTCTATCTTTCATTTGTCTGATAAGTAGACGATTTATATTGTTTCCGTTATATACGGTAATCTATCCAAGTTTAATTTTTCGCGTGTTTTCACAATGCACGACCTTCCCTTTTTCCGTTGTGATTTTAATGTCATGATAACCACCATCCATTATTAGCTCTTTCACTCTCGCTGCACTGTCCAATTTGTTTTGACTGGTAATCTTTATCATTTGAGGTTCAGCGTTGGAAGTAAAAGAAATTTCAACCTTTTTTGTTCCCTTCTCCCGAATCAAATCAATGATTCTTTTTTCGTCTGAGGAGAGAATTTGCAGCGTTGCCAAATCATCGTCTTCTATCAGCTCGTTCGTGATCTCGAATAATGCCTGATTGATTGAGACTGAAATGTGCGTAGTTCTGATGAACTGATGGTATTGAGGTAAAGACTTCAAGTATTCATCATAGTTGTCTTTATGCACCATGATGTCGCCGTTGTTATTGAAAAGTAACCTGAAATTACTTCGTGTTACTATCAAATCAATTATAAGCGAGTCAAGAAGAGTCATCGTCTCCTCTTTCAATGATTCTTTGAACTCTTCAGAATCAACAATCTCTGATGTGTTTTCATAGTCGTTATCTATTAGCGCTTCCTTCAGTTTTTTGAAGACATCTTGCTCTTCCAGAATCTGTGCGAAATCGGGTTTGCTAAATAATGAATCTTTTATAATTCTGATGGAATCTAGTTTCAGATTCATTTCTCGGAGGTGGAGAATAATCTTAAGCCAAACACATTCTGTAAGATTGAATTTATGCCAACCTTTCTTTTTGGTTGTCGGAAGGAGACCATTGTCGCTCCAGTTATTAATATTTCTTGCAGAAATTCCTAATTCGCTTGGCTTGTATTTACGTTCTTCAAAATCAGTTAAATACGAAGGAGTCTCGGCTTTAAGCTGTTCTATATATTGGGGTAATCTATCAATATCGTGTTGTTGACCAGTCATACTATTTCTGTTTGTTTTTCAAATATAACAATAATGTTATATCTTTGTGTTAATAACAATAAAGTATTTTTTATTATGCCAGTAGATGAAACGATATCAAATGAATCATTGGTTCCTGTTCCTCGGCCTTTAGCTGATAGGGTTTGTGAGTGTGGTTGCAAGAACCCATTTCAACCCACAAGAAAGGATCAGATTTATCTGAATACACAGCATGCTAATTATGGATATAATCATGGTAAGCGAAAGGAAAAGAATAAGTCAAGGTCCAAAGAAGAAGCGATCCTAGCAAAGAATGATGAGGTACTTCATAAACATTATGCATGTGAAAGAAGCAGTACAGAGGTTGTTCGATACTACGACGTTTTAAAAGCAGATGGGTTTAAATTTGCCTATAATATTGGCCGAACTGAAAAGAACGGTGATGTATTGTGGTACTCGTACAGATATTACTATACCATTGATAATATTGAACCCAAACAAGTAAAGATTTATAAAAGATGAAAAATCCAACACCGGTAGATCAGCTACCAAGTTTTAGAGCGGGAGGTACTGTATCTTCTCGGCCAGGCTCAAATAAATGGTTGCCTTACATTATTGTGGGTGGAATCCTTATTGTTGCTATTGGAATTTCAATAACAGTGAATAGAAAGATCCAAAGAGATCGTATGAATTTAAAAATGAAAGAAAATGAAGGAGAAAAAACATAGTTCTTCGAATGAAGAAATGAAAAAAATAGTAGTAACAATGGTAAATACTGTTGTAATCGTTGCCGGGGTAGTAGCCCTATTAAAACTAAGTAAAGTTATGGTAGGAGATCTTAAAGATATGGGCTTATAAAAGGATTTATTACCTTAAAATCAATGAAGGTGAAGCAGTTTTGTTTTACCTTTTTTTTATGAATTATCCTGGGCGTATTCTTCACCAAAAGATCCACGTTTTACGAAGTTAAACCACGTTTTACATTGCTAAACGCTGTTGAACCACGTAGTACGGCGTTTGACTTTAATTTCATCCAATTATTCCTTTAACATTTTTATTAATGTTGTCCCACTAGGACAATTGAATATGCTCTATTATTAGGTGTTAACGAAGATTCGGTAGCAAAAGGGTAGCACGACATCATATGCGATTGTTTCAAACGCTAATGTAAGGTGTTCCTTATATGGAACGATTTAAGTAGGATTCTGTTAAACTCTAGAGCAAAAGACATAGGAAGTAATGATTTAAATTTTAATTCGAGCCCCATCTAGTTTATTAAGACTTTGATAATTCAAAGATTTACATATTGTGACTAAAAGAGCACAAGAATTATTCGAACGAAATCTAAAATTTCATTGTAGGACTACAATTATTATTGTCGTTTCATCATACAAGCACATGATTTAATTCATATTTTAGAAAGGAGAAAGTAATTTGATGCAAAAACTTAAAGCATATTTCTTTTTAATACTGATTATAGGGGTTCAGTTTGGATCCACTGGTTGCACGTATTATGTAAATGAATGCAGTACTTCTGGGAGAACATCTGTCACATTTACCTATATGGGATGCCAGTGCTCACATGATGTTTATAATTCGGCGGAACGTACAAATCAAATTCCTTCAGTTAATCAGCGCTGTTGTAGTTCAATAGAGCATTTTATAGATACTGCTAATGACTTTCCGAATGCTTCATTTGTTGTAAATCTGAGAAGTTTCACATTATTTCCTATTGTAGATTGCTTCTCAGGAGTACAAGAGTTGAAATCTGAACAATTCTCTACTCAATTACGTCCTAATCCCCCGCCATGGCAGGATTATCATCGACTAGTCTACATCCAATCTTTTTTGATCTGATTCAAGAACTTTACCAGGACCTTTTGTAATCGTAAGTCTACGGTTATTATTATTAATCTATGTTTAAATCAATCCGGTTTTAAGGCTGGAAATATAAAATTTTTGAAAATGAAAAAAATCAAATTAATTGGGGTAATATTTGCCCTTGTTTCTTCAAGTAATGCTGGCTTTGGGCAGTGTGCACCTGGAGAAGCGGAAGTAACAATGATTGTCCATTCAGATGATTATGGATATGAAGGATATTGGGAAATAATTCCTGATGGAAATAATTGTGGAGTAGGAACCATTGCCTCCGGCGGAAATTCTGCTGTAGGTTGTGGAGGGGCTGGTGCACAGGCTCAAACACCAGGAGGATACGGCAATAATCTCGCTGTTAATGAAGGTCCTTGGTGTTTGCCTCTAGGAGGATGCTATGATTTGTTCTTTGCAGATGATTGGGGAGATGGTGGGTTCTCGTTTGAGATTTTTGTGAATGGATATCAAATCGAAACATTCGACGGGATTGGTCTTGGAGGCACTTACTCGTTTTGTGTGGAGGAGCCTCCAGCCTATGATTTAAGTGTATTTGGCTCTAATTTGTACAGCTATGTTAACATAGGGTCTTATGACTTACACGCGCACGTTTTTAATAATGGAACAACTACTATCACTTCGTATGACCTGAATTATAAAATAGATGGAGGTGCTGTTAGTACGCATTCAATTAATTCTACATCATTAGTTAATTATGGAGATGAAGAAGTGGAGCATTCAATTCCAATAAGTATTCCTACCAATGGTGTATATCAGATTAAAATTTGGGCGGATAATTTGAATGGTGGAAATACCGATTTGTATAATCCAAATGACACCTTAGTAAAGTACATTGAGGCTGGTCCAGGAATACCGAATATTCTTGATGGATATGTCAACGCAACAACTACAATTAACCAGATTGCGGGAAGTTCTAATCAAATTAACTCTCCGACTGACCTTGATTTTCACCCAGTTTTAACAAATCATGACCTTTGGGTATGTAATAAAGGAACCGAAAATTCTGGTGGAAGTACGGTGACAATATATAATGCAGGACAAGCTGGCCAATCCAGTGTTTATAAGCAGGATGGTAATGCTTGGCATTTTATGTCGCTACCAACGGGAATTGCTTTTAGTCAAAATGGAAACTGGGCCAATTCACCTGGAGTTTTTGATGCAAATCATGATGGTGGAACAGCTTTTACTGGGCCAGCTCTTTGGTCGAGTGATATGGCGATATACGCGCAACCTTCGGGTGGGAATGGAAGTCACTTAGACATGCTTCATGTTAGTCCATATTCGCAGGGTATAGCTGCAGAGGTCGACAATGTTTTTTGGGTATTTGATGGGTATACAAATGATATAGTTCGCTATGATTTTGCAGAGGATCACGGGCCAGGAAACTCCTATCATGGTGATGCTATTGTAAGACGATATTCTGACGACCCTGTTGCCAAAGACCCTAATGATGAAATTGTGAGTCACTTGGTGCTTGATGGTAATCAACAATGGTTGTATGCTGTAGATCATGGAAACCAACGTGTTATACGAATTGATATAACTACCGGGTCTGATATGGGAGGAGCACCTAATTACCCTATTAATGAACCGCTTGAGGAATACACTGAATATACGGGATACACGCAAGAATCAGTTGTGACAGGACTCCTCAAGCCAGCTGGAATAGATGTGATTGGTGACAGAATGATTGTAAGTGAATATCAATCTGGAGAAATTATTATTTACGATATATCCTCTATGCCAGCAGTCGAACTAGAAAGAATTACAACAGGCTATTCTAGTGTACAAGGAATAAAGATTGGCCCGGATGGCTTGATTTGGTTTGTGGATGAAAACTCAAATGGTGTTTACCGTATCAATGCTGGTGATCTTGGAATTGATGAACTATCTGTTGCAATGAATATTTATCCTAATCCTTCTAATGGGACAATTAATGTCGCTTTAACCGAATCAATTGATGGGGTGATTGAAGTGAGAGATGTTCAAGGTAAATTGATAGAAACAATCCAAATAAATGGTCAATCGACAACCTTTGAATTGAACGTTTTACCCGGGCTTTACTTTGTAAACACGGTACAAAACAAGATTAGATCAAAAGCTAAACGACTAATTGTCAAATAACAAAAATGGAGTCCTGAATCAAGGTTTAGGACTCCATTGTTAAAGCAATTATTCAAAGATGTCTTATTTATAATGAATTTAATATAACTACATTTGAGTGTGATTAGGCGATTAATTTCTGGCGTTTTAGTATTGGTGGTACTTGTATGTACTGTCGGTGTTAACTATGATGCACACTATTGTGGTGGTGAGTTTGTGAAGTCGCAATTATCATTTCTTCCAAGCACGCTTTCTTGCGGAATGAAGATAGATACAAAAAAGAAATGTGATGATACGGAATCCTTTTCTCGGGTGTGTTGTTCTAACGAGCACGTGAGTTTTGAATTAGGAGATGATTACCGAGTCGATCAAGTTCATGCTCCAGCATTTGTATCTAACTTTACGATTCCTCAATCTGCAATAAAGGAGTATGAGTTTGTTATTGAAAGAACATATTCATTTTTAGGCTACTCTCCGCCCCCTTTAGAAAAGAATTTAGTTATCATTAATCAGTCTTTTCTTATTTGATTCAACTGTTGTCTCCCTTTACCTAGGGAAGGTGCGTTCTTAAGCACTTAGTGACGTATCCACTCGAATACGCGCTAATCGGTTGAATTCAATTTCAAATTATTTCAGAACATTTTCATTTTTTGATATTTACCTGTTCTGTGTTTTGATTTGATTCAACTTTATGTAGAATTAAAAATCAAATAACATGTCAGCATTTATTAATAAATCAATCAAACGATTAGGGGTTAACTCTTATATAATCATCTTTCTATTCATTGGACAATCTTATGCCTTTGGACAAAACATTCCTTCAGTGCAAATGGAAAGCATTGATGGAACAAGAGTTCATTCGGAAGAGGTATTCCCTTTAGGACGACCAACTCTACTTGTTTTTTGGGCTACATGGTGTAATCATACAACTACAGGACTATCAAACATCCAAGATGATTATCTGGATGAATGGCAAGAAGAATTTGACCTCAACATTGTTGCTGTATCAGTGGATGATGCCAAAACTTATAATAGAGCGGTCTCTGTTGCTAACAGCAATGGTTGGGATTTCGATATCTATCTAGATAAGAATGGTGATTTCAAAAGAGCAATGGGCGTAAATAATGCTCCACATGTTGTTTTAATAAATGCGGAGAGAGAAGTTGTCTGGCAACAACCGGCATTTATGAATGGCGATGAAGATATTATTCAGGAGGAATTGGAAAAATTCCAATAAGCAAAGTTCTCTCGGTGTAGACTCTTAAGATAACCTACGTGATTCAAATAATTTATTAAAATGATTAAGGCGATTGTAAAATTTTTTCTTGACAACAAATTGGTTGCTTGGCTCTTACTGGGTGTGTTCGTCCTGTGGGGCTTAGTCACTGCTCCATTTGATTATGGTGCTGATATTCTACCTAGAGATCCTGTTGCTGTTGATGCAATTCCTGATGTTGGTGAAAACCAACAAATTGTATTTACAGAATGGATGGGACGCTCTCCTCAAGACGTGGAAGATCAAATAACAGCTCCATTAACTTCTGCTCTATTAGGAATTCCAGGCGTAAAAAGCGTGAGGAGTAATTCGATGTTTGGATTTTCGAGTATTTATCTAATATTTGAAGAAGATGTTGAGTTTTATTGGAGTAGAAGTAGAATTCTTGAAAAGCTAAATTCTCTTCCCTCCAACACTTTACCAAATGATGTTCAGCCGACACTTGGACCTGATGCTACTGCTTTAGGCCAGGTTTTCTGGTACACTTTGGAAGGAAGGGATGATCAAGGTAATACTACCGGAGGTTGGGATCTCCAAGATTTACGTTCCACTCAGGACTTTTATGTAAAGTACGGACTCCAGTCTGCTTCGGGTGTTTCCGAAGTAGCTTCTATAGGTGGGTTTGTTAAGGAGTATCAGATTGATGTTGACCCAGAAAAAATGCGCAGTTATGGCATCGGTTTACAGGATGTAATGAAGGCGGTAAAGGAAAGTAATCTCGACATCGGTGCGCAAACATTGGAGATTAATCTCGTTGAGTATTTTGTTCGTGGGTTAGGGTACGTAGAAACTGTGGAGGATATTGAAAAAGGTGTTCTTAAAGTGGTTGACAATACGCCTATCAGAATTAGTGATGTTGCACGCGTACATTTAGGGCCTGCCACAAGAAGAGGGGTTCTCGATAAGTCTGGAGCACCAGCAGTTGGTGGTGTGGTAGTTGCACGTTATGGAGCTAACCCACTTGAAGTGATAAATAATGTCAAGCAACAAATTGAAGAGATTCAAGTTGGAATGCCTACGAAAACTCTTAAGGATGGAACTGTTTCTACCTTAACGGTTGTTCCCTTTTATGACCGCTCGGTACTTATCAATGAAACCTTGGGAACACTAAATGAGGCTCTAACTCTTGAAATATTAATTACCATAATTGTGGTAATTCTTATGCTGTTGCATTTAAAATCTTCTTTACTCATCAGTGCTTCATTACCTGTAGCAGTTCTAATGTGCTTTATCGCCATGCGCTATTTTGGTATTGATGCCAACATCGTGGCGCTTTCGGGAATAGCCATAGCGGTCGGTACTATGGTCGATATGGGTATTGTGTTAACGGAAAGTATGGTTAGTCAGATGAAAATTGCTCCTCCAGAGCAATCACTTAAAACAACTATTTACCTAGCCACTATAGAAGTAGCTTCTGCTGTCGTGACAGCTGTTGCCACAACAATTATTAGCTTTTTACCAGTCTTCACAATGGAGGCTGCCGAAGGGAAATTATTTAGGCCACTTGCATTTACTAAGTCGTTCGCTCTATTGGCTTCTATTGTTCTGGCAATTACTGTTATCCCTCCACTTGCTGAGCAACTATTCAAGTTGAAAAGTAAAGGGAAAATATCGTCTTATATCTCGAATTTTTCATTGATATTTCTGGCGTTAATTCTTCTCTTTACACCTTATACATTTTTTGGATTTTTCGGAATTATCATTGGAGTTGGTGGTGCAATTTCTACGTACGCAGAATCGGAGAAATCTGAAAAATGGAAAAACAAGTTTCAGTATGTTAAGAACATTGCATATGCGCTTGTGGTAGCTTGGTTACTTGCTAAAATATGGATGCCTCTTGGTGTTTCGAAAAGCTTGCTCACTAATTTCTTTTTTGTGGTGATTATCATTGGTGGCTTGATTGGATTCTTTTATACAGTTATTCATTTTTACGAACGGATATTACGCCTCCTATTGCGGATCAAATATGCGTTTCTCGCATTTGTGGTTGGTATTGTAATACTCGGCTATAGCATTTTGATAACTCGATCACCTGAATTCATGCCTACGCTTAACGAAGGGTCATTTTTATTGATGCCGACTTCTATGCCTCATGCTGGGATGGAGATGAACGAAGCCAATCTGAGATTATTAGACATGTCGGTAAGTGCAATTCCCGAGGTAGAAATGGTTGTTGGGAAAGCAGGACGTGTTGAAAGTTCTTTAGACCCTGCACCAATGTCGATGTACGAAAATATAATAGCCTATAAGACTGAATATGTTGTGGATGAGGATGGACATAGAATGCGATTTATGGTTGATGACAATGATGAATACGTGCGAGATTCTTTGGGTCAGTTAATTGAAGATGACAATGGGAAGTACTTCCGACAATGGCGCGATCATATTCATTCACCTGATGATATTTGGAATGAAATTATTAGTGCTACGAAAATTCCTGGGCTAACTTCTGCTCCTAAACTACAACCGATTGAAACTCGGCTCGTGATGCTTCAAACCGGAATGCGGGCACCTATGGGGATCAAGATAAAGGGAAATAGCCTAGAAGAAATTGAGGCGTTTGGTTTACAGGTGGAGATGTTCCTAAAGGAGGTGGAAGGAGTTAAAACTTCCGCAGTTTTCGCGGATAGAATTGTTGGGAAGCCTTATTTGTTAATTGATGTAAACCGTGATGCTATTTCCAGACATGGACTTAGCTTGATTCAGGTTCAAAATCAGATACAAACTGCTGTAGGAGGCATGATTATGACTTCTTCTGTGGAAGGACGTGAACGCTATAATATGCGAATTAGATATCCTATCGAGTTAAGAAATGATCCGGACAAAATTAAGTCAATTTATATCACGGCCAATAACGGAAGTCAAATTCCGCTAGGTGATTTGGTTGATATTCGATATGAGCAAGGGCCACAATCTATTAAAAGCGAAGATGGATTTTTAATTGGATATGTCTTATTCGATAAAATGGATATAGATGATCCTGAAAACATAGAGAGAAAAGTCTATTCTGACATTGATGTCGTGAATAATGCCCAGGTATATTTGGATGATAAGATTGAACAGGGGCAACTAGTTACTCCTAAAGGGGTCTTTCATGAATTTGCAGGTAACTATGAGCAACAAGTGAGAGCTACAGATCGATTATGGATTGTGGTTCCAATCGCCTTGACACTCATATTCCTAATACTATACTTTCATTTTAAATCTACATTAACTGCTCTCTTTGTTTTTTCCGGTGTTTTTGTGGCTTTCTCAGGTGGATTTATCATGATCTGGTTGTACGGCCAAGATTGGTTCATGAATTTTGAATTTTTCGGACAGAACATGCGCGATTTGTTTCAGATGGGGAATATAAATTTGAGCGTTGCTGTTTGGGTTGGATTTCTGGCACTATTTGGTATTGCAACCGATGATGGTGTTCTAGTAGCGAGTTTTCTAAAAGATAGTTTTCAGAAAAATCACCCTGATAGTATAGAAGGTATCCATGATGCAGTTATTGAAGGAGGATTACGGAGAGTTAAACCTGCGATGATGACCACGGCTACTACAATTCTGGCTTTACTTCCTGTTTTAACCTCAACTGGAAAAGGCGCTGGCATTATGCTCCCCATGGCAATTCCATCATTTGGTGGAATGGTTCTGAATACTGTGACAATGTTTACTGTTCCCGTCCTTTATTGCTTATGGAGAGAATTACAATTTAAATACTCTCGGAAAATGAAAAATGACTCTGGATCAAATACGAGCATAAAAACGACTGAATCATGATACGAAAATTGGTTTTACTTTACTTCATAATGTGCATTGGAGCTTTTTCATCTTATGGGCAGTCTTTGGATTCTCTTCTACAAATGGTGGTTGAAAATAGTCCTGAGTTAAAAGCTTTACAAACTGAGTATGATGCAGAATTAATGAAAGTGAATCAGGTACGTGCGTTACCCAACATGCAATTCGGTGTTGGAATACCTGTTTTACCGCCAGAAACAAGATTGGGACCGCAAATTATGATGGTAAGCGCTAGTCAAATGTTCCCTTGGTTTGGAACGCGTAAATCAAAAGGAGACGTGATAATTGCCATGTCAAAAGCCAAATATGAGCGTATATCTGCCAAGCGATTGGTGCTTTTCAATAAAATTGAACTGGCTTATTATGCGCTGATTGAATTAAAAGAAAGAGAAGGGATTATAAGTTCCATGCTAGATCAATTCAAAGCAATTGAACAGTCTGCGCTGGCAAAGCAAGAAAGCGGAAATGGAAGCATGATCAATGTTCTTCGCGTTCGCTTGAGTCAGGATGAATTACAACAGCAATTGGCGGAGATTGTTCCGCTTAGGGAAAAACAATTTGCAGTAATTAACGCGCTCACATTGGCTCCATGGAACACACCTATTGAAGTTCAAGACTTGAATGTTGAAGTTCTTGAGATTGACTTGGAAGAACAACATAAAAAACTTAAAGAGCACTATCCATTACTGAGATTAATCGATGCCGAAATTTCGGCTTCGAAAACTAGACAACTGGCGAATAAAAAAATGGGGGCTCCCATGATAGGTGCTGGACTAGATTATGCAATAGTTGGTGAACGAACTGATATGGATCCGCAGTTCAACGGGAGGGATATCTTCATTCCTAAATTGATGCTAAGTATTCCACTTTATCGCAAACCTATACGGGCAATTCATGAAGAAGAGAGGCTCAAACAATCTGCATTAGCTTTCGATAGGGAAAGTCTAGAGCAACGTGTTATGGGACAATTAGCGGGGTATTTATCAAATTACCATGTAGAGCAAGTGAACAGAGAACATTTTACAGAGCAAATTAAGACAACGGAACAAATTCTAGAGTTACTCTATACAGAATACAGCACACAGGGGCGAAAATTTGACGAATTATTACAAGTTCAAAATCAATTATTGATGTATAAATTGAAGTTGAGTAAGACACGTAAAAAAGAGTATATCGCTATTTCAAATATGAAAAAACTTATAAACTACTAAGCCATGAAATTGATAATAAAAAACATGGTCTGTGATCGTTGCATCAAAGTTGTGAGAGATTTATTGAATACCAAGGATATACTCTTTATAAAAGTGGAGCTTGGATGTGTTCACTTATCTCAGGATATGAATGCGGGCAAGGTGGAAAAGTTGAACGAGTTATTGAAAGTCGAAGGGTTTGAAATTCTAAAGGATAAAGAACAACAAATTGTTGAGGGGGTTAAGTTTACTGTAGTAAGTGAGGTACGCGGCTATACAAATAGGACACCAGTTCAAAGCTTTCAGGAAATCTTGAGCCATGATTTAAAAATTAACTATTCGAAGATCAGTCGTTTGTTCTCTCAGGTTGAAGGAAAAAGTATTGAACGGTTTGTCATTTTACAGAAAATTGAGCGCGCTAAGGAGTTAATGACCTATAACGAATTGACGATGAGCGAGATTGCCTACGAGTTGAATTATAGTAGTCCTCAACATTTATCAAAACAGTTTAAGCAAGTAACAGGATTTTCTCCGACGGAGTTTAGGGGCATTGCATCCAGGGAAAAATTAGATAACATTTAAACAGAATTGTACAATAGCGTTTAGGCCAAAGCAACGAATTTGGCTAATAAAAATGAAACATAGATATCAAATATCAGGTTTGTCGTGTCAGGGTTGTTCCAATCATGTGACGGAGGCTCTCTTAACTATAAAGGAAGTTGAAGGAGTTCATGTTGATCTTGAAAAAGGATGGGTTGAAATAATATTGAATACGCCAATTGATATACCTAGACTCAATGTGCCTCTTAAAGGATCGCAATATGCGTTACATTCAATGGAACATTCCGTGCCGAAAATAAATGACAACCAAAAAAATGATCTTCAGCAGTTTGGTACGTTTTATTGCCCAATGCGCTGTGAGGGTGATAAAACATATTCAAAAGCTGGGGATTGCCCGGTTTGCGGAATGGACTTAGTTCCAATTCAAGTAAATGTGGAAGAGGAATATACAAATTACTCTAATTTGTTAAAAAAACTTATCGTAGCGACTTTGTTCACGGTTCCAATATTTCTTATAGCGATGCTAGAAATGTTTGAGTTAAACGCAATTGAACAATTTCTACCAAAAGTATATAGTAATTGGATTCAATTTACCCTTTCTCTTCCGGTGGTTTTTTATGCAACATGGATGTTTTTCACCAGAGCATGGACTTCAATAGTTAGGCGGAGTTTAAATATGTTTACACTTATAGGTATAGGAGCTGGTGCGGCATGGGGAGTTAGTGTTGTTGGTTTGTTATTTCCCAGCCTTTTCCCTGATCAATTCAAAGGGGACTCTGGTTCTGTTCACCTCTACTTTGAAGCAGCTACTGTCATCTTGACTTTGGTTTTACTAGGGCAGGTATTGGAAACTAAAGCGCATATCAGAACTAACTCCGCTGTAAAGGAATTACTGAAACTGACTCCAAGAACAACGATTGTAGTTGACGCTAGCGGTGACCGTGAAATTTCCATAGATGAAATAAATGTAGCTGATAAACTTCGGATAAAACCTGGAGCCAAAATTCCGGTAGATGGGAGGATTATAGAGGGAATTGGTTCAATTAATGAATCAATGATCTCTGGAGAACCAATTCCAGTGGATAAAACACTTGGAGATTCTGTTCGTGCTGGCACCATAAATGGCACAGGTAGTTTTATTATGGAGGCGGAAAAAGTTGGAGAGGACACTTTACTCTCCCAAATTGTTCGTATGGTAAATGAGGCAAGCAGAAGTCAGGCACCCATTCAAAGATTAGCCGATAAAATTTCAACTTACTTCGTTCCGATTGTTATCTGTGTTGCGATAATTACATTCTTCGTATGGTTCTTCATTGGACCTGAACCGCAATTGACATATGGTTTTATTAATGCCGTAGCAGTTTTGGTGATAGCCTGTCCTTGTGCTCTTGGATTAGCTACACCGATGTCCATTATGGTAGGAGTCGGTAAAGGTGCTCAATCAGGAGTATTGGTAAAAGATGCAGAATCCTTGGAGCTATTAAACAAGGTAACTGTACTCATTTTAGATAAAACTGGTACAATAACCAAAGGAAGACCATCTGTCGAGAAGGTTATTGGTTCATCAGAATATTCTGATGAAAGCTTAATTGAAATTGCAGCCTCGATTAATAAGCGAAGTGAGCATCCTCTTGCTCAGGCAATAGTTGCGCATGCCGAAGGAAATTCGTCACTAAAAGTTGGAAGGTTTGAATCCATTACAGGTAAAGGGGTTAAAGGTGTTATTGATGGTTGTACGGTGCTTATTGGTAATTTTAGACTTTTGGAAGATCATAAAGTTGAAATTGATGCTTCAATATTTAATAAAGCTGAGGAGGAACAAGCTAAGGGAAAAACGGTTCCTTTCATAGCTATGAATAACAAGTTGGTTGGTTGCATCGTCATTTACGATGCGATTAAGCCATCAAGTAAGACAGCTATTTCCACACTTCAAAATAAAGGTGTGCGAGTGGTTATGATGACAGGAGATAATGAGTTTACTGCTGAAGCAGTTGCACAAGAAGTTGAAGTAGATGGTCATTTTTCAGACTGCTTACCTGAGGATAAACTCAATTATGTAAAAGAACTTCAAAGAAATGATGAGATTGTTGCGATGGTCGGTGATGGTATCAACGATGCACCAGCTTTAGCTTTGTCAGATATTGGAATTGCGATGGGTACAGGTACAGATGTTGCCATTGAAAGCTCTGAAATAACACTGGTTCAAGGTGACTTGCTTGGCATTGTTCAAGCAAGGAGCCTAAGTGAGAAAGTCTTAAAAAACATTAAACAAAATTTAGTTTTTGCCTTGGGTTATAATGTTTTAGGTGTCCCTATTGCTGCGGGTGTCCTTTATCCATTTTTTGGGATTCTTCTTTCACCAATGATTGCAGCTTTAGCTATGAGTTTTAGTTCGGTTTCTGTGATTTCAAATGCGCTTAGATTAAGATCAATAAATATAAAATACTTGAAATGAAAAATAAAATCTTTATAATCCTAGCGGCTACAGTTTTTGGAGTGACTTTAGGTTATTTTCTGTTTGGAACATCATCTGATGATGGAGCTCAAGATCACTCTGATCATAGTACGGCAGAACAAATATGGACTTGCTCTATGCATCCACAAATTCGTAAACCAGAGCCAGGAGATTGTCCCATTTGTGGAATGGATCTGATTTTGGCAGACGCTGCCTCTAACGGAAATCCACTTGTATTTACGATGACCGAGGATGCTATGCGCATTGCTAACGTTGAGACTACTGTAATCGGGGTTGGTAGTTCGCATGAAGGTGGTTTAGTTTTGTCAGGCAAGATTGAACCGGACGAAACTGTGGCTTCTAGTATTGTTTCACATATCTCAGGCAGAATTGAAAAACTGTACGTTAGTTTCACGGGTGATTATGTGCACCAAGGGCAAAAAATAGCTTCTATTTACTCTCCTGATTTAATAACTGCTCAAAACGAATTGCTTGCTGCACAAAAATTAAAAAATGAGAATCCTCAACTGTTGGAGGCCGCAAAAAACAAGCTTCGCTATTGGAAAATAACGAACAAAGAGATTAATGAAATTATTAAATCTGGTAGGGTTAAAGAGCATTTTGATATTCGCGCTGATTATTCAGGTGTAATTCAAGTTAAAAAGGTCTCAGTTGGTGATTACTTATCTCGTGGTGGTGTTCTTTTTGAACTTCAAAATCTTAATCAGTTATGGGCGGTATTTGACGTTTACGAAGCTCAGTTAAAGGAAATCAATATTGGGAGTGAAGTAACATTTACAACTCCTTCATTAATGAATGAAGAATTCGTCGGTAAAGTCTCTTTCATTGATCCATTTATTGATCCAACTACAAGAACTGCTGCCGTTCGATTAAAGATTATAAATTCCCAAAATAAATTGAAGCCAGAAATGTTTATCACGGGGCAATTAAAACATGAACCGATGCATAAATATTCGGTTTTAACAGTTCCTAAAACGGCAGTTCTCTGGACTGGAGAACGATCTGTCGTATATGTAAAATTGCCTGATTTGGAGGTGCCATCTTTTGAATATAGGGAGGTTGAAATTGGGGCTACTGTTGGTATGGACTATGAATTGATTGAAGGATTGATTGAAGGTGATGAAGTTGTCACCAATGGAGCATTTGTAATTGATGCTTCTGCACAATTGAATAATCAAGTTAGCATGATGAATAGGAGTTTACTTGAAACGACAACTGCCGTTTTACCAACTTCACCCGATTTTACTGAAGCTACTCCGGATAAGTTCAAAGAACAACTTGAAATGCTTTTAAGCCTGTATTATGTTGTTAAAGATGGATTCGTAAATGATGACTTAAAGCTAGCTATTAGGGAGTCTGCTCACCTTTTAGAAACTCTCACCACCATTGACATGTCAATGATTCAAGGCAATGCTCATATGTTTTGGATGGAGAAGATGAAGTCTGTTAAGACGGCTATTACGCAGTTAACAGAGACGACTGACATAACTGACGCTCGTATTATTTTTGGAGCGCTTTCGAGAAATATGATTGAAATTTCGAAAGCTTTTGGGCTTGAAAAGCTAACCACTTTCGTTCAATATTGCCCCATGGCATTTGACAACAAGGGAGCTTATTGGTTGAGTGATACTGATAAAATACGAAACCCATTTTTCGGAAGTCAAATGCTCAAATGTGGGTCTATAGAGGATAAAATTAATTAATAATGTAAAAACAAATAAAGTATGAAAAAATCAATTTTGGCGCTTGTCGCGCTGTTTATGTTGGCATTTAACTCAAAAGCTCAGTCTGGACGAGAACAAACATCCTTTAAAGTATATGGTAATTGCGGGATGTGTGAACGAAAAATTGAGGGTGCGGTTAATGAGCAGCAAGGAGTGTTTTCGGCTGATTGGAATGTGGAGTCTAAGAAAATGACAATTAAGTACGACTCAAAACAAATTACATTGGACGAGTTAAAACAATTAATAGCGGATGTCGGATATGATTCCGATTCTCATAGATCCACTGATAAAAAGTATAATTCACTACATGGTTGCTGCCAGTATGATCGACCTGAATAATAAATAAACAATAAAATAAAAAATGATGAAAAAATCAATTTTAGTACTAGCACTTGCTGCTATCGGAATGATGTCTTTCTCAAGTTGCTCAGAAAGTGCTGAGCAGGTTTCAGAAGGACAAGTAGAAAAGGAATATTATTGCCCTATGAAGTGTGAAGGGGATAAAATGTATGTCGAAGAAGGAAGTTGTCCTGTTTGTGAAATGGATTTGGTGAAAGATTAGAGTGGTTGTTTTAATAATTTCAACGCAGTATTAATTACTATTTACCAGATTCAAAATTGGACAAACAAAGAAGCCACTCTATAGAGTGGCTTCTTAACTCTAATTTGGAGATTTTCTAGTTTACTGCTTGAGCACTTTTAAAGTAATAACACTTGAATCTGTTGTTATTCTTAGGTGATAAGTTCCAGGTACAATGTTTTTATTTCTAATAATAAGTTCATTGGAAGTTTGTTCGATAGAAATAGGTATGCGACTTCCTGAATTGTCCAATAGGGTATATGAAGATAGGTCTAACCCTTCAATCCCACTAATGCGCCACTGATCATTGGATGGGTTAGGGAAAACTCTGACAGTCGAAATTGTTTCATTCTGATCAAGTTCAGCTACGTTATTGTAAGTTCCTCTTCTGTACTTAACTGTTCCTGATCCTCCATCTTCCCAAACAACAAAAATGACCCCGTCTTGCAAAGCGACATCAACATGCCCTATATTATCTGAATCAACAATTTCCTGTATAGTATTGATTCCGGTGGTTATATCCTCTGTAAATTGTATAGCTAGTTGTTGTGAAGCACTCGCAACTTGTTGCCAAACGAAGGCCATTGCATTTTCAGAATGATCTAATCTTGGATAGTTCTGAGAGGCAAGACCGGATACTGATTGATCCAAGGGAATCGCAGGCGACCCAGTCAAGGAAGATATTGATGATTTATTATAATAAACCCGAATATTACTCGCGCCACTCATGTAAGTTGAATACAATGTATCTCCTATAATAACGCCATCAGGCCCTGATGATGGACAAGACATTATTACCCAACCTAGTTGATCGACATCCATTCCTCCAACAAATGAGGATCCTCCATCATTTGAAATTCCTGCCCATGTATCTCTGACATTGCTAAAGTTATCCCGATATAACATAGCCACCGTATTTCCTTCACTAACTATTTGTCCAGGACAACAGTCACAAACTTCTGATGTGGGACTGCTCCATTCACTTGCCAATTCATCCGTATTAAAGGATGCGCCCATATCAGTTGATTTTGCTACAACCCATCTTGCCTCACTAAAATCTGAGTTGAATTTCATAAATCCAACGAGTGGGTTTCCAGTATTATCGACTGACACAGTTGGGAATCTTGATATACTGTCTGCGATATAATCTACACGTACTGGAGCATTAAAGTTCTGTCCACCATCAAATGAAGAAACACACCATACATAACTAGTGCTCGCGGTCTCAGGTGTTTGCTTATAAACCGCATAAAGAGTATCTCCTCTTGAAGCTATATCGGGTCCCTGCCAGTTTAGCCCTGCAATGGTAACGCCTCCTGGGTTTAATTGTGCCGGAGCACTAAAGCCTGTCCCATTCCATTTTGCGAAATACAGATTGTCTCCATCACTCCAGGTAACCATAGGATCACCAGAAGCATCCATAACTATTCTTGGAAAATTATTATCAAATACAGAGCTAGAGACATCGGCGGGTGGATCCCATGTAATATTGTTCTGACAATATGTAGTCCCTATGAATAAAATGGAACAGCCTATTAATAGTAGTAGTTTCATAGATTGTTTTTTAAACAATTTAAGGTTATTTCATCAGACATTCAAAATGTGGACAATATCCAGTCTTGGCTTAAAATCCCTAGGATTCCAATACTTTATAAATGACTTAGTCAGATGATTTCCATTCTTGAAATTGTATTAATAGTTTCACGCATTATAACTTATAGAACTATGAAGAAAATTATTACACTTGTTGCTATTCTAGCAAGCTTTTCGTCTTATTCTCAGGATAAGGCACTTTATTTGAAATTCCCTCCATTAGTTGGTGGGGTCGAATATACGTTGAACGATGTCGTTCAAGACTTGAATGGGACTTATATGCAAGTTCAAGATTTCAATTATTACTTGTCAAATATTCATATTATTCATGATGGTGGACAGGATTTAGACTTATCTGACACAATCATAATAATAAAGGCTGCTGAACATGAGATATTTATGGGATGGCATGATATAACAAACATTGAGCAAATCAATTTTGGAGTTGGTGTACCACAGGCTGTTAATCACTTAGATATTACACAATACCCGGCAGGGCACCCATTGAGTTTCCAAACTCCATCAATGCATTGGGGGTGGACTTCAGGATATAAGTTCCTGCTTTGTGACGGTAAGGGTGATTCGAATGGCGATAACACTCCAAATACAATATTTCAATTGCATGATTTGGGAGATGCCAATTACAAAAATATTCAACTGCCTGTAGTAGGGACAAATTATGCTTCTCACATCGATTTAATCATCAATTGTAATATTGATGAGTGGATTTATGGTGCAAATCCTGGTACTGTAGGAGTACAACATGGGACGTCTGGAATAAATGCATCTACCATGACCAATGTAAATATCCGTTCAGTGTTTACTCAAGGGGCTTCGGCCTCATTGAATGACATGAGTGAACATGGTGATTTGTATTTTGTGAGCCATTCTGATCAATTAGAGTTAAAGTGGACTGATCTTACCGGTATTGATCACTTTTCTTTGGTGGACATGTCAGGTAGAGTAGTTGATTCAGGTGTGTCAAGCATGGTTAATGGCAATTATGTGATTGGCGGTTTAAATACTGGTCAGTACATATTTACAGTTTTCGATTCTGATAATAGAGTGATTAATTCCATTAATGTTTCGAAATAGAGAAATGAAAATTGGATCATATTTAGGGGGAGTCATTTTGGCTTCCCTTTTTTTTTGGCAATGTCGATCTGTTAAGACGGTTACTGTTTTTCAACAGGTTCAACATCCTGTAGATAATGAAAGTTCATTAGAAAAAATTGAACTAGGTCGTGCGCTCTTTTTTGATGAACGCTTGTCCATAGATAATTCTATTTCTTGCGCGAGCTGTCATTTACCTGAACTTGCCTTCACAGATGGGAAAGTTGTTTCTGAAGGCGTTGGCGGTAGGTTGACAGCACGTAATTCTCCAACGATATTAAATTCTGGATATTTAACTACGGTAATGTTTGACGCGCATCTTCCAACTTTAGAGATGCAGGCTATCGTTCCAATTCAGGAACATGTAGAGATGGACATGGACATGAATGCTTTAATAGAAAAGCTGAAAGCAGTTCCTGAGTATCAGGCTGCCGCCAAGTCTGTTTTTGGAAGAGATTTTGACCCCTGGGTGTTAACACGAAGTATTGCAGCTTTTGAACGTTCGCTAATCTCTAATAATTCACGCTTTGATCGATACTATTATTTTGGGGATCAATTGGCATTAACTGAGTCGGAACAGGCAGGGTGGAAACTTTTTTCAGAGAAATTATACTGTACAGAATGTCATGCTCCGCCTCATTTCACTTCTTTTGAAGCAGAAAACAATGGATTGTATACTGATTATGGAGAGGACAAGGGACGGTTTAGAATTCATAATGATAGTTTGGATATCGGTATGTTTAAAGTACCCAGTTTAAGAAATATTGCACTTACATCCCCATATATGCACGATGGCTCAATGGGGTCTTTAGATGATGTGATTTTGCATTATTCAGAAGGCGGGGCAGGACACTTGTTGCAAAGCGACATTGTGAAGCCATTTGAACTCAACCCTCACGAGGTTGTACAATTAAAGAATTTTTTAGGCGCTTTAACCGATACTAGTTATATGATAAATTTCAGAGATTAATTTATCAATAATTTTTTTGTCCACCCTTCATATTGAAAAATGTACATTCCTTTAGGTTGATCGCTCAAATCAATGCGCATATTTTTACCTTCAAGGATTTTATTACCGGTAATTGAATAAATTTCGTATTCAGATTGAAATTCTTCTGAACTGTAAAAAACACCTGTTGACGACGGAACTGGATAAATGGTTGAGCTAAAGATGGAGTTCTCATCTAACCCAGCCATGGATGTTCTAATTGTATATGTCTGTGTCGATTTGACCTCGTTGGTATTTAAATCAAAGTATTCCACATCAATGGTGTAAAATGGGTCTGAGCCAAGTTGAATCATTGTTCCATATCGTTCTCCCGGATATACTTCTAAAGTGTCATTCACATACTCTGCAGGTAGCGGACGTCCATCACTCGATAAGGTCCTTGCTGATACTGAGGATGGATAAATGTATCTTGTTCCATAATATCCCGCATTAGATTGTCTTAAATACACCTTTGCATCCTCTGCGGCCCAATAATAGTTCGCTGGATTGGATAGCTGTGTATCGGATAATCCGCTCACCAAGAAATACTGCGGAATATAATCATCTGGAATCATCACTGGGACTGGGTTAATGGTATCATATGGATGGTCTAGTACCGCATCAGTATGCCAGTTCGTGTCAATTTCCGAGCTAGTAATTATAAGCTCTTTCTCATATGCTTCTCCACCTGTCCAAACTTGATTTGGATCTCCATTCTGTGGACGTACTACGAGAACTCCATACATTCCTGCTTGCACATGAATTGTTGATACTACGTGACAATGATATAAGTACGTTCCTGCGTGGGGGGCTTTGAATCGATAGAAACCATGTGCCATATGATAGACGTCAAATGATAAGGCTCCAACCCCATCATTCTCTTGATTGACATCTAAACCATGTAGGTGAATCGTATGAGGTGCACCTTGAGACATGTTCCAAAAATCAATTTCAACACTATCTCCTTCGTTAAGGTAGATTGTAGGGCCAGGTACGTCAATTAGTTCACCAAGAGATTCTGCGAAACCAAAAGTATTAGTGACATTGCCATCATGCAATGTCTTTGCCCCATTGTTTCGACCTATAATTAACTTACTATAATCAATTTGGGCGTAAACGCTATGACTTACGAGTAGAATGAGAATTATATAAAACTTTTTCATGGGTCAATTAATATAGTGAGTAGCATGCCTGTTGAATACTCTCCTCCTCCTGTTACTGCAACTAAATTGTGATCATGTACCGGGTATTCCCCTTCCTTGTCTGGTGTACAACTTAATACGAGATGCTCTTCTGGGTGAACGGGGAAGGTATCTTTACTTCTTCCTAGCGTGTACGAATACTTTGAGTCCGCTTCAATGCTTAGGTGATAGCCATGAAAATGCAACGAATGAATGCTGAGACCGTTGTTTACGACTACCACTTTGAATGCATTTCCAACGTTACCTGTAACTCTGGCGAGTGGATCAGTAACCGTATTGGGATAATGATTCCCGTTGATGGTAAACTGTTCTGGGTCATAACTGTTCAGTGCAGGATTGCTACCACCAATTATTTGTGCATTCCATAATTCTTGATACTCCCGAATATCCCAATAAAAATAGGGTGTCGTATCCGAGGCATCTTTTACATGAATAACTCCTGATAAGCCCAAATACGCGTTAAAAGGGCTGTTTAAATTATCAAAATAACGGAACACTCCAGCATTTGATAATACAATATTTTGTTCTGATGAATCTCCAGGAGCTATTGTTCCAAATGAGGTAGTATAACCGTCTATTTCAAATCCATGCGGATCACTATCCAAGTTAACTACTCGTAGATTAACATCATCATTAGTTGTCCAAATCAGTATATCGCTATTCGGCTGAAAAGTTGTGTTCTGGCTAAATGTTCTAGCATCCAGTGTTGCTCCGGATAGATTGATGGTTCCAGCCTGTATTACTAGACGGACATCTAGTGTTGCAGCAATGGTATCTTGGACTAGAAATCCTAGAACGACAAGAATGATAAATCTCATACTATGTTATTTTACAATGAGTTTTTGCGTAGAATAAACTGCTCCCTTTGCTGTTCTAAGATTTAGAAAATATACTCCTTCATTTAGGCTTAGGCCAATAAGAGTTGAAGTCTCACTAGTAGAATGTTGATCGTTAGTATATACTTCTTGTCCAAGGTTATTAGTAATATTAACTTTAGTGCCGATAGCCAATCCAGAAATTGTAACCTTACTACCAGTAATCGGGTTAGGGTAAACGACAATATTCTCGTCTAACCCCAAATCTTCCAGACCTAGAATAGCGTTGTAATTATATGTGAGAGTGTCTGAGACCCCTGGAGTGTTTGTATCGAATATTCTAACCTTTACGTAACCATTTCCAACGACTGACATAGGGTTCAAATTGACCTTGAAAAATGCAGTTTCTCCTGGCCCGAATTTGTCAAACGTTCCTGAAGTAATGTTTGATCCGAAACAATCTAGGTATGCGCACCATGAATAATCCCAACCTGACAACATTGTATTTTCAACGATTTCCCATTGTATTTCAACTGAATCAGTTGTTATATTATTATGGGCAATATTGATTGTGGTAACCGCATAAACATTTAAGTCTATTTGTTCGTCCATAGTGTTACCAGGATTGATTGTGTAATTTTGTGTGAAGCCAGTACTCGCAATACCTGCAAATACCAATGAAGTAATGATTTTTTTCATATTCTAATGTGTTTTCATCTCTGTATATTCAAATATACGGAAGAATTAAACCAGTTTATAATCTTCTGTATTGGGTTCCTTGAACTCCTATTAAAGCAAAGATTAGATAGTGTAAACACGTTTATCCCTTTGTTTTTGGGTGATCTGTGATGTTTTGAGTTAAAAAATCAATGTGTTGTAATGACGACCGCATTGTACTTGATGAAAATCATATCATTCGTCCAAACGAGCCTGTTATCTGAAGTTTGAAGATATTTATTGAATTGTTAGAAAAATCAGCAGCTAATAATAATTACTTGTTGATAGACCTTGCAGGGGTAGCTTTCCAACGTTTGATGTGGTTTTATTTATTATTGCTTACTTGTATCGGTAATGTTTTTTATCTTGAACCATGTTCATAAGCGAGATAAAAAGAACCATTTTAATCATCCTATTGATTAGTTTTACACATAATGTAAAATCTCAAATCTTTTACAACGGCACTACACATACTGCAGAGCTCGGGTGTAATGATCTTCTTTATGGAGGAATACATTTTTCAAATGACACTAGCTATCCAATGGTGCTCCAATGGACCAAATTGATAGAAGACACTGTTCCTGGAAGCAAATTTTACATGTGCGCAAATGTTGAATGTTATGATGATGTGCCTGATACTGGAAGCAATTCAACTTACCCTGTTATGCCTGGTGACAGCGGTTTTTTATACATGCATTATTGGTCAGGCGAAGTTTCGGGAACAAGTATCGTGAAACTTTATGTCTATGAAGCGTCAAATCCAAGTTTTGGCGACACCTTAACTTATCTCATGAATATTGATTGTTCTGCTGGGATTTCTAATATTGAAGCGATTGATAATAGTATTTCTGTGTACCCTAATCCAAGCAAAGGCCTCATTAGCATCTCACTAAAAGATGTTTCAGATGTTTCAGTAACTCTTTTAAATAACCTGGGTCAAATTCTGCTGACAGAAAAGCATAATGGGACAAATAAAATAGACATGAAACTTGATGCGGTTCCAGGAGTTTACTTTGTTCATATTGAAGCTTACGGGGAAATTTTTATAAAGAAAGTTGTGAAGGAATAGCGGCTAGAAACTTGACGAATTATTCTGACTAAAAAGACTTATTATTCTCTTCTCGTGAAAGAAGGGAAACCTTCGAATAATAAATATTGATAATTACCATGTTTCGAGTGTAATGAAAAAAGTAACTTTTTTGTTCTGATTCCGCTCAAAAATCATGAAAGGGTCCTCCAAGTGAATTTCCTCAAATAATTTATCCATCGGAAATCAAATTCAATTTCCAATAATCCCATTTCCCATTGTTAGCGGAGACATCGCCGTCATTTGAGTATTCCACGGGCAAAGTTTAAAAGGAATTTTATTCTTATGGAAAACTTATATCGACTAAAAATATTAAGATAAATAAGTAATAAAATGATAAAATAAGGATGAATGATAATCAAAACTGAAGTGCAAAGAGCGTCTCTCGCAGTACTGATCCATTAGAACACAAATTCAGCCTGTTTTTTATTTTTCAACACCCATTAAAGAAGAGCTTATCTCAATTCTTCGCAAAAGTGTTTCTTATAAGGAGCACAGAGATTTATAAAATGAATTGAAATCATTGTAAAAGTTTGAACTCCTTCCTCTTGAGGTCACAAGTAAAGCCAATCCGCTTAGGGTTGGCTTTTTTAATTCTAAAACCTAGTGTTTTCGGGGTTTTGTGATTTTGGAATAGGTTTGAACTTTTCTATAAGAAGTTTGAACTTACCGCTTTGGGTTCAACTAAAATGGTAGTTTTTCAAAATAAAAAAAAAGATATACGTCTACCTTATTTTTTAGATTCAATTTAAAAGATATGTCAAAGTAACATTTCCAAAATTGTTCTTCAAGTTATTAGCGCTTATATCATTGTCCTCAATCTTTGTTAATCCCAAGTTATAAGTTACGCCTAATTCAATTTTATCCGACAACAAATAACTCAAACCAATCGGTATGCCCCAATCGGTATTTTTGAAATTATTTTTATCGAGATTAGTGGCTGTTACTCCTAGAAGAAAATCCGAGTTGATACCAGCAGAAATACTAAATTCGGTTCTGTCGCATCTGCTAGACAAGAATTTAAAAGTACAATTATTTTTTAATTCTAAGCGGCCAATGACATGAACGATTTAAACATAGTTTTATCTTGACCAATCAACTGATTTTTCTTAATCATTCTGACAATTTCAATT
>JAQWFQ010000009.1 GCA_029238665.1 Crocinitomicaceae bacterium | reverse complement strand
AATAAGACGAATCTGTTATGTACCTCAAGTATTTAGAGTCTTTTAAATTAAGACCACTACAAAAACCCCACAAGCCTAAAGCAAGAAAATAAATAGAACTGCACGACAATAATATTGCAATTGCTTTTACAAGGGAATAATTGTAAATCGTCAGCCTAATGTTTACCACTTAAGAGATAAAGTTAAGTAACAGTTTATTATCTTGAAAGACGTCTTTCAAGACTTTATCAAATCTTAAAAAAGTAAATAATGGGAAAAGTAGGAAGGCCTAGAAAAAGAACTGCTGAGGCAGTTGTAAAAGATATCAGAAGACAAACCAGAAGAAAGTTTGGTTCTGAAGAAAAAATCAGAATCGTTCTTGAAGGATTAAAAGGAGAAGAATCAATTTCAGAAATTTGTCGTAAAGAAGGGATAGCACCAGCACTTTACTATCGTTGGAGCAAGGACTTTATTGAGGCTGGGAAAAAGCGTTTAAATGGCGATACAGAGCGTGATGCTACTACCGGAGAAGTTAAAGACCTCAAGGATGAATCACAAAACCTTAAACTGGTTGTAGCAGAGCAAGCTCTTGAGATCAGAGTCCTCAAAAAAAGCTTGCGTGGTCTAGAATAAAGTTCAAAAAGTATATGCGCTTTACTCAAAACGAAAAATACGAGATCATCCGATTGGTTGAAGACTCAGAACTTGGTGTTAACAGAACACTTCGTGAGCTTGATATTTCAAAAAGTACGTTTTACAACTGGTATGGAAGGTATACTAAGCATGGATATGATGGTCTTACACCTAAAAGACGTACCGCTAACAGCCAGTGGAATAGAATACCTGACCAAGTTCGAAATGAAGTGGTTGAACTGGCTTTGGAAGTTCCAGAACTGTCTCCAAGAGAGCTTGCCCACCGCATGATTGATCAAAATGGTTACTTCATATCTGAAAGCAGTGTATATCGGATACTCAAATCAAGAGGACTGATTACGTCTCCAGCATATATTGTGATGAGAGCTGCTGATGAGTTCAAGGATAAAACAACCCGAGTGAATCAAATGTGGCAAACTGATTTTACATACTTTAAAATAGTTGGATGGGGTTGGTATTACTTATCTACTATTTTAGATGATTACAGCCGTTATATTGTACACTGGGAGCTATGCTCTAACATGAAAGCTGATGATGTTACCAGAACCATTGATAGTGCTTTAGAAAAAGCTTGTCTAGATAAGAGTAATAGTCCGAGACTGCTGAGTGATAACGGCTCTTGCTATGTTAGTTCAGAACTTGCTGAGTACATTAAAGACAAGGGAATGAGTCATGTTAGAGGAAGACCTATGCACCCGCAGACTCAAGGAAAAATAGAACGTTGGCACAGATCAATGAAAAACGTTGTAAAACTTGAAAATTACTATTTACCTGGTGATTTGATAAACAGACTTGAAGAATTTGTTGAGTATTACAACAACGAACGATATCACGAATCATTGAAAAATCTAACACCAGCAGATGTGTACTTTGGACGCGGACAAGAGATCTTAGAACAAAGACATTTAATTAAACTAAAAACAATGAAAAAAAGAAGAAAGCAACACCTGTTGCAAAGATTAAATTTATGACTTAATTTTGACTATCTCTGGTAAACATTAGTTTGAAGACTTACATAATATGAAAACACAGTATATCCTTATTTTAGTATTCTTGTATATGCTTGCTTCTTGTGAAGGTTCCAAAGATTATAAAACAGAAAACCCAACAACTAATAAAACAGATACTAAACTAGGAAATGACACTACAGAACTACAACTAACCCTAAACAAGGAATATTTTGACGAATTAAAGGCGGATACAATTGAATCCTCTCGTGATAATGTTAAGATAGTTGCATACCACTACTTTTTTAAACGAAAAAGCTACGATGAAAAAACTTTATTGAATGAGCTATTTAATAAATACTACGATACAGGAAGAGAATTTGTTATAACCAAAACAGACTCAATTGAATTATTAAATCACAATATCGAAATGAAACTTTCTGAAAATCAACACTATTTATTTTATTATCAAGACACTATTTTTCTAGATGTAAATAGACCATTTACAGGGCTGTATGAGCGAAATGATACTGTCATCAAAGGACACATTGAAAAATGGAATTCTATTGGGGGATTGGTATTATTTAATTGGCCAGATAATAGTGGGAAATGGGAATAGCATAACAAAACCTAAACTGCATTAAAACGCAGTTTAGCCAAACCGTTATGGGCAAGTTTAAAAACAAAGACGGTCTGCTAAAGCCAAAGGGCTGAACACCCAATGTGACAGAAAATAAAATAAAAAAAAGTGGAGACCAGCGACCATTACAATAAACGGGGCGTATTCCGAAAAGCCAAACGAGTAGGGAAATAAAAAAATGAAAAAATGAAAAAAGTAATGACAATTTTTGGAGCAATTTTATTTGCTTCTACAATGCTGCCAAGTTGCGGTGGTGGTTCTGTAGATGTATGTAAATGCTTAACTGAGCCTGGTAATTCCAAATATATGCAAGAAAATGAAGACGCTTGTAGAGATGCTATAAGCAAGGAAATTGGAGTAGATAATTGGGAAAAAGTTAACATGTCTCAAAACCCAGAGGTTAGTGCAAAGTTTGATGCTCTTGCAAGGCAATGTCAGTAAACATTGGTCTGATAAAGAAATAAAACCAGCCCAAAACACAAAATATAGGTAATAGCCGCCCTTCGGGTCGGCTACTACCCATATTCAAACCGTTATATGCAATTTACAAAACAACTGAAATCGTTACTATGAAAATACTAGGTTCTGTCGCATCTGCTAGACAAGAATTTAAAAGTACAATTATTTTTTAATTCTAAGCGGCCAATGACATGAACGATTGGTTCTGTCGCATCTGTTATAAATGGACTCTTTTCTCTAAGGAATTATCATTCCGAAAGAATATTTTTAGCTAATAATCAGTTGTTTAACTTTTTTAGAATTGTTCTTTTTACCTGAATGAACCCTGAGTTTTATCAGATG
>JAQWFQ010000027.1 GCA_029238665.1 Crocinitomicaceae bacterium | reverse complement strand
TCCGAACAGAGAAGTTAAGCCTACTAGCGCTGATGGTACTGCCCTTTTGAGGGTGGGAGAGTAAGTCGACGCCACTTTTAAGAAGCTCCTTCATTTATTTGAAGGGGCTTTTTTTATGCGATAAAGTCTCAAAAGGTGCCCTTTTGTACCTCAGGCTTTCAGTTCTGTAGAACTAGCCTTCGTCTTCAGAAACTTCCTTCATTGCTTCACCTTGAGGTTTGCATTCAGTCTTCACAAGCATGCGCTTGCTCTTTTCTGTCCTGTTAGTCTTCAAGAGCGTTGCTCTTTCTAGTGGGAGAGTAAACCGGTTTCACATGTAATAAGTACAATGGTTCAATTACTTAAATGTATGGAGAATTACCATCTAGAGATAAGTTTAGATTGAATAAGGGGAGAATAGATCCAATAAAGAATGAGGATAGCTTAGCTGGTTTTAAAATGTGCCTTAACTACTATTTTATTTAAAACAAAATAGCAATGAACTTATCGCTTAGCCTTGTTTAAACTAAAGGTAAAGGTAGAACCTATACCAACAGTACTTCGGACATTAATGGTTTGTCCATGCAGTTCAATGATATGCTTCGCTATGGATAGTCCAAGTCCTGATCCACCTTGATTTCTATTCCTGCTTTTTTCTACGCGGTAAAATCGTTCGAATAATCGAGGTAAATGCTCTTCTGTAATACCAGGCCCGTTATCAGAAACTTCAATGGTTACTATATTGTCCATCAAATAAAAACGAACATTAGTTGTTCCATTTTTGTTTCCATACGATATGGAATTGTTTAGGAGATTACTGATAACCTGTGAAATTTTAATCTTATCTGCCCTAACCCATATTGGGTTAAATTCTTTTGCAAACTGTAGGGTAATGTTTTTGTTTGTTGAACGTACTTTTGCATCTTCAAACAGGTCCTCGACCAGCTCAACAACATCAAATTTTACCAAATCAAGTTTAATGGCATTAACCTCCATTGCAATAATTTGATCTAAATCATTGAGCATGGCTGTCATTCTTTCAGTAGCTTTAGATGCACGGTCAAGAAATAGACGATTTACAGATTCATCCTCTAGGCCACCTTCTAGCAAGGTTAGGATATAACCCTGAATTGAAAAAACGGGTGTTTTTAGCTCATGGGCTAAATTTCCAAGGAATTCTCTACGAAAGACCTCTTGCTCTTCAAGCTTAGAAATGGTTTCAAGTTGTTTTTTAGTCCATTCTTTTGTTTCAATTTCAGCTTGCTCTATAACATCGTCTTGAAGGCTATATTTATTGGTAGTTTGAGGACTAAACTTCCCTGTTCTAATAGAACGGTATAATATTTTAAGTTTATCAGTAATGAATAGTTTAATGAAGAAATAAAAGGTTAGGAATGTGGTTAACCCCACAACAATGGGGATGCCTAATATAAATGGTATCGGGATTTCTTGGAATGAATGGGTAATGATTAATATCAATAAGGTAATCAAGAGTGTAATAACACTTCCTCCTAGAACAATATATATGGGTTTTAGATTCCTCAAGATTTGTTAAATGTAGTCCCTATTTCTTTATTAGTTACGAAGATAGTAATTACCTCGTTCTTAGTTGCTTTATAATGACTCAGAGTAGTTTTTATCACTTACTTAGTCATGAATTTATACCCTACACCTTTTACCGTTTTAATGTAATCATTTCCAATTTTTTCTCGTAGCCTTCTAATATGTACATCAATTGTTCTATCTCCAACAATAATGCCTGTGCCCCAAACAGTTTCTAAAATATAATCTCTATCAAAAACATGCTCAGGTTTTGAGGCAAGTAAAGCTAAGAGTTCAAATTCTTTCTTAGGAAGGTGAATTTTCTCATCCTCTTTTGTTACAATGTATTTATCTCGGTCAATAATTAACTCTTTATTTTCATTAGCTACGGGGGGCAGGTCTTCTGCTGAACGTCTAAGAATTGCCCGTATTCTACTAATTAAAACCTTTGGTTTAATAGGCTTTGATACGTAGTCGTCTGCTCCAGCATCAAAGCCTGCTATTTGACTATAGTCTTCACTTCTAGCTGTTAAAAAACAAATTTTAATGTGTTTCGTTTTTTCGTTACCTCTCAACCTTTCGCAAACTTCTATGCCGTCCATTTCAGGCATCATTACGTCTAAAACGATTAAGTCAGGGTTTGTATGCTCTGCAATTTTAATGCCTTCAATACCATTAGAAGCCGTATGTATCTCAAAGCCTTCTTTTTTTAAGTTGTATCCAAGGATCTCCCGAATGTCTGCTTCGTCATCTATGATTAAAATTGATTTCATAGCGTGATTTAGTTAATTATAATTCTTGATTTGCGAAATATAAAGATAACATTGAAAACGTATTTACTCCCAATTTGCTTGAGCTTTCTTTGGAATTGAATTTTTGATGATGGGTTTAATTAAAGCATCGATTATGAGGCTTAAGCCCTGTTCTTTTGTAAGCCAATCCAACTTTTCTTAATACCTTAGTATCCAAACAGAGTTCAACCTTTATGAAGATTAGAATATTACTTGTTGAAGATGATACAAGCCTTGGTTTTATTATCAGTGACCAGCTTAAATCAGACGGGTATCATGTTACTTTATGTACAGACGGAGCAGATGGGTTCAAACGATTCAATGAAGAACAGTTCCACATGTGTATTTTTGATGTGATGATGCCTAAAAAAGATGGCTTTGTTTTGGCGAGTGATATTCGAAAAATGAATACTGAAATCCCAATATTATTTTTGACTGCGAAGTCCAATGATGCAGATAAAATTCAAGGATTTAAATCTGGGGGAGATGATTATTTAACGAAACCTTTTAATGTTGAGGAATTGCAGTTACGTGTTGCGGCACTTTTGCGCCGAGTAGATATAAACATAGGGACAAAAGATCAATCAGTATATAACATTGGAGCATATACGTTTGATACGATTAATTTTCATTTGAAGCATCCAGAAATTGAAAAAGGCTTGACAAAGAAAGAAGCTCAAATTCTAAAGATTTTGTGCAAATTCATGAATCAAGTAGTTGCCAGAGACATTCTGCTTACGGGAGTTTGGGGGCAAGATGATTACTTTGTAGGAAGGAGTTTGGATGTCTTTATTACGAAGCTTAGAAAGTATCTGAAAGCGGATGAAAATATTCAAATTAGTAATGTTCATGGAGTAGGGTTTAAATTAGAAGTACAGGCTTAAGTGGATAAATATATTTTACATATCGAAACGGCAACAAAAGTGTGTTCTGTGGCCGTCTCAAAAAATGGAGTGCTACTCGCTGTTAAGGAAACAGAAGAGGAAGGTTATTCTCATGGAGAAAACTTAAATGTGTTCATTCAAGAGGTTGTTGAACGTGCAAAAATCACACTAAAAGACTTGAGTGCAATATCCCTTGCTTCAGGCCCTGGTTCATACACCGGATTAAGGATTGGCGCTGCTACAGCAAAAAGTCTTTGCTACTCAATGGATATTCCTTTAATTGCAATTGATGCGTTAACAAGTTTGGCTGAAATAGCAATGTTGAAGTACACAAACATCAACCTTTGTCCTTTAATTGATGCGCGTAGAATGGAGGTGTATAACCTAGTTTTAGATGAGAAAGGTGTGGCAAAAAAAGAAATAACAGCAGATATAATTGATGAATCTTCTTACGAAGAATACCTTCCGTTTGTTTATTTTGGTGATGGTGCAAAGAAGCTGGAAGAAATTTGGAAAGGAAGGGATTGCAGATTAGCTTCAGAAATAAAATCTTCAGCAACAGGTCAAGTTCGTTTAGCCTTTTCAAAATTTGAGAAGAATGAATTTGAAGATGTGGCCTACTGGGAACCGTTCTATTTAAAAGATTTCATAGCAGGAAAAAAGGTAAAATAATTCAAAAGGATTCTAATTCAGGTTAGAAAATGAAATTATCAGAAAAAATCATTTCAGGAAAAAGGCCTTATATAGTTGCAGGGCCATGCAGTGCAGAATCTGAAGAGCAAGTGATGCGGGTTTGCAAAGAAATAGCATCAACCCACTCAGCCCAGTTGCTTCGCGCTGGAATTTGGAAACCTCGAACCCGACCCGACAGTTTTGAAGGACTTGGTGAAAAAGCACTTCCTTGGATTGTTAACGCTGGGAAAGAAACAGGTTTGCCAACAACGGTTGAAGTGGCAAACAAACTACATGTCGAACAAGCTTTAAAAGCAGGAGTTGATGTTCTTTGGATTGGAGCACGGACAACGGTTAATCCGTTTGCTGTACAAGAAATTGCAGATGCTTTGCGAGGCTCAGACATTTCGATCATGATTAAAAACCCGGTTAACCCTGATGTACAATTGTGGATGGGGGCTTTTGAACGTTTTGCGAAAGTTGGAATAACAGATTTAAGTGCAATTCACCGTGGTTTTTCAATTTACAATCATCCCAAATATCGAAATGTTCCTAACTGGGAATTGCCTATACTGTTTAAAGAGAATATGCCTGAAATTCCATTGATCTGTGATCCTTCACACATTACTGGAAATAGGGAGTTGCTATTTGAAGTGAGCCAAAAGGCAATGGATTTAAATTTTGAAGGGTTGATGATTGAAACACATCTTGACCCGGACAATGCATGGTCAGATGCTGCGCAACAAATTACGCCCGAACGTTTAAAAAACATTTTAGACAGCTTGGTTTTGAGAACCCCTGAGTTAAATACTGGTGTCGCATCTCAAATTGATGAAATTCGAATGAAAGTCAGCACACTAGATGATCGCTTATTTGATTTGTTGAGTGAGAGAATGCTGTTGTCGGAAGGTGTTGGAAAATTAAAAAGAGAGAATAACATTACAATTCTCCAGCAAGAACATTGGAGTAACTTAATTCAAAAACGGTTAAATAAGAGCGATGAGTACACGTTGAGTAGGGCTTTTGTTCGTCAGCTAATGGATGCAATTCACCAGGAGTCAATTCGCCATCAAACTGCAATTATGAACCCAGAAAAGAAGATTTAATGTGCCTGAAAGTTAAAGCCACAAAGCTTAAAGGAACGGTTATTGTTCCACCATCAAAAAGTGATGGCCAACGTGCTTTACTTGCAGCAGCGTTGAGTGTAGGAATTTCAACTATATCGGGTTTAGGTGCTAGCGATGATGAACGTGCTATGCTAAGAAACATTCAAGTTTTAGGCGCAAAAGTGACCCGTAAAACAGACGGAAACTTAGCGGTTACTGGCATTGATTCTTTTCCGGTAAAATTAGTGTTGAATATAGGCGAAAGTGGGCTGGGTCTAAGGTTGCTTTCGGGTGTTTGCGCAACCCAAAAAGGAGTGCATAAAATAAGTGGAACGGGTTCCATTTTAAAAAGAGATCAATCGTTTTTCGAACAAAATTTAAACAAATATGGCGCCAATGTAAGTGCAGAAAAAGGAAAGCTTCCTTTGGTTTTTAAAGGGGCCATCGATCAATACATAATTGAAGTAGATGGCTCTCAGTCATCACAATATGTTTCTGGGTTATTGATGGGCTTGGCCTTAAATAAAGAGGTTAGTCAGTTGAATGTCCGCAATTTAAAAAGTGGACCATACGTTGACATGACAATTAACACCATGGCTCAATTTGGAGTTCATGTAGCGCACAGTAAGCACCAAGTATTTAAATTGTGTGCCGAAGAATCGTTTTGCAGTACAAGCTATAACGTAGAGTCAGACTGGAGTTCTGCAAGTTACTGGTTAGTTGCAGCTGCTATAGGTGCAGACATTACGGTTAGCGGATTAAATTTTAATAGTAAGCAAGCAGATATTCAGTTTTTAGATGCGTTAAAACTCACAGGGTGTGAAATAGAAAAGGTTTCTGAAGGGATTAATGTGAAACCTGAGAATCTAAAAGCCTTTAGTTTCGATGCTACAAATTGCCCTGATTTATTCCCTGCCTTAGTTGTGTTAGCTGCAAAATGTAAGGGAACAACAGTACTAAAAGGGGTGTCACGATTAGCCAACAAGGAAAGTGATAGGGGAGTTGTACTACAACAGGAATTCGGAAAACTTGGTGTAAAGATTGAGTTAGACAAAGATGAAATGACCATTGAGGGAGGTTCCATTTTAAATAGTGGGGTAGTTTCCTCACACCAGGATCATCGCATAGCAATGAGTTTAGCTATCTTAGGAACAACGATTGAGGGTGGCATTGAAATTAAAAACCCAGAGACTATCTCTAAAAGTTACCCACAATTTTGGGAGCATTTGGAGCAGTTGTCAGCGGGGTGATGCGTGTTAAAAACACAGCTTTGCTATACTTGTCATTCCTGAAAGTGGTATTGATTTGCGGTATATACAAGAATTGCTTGGTCAGAGTCGTTCAAAACAACAAAACATTTATACTCGAGTTGCAATTAAGCATATTAAAGGTATTGAAAGTCCATTTTGATTCTTTAAATTTGTATGTCGTCAGATAAAACTGAACTTTTCGACTTAAAAAATAAGATAGAGTTCTGTCTAATTTAAGTTAAAATTCTGATACTGCTTTTTTCTTTCTATTAAAGTTCTACTTTTTGTCATTTTTCGCTGTTTAATTTTGC
>JAQWFQ010000023.1 GCA_029238665.1 Crocinitomicaceae bacterium | reverse complement strand
TCTTAAGGTAGGCCTCTCTGTCAGCATCATAATTCTTGATGGAAGTCCAATCGCCATTTTCGTTCCAATATATATGTAACCCCTCTTTTTTCTCATTTTTATATGTACCATCAAACTTTTGCTCTCCATTTGAATACCATTCCTTGCACAACCCCTCTTTTCTACCATTTTTAAAGCTAGCCTTAAACACTTGATTTCCTCTATTATCCCAAATACTTGAAATACCATCTAGCTCTCCGTTCTTAAAATTTAGATTAGAAACTAAATCACTTTTTTTGTTATTCCAAAATGCAGTCAAACCATCGAGTTTTCCATCTTTGAAACTTGACTCAGTATGTTTGAAGATTTTTTCACCTGAATATTCAAAGCAAAGCACAATAACTTTAGTGATTTCTTGAGCCACATATTGAGAGTTCTTTGTACCATCATTTTCAAGCCAGATACCAAAAAAACCATAATAGTCACCGGTTATAATTCCAGTGAATGGATCTCTACTCTTTTCATAACAAACAAGCCCATTATATAATTTAACCTTCTTTGCTTTAATGCTTTTTTGGCCTAAAACATTATTCAAACAGCAAAATAATACTGTTAATAAACCTATCTTTCTAAAAATTTTCATCCCTTAAAACTACTAAAACTTAAATACTATTCAACACCCCTGTGTCTAATATATTGATAAATGAAGGTCCAATATCAATAAGGCAATAGAATAGACTTAAGTGGGTATGTTTCATTAAGGTTGTCGTAATTTGGCGGCTGAATCCTCACCACCCTTAATAGATTTTACAATTGTATTTGCTAAAACAACCAAAAGAATAACAGCTGATCCGAGGTAAAAGTTAAACCCAAGAACTTCATTTTCGTTAAGAATAAAAATAGCGAGGACAAGGGTGTAAATAGGCTCTAGGTTAATGCTTAATGAAACCGAGAAGGCGCCAAGAACCTTCATTATATTTACCATCGCTAGAAAAGCAAACGAGGTACATAAAATTCCCAAAAACAAAAGCCACCAAAAATCACTGACGGCCATTTTAAAAACAGAAGCGTCAATGCGGCCCTGGGCCAGCAAAACGATTGAAATAAAAACAGAAGCAGAACACATTTCATAAAGTGAAATTTGTGCAGGGGTGTTTGTTTCTGCGAGCTTTGTGTTGAAAACTGCAAATAATGCCGCAAATACAGCAGAACATAATCCGTATACTAAAGCTTTGTATTCATTCAGGTTAAAATCAGAGGAAACAATATAGACGCCTAAAACTACAATTAACCCAAAAACAACCTCTAACCAAGAGGCTCGGCGCTTCATGACAAGGGGCTCTATCCAGGAAACGTGGATAGCAGTAGTGGATAGACACAAAACCCCAAAAGAAGCGGTAGACAATTGTATTGATTTATAAAACGTTAGCCAGTGTAGCCCAACCAAAACCCCCACAGCACTAATTTTTATCAGTTCAGTTTTATTTTTGACACGAAACGATTTTTTTAAAAAAAGCATACCAACCCCTAGCGCTATAAAGGCTATTCCAACACGGTACCATACAATAATAAATGCATCTAAGTGTATTAACTTTCCAAGGATACCTGTAAACCCCCACATAAGTATGATGAGGTGCAATAGTATTTTGTGTTTTAAGGTTGACATCACGGATAACAAGTGTTTTATTAGGTGCAAAAAACCGCTTAAAGGTATTGTTATTTAAAGAATAGCTTGATTATAACATGAAAATATTAGGGGCTAATGTTAACGCGAGACAAACATGTTTCTTAGTTCTTTCACGAGCGAAAAAAAACACATACTTTTATACCATGCACTTTACACAGGTAGTAGGACAACAAAAATTAAAAGCGAGATTAATCAGTGAGGTTAATAGTGGTAAAATAGGCCATGCTCAAATGTTTCTTGGAAAACCAGGTTATGGGGGGCTTGCCTTAGCTCTTGCTTTTGTTCAGTACCTGTTTTGTGAAAACAAACACGAAACAGACAGTTGTGGTGAGTGCGCGTCTTGTCAAAAGGTAAAGAAACTGCAACATCCAGACCTGAACTTTTCTTTCCCTTCGGTTCAAGCGGTCAGTAAGGTTTCAGACCGGTTGTTATTGGAGTGGCGAGAACAGGTTATAGAAGATCCATATTTTGATTTAAACATGTGGGTTAAAAAAATTGACACGAAAGAACGCACGCCAATTATAAGCATACATGAGAGTAAAGAAATTATAAAAAAACTTACTTTAAAGTCATACGAGGGAGGGTATAAGGTTTTATTGATGTGGATGCCGGAAGAAATGAATGAGGCCTGTGCAAATCAACTGTTAAAAACACTTGAAGAGCCCCTTCAAAAAACACTTGTTATTCTTGTTGCAGAATCTTCAGATAAAATACTTCAAACAATCATTTCCAGAACTCAAAGTGTTACGATTCCAAGGGTTGAAATGGATCCAATGCGTGTTTTTTTATGTTCTGAAAAAAAGGTGTCAACAACAACGGCAGACAGTATTTCCGCACGTGTTGACGGGGACTTAATCGATGCTTTAGAGGCGCTGGGTGACCATGTAGATCAAGCCGAGAACAAAAAGCTGTTTATAGAGTTAATGCGTGTTTGCTACAAAAAAAACGTGTTAGATATGATGTTATGGGCAGAGTCAATAGCAAAGACCGGAAAAGAACATCAAAAAGTGTTTTTAAAATATGCGCTTCACATGTTTCGCCAAAGCTTGCTCCGAAACTACACCAGCGACCACCTTACAAAGGTTTCAACTGACGAAGATCTTTTTTTACAAAACTTTGCAAAGTTTATAACGGGAAATAACATTGTTGAGTTCATGAAAACGTTCAATGACGGGCACTATCATATTGTGCGAAACGCAAACAGTAAAATTTTATTTACAAACCTGTGCTTTCAAGTTATGCGACATATTCACGCGGCATAGCTCTTGTATTGCTTCGTTAACAATGCGAGGTTGAATGTTCGTTAACATCAAATTACGATGCTTCGAATATAATGTGTAATTTTATCACAAAGTAAGTTAGAATGGGCTGTACCAATTGTGGAGTAGGAACTCCAAACGGATGTAAAAACAATGGTACTTGTAGTTCTGGCGGGTGCAATAAATTAGAAGTGTATGATTGGCTGGCTAACGTTGCGTTACCAAGCGGTCAAACCCCATACGATATAGTAGAAGTCAGGTTTAAAAATAGCCGAAAGGAGTTCTATAGAAACACAAAAAACACAACGCTTCAAGCGGGGGATGTTTTGGTGGTTGAAGGGTCTCCAGGATTCGATGTTGGAGTGGTTTCTGTTGTTGGAGAACTCGCAAGAATACAGGTAAAGAAAAAATCTCCAGGCTTTAAGCCAATGGAGGCAAAGAAAATTAAGCGAATTGCCGATCAGGAAGAAATAGACAAGTGGATTAAAGCGCGCTCTTTAGAAAAAGAAGTGATGTATAAATCGAGAACACTCGCTGTAAATCTTGGTTTGCAAATGAAAATATCTGACGTTGAGTATCAAGCAGACTTAACAAAGGCAACGTTTTATTATACTGCCGAGGGCCGTGTTGATTTTAGACAGCTGATTCGCGACATGGCGAATGAGTTTAAGGTTCGTGTTGAGATGCGTCAAATAGGTTCTCGTCAAGAGGCTGCTCGTTTAGGGGGCATCGGTTCTTGTGGGCGTGAGTTGTGTTGCTCAACATGGTTAACAGATTTTAGGTCTGTTTCTACGTCTGCGGCAAGGTATCAACAACTGTCTTTAAACCCTCAGAAACTTGCAGGACAATGTGGCAAGCTCAAATGTTGTTTGAATTACGAGTTAGACATGTACCTTGATGCTATGAAAGCATTTCCAAAAGGAGATCTTAAGCTTCGTACAGAGAAAGGGTCTGCTATTCATATTAAAACGGATGTTTTTAAACAAGAAATGTGGTATGCATATGAAGGAGATTTTGCTTCCGGTTTGCTTCCGCTAAAACCAGAGCGAGTTCGTGAGATTATTCGAATGAATAAGGATGGGGAAAAACCAATGGATCTTAAGGGGTTTGTAGAGGTTGTTGTTGTCGATGAGCCAGACTATACAAATGTTGTTGGTCAAGACAGTTTAAATCGTTTTGAGCATGCGTTTAAAAAGAAGAAGAAAAAGAAAAAAAATTCTTCAAAAAACCCAAGCTCACCGAAACAAAACAGAGGAAAGGGGAATAATCCAAACAATAAAAAAGGAGAAAACCCTAAAGCATCACGTTCAAGCCGAAATAGAAAACCGAAGCAAAAGCAATCAAACACTGGAGAAGATCGCTCAGTCGGAAAACGAACAAATAACAATGATAAAGCAAATTAGCATCTTGATTTTAGTGTTGGTTCTCTCTTCGTGTGGAGACCAGCCTGAGTTCGAAAAGGTTTATTCGTTTAACAACAAGATGTGGAATCAAAATGTGAAACCTGAATACGTTGTTGAAATCAAAGATGTTGATTTGTCATATGACTTTACACTATCTTTAAGAACCACAACGGCGTATAAATATCAGAATCTTTGGTTTTTTATGAAGACAGAGTCTCCAGACGGAACCACAGCTAGAGAGCCGTTTGAATTAATGATAACAAACCCGGACGATGGGTCTTGGGTCGGAAATAAAACAGGAACAGTGGTTGAAACACCGTTGTATTTTAAAAGTAGAAAATTACCGCTTCCGGGAACTTATAAGTTTACAATTGAGCAAGGAATTACGGAGTCGGAGGTTGATGAGGTTTTAGATTTAGGTTTTCGTGTTGAAAAGACCATTAAATAAATTTAAAACTTATAACCATACCCTATCGATATCACATGGCGCTTCCCCGCGCTATAGTTTCTTAGTTTCTTGTCTAACTGATATTTTACGGAGATTTCTTGGGGTCCCTTAAGTTCAATCGTTGTTCCTACAGAAACACGAACCTTTGTTACTCCACGATCAGGACCATAAGCAGGGTTTAAGAACCATTCTGTACTAATACCTGGAACAAATCGGCTCTTTCTAATTTTATATTCAACAGCAGGTTTAAACCGAAAAGCTTGGTCAAAGTCACCGTCGTACTCTTCAGAATTAACCTTATTAAAGCTAGACTGATATCGAACACGGAAACTGCCATAAAAGCGATTAATGTCGTGTTTAAAACTTAGATTAAAATTTAAACGACTGGAAGGCTTATAGTTACCGTACTTGTTTTTCCCGACAACAAAACGGTATTCTACTGAAGGTTTAAACCAAGGTGCAACTTTATAACTAACCCCCACCTGCGGAAAAAAGGTTTGTATTCCGGGAGCAAAACGTGTATTGATGTCGGCGCTCCAACCTACATTTTTAACAAACTTACCTTTGGTACTAACCTCAGTCCAAAGCATAAACTCATCTGGCTCAACAGATTGAGCGGTAGAGTTTAGGGCGGTAGAGAGAAAAACAAATAAGAATAACCGCTTCATTATTGAATAGTTATAGTGCCTAAATCAACACGCTCTTTTTTGTCGCTAATAACAACATCCTGAATCAAAACAGTATCTCCACTTAGGCAAGAATTACAGTCGGAGTATACAAAAAACTGGTAGTTCCCTTTTTCTAAATAGTTAAACTCAAACGATCCATCAAACGATGTTTTAATGTCATCGTCATAAAACGTATTTTCACTTCCATAGATAAGATAAACATCTTCATCAACAGCGTCATAATAATATGACTGTCCAGCAATTATTTTTTCTTTTCTAATTTTTCCTGCAATTGTTGCCGCGCCTCCAGGCCCTTCAGTTTTTGTACAAGAGCTAAAACCAGACAAGATAAGTGTAGAGATAACAAACGAAAAAAGTAGTTTCATGATAATAAATTTAGCGTTATAAAAAGGTGTTTTTTTAAAAAAAACACAACCATTTAGGCGGTTTGTTCGTTACGAATATACAACATTGTTTTAAAATCCGTAATATTGGGTAAAGAAACACACTAGAAACAACCTCTTCAATTTAAACGTTATATACTATGAAACGCTATTTTTTGTTTAAAGTAACCCTTTTAATCACCTTGTCTTTTTGGATAAATCACGCAAGTTCACAGTTGGTGATTAATGAATACTCATGCTCTAACTTAAACACGCACACCGATGCATTTGGTGAAAATGAAGACTGGGTTGAAATTTACAACGGAACAGCGTCCCCAATCGATTTATCAGGGTACTTTCTTTCAGACAAGGCGTCAAACTTAATGAAGTGGCAAATTCCAAGCGGTACAGTTCCTGCAAATGGATATGTTATGGTGGTTGGCTCTAAAAGAAACACGACCCTCGGAGGGGAGCTTCATCCAAACTTTAACTTAAAGCAAACAAGAAACGACTGGATTATTTTAGCAAATAATTTGGGAAATGTTTTAGACTCTATAAAAATTATACACCGTACAAAAAAAGACCACTCTGTAGGAAGGTCTACAAATGGAGCTGCAGACTGGAAGTTGTTCACGTCACCAACTCCCGGAGCTGCAAACACAGGTGCACAAAACTTTTATGAGCCTAAGCCAATTATGGGTACTGCCCCAGGTTTTTATACCGGAACACAAAACGTTACAATTACATGCGCCAACGCAAGTGCTACAATAAGATATACACTCGATGGTTCGGTTCCAGATGCTGGTTCAACCCCATACACGGGCCCAATAAACATTACAACGACAACTGTTATTAGAGCTGCAGCATTTGGTTCTAATGAGCCTAGTTTTGTAGAAACAAACTCATACTTCATTGGGGTTACACACACGGTTCCTGTTGTTTCAGTTTGTGGTGCAGATATTTTTGATATGATTGCAGGGGGGCAGTCATTTGGTGGTGCTAATAAAATCGGTTCTTTTGAACTTTTTGAACAAAATGGAATATTTGTAGACGAGGGAGACGGACACTTCAACGAACACGGAAACGACTCTTGGAGTTATGACCAAAGGGGATTTGATTTTATAATGAGAGACCAATTTGGCTATACTGACGGTTTAGACCATCAAATTTTTCCAGAGAAAAGCAGAGATAATTTCCAACGTGTAATTATGAAGCCTGCCGCGAGCGATAATTATCCATTTGAGAACGGCGCACACATTCGGGACGCTTTTGTTCACACCCTTTCTATCCGCGCTGACATGCTTTTAGACGAGAGGACATGGAGGCCGGCGGTTCTTTATTTAAATGGCCAGTATTGGGGGGTTTATGAAATCCGAGAAAAGGCGGACGACCATGATTACACAAACTACTACTATCAACAAGGGAAGTACGACTTACAGTATTTAAAGACATGGGGGGGGACTTGGCAAGACTATGGTGCTCCAAACGCTCAGACAGATTGGGATAATCTAGTAAATTTTATTATGAGTAACAACATGGCTCCTGGTCCCGACTTTGATTATGTAAAATCACAGTTGAAGTGGGCCTCTTTATGTGATTATTTTATGTTTAATTCATATGTTGTTAATATGGATTGGTTAAACTGGAACACCGCTTGGTGGAGAGGTATGGACCCTAATGGACAAAAGAAAAAATGGAGGTATACGCTTTGGGATATGGATGCTACTTTTGGGCATTATATTAATTACACAGGAATACCTAACACGTCCCCTGACGCAGACCCGTGTAATGCAGAAAATTTAAATGACCCTGGTGGACAGGGTCACACAGATATTCTTGAAAAACTAATAGCTGAAAACCCGCTTGTTGAGCAATACTATGTAACAAGATATACAGACCTTGTTAACACTAAATTTTCTTGTGAGTATATGAATTCGCTTTTAGACAGCATGGTGAATATTTTAACCCCAGAAATGACGGGTCAAGTGAATCGGTGGGGAGGGACTGTTGCGGGCTGGCAAGCAAATGTTCAAGACTTAAGAGACTTTATTAACCAACGGTGCCTTGATTTAGAACAAGGCTTGATTGACTGTTATGATTTAGACGGGCCTTACGATGTCACTTTTGATGTTGAACCTGTTGCTTCAGGAACAATTAAAGTAAATTCTATTTTAGCGCCAACGTACCCGTGGACAACATCGTATTTTGGAGGTATAGAAACAATTACAATTGCAACTCCAGAGCCGGGGTATTTGTTTGATCATTGGGAATATGTCGTGGGGCCTATGACCAGCGCAATAGGATTGGATACAAATGGAATAACATTAACAGCACCTGACAGTGTTACAGCTGTGTTTATTCTTGATGGTCCAGATTTAGATACTGATGACGATGGTGTTGAAGACACACAAGAGGTGATTGATGGCACAGACCCAAATAATCCATGTTCTTATTTGATTGCTTCTATAACAGGAGCTATAACTTCAGGGTCAGATTGTGATGGTGACACGTTTTTAGATGTGGATGAAATTTCTAATGGCTCCGATCCTTTTGACCCATGTGACCCAGATGACTCTGATGCAGCGTGTCAAATTGATACAGATGGAGATGGCCTGACTGATGCACAAGAGGCCACATTAGGTACTGACCCAAACAACCCAGATACGGATGGAGACGGAATCCCGGATGGTGAAGAAGTTGACAGTGGCTCTGACCCCTTAGATGCCTGTAGTCCAAATAGCGGCGGAATTGACTGTGTAGATGGGATTCACATTCCGACAGGTTTTTCACCAAATGGCGATGGAAATAACGATGTATACACGATTATTGTAGGTAAAAACGTACTGTCGTTCTCATTTGCATTATATGACCGTTGGGGGAACCAAATGTTTATAGCAAATGAAAAAGGATTTGAGTGGGATGGAACATTTAATGGCGCTCCTGTAAACGCGGGGGTCTATGCATATGTTCTTGAGGCTGTTTATGACAATGGAGAGGGTGAGTTAAGGTCAGGGAATATAACTTTAGTGAAATAAGATGAAGAAATTAACAGTAATAATAGCGAGTGTAATACTGAGTTTTAGTTCTTTTTCACAAGACCTTCACTTTGCACAATCTTCACAAACCCCATTGTTTATTAACCCTGGGTCTGCAGGTGTTTTTGATGGCTGGGAAAGGGCGACAATTAATCATCGAAATCAATGGCTGGGCGCACAAACCCAGTTTATGACAACAGCTGTTTCAGCAGAGGTCAATATTGGTAAAGGAACCTTAAATGATAAAGCGCACCTAGGGCTTGGTATTATGTTTTTTAATGACATTGGAGGGGACGCAAACTTTGGAAATCAAACAGGGTCTTTAACACTAAGCGGGATTTTACCTATGGGTAGGTCTGGACACATTCTTTCTGCTGGGGTACAGGGTGGTTTTGGGTCTAGAAAAGCAGACTTAAGCGGTGTTACCTTTATGAATCAATGGGACGGGTCAACATTTAATCCGACAATAAACAGTGGAGAGCAAAACACCTTAAGTACATTTACGTATATGGATGCATCAGCAGGTATTTATTACGTGTATGATGGTGGTAAAAGTTCTTTTTCTAGGAACAACGATTTTAAGCTTAAACTTGGAGTTGCTGGGTTTCATTTGAACCAACCCAAGATGAAGTATATTGATGGCTCGTCAGACTATTTACACCGTAAATATGTTGGGAACGTAGCTGTTGAGTCAGACATTCCAGGCAGGCAGTTAGGTATTGAAGCGAACTTTGTTCAGTTTGTCCAGGGGGGTCACTTTGAAAGTTTGGCCGGCTTCATTTTAAAATACCGTTTTCAAAACACAACAAAAATTACAGGGAATTCACAAGACGCATTTATTGGAATAGGAACATATGTAAGGTTTAAAGACGCGGTAGTTCCAACGGTTGTCTTGGATTGGAAGAGTTTTCATCTTGGGATCTCTTACGACGTAACGGTTTCGGCATTAAGAAAAGCAAACAGCGGAGGGTCGCTAGAGTTTTCTTTAACCTATATAAATAAAGACCACTCCTTGTTTAAAACAAGAGGAAGAAGGTTCTAGTTTGATTTTTGAAACGTATCCTTAAAGAACAAAAAAAGCTTTTTTCTAAACAGAAAGAATACAATAATGTATGGCATGGCCATAAGGTAGAGGATGCCGTAATTAATGTTTGATCCAAAAGAGGCCTCGTCAAGCTCACTCCCTTGTTCTGCAATTAACTTACACTGGGAACACCCTTGACCAAAAAGACTGTTCGTTATTAAGAAAACCGCTAAAACAAGCGCTATTTTTTTCCAATTTTCCATGCTTCAAAGATACTCTTTTTCTAGAAAACCTCACCTTTCAGTTAATTCTAAACAATAGATATTCCATTCGGTTAGCTAGAGTGTGAAAAATTCGAATAAATTTGTACTTATGAGAGTAATAATACAAACCGTTTTGGCGGTATTTTTAGCTGTTTTCAGCTTTGTTGGTTGTAGTGATTCACCTGTAAAAAGTATTGAAAAACCGAGAGACTTAAACCGTTTGATTGCTCAATTTCCAGATAGTGTAGCTTTGTTGTTGGAACGTGGAAACCTTGAGTTTGATCGTTATGGCTATGACGAAGCGATGCGCGATGCGGCTAAAGCGTTTAGAATTGACTCGAACAACCTGGAGTCGCGCATGTTATTTGCGGAGGTGTTGAATAACCGTGAGACCAGAACGTTTCAAGATGTAATAACGGCCCAACACAACTATAAAACGATTGTAAAAGCGCAGCCACAAAACATACGTGCTCTTATAGGGTTGGCGGCTACATATAGCTATCAACAAGATTTTGAAAAGACTTTTCAGTATGTAAATGAAGCCCTTCGAATTAACCCAAAATACAGAAATGCTTACGTTTTAAAAGGCACGACATACCGTCAAATAGGCAATATGGACTTGGCAAAGTCCTCGTATCAAACGGCAATTCAACAAGACCCATCATTTTTTGAGGCGTACTTCTTTTTAGGTCAAATATATCAATCAGAAAACAACCCGCTCTGCATTGAGTATTTTACAACGGCATTGGAGTTAAAGCCAGCGTATCATGAGATTAAATATCAGTTGGCTTTTTCAAAACAATTGCACAACCAATTAGATGGAGCTGTTGCACTTTACAAAGAAATGGCCGCGGACACGATTGATTTCTATATCAACAGGGGGCTTTTTCATCAGGGGTACATAAAACAGTTTGAATTGAACGATATTGACAGTGCGGTGTTTTATTACAGAAGCGCGCTAAAAACGGAGCCTAGGCACGTTGAGTCGTGGCATAACCTTGGTTTGTGTTATAAAGAACAAGGAAACAAAACAAAGGCACTTCAGTCGTTTGCAAAAGCCTTGCAATACAATCCCGAGTTTAACCTTTCTCGCGAGGAGGCTGAAAGCTTAAGGTAATGAAGGTTGAGCAAAAGCACATACAGTTAATCGGGGATGCATTAATTCCATTTTGTGGGTTCTTTTTGTGGGAATGGAACTTATATTTTATACTACTGTTTTACTTTGTAGACATGATCTCGGACGAGTTTTTCCTTCATTTAAAAACCAATAGAATTGTCAAAAACCAACCGTCTGAAAACAAGGTGAGCTGGTTTAAGTATGGAGCAATAAGTCTTTTTTTGTTTTTCTTAGCAATTGCCGTTACACATTGCTCAATGCTGTTTATTGATGTTGGAATTGATTTCAAAACTGAGGCGATAGCTTTTTGGAACTATGAAGAAATGGGGGTAAAGCAAGGTGTGTTTCTTGTTCCGTTGGTGTTCCTGGTTGGTTTTGTGCAGTACCGCATGGAGTTTCTTTTACCAGGGGTATTTAAAAAGGTGAAAATTGAGTTTGTTTGGAAAAAACACGTACTGGCTTTGTCTGGAATTATTGCTTTAAGCGGACTTTGTTTGGCAACTGCTCAGTTTATCGTTTTCCCAGAGCTTGTGTATATACTTCTAATTATATTCACCACTTCGAGTTATAAATTTCGGTTTAACTAAAGAGAGGGCTTCTTAAGAAACACCGTTATCTCTACGGTTTATTCAGCTGGAATTAACTCAACAGCAACCTCCCAGTTGGCACGAACATTTATTGGTGTAGAGAAAACAGCTAAGGTTTCTGGTTGCTTGCGCGCGGTATAATTTCCAACGTCCCATTTTTTATTTCCATTGCGGTCTTCTACAACAATGAAAGTGTATTTTCCGGGAATTAATTCGGAAAGCTTAAAGGATTCTGAGGGAACATTAATGAAAACCTCTTGAGTAAATACCCCATCTTTAAATGTTTTTAGAACAATTGGAGATTCGTAATAACTTAAGTTTAGGTCAATGGATCCATATTTATGGTCAGGAGCTAGTGTAACAGTATAATAAGCTGAACTAAGACTGTCTTTAAGCGAACGTACAGCAGACGGGCTAAATTCAATTAGTAGGCGAGATAAATCCGTTTTATCAAAGAAAAAGAAAAGTTTGTTTTTATAAATCGAAAAGGAGTAGTTGTGCAAAAAGGTTGAATCCTCTAAATTTTGAACGTGTATTAAAGCGGTGTCAATAGATTGAATTAAATCGTTTAAAACAAAACCGACAGTATCGCTTGGGGCATATATGTTAGACCTAATTTTAGAATTTAAACGGAGGGGGGTATTTGTGGTGTTTTCAGAATATCGTAATGATAAAGTGTCACTAAACAGCGCATTTTGAATTGTAATTTCTGCTTTTGTTGTCCCGGCGGTGTTCCAAAATAACTGAACGCTGTCTGCTGTGTGATAGATTTGTTTGTCTGATTCAATAGGCTCATCGTTTATTGTAAACTGCGCGTTTAATAACGATCGGTTTGCAGCAACAATAAAAGCGTTTGGACCAATAAACGTTTTATGTGTGATTTTTGGCTCAAGAACCGGAGTGTATAGCCGATAAGGAACACTGTCTACACTACTTTTCAGCAGCACAATTTGATCATTCTGTGAAAAAGCAACAGGCTCATGATCCTGATATACCATGTCAGCATTTAAATCTTGGAACACAGAAACGGTATACTCTCCCGCGCGCAAAAAGTTCATTTCAGCATAACCTTTGGAGTTTGTTGAAGAAAAACTTACGAGTTTCTGTGTAAATTTATCGCGCAAAACCACCATGATTTTCGCAACAGGCTTACTTGTCCACGCGTTTTTAACTTGGAGTCGGTAGCTTAATGAGTCAAGAATATCGCCCGTTGAGAAAACGTATTGTATTATTGAGTCGTTTGCTTCATTTAGGTCTCGAACAGCACGGTTTAGGTAAATAGCATACGTTGTATTCTTTTGTAAAGTGTCAGTCCAATCTAAGCGCAGTGTTTTTCCTTTGAATGTTGTATTGATTTTGGCGTGTGGTGGAACCATCACAATGTTATTTGCAGGGTTGTTCAGTTTAAAAAATTCATTGAAAGGCATTTCAATATGAGTTCCCTTGAAGTTTGTGGTGCCGTTGGCAGGGAAAACCTTTTTTTTAATTGGCTTAGGCGCAGAAACATCTTGCCCTCCCCCTGTAATTACCCCAACCTGAGCGCAAGAGGAAACAATAAAAAGGAGTATAAAAACTAAATAACGGTAACCAACCATGTGCATAATTCGTTTAATTCAAATTCATCAACTGCATCAAAAGTAGCTAAATCAGAGCTATCTATATCTAAAACACCAATAACCTCATCATTTTTAATCAATGGGACAACAATTTCGCTTTTAGAAAAGCTACTACATGCAATGTGTCCAGGAAATTCAGCAACATTTTCTACAACCAGTGTTTTTTTCGACTCCCAGGAAGTGCCGCAAACACCTTTTCCAAATTGAATTCGTGTACAAGCGACAGGTCCTTGAAAAGGCCCCAACACGAGCTCGTTATTTTTTACCAAATAAAAACCCACCCATAAAAATTGAAACGCTTCGTTAAGTGCGGCGCAGATGTTTGAAAGGTTTGCAATTGGATCGTTCTCAGGACCAACCAACGCTTTAATTTGTGGTATCAATTGTCGATATGTTTCCTTTTTTTCTCCACGATTAATTTCTAAGGTTTCGGCCATAACTACGCTTTCTACAAAGTTGCTTTTTTTAAGTTTAATCTGCAATTTTTCACTATCTTGAATAGAGAAACGAAAACAAACCCTATAAAACCAACAAAATGTTAAAGAATGTTCAGGTAGAAAAAATATTGTTTTTAGACATTGAAACAGTTCCTCAAACGTATGCGTTTGAAAAGCTTGATGAAAAATCAAAGGAATTATTTGAAATGAAAACGAGATTTATGCAGAAGGGAGAGAAAACGTTTCAAGACCTTTACAATGAACGTGGGGGTATTTATGCTGAGTTTGGTAAAATTGTCTGTATCTCTGTTGGGTTTGTGAATGAAACACCTACTGGAAAACGAATCAGAATGAAGTCTTTTTATCATGAAGATGAAGAAACCCTTTTGATACAGTTTAAGCGACTCCTAGAAGAACATTACAACTCTCCCATGAGCATTTTATGCGGACATAATGCAAAAGAGTTTGATTTTCCATATATCTGCCGTAGAATGTTAATCAATGGGGTTGAACTACCTTCTGTATTAGACATTGCAGGAAAAAAACCTTGGGAGATAAACCATTTAGATACAATGGAGCTGTGGAAGTTTGGGGATTTTAAGGCTTATACGTCGTTGGCTTTACTGTGCCATGTGTTTAAAATACCAACACCTAAAGATGATATTTCGGGGGCCGATGTTGCCCGTGTTTATTTTGAGGACAAAGACCTTGAACGAATAAAAGTATATTGTGAAAAAGACGTTGTAGCTTTAATTCAATTATTTATCAAAATGACAGGCGGCGACTTAATCGAAGAAGCTGAAATATCATATTCATAGCGCATTTTAAAAGGAACACACTATAAAAGGTTCTAAAAGCGATAAAAAGAATTCGGAATCGAGGTTTAGATTACAAAAACAACTTCTTCAGTAGTTTGTTCTTGCTCCACCTTAATTACACCTTGCCCTGTTTTACTTCCCGCAACAACTTCAATTGTAAGAACAGCAACACCAGCTTGTCCTACTTGGTATGTTTCATTGAAATTAAACGTTGCCTTACCGCCTGAATCTGAAGTGGCAGACATTGGGAAAACATCGGTATTAATACTATTCGGGGTCGTTGTTGTTCCTTCTGCTTTTAAGAGTACGTTGGCTCCTGCAACAAGTGCGTTAGCGTTGTTTTTTACAACAATAACAGCCAGTGTATCAACCTTTTTTTTACACCCAACACCTAGTGTTAAGCTAAAGATTACTAAAAAACTTAGTGTGATTAATCGATTTAATTTCATAATTCAAATGTTTATAAAGGAAGAAAAACTGTTTCAACAGCTGTTGTGTGCACCCTACTTCTTACAGTTCCCTCTGCTGTTTTTGTGTTTGTTTTTGCAATGACATCAAAGTAAGCAACTGTTTGATCTTCTGCTGCCGCATCATAATATGGGGCAAGATTAAACTGTGTAAACCCTGAACTGTTTGTGATTAACGTGTCAACATATGGGTTTGTTGCTGGCGTTGAATTTACATCGCCAACAATAATAACTTTTGCACCCTCAACAACCTGGTTGCTTGCTGAGCGAACAAAGACTTTTACAACAGAAGGTTCATTGTTTTTACACGACTGTGTAAACCCAACAAATAAAACGACTGCGAATAAAACTCCTAACTTTCTAAATGTGGTTTTCATGTGGTTACATTAAACGGTGACTTACCCAAAGGTAATCTAATTTTGTACGATATAAAAAATCTTTGTTTGTTAATTCTTAACTTCGTACGCTATAAGTTGTAATAATGTTACACTTTATTAATAATAACAGAGAATAAAGGAAGCTCTTTTTACCGTATTTTAAGAAGTGCTTCTTGTGCATAGTTAAGGCGAATAAATTAGTAGAATGAAAGAAAAAATAGCAGAAATAGTTAAAGCGATCAGCAACGAATCGGTTAAAAACACAGAGGAGTTAGAACGGTTTAGAATAAAGTATTTAGGCTCTAAAAATGTCATTAAACACTTGTTTTCGGAATTGAAAAATGTACCGAATGAAAGTAAAAAAGAAGTTGGACAATTGTTGAACGGTCTAAAAAACCACGCACAAGAACAGTTCGATGTAATTAAAATAAAATTAGAAAATAGCTCAAGCGAAGAGTCAGTTATTGATACATCACGACCTGGCGATCAAATTGAAGTTGGGTCTCGTCACCCGCTTTCGTTGGTTCGAAGTGAAATTATTGAGATTTTTGACCGCATTGGATTTACTGTGTCTGAAGGGCCTGAAATAGAAGATGATTGGCACAATTTTTCGGCGCTAAACTTTCCACCAGAACACCCTGCACGCGATATGCAAGACACCTTTTTTATAGAGAAAGGAACCAATGAAATGGCGCTTCGAACGCATACATCTTCTGTACAAGTGCGTGTAATGGAAAATGAAAAACCGCCAATTAGAACGATTTCTCCAGGAAGAGTGTATAGAAACGAAGCAATTTCTGCGAGGGCACACTGTTTCTTTCATCAGGTTGAAGGCTTATATATTGACAAGGATGTTTCTTTTGCAGACTTAAAGCAAACGCTGTTGTATTTTGCTCAAGAGATGTTTGGTGAAAAAGCACAGATTCGCCTTAGGCCATCATACTTTCCTTTTACTGAACCAAGCGCAGAGGTTGATGTTTCGTGCACCATTTGTAATTCAAAAGGGTGTAATGTGTGTAAATATACCGGTTGGTTAGAGATTTTAGGGTGTGGAATGGTTGACCCGAATGTTTTAGAGTCGAGTAATATTGACAGCAAAACGTACTCTGGATTTGCTTTTGGAATGGGGGTAGAACGAATTGCTCAATTGAAATATCGTGTAAATGATTTGCGTCTTTATTCAGAGAATGATATTCGCTTCTTAAAACAATTTACTTCAGGAATTTAATCATGGGGCTGCTATCTTCTAAAAAACGTGACGATTTACCTTGGAAAGACCTTGAGTCTGTTGAACAGTTAACTGAGCTGCTTCAAAAGGCAGGAGACAAGCCGGTACTACTTTTTAAACACAGCACACGTTGTGTCGTTTCTTCAATGGCCTTAAAAAACTTTGAAACGGACTGGGTAACAGGATTGGACTTGTGTGACCTATACTTTCTTGATTTGTTAAATTATAGGGATATTTCAAATGAAATAGCAGTTCTGACAGGAGTTATACATCAATCACCTCAAGTAATTGTTGTTAAAAATAAAACAGTTATTTACGAGGCCACACATTCAGCAATTGACGCTGTTCAGGTTCAATCATTATTGAAAGAAGCATGAAAAAAATCATTTTAATTGCCTTAATTCTTGTTGTTGGAGGAAGTTTATTGATTTACCCGCTTTTAAAAGAAGAAGCACCTGTGTTTAAAAACAAACAACGCTCAAACGCAGCAATATTTACATTTAAAGAAAATCTGGCCGTCGTTGGAGATGAGCAGGTTCCTTTAGAAATAAAAATCAATAAGGAGATTACGAAATCGGACTTATATTATAACGATAGTTTAATTATGTCTTGGGATGCTCCAGCCGGGGTGCTGACGTATTTGTTTAGCCCAGGAATGTTTGGTGTGGGAACAAGAACACTGAACCTACTCTCTACATTGGCTGATGGATCAACCTTTGTTGATAATAGAAAGGTGCGTGTTTTATCCGATGTGATTCCCCAAGTAATGACAACGAAAATTATAAACACCCACCCGCACAACCCAACGAGTTTTACGCAAGGGCTAGCCTTTTATAAGGGCCTTTTATATGAAGGCACAGGTGATCCGGGAAACCAAGGACTAACAACGGTTGCTCGAGTAGATTTAACCACAGGTGAAATCAAGCAAAAAATGGGACTTAGCGCAGGTTTTTTTGGCGAGGGGATTACGATTCTAAACAATACACTATACCAACTTACGTGGCAAAATCAAACGTGTTACACGTATGATGTTACACAAAATCTACAGTTAAAAGGAGAGTTTAATTATGCTGATGAAGGATGGGGGCTTTGTAATGATGGAGCCCACTTGATTATGTCGGATGGCTCTGAACGAATTACATTTAGAAGCCCTGAAACATTTGAAATAAGTCACACAATTGAGGTGTATAACAACCAGGGGCCAGTTAATTATTTAAATGAGTTAGAATATATCGAGGGTAAAATTTATGCAAACGTTTGGACTACAAACGCAGTGGTTGTAATTGATCCGGTAAACGGAAAAGTTTTACAAGAAATTAACGCAACCAACCTTGTTCTAAAAGGGCAGGGAACAGGAGAAGTTTTGAATGGAATTGCACACAATAGCGCAACAGGAAAAACGTATATGACAGGGAAGTATTGGGGTAAGCTTTTTGAGGTTGACTTTGTAGAACCGGGGCTGTAGTTTTTTTTGATTGAAACAGAAGAGAACTCTTTTTAGGCGTTTAGCTGGGTCACTGTTTTGTTTGCCACGCGCAGAATTCTTCCAGGGTATTTTTCAACCATCGTCATGTCGTGAGTTGCCATTAGAATTGCTGTTTTTTCTTCTTTTGCCACCGCAACCAATAGGCGCATAATTTCTTCAGAAGTTTCGGGATCTAAGTTTCCCGTTGGCTCATCAGCCAGAATGAGTTTTGGCTTATTTAACAGCGCTCGAGCTATAGAAACCCGCTGTTGCTCACCTCCAGATAAAGCAAAAGGCATGGCGTTTATTTTGTTTTCGACACCAACAAGTTGTAAAACCTCTTTAGCCCTAACCTCCATTAACTTTTTGTTTTTCCAACCAGAAGCACCCATTACAAATAGTAAGTTTTTCAAAATGGAACGATCTGTAAGCAATTGAAAATCCTGGAACACAATGCCAATTGTTCGCCTTAATTTAGGGATGTCTTTACGCTTAAGTGTATTTAAGTTAAAGCCTGCAACTTCACCATCACCTTTTGACAAGCCTAACTCACCATAGAGCATCTTGAGCAGACTACTTTTCCCCATTCCTGTTTTACCGATTAGGTAAACAAATTCTTCAGATGTAATATCAATATTAATGTCTTGAAGTACAGGGACTCCACCTTGATGAATTTCGCCAGATTTAATATTAATTACACTACTCACGGTTCTTAGTTTTATGTAAAGATGGTAAATGCCAGCACATCATTCCCAAATGCCAGCGAAATAATCTTAACAAAAATTCGTTTAAAACTTTTAGAACCCCTCTCCAAACTCCGTACAAGGTGAATTACTTTTACTTAGTTAAAACACAGTGTAAATGAACAAGTTCCTATTTTTTATTGCAATGATGTGCAGTTTTGTTGTCTTGTCGCAGACTTCAGAGAAATACAACAGCGATTATGAAAAGTATTACCGCGCAGAACAGCTGTTCGAAAAGGAGCAGTATGGAGCAGCTCGCTATGAGTTTCGTGCTTTCATGGATGACTTCAAAAAAGTCAACGACCCAATGTATGTTAAAGCAGCATATTATGAATCAATTTCTGCGCTAGAGTTGTATAACACGGATGCAGTTCCCTTGTTGATGAATTTCAACACGAGCTATCCAGAAAGCATTTATAAGAAGCAAATACAATTTAAATTAGGGAGGTTCTATTACCACAAAAAAAAGTATGACGATGCGCTGAGCTGGTTTAATCAACTAAGTGTTCAAGACCTTGATTCGGACGATAAAGATGAGTTCTTTTTTAAAAAAGGGTATTCAAACTTTAAAGAAAAATTATTTACAGAAGCCAGAAATGCTTTTTATGAAGTAAAAGATGGGGAATCTCAGTATGCAGCACCTTCGTTGTATTATTATTCACACATTGCTTATCACAACAAGAAGTATCAATTGGCTTTAGATGGTCTTTTGAAACTTGAAGAAGATCCAAAATTTGGCACGGTAGTGCCTTATTATATAGCCCAAATCTACTACCTGCAAAACAAGTACGAAGAGGTAACGTTATACGCGAAAAAAATTGCAGGCAACGAAAAAGTTGTAAATGAAAAAAACATTAATCACTTAATTGGAGATGCATTTTATAGGGTTGGAAAGTATGACGAGGCTGTTCCCTACCTTGAGGCATATAATAAGGTGGCAAAAACGACACGTGATGAAGATTACTGCTTAGGGTATGCATACTTTAAAAGTGGGGGCTACAACAAGGCTGTTCGCATCTTTGATAAAGTAAAAAAAGTAGAAGATAGTTTAGGTCAGGTGGCTTACTACCATATAGGAGAAGCGTTATTGAAACTTGACAATCAGGTTTCTGCACGATCGGCATTTGAGGGCGCGGCATTTATTGATATGGACAACACCATTCAAGAGGACGCGCTCTACAACTATGCTATTTTATCGTACAAACTAGATGTTAATCCATACGACGAGGCCGTTGAAGCATTTGAGATGTACCTTAAAAGCTACCCTGAGTCTGACCGCAAAGAAGATGTTTACCAGTATCTAGTTAATGTTTACATGAACACCAATAACCATCAAAAGGCATTGGCGTCACTAGACAAGCTTTTAATTAAAGATGTTCGCTTAAAAACAGCATATCAACTGATTGCCTTTAATCAGGGTGTTGGTCGTTTTCAAACAGCAGATTTTTCTGGAGCAATCACTTCTTTTGGTCTCGTTAAACGCTACCCAATAGATCAAACATTGTCAGGGAAGGCGCTGTATTGGACTGCAGACGCAAACTATAGGTTAAAAAATTACGACAAAGCAATTAAACAATACAAAGCGTTTATTTTGTCAAAATCTACCTTGTTTCCAGAGCTGCACCAGGAGGCGCAATACAACATTGGCTATGCTTATTTAAAGAAAGAAGACAAACGAAAATCAATAGAGGCATTTAGGTCATTTATACAGTCGGGGCCAAAAAATAAACGTAAAGAAGCCGATGCTTTGATGAGAATTGGAGACAGCTATTATGTTTTGAAAGAAAATGAACAAGCTGTTAAGTATTACGGGAAGGCATTGAAACTAAATGCGGGCTATGTTGACCAAGCGTTATTCTATATGGGAAAAACATATGGCTATATGAGTCATCCCGAAAAGAAAATTGAACACCTGCTAGATATTGTGAATAACTACAAGGACTCTAAGTATCTGAAAATTTCTATTCATGAAATTGCTGAAAGCTATAATTCAGCAGGGGAGCTTTCGAATGCCTTAAAATATTACAGTAAAATAGTTGATGATTATCCAGAATCGGTACTGGTTGTTGACTCTAAAATTAACATTGCAGACGTCTATTTTAAGCAAGAAAATTACGCCAAGGCAGAAGCCGGGTACAACGAAATACTAATACAGTTTGGCTCTCAAGGGGACGTGTGTGAGAAAGCCGTCCGCGGTTTAATTGAGACATATACAGCCCAAGGCCAACCAGATCGAGTTGAGGCGTTGGTTTCTCAATATGATTGCGCAAACTTTACAACAATAGAGCAAGAAGACCTATACTACTTGCCTGCGATGGAGAAGTATGAAGACAGCTCTTACCAGGAAGCGACGAAATTATTTAAAAAATACTTAAAGAAGTTTCCGGCGGGAAGGTACACGGTTGAAGTGAAGAACTATTTGGCGAATTCGTACTATACACTAGGAGATTTTGACCAGTCAATAGCGATTTATAAAGAGTCGTTAAAGGGAGGGAGCAATGGGTTTACAGAACTTGCTGCCTCTCGGGTTTCTCATTATTTATACAATGAAGGCAGGTATGCAGAAGTAATCCCTTACTATGAGAAGCTAGAGTTGGTTAGCTCAACGCCAGAAGTGATTTTTAATTCAAAAGTTGGCCTGATGCGAAGCAGCTTCTTAATAGAAGACTGGGCTAAAGCATCTATTTATGCGGCTAAAGTTTTAAAGAACACGCAGGTTAATGATGCGATAAAACTAGAAGCTTACTATGCACAAGGAATGGCAAACTACCATACTGAAAAGTACGATGAAGCAAAAACTTCGTTGGTTTGGGTTATACAAAACACAACCACTGTAAAAGCTTCAAAGGCACGATACACGTTGGCTGACATTTTCTTTAACCAGGCGTTTTATGCTGAGGCAGACGATGAAATTACAGCGTTAATAAAGCAAAAACCAGCATATAATTATTGGATTGCAAAGGGTTTAATTTTAAGGTCTAAGGTTTTGGTTGTTCAAAAGGAATTGTTTCAATCGGAGCAAAATTTAAAATCTGTAATTGACCATTACCCTATTTCAGATGATGGTATTTTGGATGAGGCCAATGAGTTGTGGAATGAACTAATGCAGTTGAAAGATCAGCCCAAGGAGGTAGAGCCTGATGTAAATCAGATTATAGAAATTAACGATGAAGACGAAAATTAGCATGAAAAAAATAGCATCACTTTTCTTTTTAGCCTGCACGTTTGTTTCGTACGGACAGCCAGGCGTTACTGTAATTGCTTCTGGAGATAGGTATATTGAGCCCGTTTACCGTGTTGCGTTGAGCCCGCGTGTTATTGATACAACAATCAAAACAGCTATCGTTGAATACCCGTTGTTGGTATTAAAACATGAAACGCAAACAGAGGTAAATCAAATCAATCCAGCGTCAATTAAAACAATTGACAAACTACCGCCATTTTACAATACATATATTAAACTTGGGGTAGGAACTGAACTTATGCCAATAGGCGAAGTGTTCTTTGATGCAGGCCGCTCTAGAAAACACCTTTACGGAGGACATGTAAAACACCTCAGCTCTTTCGGGTCTTTAAAAGGGTATGCACCTTCCACGTTTGATCGTACAAAGGTGAATGTATACGGAGGAATTAATGAACGGCGATATAGTTTGCGAGGCGATATACACTACAACAATCAAGGCTTACACTATTACAGTGTTTCTGACACCTTAGGTTTGGAGCGAGACAGTATTGCTCAACGGTACAGTGATGCCGGCTTTAAAGCGAGTTTTAAGTCGCACAAAAAGGACAGTTCAAATGTGAACTATCAAATAGGTCTTAGCTATAACAACTATTTATCTAAAACACCCAATACAAAAGAACATGCGGCGTGGCGTGCGCGAGAAAACTTTGTGGAGATAACATCTACTACGTGGTACAAACAAAACAAAGAAACCTTTGCGGCAGATTTGAATGTGCGTTACAACGGGTACCGTTATGGTGTTCCAGATTCAAGTCTAACAGGACTAGGTTCTGGAGTTGTATTGAACAATACAGTGGTTAACTTGAAACCAACAATTACGACAACGCTACAAGACAATCGCTTCAAAGCTAAAGTTGGTTTAGACCTTACGCTTGACGTTCATAATACAACACGGGTCTACATTTACCCAATTGCTGAAATTAAGTACAGCATGTTTAACGACATTTTTATTCCGTATGCAGGGATTAGAGGGGGGTTAACTCAAAATACGTTTAAACGTTTAACCCAAAAAAACGAGTTTTTGTTGGCGAATGTTTACTTGAAAAATGAAAAGCGTCCAGTTGAATTTTATGGAGGAATAAAAGGAACCTTGAGTAAGCGGATGAGCTTTAACGCTGGAGTTACCTTTGCAAACGTTCGAGACAAAGCCTTGTTTGTTACAGACTATACACATAGGAATAAATTTAATGTGATTTATGACACAATAAATACGGCCACAATTGATGCGTCTATCTCTTATCAACTTAAAGAACAGCTTAAAATAGACGCGCTGGGAAGGTTTAACTCATATACAGCTTTAAACAATAGTTATGCTTGGAACTTGCCCCGCTTAGAGTTTTTAGTGAGGGGGTCTTACAACCTGTTTAATAAGTTTTTATTCAAGTTAGATTTAACACTAGAAGAAGGAAGGAAGGCGCTTGTGTACGAAATGGACGATGATGTGACTGTTGAAAATGGTCAATACATCAAGAGCTTAGGCTTCATTACAGACTTGAACTTAGGGGTTGAATACCGTTATAACAAACGTATTTCGGCATTTATAGAGTTTAATAATGTCGCGTCACAACGCTATAAGAGGTGGTACAATACACCTGTGCACAGCTTCCAATTTTTAGGAGGGGTAACGTTTAGGTTGTAACGGTCAGGAGTAATAACTGAAAAGCCTGTCGTTTATTGAACCGTGTCTTATGTGGAAGGCGGGTTGTTCTTGTCTGCAACATCAACATTTTTAATCGGTTGCGGGAAGTACTGTTTTTGACGAATAAACACCATAACGACCCCCAAGGTAATTGTTGCGTCAGCAAGGTTCCAAATGAAAGGAAAAACCTCTTTTTGTCCGAGGTAAGGAACCCACTCTGGCCAGTATGCTTGAAACTTAAACATATCCACAACATTTCCAAAAAGAAACCCCGTGTGTCGTGTTTCAATTGTTCCATAAAAGCATTCCGATGTTATCCCTGATCCGTCCAATCGGTTGAAAGGCATACAAGGGTCGTATTCAAATACAAAGTCATAGAACATTGAGTCAATTAGGTTGCCTGTTGCCCCTGCAAAAACGAACCCGATCGCAATTAAGAACTCTAAACGAGCGCCTTTTTGAGCCTGTTTAATCCAGTAATAAATTAAGGCCCCAATAGCCCCAATCCGGAAAATACTCAGGGCAAGTTTGTGCCATGCTTGAGATCCAAAGGTTGTACCAAATGCCATTCCTTGGTTTTCGATGTATTCCAAAACAAACCAATTGCCGAGTAGCGCCTGAGATTCACCATAACCAAAATTGGACTTAATGTAAACCTTGATAAGCTGGTCGAGCGCCAGTATTAGTGTCACGATAACCGTGACAATGAGTGCTTTTCTTTTCACAAAACTAACCTTGAGCGTTCTTAGCGGCAATACTAAGCGTTGCATGAGGAACTAGCCTTAAACGCTCTTTCTGAATAAGGTTGCCTGTAGCACGACAGATGCCATAAGTCTTGTTTTCAATACGAACAAGAGCATTTTGTAAGCTAGCAATAAATTTTTCTTGCCTTGCAGCAAGTTGAGCAACCTCCTCACGAGACAAGGTATCAGAGCCATCCTCCATCATGTTAAATGTACGTCCAGTATCATTTGTTCCATGATCATTGCTGTGTGATAACGAACCGTTTAATAACGAAAGGTCTTCTCTTGCCTCTGCAAGCTTGTTGTTTATTAGCTCCTTAAACTCTTTCAAGTCGCTGTCTGAATATTTTTTTGTTGCCATATTATATGTAGAATTTGACGGTTAACAATCGTCTTTTTTAATGTGTTTTTCTAACGAAAAGATAAATATAGAGTTCTAACTGAAAATACACAATAAACAATTGATAAAAATGTACCTTCGTGTCTATGGTAAAACTGTTTTTTGGAAATAGGCCGATTGTATTGATACTTCTACCAGCTATAATAGGTCTTTTTGGTCTTTTAAATTATTTTTTCCCACACCACATACCTGAAAACCAGGTGTCCTTAGGATTTTTAGGAGCTATTGGAAGTCAGACACACTGGCTGTGTCAGGGTGTAGCCTTTAGTTTAATCGTCATTAATGGCGTTATTATTAACCATATTTTCAACAGGCACGACTTTATGGAAAGAAACAGCTACTTGATTGCATTGCTTTATGTTGTTATCATGAGTTTTTTTCATTCTTTTTACTTTACAAGTGGAGCCTCGTTAGCTCAAACACTTTTAATTTTAATGGTTGTTCAGTTGTTTAAGTTAAACCAGAACGAAGACGGAAGACGGGCTGTGTTTAACGCAGCTTTTTTATTCGGGCTAGCGGCATCAATACACCCTATTTTACTTGCGGGAATCCCCTTTTTATTTTGGATGATTTGGGTGGTTAAACCCTTCTCTTTAAGGGAGTCAGCATTAGCAATTGTTGGCCTGGGGTTGCCGTTAATGTATGCGGGAGTTTTTGGCTTTTTTTTAGAAGTTGATTTTGTTCGTGAGGGGTTTAGTAGCTCGACAAGAGAATCATATTACTATGATCGTCTGGCGTTGTCCTTTTTGGTGCTGTGCCTAATCTTAATTAGTCTATCGCCAATTTTAAAAAAAATAGGAACAAGTACGATTCGGTTAAAAAAGTTAATTAGAATACTTCTTTTGTTCATAGTTTTTTCTTTGGTCATCGCATTGCTAGATCTTTTTTTCTTTGGTCATCCAGAAGGATTAAGCCTTCTTGTGTTTCCATTAATGTTAATACTTCCTTATGCATTTGGCATAAAAACACCACGCACAAGTGCCGTAATAACCTATTATTTGATTTTTTTCATCGCTGTGAGTAAGTTTTTCATCTCTTTTGATTTGTTAGGGCTCTAATTATCGTAATTTTACACCAACCTATTTAATAGATAAAAATGAAGTTTGGAGTAGTTACTTTTCCTGGATCAAATTGCGATGAAGATATGGTGTATGTGCTGGAAAGCATTTTAGACCAAAAAGTTGAACGCCTTTGGCACAAGGACACCGATTTAAAAGGAGTTGATTTTGTTATTTTACCTGGAGGGTTCTCGTATGGAGATTACCTAAGGTCAGGAGCAATTGCTAAGCTGTCACCAATTATGGGTGAGGTTATCAAGCACGCAAACAATGGCGGATATGTTATGGGAATCTGTAACGGGTTTCAAATTTTAACAGAGTCAGGGCTGCTAGAGGGCGCATTGTTACACAATGACAATCAGAAGTTTATCTGTAAAAACATTCACCTTAAACGTGTTTCTGGAGATACAGGAATTACCAAAAACTTAAATGCGACTAAGGCATATAAAATTCCGATTGCTCATGGTGAGGGGCGTTTTTTCGCATCAGAAGCAACAATTGATAGGTTAGAGGCTAACGGACAAGTTTTGTTCCAATACTGTGATGAAAATGGTGTTGTTAATTCTGAAAGTAACCCAAATGGTTCTGTCAACAACATTGCAGGAATTTGTAATGAAGGAAAGAATGTTTTTGGAATGATGCCTCATCCAGAAAGAGCTGCTGATGAAGAGTTGGCAAATACGGATGGAAAGGAAATGTTCCTGTCTATTTTAGCACACTGTAAATAACACCCTATGCGCGTTTTATTATTAGGTTCTGGAGGAAGAGAGCATGCTTTAGCATGGAAAATGGCCAAAAGTTCATTGTTAGAAGAGTTGTTTATTGCTCCTGGAAATGCAGGAACAAAGCAGCACGGTACTAACGTAAACATATCACCTTCAAATTTTGAAGAAGTGAAAGGGTTTGTTCTTGAGAACAACATTAACATGGTTGTTGTTGGCCCTGAAGATCCATTGGTAAATGGGATTGTCGATTTCTTTGAAGCTGACGCAGACATTTCAGAAGTGCCTATTATTGGTCCAAATAAAGTTGCTGCTCAAATGGAAGGCAGCAAGGACTTTGCAAAAGAATTCATGAAGCGACACAACATTCCTACTGCAAAGTATGGAACGTTTACAAAAGACACCTTAGAAAAAGGTTATGCGTTTTTAGAGACAATGAAAGCGCCATATGTTTTGAAAGCAGATGGTTTAGCTGCAGGGAAGGGGGTTTTAATTTTGGATAACCTTTCAGAGGCTAAAAAAGAACTAAAAAGCATGCTTTCGGATGCTAAGTTTGGCGATGCAAGTTCACGGGTTGTGATTGAACAATTTTTGGATGGCATTGAACTTTCTTGTTTTGTCATTACAGACGGTGATGCATATAAAATTTTACCAGAAGCGAAAGATTATAAGCGAATAGGAGAAGGAGATAAGGGGTTAAATACTGGAGGAATGGGTGCAATTTCACCAGTTCCATTTGCAAACCCAACATTTTTAGAGAAAATAAAAAACCAAATAATTATCCCTACTATCAAAGGGTTTAAGGCAGATGAAATCGTTTATAAGGGATTTGTCTTTTTTGGAATTATTAATGTGAAAAACGAACCTTATGTAATTGAATACAATTGCAGAATGGGAGATCCAGAAACGGAGGTGGTTATCCCTCGATTAAAGTCAGACATTCTTGATTTATTTGAAGGTGTTGCCACAAACACGTTGTCTGAATGTGATATTCAGTTTGATGAAAGAAGTGCCACAACGGTTATGATGGTTTCTGGAGGATACCCTGAAAGCTATGAAAAAGGGAAGCAAATCTTTGGATTAAACGCGGTAACGGAAAGCATTATTTTTCATGCGGGAACGGTTTCTGATGGACCAGCGGTGCTTTCGAACGGAGGGCGTGTTTTAGCAGCAACTTCTTATGGTAAAGATGTCGCTACAGCATTAAAAAAGTCGTACGAATCGATTGCTAAAATCGAGTTTGAAAAATCAAATTATCGAAAGGATATAGGCTTTGATGTACTTTAATTCTTAGGAATTAGTATATTTAGTTCTGTAAAAATTATAAATGGAGGGTCCTCTTATTGGTATAATTATCACACTAATTTTTTCAGCCTTTTTTTCGGGGATGGAGATTGCTTATATTTCCTCAAACCGATTAAAAATAGAACTTGATAAGTCAAAAGGGACAATCAAGGGAAAAATACTCGGAATCTTTTATAAACACGAATCGCATTTTATAGCCATGCTTTTGCTTGGAAATAACATTGCGCTTGTTTTCTTTGGTTTGTTTTCAGCCGATATGCTGGAGGGAATTATTGCTTCTTGGGGAATTACCGGAGAGGGGCTTACCCTGTTGCTTCAAACGACCTTATCTACAGCATTGGTTTTGGTTACGGCAGAGTTTTTGCCAAAAACATTTGTGCAGATGAACCCCAATGGCTACTTGCGTTTTGCCACAGCGCCAATGATTTTAATTTATGGAGTGCTTTACATACCAACATACATTGTATTGTGGTTGTCTAGCATTTTCTTAAGAATTTTAAATGTTGACAGCGACAACAGCGAGAAAGTTTTTTCTAAAATTGACTTAGAAGATTATGTGCACGACATTAATGAACGGATAAGCGATGAGCAAGAGCTGGGGAATGAGGTTCAGATTTTACAGAATGCCCTTGATTTTGATTCGGTAAAAGCCCGAGACTGTATGATTCCTAGAACAGATATTATTTCAGTTTCTGTAGAAGATGAAATTACAGCGTTAGGTAAAAAGTTTATTGATTCAGGAAAATCGAAAATAGTTGTGTATCGAGAAAATATTGATGATATCATTGGCTATGTACACTCGTTTGAAATGTTTAAATCTCCGGAGTCAATTAAACAAATATTGTTGCCAATACCATTTGTCCCTGAAGCAACGCCTGGAAAAGAGCTGTTAGAGCTGTTTACAGAGAAGTCAGGAAACATTGCTGTTGTTGTGGATGAATATGGGGGCACAGCAGGGATTGTAACCATAGAGGACGTTATAGAGGAAATATTTGGAGAGATAGAAGATGAGCACGACAAGGAGGAGTTTATTGAAGAACGAATTTCAAAAACAGAATACCGTTTTTCTGCACGTTTAGACATCGATTATTTAAACGAAGCCTACGAATTTGAATTACCTACCTCTGAAGCGTATGAAACCTTAGGCGGAATGATTATTGATCATTTAGCGTCCATTCCAGAGGCTGGCACAATGATTGAGTTAGAACGTATAAAAATGCATATTGAAACCGTTAGTCAAAACCGCATTGAAGTGGTTCGATTAGAAAAATAAAGCAGTGCCAAATAGAATTTTAAATAGCTTAGTCGTTTGTTTTTTTCTGTCAGCAACTACGTTTGCCCAAGAAGTTAAGCGCTATAAATTATCCGAATCGTTGAATGAAATTTCTGGTTTGGAACAAATTAATGATAGCACTTTTGTGGCCATTAATGATGGAGGAAATAAACCAATCATATTTCTTTTAAATGCACACGGAAAAATTTTAAAAAAAGTTAAAGTCGTTGATGCAGAAAACACCGATTGGGAAGACATAGCCATTGACAATAAGCACCTCTATATTGGTGACTTTGGGAACAACGAAAACAAACGAAAGAAGCTTGTAATTTATCGTGTAAAGATTAAAGACCTTTTAAAAGGGAAAGAAGTTGAATCGAAAAAAATCAAGTTTAGTTACCCTGATCAGACCAAGTTCCCACCCTCAAAAAAGAAATTTAACTTTGACGCTGAGGCACTTGTTTGTGATGAAAATTCACTGATTGTTTTCACAAAATGTAATACAGACCCTTGGACAGGAAAAGCATTTGCTTATAAGATCCCAAAAGAACCAGGAACGTATGTTGCTAAGAAGAAAAAGGAAATTTATATTGGTCCAAATGGCTGGGGTATGGACGCCATAACAGCGGCAGATTATTACGAAGGAAAATTCTATGTAAGCACGTATAATCGAATAATTATATTGAAATATGCGAACAAAAAGTATTCTTTTGTGAAAGAACTCTTTTTTGATGACATTTCTCAAAAGGAATCCATTGTCGTTTTAACTAAAAATACCGCCTTTGTAGCAGATGAAAAACACCGCCTTTTGGGAGGAGGATTTTTAATAAAATATAAGATACCTCATGATTAAAATATCTGATTTTGAAGCAGTAATTTTTGATATGGACGGTGTTTTAATAGACTCTGAACCCTTATGGAAAATTGCAATGGAAGAAGTTTTTCTTTCAATTGGTTGTCCACTTTCTCGCGAAGATTTTCAGCACACTGTTGGGCTTCGAATTGATGAGGTTATTGCTTATTGGTATGCTAAGGTTGGTTGGAAAAATGCCTCAGAATCTGAAGTTGAGCAACGCATCGTGAACAGAATGATTGATTTAATTCACCAGAACGGAAGTCCGTTAATTGGGGTGTTGGACACGATTGCTTTTCTTAAGAAAAACAAGGTGAAAATTGGATTAGCTACATCGTCGTATACAGTTCTAATTAAAGCTGTTTTGGAAACCTTAAAAATTGAACAGGAGTTTGATTTTGTTCACTCAGCCGAAGATGAAGAATTTGGAAAACCTCATCCTTCAGTATATTTAACGGTTGCAAATCGTCTTCATGTTTCTCCACTAAAGTGCCTTGTAATCGAAGACTCATTAAACGGAATTATTTCAGGAAAGGCAGCCCGAATGAAGGTGGTTTGTATTCCTGAAAAAACACATACGCCCGACCCTAAACTGTGTCTTGCAGACTTCACCTTTAATACAATGTCAGATTTTCTAACGACTATACGCAGTAACAACTAAATAAAAAACAATGAAAAGAGCAATATTATTAATTTGTTGTCTAGCCGCTATAGGGATCTCCTTTGCACAAGATTTTGAGAAAGATGAGAATTACCTGTCTGCGGGCTTGGGCTTAGATTTTTTCGGTTACCGAACAATAAACAGCTCTTTATTAGGGACAAGCACAAGGTCTTCCATTGGTCCAATTCAATTGGCCTATGAAAGAGGTGTTACGGGTCTGATAGGCATTGGTCGTATAGGCGTTGGAGGATTAATCACTCAAGCATTTTACACTCAAAAATATACAAACGAGCTTGAAGAAAGCGTGTACAATAGATTCCGATTGGGGCTTTTGGTGCGCGGAGCTTATCATTTTGAATTTGATGTCCCGCAAATGGATGTATATGCTGGGGTTGCTACAGGTGTTTACCTTAATTCAGATAAAAACAAAGTGCCTAATGCACTTGTACCGGGAGAATATACAACATCTAGAACGACACGTCTTTCAGGTGCTCATTCGCTCTTTGTAGGAATCAGATATTACTTTACAGATGCTTTGGGAGTGTATGCTGAAACAGGTTATGGCCCATCTCTTTTTAATGGAGGTCTGGTTGTTCGTCTTTAATTAACGTAACACTTTTTGATAACAATCAAACACGCAAGGTTGTACTAGGTTTTTTGCCTTCTCTGCAATGGTGGGTTTAAGCTCCGTAAATGAACTTGAATGTGTAAAGCTATAGCCCAGCTTAGTGTACCACTTCTTCAGTTTTTTTTTGAATGGTGTTTCAAGAGCAACAGCTTTCAATATTTCGATATCCATATAGGTAGCGCCTTTTTGTTTTGCAACTGTTTCAATATGGGATACAAGTGAATTTCCTATCCCCTTACCTTGCATGTTAAGGTCTGCAGAAAGGAGCCCAAAAGAAAATGTTTCCGAGGTTTTTTTAAATAAACGAACACTTCCTACGGGTTGATTTTCTATAAAAGCGCCAAAAATTTCGTTGCGTTCAATGAGTGTTGTAAATTTTTGTTTAGAAATACGAATGTGATTTTGTCCCCAAATTTCAACCTCCGTTTCAGCGTATGCGTGAATTAGAATAGCGTACACCTGGCTTAAGGTTTGTTCATCAAGACTTTCTATTTTTAGTTGTTTTACAGTAATCACGTGGGGTTTGTTATTTATGTTTTGTTTGTCAAAGATAAACTTAAAATAGCAAAACACCTTTATCAGCATGAATCATGTAGCCTTTGTATGGGCTTATATTCCCAGCTCCAAAACAATTTCTATAAGCGGTACAAACCTGTTGGGTAAAATTCCCTCTCTGAACATTTTAACAGAGCCGTAAAAGACAAACTTCCCCCATTCACACTCAAAATCTTTCTTAAAGATGAGCCCACTCTCCGTGTAGCTGTGTTCAATTCCGACCTTTGACTGATCAAAGCTTATATAACAAAGATGGTCCTGAACAAACTCTATGTTAATTCCTAGTTTCTTTGAACTATGACTCAACCAGCTATCGGTAGGGATTTCAATGTCTGAGTCTAACGGAGAATTAATAAGGTAAGAAAGATCCATTGATTTTAAGGTGTTTATTAACAACTGAACGGAAGGCTCGTTGATGTTTTCCCCAAGAATTTCATTAATTGAAAAGGGGTTTTCATGGTCTTTTTTCATCTGTTCGTTTTTTTAGTTGAGGCATAACTCTTCTTTATGAATAACTGTAACCGAGCCACTTCAGTATCTTTTTGACGTGTGTTTAGTTGTTCTCTGGTAGTACAATTGTTCTTAATGGTTTACACCCCTATAATTCATCGAATTGAAAAAGGAACAAGAAATAGAATTCGATTTATACTATTTTTTCATGCGTGTTATGTTCAGTTGTAAATCTTTTACAATGAGCTCTATTGTTCTGGCGTTCAAATTATATGCTTTGATCCTTTCAGAAAAAGTAGACACTTGTTTAATAACCTTTTCAATAATTTGGTTGTAGTTGCGAATACCTGCTCGCTGTGCCACAGTTTCTACATCTTCTCGTGTTATGCCTTTGTTTTTACCGTTAATGCTTATCTGATGAGGTATAACAAAGCTTAGGTATGGGTCAAACGGAAAAGTTAAATCATAAGCTGGAGACAATGACCACTCTCCTTTTTGGTTCATTAAGAAGGAGAAATTTTTGGTGTGATCGTCTCTATTGGAAGCTACTACATTAAAAACCATTTGCATAAAGAGCTGTTCTGAATTAGAATAAGACAAGCCTAAATATTCTATGATTTTAAAGATGTTCTCATAGGAGAATTCATGATTTTTCCCGAAAAATCCAACCAAGGCATTTACGGTTTGTTTATGAATTTTTTGGTTGTCAACTCGATCAAATCGTTTGCTTGCAAAATGTGCCCTACCTCCTTCATGAATCAAGATTGATTCAGCAACATTGATTCCAATGTCCGATGCAATTTGGTTGTACACATACTCGACATAGTTTTTTTCCCTGTTCCAAATGTTCTGTGGATCATGTTCAAGTTTCACTATGTAATAGTCCACAGGTTGATGGTGTATTAAATCTCCAGCAAGTAATTTGCCTTCTTTCGTTATTGCAATTAAAATTTTTGCTTGTGCACCACCAACAGAAGACCCTATTGTGAGGATGTTTTTTAAGGATTCAGGGTTGTGCAAATAATCTTCTTGTTCGTATTTGCGTTTTATAATTTTGTCGGACACTTGGGATAACTCTTTCAGGTCAATGCGCTCTATCGTATTTGGAATGTCTTTGCTTTCATGATATTCCAGGGCTCCAATCCCTCTTTTCCCAACATAGAGTAATCGTTCAACAGGATTCATGTCAGATTGATCCATTTCATTTTGTTCCAACCACTCTTTAAACACGATGTTACCAAATGCGTCTGGAAGAGAATCGTTGAAGGGAGGAATCAGCCCGTTAAATTTGCCATGGAAGTCTTGACCCATTAATTGTTCCGCTTTGTTTTCATGAATTATTGGCGCAATGTTGAATGGCGCTTGGAGATACTCTTCATCTGCTTCGAATATTACAGATTGGTTTTTGTCATCCCAATAGATGTATCCAATTATCTTGTCCCATATTGTTATTTTCGCTGAGCTCATTTGTTCTCTTTGTTAAACATTTCTTTTGGTGAAAAGGGAGATGCGCTTAGTACTTCTAGTAACTTTTCCGATTTATTAAACGCTTTGAGTATTTTGATAAAGACCAACAATGACGTTCCTCTCCCGGCTTCAATATCGATGACGTGTTTTCTGCTTACACCAATTTGATCTGCGAGCTCGTGTTGGCTGTACCTTTTACTTTTACGAAGTTGCTTTAAGTTCCCCCCGAGTTCTATCATTAATTCTCCATCTAGTTTCTTAAATAACTCCATAATGTAACGGTTTAATTACAAATATACTTAATTATACGCTGGTTGTGATGATGTGGTTACATTTGTGGAATTAGATAGTGTAATTGCATGATTACATAATTGCTAAAAAACTATAAAATGTAAGGGAATGGTGACATTTTACAGTCATAGGGGTTCTTAATCAAGATAAGGAAGAGAGATTAAAACATAAATTCTGATTATGTATATTTGAGTATGCCCATGGTTAATAAGAAAACTGATTTATTTATACAAAAAGCAAAAGATGTACACGGTAATAAATATGATTACAATGATGTAATATATTTGTCAGCAAAAACTAAAGTTATTCTTAGATGTAAAATTCATGGTACATTTGAACAAACACCAACAAATCATCTTAGCGGTAAAGGATGTAAAAAATGTAGTATTGAAAATAGATCCAAACTATTTAAAACCTCTCAAGAAAATTATATAAAGCAAGTTAGAGCTGTTCATGGTGCTAGATATGACCTTTCACAAATTAAATATATAAATGCTCATACGAATATAAAAGTAATCTGTCATAAACATGGTGCTTTTTCCCCAAGTCCACAGAGATTTAAAAAAGGATCTAACTGTCCAAAATGTAATAGTGAGTCTAAAACAGACAAGTCAATTTATATTAGAGAAGATATAATTACAGAATTTATAAAAATACACGGTGATCAATATGATTACTCCAAGGTTATTTATAAGACAAAAGGCAAAAAGGTTATTTTTTTTGTAAAAAACATGGAGAATTCTTACAATCACCTAAGCAACTAATAAAAATTGTTGATGTGCTAGGCAGAGAGACACCATTTAAACCAAACACACCTCTTATATACATCTATAATGATGGTACAGTGGAGAAGAAAATGATAATAAAAGAATAACAACTAAAGCCTTCCACATCGGAGGGCTATTTTTAAACCCTTACCCTATCACACACTATTGGTCTTTAGAGTATTAATATTACTTTTAGTGTAAATTAACCACTATGAAAAGACTATTATTATTCGTAGCAATTGCTCTATCAATGAATTTATTTGCACAAGTGCCGACTTTCGTTCCGACGAGTGGGCTTGAAGTATATTATTCTTTCAGTGGAAACGCTAATGAAGAAATATCTGCGCTAAATGGAGTTGTAAATGGTGCTACGCTTTCACCAGATGTAAATGCTACGCCTAATTCTGCATATTCTTTTAACGGGACAAGTGACTATATTGCCATTCCTCATGAGTTCTTAGGAGGGAATGATAATATCACAAGCTGTTCATATAGAGTCAGGTTTAAAGTTAATGCAATTGATCCAGTCAATCAACAAGGGATATGGAACAAGGATGGTTCTTGGAGAGAGAATAGAATTAGAATCTACCCTGATTCATCTATTAATGTTAGTTGGTATCACCCTTCAACGGGTACTACTCACTGGTTTGGTACTAATCCAGGCACAATTACACCGAATATTTGGTATGATATTGTATTTATCAATTCTGGGCCAACACCAAAAACCTATGTAAATGGAGTAGAAGTTGGTACGATTACTTCTTCAGGTTTTAATCCTACGGTTTCGTTCTCTCACTCAGGACAAGCTTGTGTAGGAGGAGGGATTGAGTGCAACCGATTTGGATTAGTTCGCTGGGGGGGTGCGCCAACAAGATTCCTCAATGGTTCTATTGATGAATTTGGTATATGGAATAGAGCGTTAAATAGTTGTGAAATCAATTCTATGTTTAATGAGGCTAATCAAGTAAGTTCGTCGGTGGATATTGTCTCGGATTGCTCCAGTCACCTCTGGATAGATGGTAATACTTACACTGTATCGAATAATACTGCAACTCATACCTTGACCAATGCTGCAGGTTGTGACTCCGTTATCACTTTGGATTTAACAATCAATTATCCAAATACAGGAACAGATATTCAAACTGTTTGTGATTCTTACACTTGGATTGATGGAAACACTTATACATCGGATAACAACTCTGTTCAATGGACACTTCCCAATGCAGCTGGGTGTGATTCATTAGTAACATTAGACCTTACGATTACAAATTCAACTTCAGGAACCGATGTGCAAACTGCTTGTGATACATACACTTGGATAGATGGTAATACATACACGGCATCTAATAATACTGCAACGTATACAACCATGAATGCTGCGGGGTGTGACTCTGTTGTAACTCTTGACCTTACCATAAATAATTTTAGTTCAAGTACAGATATAATCATAGCATGTGATAGCTATACTTGGGTAGATGGTAATACCTATACAGCATCTAATAATAGTGCAACCTATACTACAACAAATGTAGCAGGATGTGATAGTGTTGTTACGTTAGATCTAACGATTAATTATTCCAACACAGGAACCGATGTAATTACAGCATGTGACTCTTATACCTGGGTTGATGGTAATACATACACGGCATCTAATAATACCGCAACGTATACTACAACAAATGCTGCAGGCTGTGATAGTGTTGTAGCATTAGACTTAACAATTAACCCTAATCCAGATAATAGTGTGACACAAAATGGAGCAAAATTAACTGCAAATCAAGAGGGAGGTACATATGAATGG
>JAQWFQ010000006.1 GCA_029238665.1 Crocinitomicaceae bacterium | reverse complement strand
GTTATCAGCCTCATCAGTTACATTCAAAATGTTTACCGCAGGTATGTCTGCCGTACATGCTACATTTACTTGCGTAAGGTTAGAAGCTGTTGGTGCGGTGATGTCATTAATCAGTATTGTTTGTGTTACATAAATATAATGCCCACAATCATCTGTAACAGAGTAGGTTCTGATGATTGTTTCTGGGCATGTTAATCCATCTGAAACATCCCCTACATAAGCAACTAATGGAAAATTGGTTAAATCATCTGATTCATCCGTAACCTGTGTAACATCCTGTACAGGTACATCAGACAAACATTCCACACTGATTGGCGGTAAATTTGAAGCGGTTGGAGGTGAATCTACAGCTACAGTAACTTGGTCCGTAGCGACACATCCATTATCATTAATTGTAAGTTCATACGTTGTAACTACAGTAGGGTTAACAGACTCCTGTCCATTGTCTGGATTAATACCTGATAAGTTAATCGTACCTGAACTACCATTATTATTCCAAGAATAACTTGCTCCATCAACATTGAAAACTGGATCAGCTCCAATAATAATTGACGAGCCTAAGCAAACAGTCAGGTCTGGCCCTGCATCGGCAGTCGGCTCAGGATTCACTGTAATTGTAGTTTGAGCTGCAGCGTCACAAGGAGCAGAACCAATTGTATAATCAATTGTAAACGTACCTGGCCCAGCTAAAGCGGGGTTAAACAATCCTGTTGAGGAAACACCTGCTCCACTCCAAACACCCCCCATATCAACAGCGGTTAACTGAATCGGGGCATCCATCATACACAAAGGTGGCACAGCCGTAATTGTTGGGTCTGGCGGACCTGTCTGAGCACTACCAGGAGTCGTACTTAACTCCAACGTAAAACTTGTCATAATATCACTCCAATCTTCTACAAGAATCATTACCACATCTCCTGCAGCAACAACTGGTGCAGGAACCTCAGATGTACACGGAAAAGATGTACCAAACTCATTACACCCACTCGGAGAACTTGCATAATTACACCCAATTTCTGTTCCTGTAGAAAGTGCAGTACATGGGTCAGCTGCGTTCGTAATGTCAAATATTGATACATCTAGAAACCCACTGGTTTGATCACCATCAAGAAGTAGGTTTAAATCTCCACCAGTGGTGATGTACAGAATAATATAGGCATAATTTGGACCTGCTACCTGAAAATCTAAGCATGAAGAAGGGTTTGCCGAAGCATTAATAAAATTAAAAGGACCTGCTACACCCGGTGTACAAATGGATGTGTTTGTATTGCATTGCGTGTATGAAGTTACAAATACAAGAAACGTAAACGCTATGAAAATTAGGTTTTTCATCACGTTTGGATTAAGTAGTTGACCACTTTAAATCGTTTTAAAATGGTATTAAGTGACTCTACAGTATGGCTTGCAGAAAGGACTAAATAAATCGATTGATCAATGACATTCAATTCTATTGAAATGATATCAGGAAATGTGATGCCAAAGCGACTCTCCCAAACATCAGCACGTTCTGCTAACAGTACCCTATTTGATTGAAAGGTATACGAAATACTTCCATCAAGAAGAATTTCTTTTTGAATATATGTTACTGATGTGTCTTGTAAACTAAGCTCATCCAAACTAAATTGAGCTGAAAAGGATGCGTTACAAAAACACATAACAAATAAGAAAACAACCGTTAATTTCATCATTGGTTAAAGGTTTTTTTTGAGTCTGTCTACTTTGACCTACTGTTAACCTAAATATAAATAAACTTCCCTGATAAAGCTATAAACTTAGCCTTAGATTTAAATACTCAATAAAAAAACGAGAAATATACCGAAGAGTTGCTTAATTTGACTCTCCCGACTTAATCAACTCAAAATCTTCTTGTTCAATCAAGAAAATCTTAGCGTTTTCATAGCCATCATTCACAGAAACCTGTTTCAAATTAAACGCGTTCATTAACAGGTTTTGCTTTTTTCCCTCAAGAAAAAAAGAACTGCAACAATACAGTATAACATCATAAGCCTGCATTGACAATTTAGTCATATCAGTATTGTAATTCGCCCTAAAAGTTCGATTTGCACACACAGCTAATTCCGTGTAATAATCATTCATATTTGAACTTACGAAATGGAAATTATACGTATTTTTATACGTGTTTTTAATCTCCTTGAAATTCAGCCATTCTTTCGTCCCATAGACAAAAATCTCGTCTGTATTAGAGTTAAAAGCAAGTCGATTTAAATTCGACATAAACCGTGTTGCTGTACCTTGATCTAGCGTAGGAACAATAAACCGTGTATTAACGCCTTTCTTAATATACGTGCCAAAACCATCAATTGTTGTTTCAATTAAATTTGGACGGCTCCCTTCAAAATCACTCTCAACAAATGTTTTTCGAAATGCTTCGTAAAGCGCCATACTTTTCTGATCTCTTGGTTTAATCAGTACGATATTATCGTTTGTACTACTGTTTAAAAGATACAACGCCAATTCATTCATCAGTGAAATCGTTGAAGCGACACTACTGTATACCAATCGATTCCCTTTCAAAATACTCGCATCAGATGAAACAGGCAAGACCATTCGGATTTCATGCTCTTTACAGTAATTGGCGACCATCTTCATATTCCTAGCAATTAAAGGCCCGACAATCAAATCCATTTCAGCAAAGCCTTTTGTGCTTAACACCTCAGCAATAGTCGTTGAATCATTTTTAGTGTCAAAGAAATAAACACGTGCATTTAAGCCCTGAACTTGAAGTGAATCAAGAGCCATTGAAGCCCCCATATAGAATTGGGCCGATAAATTTGATAAATATTGAGAAGAACCTGTAGTGTGATCAAGGTTAAAGGGTAGTAACACTGCAACACGGTACTCATCTTTAGTATTAAACACCAAAGAATCTTCATGTTCAAAGCCAGACATTTCTGAAACAACACCAAAGCCGACCTTTTCTACGCGCTCTTGCTTTACTGTGATTGTCAAAATTTGACCTTCGTATAATGATGATGATGTAAGGTTGTTATCCTTCATTAAATCAGAAACAGTCACCATAAATCGCTTAGAAATACTATACATGGTTTCATGCGCCATTACCGTATGCTTAATGGTTGAATCACTAAACGACATGTCCACAACTGCTTTTGTACTTTGCACAGCGGTGGTGTCAGTAACAAATGGATTTACAGTAGTTGTTAAATCCTGATTTCCACCCTCAGCCAACAAATCTTCAGGTACATTTATTAACTGTCCTTTTTGCAATCCGTCAACGAGTTCTGGATTTAATGAAATTAACTCATCAATAGAAATATCGAATTTTACAGAAAGGCCATAAAGCGTTTCTTTTTTTTTAACCGTATAGGTTACTAAGCGAGTATTCTCAACTTCTACGACAGGAATAAGTACAATCTGCCCTACCTTTAACCCCTCTTTCAAGGATGGATTTTCACTTAAAATCACTTCTGCAGGAATATCATACATTTTCTGAAGCATCCAAAGTGTATTCCCTTCTTCTACCTTATGTTGATAAAATCGTTCTCCATTCTCTTCTACAAGATTAGCAATACCAGGTTGACTATAAACAACAAGTGAACAGTTAATTAAAATGAAGATCAGAATAGTACGCATAGCTCTAATTTAAGGAATTGATTTTACAATCCCTATGCCAAGAATAAATTACTCCCACTCAATGGTTGCAGGTGGTTTAGAACTGATATCGTATGTTACTCTATTAATCCCCTTCACTTGGTTAATAATTTTATTCGAAACCTTCGCTAAAAACTCGTACGGTAAATGGCACCAATCAGCAGTCATTCCATCCGTAGAGCTAACAGCTCTTAGAGCAACAGCATTTTCATACGTTCTTTCATCGCCCATTACACCTACCGATTGAATCGGTAAAAAGATGGCTCCAGCTTGCCAAACATCATCATAAAGCCCATCCTCTTTTAATGTTGAAATAAAGATATGGTCAACTTCTTGAAGAATAGCAACTTTTTCAGCTGTAACATCTCCCAGTATTCGAATTCCTAGTCCTGGACCAGGAAATGGATGACGCCCTAAAATATTAGGATCTATCCCTAGTGATTTACCTATTCGCCTTACTTCATCTTTAAACAATAAACGTAACGGTTCTATAACCTTTAGCTTCATGTAATCTGGCAATCCTCCAACATTGTGGTGAGATTTAATTGTAGCACTTGGTCCACCCGTAGCTGAAACAGATTCAATTACATCAGGGTAAATGGTTCCTTGACCTAACCACTTCGCATTCTCAACTAATTTTGACTCCTCATCAAAAACATCAATAAACACTTTCCCAATTGCTTTTCGTTTAGCCTCAGGGTCTGAAACCCCACTTAATTCTGCATAAAACTTGTCAGCAGCATTCACTCCTTTAACATTAAGCCCCATACCTTTATACGACTCTAAAACAGACGAGAACTCATCTTTTCTAAGCAGCCCATTATCGACAAATATACAATGTAAGTTTTCTCCTATAGCCTTGTGAAGTAAAACTGCTGCAACAGAAGAGTCAACCCCTCCAGAAAGACCTAAAATCACTTTATCATTTCCGACTTTATCTTGAATTTTTTGTACCGTTTCATCAACAAATGCATTTGGAGTCCAATCTTGAGCACACGCACAAACACCAACCAAAAAGTTTTTCAATAAAATAGAGCCCTCTAATGAATGGTATACTTCAGGGTGAAATTGAATACCAAACGTTTGTTCTCCTTCTATTTCATAACCTGCATACTCAACATCTTTTGTACTAGCTATCGCCTTAAAATTATTTGGAATTTTTTTAATTGTATCACCATGAGACATCCAAACTTGTGAATCATTTGACATTCCTTTTAACAGAACATTTGACTGATCTACAAAAGAAAGATTAGCACGACCATACTCACGGATAGTTGAAGGCAAAACCTCACCACCAAAATTATTCGCCATATACTGAGCACCAAAACAAACGCCTAACAACGGGTACTTCCCTTTTATTTTTGACAAATCTGGTTTTGGTGAATCATTATCTCTAACAGAGAAAGGACTACCCGATAGGATAACTCCCTTAATATTAGCTGTTAATTCAGGACACTTATTCCATGGGTGGATCTCACAATAAATATTCAATTCGCGCACTCTACGAGCAATTAGTTGAGTGTATTGAGATCCAAAGTCGAGTATTAAAATCATTTCATGCATACCGCAAAGATAATGCGAATCATCTAATCTAATTCGATTTCTCATACTATATTTTAAGATTTTATTCTAGACAATGTGTCAGTTATATTTAGTTTGGAATAATTTATGTCTAAACCAAGATAATTGAAGCTATAAGCACCTACTAGGAGCAGGATTTTATTATTTTTACACCTTCGAAATTTATATCAATAATGGCATTTAACATATTTAAGAATCTATTTGGTGATAAGTCTACTAAAGACAGAAAAGAATATCAACCATCTATCGATAAAGCAAACGAGTTTCTAACTCAACTCAAAAATTTATCCGACAGCGAATTAAGGGCTAAAACGAGTGCGTTTAAAGCTATAATCTCTGAAGAAACAAAAGCATTAGAGTCTGAATTAACAGCGCTCAAGGACAAGGCTGCAAGTAGTGAGACACCGATTCATGACAAAGAATCTATTTTTGAGTCCATCGATAAAATCACAAAGGATATTGATGTTAAAACAGAAAGTGTTTTAGAACAAATTAGACCTGAGGCTTTTGCTGTTGTAAAAGAAACTGCAAGGCGTTGGGCTGAAAACGGTCAATTGGTTGTTGATGTTCAAGATTTTGACCGAGACCTAGCAAGCACCAAAGATGGGGTAACAATTGATGGAGATAAAGCAATTTGGTCAAATACATGGACTGCTGCTGGAGTAGACGTTTCTTGGAACATGATTCATTATGATGTTCAATTAATGGGAGGGGGTGTTCTTCACAAAGGAAACATTGCTGAAATGCAAACTGGTGAGGGGAAAACATTGGTAGCAACCCTACCTGTTTACCTAAATGCATTATCTGGAAAAGGGGTGCACGTAGTAACCGTTAATGACTACCTGGCAAAGCGTGATTCTGAATGGATGGGTCCAATCTATCAATTTCATGGATTATCTGTGGATTGTATTGATAAACACAGACCTAATTCTCCTGAGCGTAAAAAAGCATACTTAAGTGATGTTATTTTCGGAACCAATAATGAATTTGGATTTGATTATTTGCGTGACAATATGGCAGGGAGCCCTGATGATCTCGTTCAGCAAAAACACCATTACGCAATTATTGATGAGGTTGATTCTGTACTGATTGATGACGCTAGAACACCTTTGATTATTTCAGGACCAACTCCACGTGGAGATGAGCATGAGTTCTATCAACTAAAACCGCGTGTAGAAAACATTGTTTCTGCACAGAAAAAATATGTTTCTCAATGTTTAGCTGACGCAAAAAAACTACTTACCGTTATCAATGGTGATGTAGCTGATGCGAAACAAGCAAAACAAATGTTAGAGGATGGTGGAATAGCATTATTACGTGCGTTTCGTGGTCTTCCTAGGAACAAAGCACTTATAAAATACTTATCTGAACCTGGAATTAAAGCTCACCTACAAAAAACGGAGAACTTCTACATGCAGGAACAAGGTAAGCACATGAAGAAGATTGATGTTGAATTGTTTTTCGTTATTGATGAAAAAAATAACACCATTGAATTAACAGACAAGGGAATTACTCTAATTTCTGGGAACGATGACAAGGAATTTTTCATTATGCCGGACATTGGATCTGAAATTGCACACCTTGAAAAATTAAACCTTGACCCAACTGCATTTGTAGAAAAGAAAGATGCTTTAATTAGAGACTATAGCATTAAGTCTGAACGAATTCACTCCGTTAATCAATTACTAAAAGCATATACCCTATTTGAAAAAGAGGTTGAGTACGTTATCCTTGAAGGGAAAGTTAAAATTGTAGATGAGCAGACAGGGCGTATTATGGAAGGTAGACGTTATTCTGACGGTCTTCACCAAGCCATAGAAGCAAAGGAAGATGTTCAGGTAGAAGCTGCTACTCAAACTTACGCCTCGATTACACTTCAGAATTACTTCAGAATGTACCATAAGTTGTCCGGAATGACTGGAACAGCTGAAACAGAAGCAAAAGAATTTTGGGACATTTATGAATTAGACGTTATTGTTATCCCAACAAATCGACCAATACAACGTAAAGATGACAATGATTTAGTCTTTAAAACAGCGCGTGAAAAATTCAACGCTGTTATTGACGAAATTGAAAAACTAGTCGAACAAAAAAGACCTGTTTTAGTTGGTACAACAACCGTTGAAATTTCGGAGCATTTAGGAAGAATGCTTCAAGCAAAAGGAATTAATCATCAAGTACTAAATGCCAAGCATCACCAAAGAGAAGCGGAAATTGTAGCAAACGCTGGACTTCCAGGGTCAGTTACAATTGCAACAAACATGGCCGGTCGTGGTACAGATATTAAACTTGGTGCTGGTGTAAAGGAATCAGGAGGATTGGCAATTATTGGAACTGAACGTCATGACTCTCGTCGTGTAGACCGCCAATTGAGAGGACGTGCAGGACGTCAAGGTGACCCAGGGTCATCTCAGTTTTTTGTTTGTTTAGAAGATGACTTAATGCGTAAGTTTGGATCTGAACGTATTGCCAAACTAATGGATAGACTTGGCCTAAAAGAAGGCGAGGTAATTACACACAGCATGGTTTCTAAATCAATTGAACGTGCCCAGAAAAAAGTAGAGGAAAACAACTTTGGTATTCGTAAACGATTGTTGGAGTATGATGACGTCATGAATGCTCAACGTAAAGCAATTTACAAAAAGCGTAAAAATGCACTGTTTGGCGAGCGCATTGACATTGACATTGACAACATGTTCTTTGATGTCAGCGAAGCAATCACACTCGGATTCACGAAAGCAGAATTTACTGCATTTGAAGAAGAATTACTCCGTGTTGTAGGAACACAATCTCCCGTTAGTTCAGAAGAATATGAAACACTTGATGAAGACACGATTATCAATAAAGTGTACCATCAATTAAGAAGTCAGTACGACAGAAAAAACGAGAAGATTGCAGTGGCTACAATGCCTCAAATTAAGCACGTTCATGAAACGATGTCTGAAAAATATCAAAACATCGTCTTTCCTTTAACAGATGGCCGTAAAGAAATGCAACTTGTCGTTAATTTGAAAGAAGCGTATGAAAGCCAGGGTCGCATTATCTCAACTGCATTTGAAAAGAACATTGTTCTCAGTATGATTGACAATGAATGGAAGGAACATTTACGTGAGATGGATGATCTCCGATCAGCAGTTCACAACGCTCAATATGAACAGAAAGACCCACTTTTAGTTTATAAATTGGAATCTTTTGAGTTGTTCAAAATGATGTTGGTCCGCTTGAATGCAGAGACAATGGAATTGTTAATGAAGCTAGACATCCCTGCCACAAAAGAAATTCAGACAACAAATAAATCTGAAACTACACAGAGTAACTACGAAAAGGCACATGAACAAAAAGAAATTGAACAACTGGGTAGTAGAAATGGTTACCAAGAAGCAATTCAAAATTCTGAAGCACACAGGCAGGAAAAACAACAACCCGTTGTAGCTAAAAAGCAGCCTGGTAGAAATGATGCCTGTCCATGTGGAAGTGGAAAAAAATACAAGCAATGTCACGGAAAGTAAACATCCCTTCCTTGATCAGATCAATTAAAATTAAAAAGGCATTAACTGAGTTAATGCCTTTTTAATTTACCCCACCTTACCGGTGAAATTCAAGAAAGAAAGATATACGTGTTTTTATCGCGTATTTTTTATGATATTTGAATTGTGAAAAATACCGTTCAGCAAATATCAATTATTGGCAGTGGAAATGTTGCTTGGCATTTAGCGGTAAACTTTATTAACATCGGCGTTAAGGTTAGTCATATAGCTGGAAGAAACGTTAAGCATGTAGATTTACTCTGCAAGAAAACAGCTGCTACTCACGCTAAGTCAATTTCAGACTTACCCAAACATCAATTAGTCATTATTTGTACTCCTGACAACTCAATAGCTACTATTTGCGAATCCATTGATTCAAGTTGCCCTGTAGCATACACCTCAGGCTCTATTGACATCGAGTCCTTACCTCATCGAGAACATTTAGGTGTTTTTTACCCACTTCAAACATTCTCAAAGCACATTGAACTTGACTTAAATCAAGTTCCGTTTTTTATCGAATCGACCAATGAAGTATTTACACAAGACTTATTTATTTTAGCTTCAAAGATAACTGATACTGTTACCTTGGCAAATTCAAAAGAACGTAGTGAGTTACACTTAGCAGCAGTTTTTGTCAATAATTTCACAAATCATATTATCCATCAAGCGCAACAGTATGCAGAATCTAAATCGATTGATTTTAATCATTTAATACCCCTATTAAAAGAAACGGTACATAAACTTGATTTAGACTCGGCGTTTAACACTCAAACAGGCCCTGCAAGAAGGGGGGACGATGTGATTATTCAGAAACACGTAGAACGATTAGATAATAATGCAAAAGAGTTATATCAACTATTAAGCAAAAGCATAAAGGAAACCTACCATGATCAGCTTTAAAGAACGATTAAATGATATTACAACATTCATCTTTGATGTAGATGGTGTATTAACAGATGGAAGCGTGTCTCTCTTTAAGGGGGAAGTTGTAAGAACATTAAACTCTAGGGATGGATACGCCTTACAATATGCTGCTAAAATGGGCTACTCCATTTTCATTATCTCTGGTGGAAGTTCAACAGAAGTGGAAAACAGATTACTAAAGCTTGGGGCTACTGAAGTGTTTATGGGGTCAATCAATAAAGTTGAAATCTACAACAAGCTTAAGTCAAAGTACAACATCAATGATGTCAATGTTGCCTATATGGGTGATGACATTCCCGATTACAACGTAATGAAAATGGTTAGATTATCCGCTTGCCCACAAGATGCAGCTGTTGAAATTAAACACATCAGTCATTATCAATCTCCATTTATGGGTGGTAGACATTGTGTTAGAGACCTTGTTGAACAAGTACTGCGCGTTCAAGGAAAATGGTTTTCTGAAAAAGCCTTTGAGTGGTAAGCTACTATTGAATCATTACCTTGAGTCGAACAGGCACAACTGTGGTTCCTTTTAATTCTAAAAAGTATATCCCAGCACCCTCTTTAAAAAGGGATAAATTCAATTCCTTATAGAACTCTCCTCCCCTTAAAACATTTCCTTTAGAATCGATGAGTCTATAAGTTTTATACAAATCTGTTTCAGAGACTAAGCTTATATTCCCAGTACTTGGATTTGGAAATAGGCTTACTAAAGAAGAAAGATCAAGTTCGTCAATCAATACCAGGTTGTTAATTATTCCGTCGTTAATGTTATCAGGATAAAGATCTCCAGGTCCAATTTTAGCAACTGTAATCTCATTTCCACCAGAAACGACAGCTGTACTGTGTCCAATTACAATTGCTCCACCATCAGATGTACGAACTATATCACCCGTATAATCGGGGTAATCATGAGAAATCCCAAATGAACTTTGAAACGCAAAACTTGATGAGTACTTACTAATTGTAACATCTTCACCAAACTGATAGCCCGTCTGATTGTTAAAGACCATAGATGTATAAAAATCCCCACTATTCCCAAAATTAGTAATCTCTGTAAGGTACATCTCTCCTGGTGTTGTCGGGTGAAAACCTCCCCAAAACGACCCGTTTTTATGCATCAAACAAATGTATCCATCTGTACCATCTGTCAAAGGACCGTTACCACCACCTATTCCAACAATTTTTTCTGGATCAGAATCAAAGGCTAAATCATTTATCCAGTAGTCCCCATTAGGGCCAAACGTACGCTCCCAAAAAACAGTGCCATCATCTTTTAAATACATCATATACCCCTTTGTACGAATAGAATCTTCTACATAATATTCCCCACCAATAAAATACGTTGAATCTGTATACTTGAGAATACAATTTGCTTTATCATCCCCTGATCCACCCAGTGTTTTTGTCCAAAGTGTATCCCCAAACTTATCCGTACGGACAATATAAATATCCAAATTATCTGTTTCGTTTGAGCTTGTTTCTCCAACAAGTAACGTACCTGTGTCACGCGTTAATGCTGCGTCGTTTACACGCTCCCAACCTGTTCCGCCATAAGTGTTTTCCCATTCTAAATTTGCTGATTCATCCACTTTTGCTAAGTAAAAATCAAAGCCTCCTGCTCCATAAGAGCTTGTATAGCCACAAATAAAATAACCAAAGTTCGCCTTGTGAAGCACACGTCTACCTGATTCTGATTCTGGCCCGCCATAACTTTTCGACCACATATAATTACCCAAGCTATCAATCTGCATAAGAAAAGCTTGAGATGGTGCATCTCCAAAGCTACTAGAAGCTCCTGTTAACACATAACTACTGTCTTCCAATTGAATGATCCCTTCTCCAAAGTCAGCACCGTTATCACTGTAATAATTGAAAAATGAAATTTGTCCAAAGCAGTTTAAACTGCAAAGAACAAATGTGAAATACATTGTTAAATTGCGCATCTTAATCGAATAAATAATGATTGACCACTCGCCTTTTTCGTTATAAATCCAAGAACGTTTTCAGAGGCTACCCCTACCGAATACTTCCCGAAATTACAACTTGAATAAGCCCCAACTCTAAACTTTCCGAAGCCACCATAACCTCCATTCAAGCCAAAACAGATCGACTTAGACAGACTGTAATGAACTCCAGCATAGACATAAGGTTTAAAAATTAATGTAGGATAGATTCGAACACCATAAAATGACTGTAGCTTCTTTCCCGTGTTTTTAGCTACTATTTTTCCAACTTGAAAATAACCTGGAAGTAGTACAACGTTATTTTTTTCTACTGAATTTATTCCCAGCGAATCCAACACATTTAATGAATCAGAAAAGATCGCGTTAGTTCCTATTAGCTGTTCAAATTGAAATCCACTAAATGTCAGCGTCGTATCTATGGAATATACCTTTTGCTTTTCATGCAAATACCCAATACCAATGTTTTTAGCTTGAAGTTGAATGTAGGACGTTTGTCCCTTAAAAATTGAAACAGGTAATTTAAAGTCAAAATCCAATCCAATTCCAACACCTTGACTAAAAGCACCATTGGTTGGGAGTGTCACCTCCCCATCTAGTACAAAATCAAGCTGATCTCCATTTAAGTCTTGCGTAATTTCTCCTGATTTAAAATTAGCACTTAAAGAACTATTAATGTTGTATAGGTTAATTGAAATGGCCGATTTTGATTTTGAATCTATCATCCCAAACCCCAGTTTTTGATAGCTCATGAACGAGAAGTTTGATCCTGAAAAATCAATTGTTTCACCCTTATACGGGTCATTACCATAAAACACCAACCCAAACAAATCTTTAGAATAGACTCCTCCGCCAAAAACATCAGCACCAGCTTTAATCAGGTAGCCCCAGTTTTTATTTTCAATTAATTTCTTTTTATAATTTCGATATTCAAAATGAACCCCTCCGTAAGTTCCTATTCTATTAATCGTGCTATGGCGATGATATGAATTATCTTTTATTGAATTATCTATATATCCTCCAAATAAAAACTTCCCACTTAGCTCTCTTTGAATAGCGCTTCCAATAAAATCACCTCCTCCTTCAACAATGAATTCTTGGTTTAATTCAAGCGTATCGTAATTGAGTGGTAGTGATTGCCCAACAGCTCCAAATTGAAAAAAAACAACAAACGCTAAACATGTAATTAGTCCCCTCATAATTAAAGTTTGTTTTCTGAAGTAATTTTAGTTTTTACTTTCACTGCAATAAAAGCACCTACAGGTATGCCTATTGGTTCGTTTAAATTTGTCAAAGGGTTGGTTGTGTTAAATTCGGACTGTACAATGAAAGATTTTACTCGGCTAATGTCATTTAAAACATCTTCTCCTAAGGCTAGACGCAGTTCAGAATTTGCTACCATCAACCCAGATTGCACATCCATTGCTCCAAACTGTGCTGCCTCAATGTTACCTGTTCCATTCATTTGATGTAACACTTCTCCTGAAGCATCTAACAAGAATAATTTTAACTGTGCAGAAAAGGGGAAAGCATTGCTAGACTGCACGAGAAACTCCCCTGACTTTATCGTTGTGTTATCATTATTTTGAGAAAAATTTAATGCAAACGTGTCTCTTAAAACCAGCTGATCAAGTCCAATCATTAAAGGCATTTCTGCTTTAAGACGCACACTTAATTTACTATTAGGGAATAACTCATCCCAGCTTCCTGTCACATTACCCCAGGGGTTTAATTTAAAATTATACCCCAATTTATGCCTAAAACCTAAATTCTCTAAATACGGCTCAAGGGTTGAATTGGTGCTATTGAATACAATTGTTTTTAAGCTCGAATTAATCGCATTCCACGTTCCCGTTGCAGGATTAATATTAAACGATGATCCTATTTGTGCACTTGACAAATCAACTTCATTTCCATAGGCATTTTCATTCGCAATAGTTGTTAGTGTTCCTTCTGCACTTACTTTAATTCCATTTTCAATTTCAACTGTGATTGCAGCATTTGGTAAATCAAGTACTCCTGATGAAACAACATTAAGTTCTTCAAGCTCAACGATGGTCGTGTCATAAAATGATCGATCACCAAAATAACCTCGCGCATAATCAATTTTAAGATCTCTAAATCTTACGTCTACCTTCGTAATGTCGCTTGGTGTAATTAGAACAGAAGGTCCTGAAGGGTCCGTAGAAACCGTTATTTGTGACCTCAGTTTATTAAACTCACCTCCTGAAACGCCCGTCAAATCCATCCGGTAGCCTGCGAGGTCAATAGTCTCCTCTACAAGACCTGGGTCTGTACTCGTTCCCGAAGGTGCCGAGTATTGATTTAAAAATGTAGAACCGTCCTTTGTTATGCCTGGCAATTGAATATCAAACATGGTCGTTGTACCTAAAGGATTAGCAACTTTAACATCAATAAAACCTTGCTTTAAAACAATTGTTTTCAGTTGTAAATCTTCTACAGATAAATCATGCTCCTCCGTTGAATTTACAAAACTAAACCCTGGCGTTAATTCAATTGACACAGGGAATGCAAAGGTTTCCGAAATTGTTGTATCTGGAATATTCAGCAAATCTCCTAAATCTAAGTCGAATAATGTACGTACTAAATTCAACTCATAAAACCCACCTACTTCACTTAGCGTTGAGTCATTCACTAAATTTGTGAGTGTTAGTGTATCATTAACTACGGGTGAACTCCAATCAGAATCCCAAACTGTTTTCTTTTTTTTACACGAAACAACCAACAAGACAATGCACATCAGTGCCATTATATTCTTCACGATACAGTATCCCGGATTTGTAGTCATTTCAATTAATTTTATACGCGTTCTATAATTGTAGCATAGCCTTGCCCTACTCCAATACACATTGCGACCAATGCGTATCGTTTTTGTGTTTTTTGTAATTCTAGTGCTGCCGAAAGTAAAATTCGTGCACCTGTAACACCTAGCGGGTGCCCCAATGCAATTGCCCCCCCGTTTGGATTAATACGCGGATCATCGTCTGCTAATCCCATTTCTCTTGTACAGGCAAGAACCTGAGCAGCAAATGCTTCGTTCAACTCTAAAACATCCATTTGATCTAACGTTAAACCTGTTCTTTCCAACACCTTCCTAGAAGCATAAACAGGACCAATCCCCATTATTCGAGGTTCAACTCCCGCTACAGCAGCGCCTACTATTCGTGCTAGTGGTTTTAGGTTGTAGCTGTCAACGGCCGCACCTGAAGCCATCAATAAAGCAGCCGCACCGTCATTTAATCCAGATGCATTTCCAGCCGTTACCGACCCTCCCTTTTTAAATGCAGGCCTTAGTCCGCCAAGCGTGTCCATTGTTGTGTTTGATCGAACAAACTCATCTGTATCAAAAATAATTGGATCTTTCTTTCGCTGGGGAATACTTACAGGTACAATTTCTTCAGCTAAGCGACCAGACTGTATTGCCTTTGTTGCTTTTTGCTGAGACCACATACTAAATCTATCTTGAGCCTCACGTTCAATCCCGTATTTTTCAACCAAATTTTCAGCGGTCATTCCCATTCCATCAACACCGTATAGCTCCTCCATTTTAGGATTAATAAAACGCCATCCAAAAGAAGAATCGTGCATTTGCGCATCTCTACCATAAGGTTTAGACACCTTAGAAATAACCCAAGGGCCTCGAGTCATGTGTTCAACGCCACCAGATATATACAAATCTCCAGCGCCATCTTTAATTGCTCTAGCTGCGTTAATTGTAGATGCCATACCTGAAGCACACAGTCTATTAACTGTTTCCCCTCCAACTTGCCATGGAAGTCCAGCTAACAATCCAGACATGCGCGCAACATTTCGATTGTCTTCTCCAGCTTGATTAGCACAACCAAAAAGAACATCTTCAATCGATGCCGGATCTACAGAAGGATTCCTTGCTAATAACTCTTTAATTACAATGGCTCCTAAATCATCCGTTCTAACCGGCGCTAAGGTTCCTCCAAAATTTCCAATTGGAGTTCTAATACCATCAACTATATACACTTCTTTTGACATCTCTTTCAGTTTAGAATGCTAAATTAACAATTTTGATATTGTTGAAAACTTATCTAAGTACTTAGGCACAAAGTTTGTACTTTGGAGACCAATAAAAACAGCCCGAATGAAACTAAACACAATACTTACAGTTTTATGCATGAACACTGCCCTCTTAGCATTTTCACAACTGGATGAATTGACCATCGAAGAGCAAGCATACCGAGATTCTATCACAGAATTAAACCTTGAAAATGAAGCGATTGCTCAAAGTCAAGAAGCCTACAACAAAGGAATTAAACTTTTTTCAGAAAAACAATTCACTGCTTCTATTCAACAATTTCAAAAGTCAATTGAACTAGACCCTAATTTTACTGCGGCCTATTACAATAAAGGAATTGCAGAAAATGAAGCTAAAAAATACAAAAATGCCATTGAAACGATGAGTCGTTTGATTCAACTAAGGCCAACATATGCAAAGGCATTCTTTCAGCGCGGAAAATCTTATCAAGAACTAACCAATTATTTAAAGTCCGAAGAAGACTATGAAAAATCCATTTCGCTTAGTCAAAGTAATCCTAAGGCATACTACAATTATGGTACACTTCGATTTCTTCAACAAGATTATGATGGGGCCATCACCTATTTCTCAAAAGCCATTGATTTAGACGAAAACCTGATCAATGCTTATAACGACAGAGGTTCATCCTACAGAATGAAAGGTGAATACACCAAAGCTCTTGTAGATTATGAAACAGTTGTTCGTAAAAATCCAAACCTGGCATTCACTTTAAATAATATTGGAACAACAAAATCAAAAATGAACGATTACCCAGGAGCAATCGCAGCTTTTAACAGGGCTATTTCTATTGATGCTAATTTTCACTTAGCATACAACAATCGTGGGGTTGTTCAACAAAATCAAGGAAGACTTGATGATGCGATTAAAGATTTTAACAAAGCATTAACTGTAAAACCTGATTACTCGTCTTCAGCATCAAACTTAAGCGGGGTTTATTTCATCAAAAAAGAATATCAAAAGGCACTTGACTACGGAAATAAAGCCATCGGTATGGATAAAAAAAATGCGGCAGCATATGTAAATAGAGGTATCGCAAAAGAAATGTTACGCGATATGGAAGGAGCTTGTGAAGACTGGCATAAAGCAAAAACATTAGGGTCTGAAACTGGCAAAAACTACTACGTAGGAAACTGCGCAAACTAAACGATAAACGATGACTAAATATCTATTAACAAGTATTATTATTTCTTTCTTTTGTCAAATTAATGCGCAAAACATCGACTTCAAAAATGCAAACTTCAAGGAAGACAGAGAAGGTTTAAAAGCAGCCATTAAAGCGATTAAAGTTGGAGATGATTTTTTTGAAATTGCAAACGAGGCAATGTTTTTAGTAAAAAGCCCAGGACTTAATTATGAATGGGCTCTTCAAGAATATCAAAAAGCCCAAAACTTTAACAAAGACAACGCCTTAAACAACTTTAAAATTGGAGTTTGCTATATTAATTCAACGTATCAAAACAAAGGAATTTCATACATTTATAAAGCGCAAAAACTTGACCCTTCTTGCGACCCTTTCATGCAATACTATTATGGTATAGCCCTTCAACTAGACGCCAAATTCAGTGATGCCCTCAAGGCCTTTACAGCTTTCGAAAACAACTATAAGAAAGCCGACAATTTTAAGAAATTCGTTAGCATGCGAAAAAAAGAATGTAAGGCAGCACGCGGGGCAATTCAAAATCCAATTCGAGCATGGGTCGATAACGTAGCAGAGTTAAACAGTCCTCAGAATGATTACGCTCCATCTATTTCAACGGATGGTGGTGAAGTCATTTTCACATCTGACAGGCCAAATGAACATGATGCAAACTCCTTAGGGGGCTATGATAAAGATATTTATTCTTCTACCTTGAATAAGCGTAAATGGGCAGCTCCAAAGCAACTGAAAGGAGGTGTAAACACGACTTCCGATGAAGTTTCAAATAACATTAGTTACGATGGTACAAAGCTGCTATTTCACCGTGAAGATGAGGGGCAATTTGATGTATTTGAAAGTACACTCGTAGGTGCCGATTGGACAAATCCAAAGAAACTTCCTTTTCAAATTTCATCAAAGCGAGCAAATGAGGTTTATGCTGCATACAGTCCAGATGGATGGAGCATTTACTTCAATAGAGACAATGCAAATAGATCCAATGGATTTGAAGTAATGTATAGCAGTATGCAAAGTAAAATGAAAAAAAACTACATGGCTGCTCAAATGATTACATCCGTAAATTCAAAGTTTAATGAAGGTCCTATTTACATTACCCTAGATGGATCAACCATGTATATAGCCTCAGAAGGAGGAGATTCTTATGGTGGATATGATATCTTTATTTCTGAAAGGGCTCAAGGAACATGGTCTAAACCCGTAAACATGGGGTACCCTATAAATACTCCTTATGACGATTTCTTTTTCTCCTCTACTGCAAATGGTAAATTCGCTTATATAGCCTCAAACAGAGAAGGTGGAGCAGGAGGATATGACATCTATAAAGTTACTTTTTGGGGTGCTATAAAGTCCCCTGTTACAGCTACTGAAGATTACTTATTAGCCTCTATTGCTAATCCAATGAAAGACAATTCAATTGAATCTACTGTTGATGTAAACAAAAAATCGTTCACCGTATTTAAAGGAATCACCATTAACGCAATGACGAAAGCTTCTGTTCAAGCAAACATTGAAATTACAGACAATACAACCGGGAAGCTAATTGAAACATTCACAACCAATAGTGCAACAGGGAAATTTATTATCACATTAGCATCGGGAAAAAACTATGGAATTGCTGTAAAAGCAGACGGGTATCTTTTCCACTCTGAAAATTTTGACATACCAAAAGGGAGCGCAGACAACCTAGTGAACAAGATGATTGAACTTAAAAACATAGCCATCGGAAGTAAGGTCGCATTAAGAAACATCTTTTTTGACACTGGAAAATCAAACCTGCGTCCAGAGTCAAATGTTGAGCTATCTCGACTGGTAAAACTCATGACCGATGTCCCTCATTTAAAAATAGAAGTGTCAGGTCATACAGACAATACAGGCTCTGCTCGATTAAACAACTCACTTTCTCAAAGTCGTGCCCAAGCTGTTGTTAATTACTTAAAATCAAAATCAATTGCTGCCGATAGAATGCATGCAAAAGGATATGGGTCAACAATGCCTATTGCTTCCAATAAAACGTCAGAAGGAAGGCAACAGAATAGAAGAACAGAGTTTGAAATTAAAGGAAATTAGATGAAGAATCACATTTCATTTTTTGAAACACTCCTAAGAGAACGATGCTCGGTAAGCGCAGAAGATTTGTTTAAGTACAGCCACGATGAAACTGAAGACATTTCAATTTTACCTAACGTTGTTTTAAAACCTGAAACAACTGAAGAAGTGTCTCAAATTCTTCATTATTGTAACACGCATAAGATTCCTGTAACTCCCTCTGGAGCACGCACAGGCTTAAGTGGTGGAGCAATTCCACTGCATGGAGGTGTTGCCATGTCTATGGAAAGGTTTAACAAAATAATAACGATTGATGAGGAAAACAACCAGGTTACGACAGAGCCAGGAGTAATTACCCAGGTTCTTCAAGATGCGGTAAAAGCTAAAGGACTTTTTTACCCCCCCGACCCAGCCAGTAAAGGAAGTTGTTTTATTGGAGGAAATGTATCTGAAAATTCAGGAGGACCAAAAGCTGTTAAATATGGTGTAACAAATGAATACGTATTAAACCTAGAAGTTGTATTGCCAACAGGAGAAATTGTTTGGACTGGAGCAAATGTTCTAAAAAATGCTACGGGTTATAACTTAACACAATTAATTACTGGATCTGAAGGGACCTTAGCCGTTATCACTAAAATTGTTTTAAAATTAATACCTCATCCAACACATGATTTATTGATGCTTGTCCCCTTCTTTAACGCTGAGGAAGCATGTAAGGCTGTAGCTGAAATTTTGAGAAAAGGAATTACACCGAGTGGATTAGAATTCATGGAGCGTGATGCCTTACTTTGGACAAAAGATTTTATTGGCGATAATGCCATTCAAATTGGGGACAATCATGCTGCACATCTATTAATTGAAGTTGATGGATTTAACTCCGATTTACTCATGGATGATTGCACTAAAATTATGGCTGTTTTAGAACAGTTTGAAACGGACGAAGTTTTATTTGCCGAATCACAAGCGCAAAAAGAATCACTCTGGAAATTAAGAAGATCCGTTGGAGAGGCTGTTAAAGCAAATTCCATTTATAAAGAAGAAGATACCGTTGTTCCAAGATACGAGTTACCTGTGTTATTGAAACACATTAAACGGATTGGCAATGAATATGGTTTTAAGTCCATTTGCTACGGCCATGCTGGTGACGGAAACCTTCATGTAAACATCATCAAAGGTGATTTAACAGATGATCAATGGAACAATGAATTACCTAAAGCAATTAGGGAGCTTTTTAAAGAAGTAGTTAAGCTTGGAGGTACAATTTCAGGCGAACATGGAATCGGACTCGTTCAAAAACCTTACATGGATATTGCTTTTTCTAATAAAAGTCTCAACTTAATGAAAGAGATTAAATCTGTGTTCGACCCAAACGGTATTCTAAATCCAGGAAAAATAGTTTAACCCTTCAAAAAATCCGTATCTCCAGACTTCATTTTGTGGTACGATTTACTTAAGTAAGCAAGTAAAATTCTCATAGAATCAAATGCATCTTCTGTTTCTGCACTAATTTCTTTTTTCTGAAGTTTAAGTAAAAGCTTCATATACATTGCATGAAATGCAATTTCAATATGATTTTTCTCTTTCAGGTTAGATTTTGCTTTGAATTCATCAATATAATTCGTTGCATGACTGTACACCCCTGAGTACTTAACATTCTCCATACTAATCATCGTATTGTGTAAATACGATAATTCAACCAGAATTTCTTGGGTTGAAATTAAGTGTCCCGTTTTTTCAATTTTCTGATTTTTCATCTGTGTCACTAACCCCTGATACCACTCACGATATTGATTAATGAACGATGCATCTGGAAGCTGTGGCTGAACATAATTTTTGATGATTGCATCTACATCAAATTGATATGCTCTAATAACATCTTCAACCTGGTACATATACAATATATACTCTGCAATGTTTTCTTTTAATTTTTGCTGGGCTACTTGCATTCAGTTTTATTTTTCAATATCCCCAGTAAGGGCATCTTGATGTTCATTCAAGTACTTCGTAAAGTCTGCTGTTACATCCATTGACGAATGAATGTATTTAAATTGTCCACCACGAGCATGCACTAGTAATAAATCAATTCCATTTTCTTCAGAATACTGCGTTGCAAAGAATTCGATTTTATTTCCGATAACTTCCATCTTATTATAGGTCTCTTCTTCCAATCGTGCACCTACCGTTTGTTGATATTGCATAATCGTTTGTTCTTTTTGCTGAGCAGCTTGCTGCATTTGCATCGCTTCATTTTGACTTAACAAGTTTGCCTTAGCTCGCTCTTCATATTTAATGATATAATTCTGAAGGTCTTGACTTTTTCGTTGAATTTCACTTTGATATGCAAGTTGCTTTTTTGTAATGATTGAATCCTGCTCTCTAAAATAATTGAAATGAATTTGAAGACTATCTTGGTTGTAGAAACAAATATTTAAACCTCCCAGTTCTTTATGCTCTTTAACCTCTGTACTTACAGGTGAATCAACAATAGACGTTTCTTTTTCAGCTTGTACACACGAAGTTATAGATACTAAAGCTATTCCAATAAAAACTAAATATTTCATTTTGTGTTTTTTAAATTAAATCCATTAGACCAATCGCTCCTCATTTCAACAAATCTTTTCAATGAGTTACTTAACAGTTCATTCGTGATCATGTTTTCGACCTCCCCAAGCCCACTAACATCTATTTCTGCAACTTTAAACGACTGTTCAAATTGTCCCAATTCAATCTTAACTATATATTTTCCATTATAGTTGAATATTTGAATTTTATACCGTTCGTGTGGAATGTCTTTTACTAATCTCACTTTTTTTGACAAAAATAATAGAATTATTGCTCTCTAAAACAAAAAAGTGCTCCATCTCTAGAACACTTTCTTTTACAATTTTATAATCGTGGTTATTATACCTCAATCAAATCCAATTCACTGTACGCTTTAAAGATGAATGGTACTTTAACCATATAGGCATAATCTTGACCTACTTCATACATATCTTCGTCTTCTGTTTTGTAATGCCATTCCACACAAACATCAAAACCACGCTCAGCAAGTTCATTCAGCTTATACAATAAAAATAAGACCCTTTTAGAAGAGGGAATGTTAAAATATTCAAGGTCTATTTTAAATTTTGTTTTTAAGGCCGGTTGAATTAAATACGATTCAAACCAATTTAACACAGGTACCCAAAAATCATCGGGATCATCAGGTATTGATCTGCCTTTAATTTCCATAGTTCCAATTGATGGATTAAATGAAATTATAGGCGTTAGCGCTGTTCCGAAAATTGATAAAACCTCCATTAACAATTATTTGAGTAGCGCAATTTGACAAAAAACAACTACTCATCCAAATAAAACAGGTAAAATAATAACTGGAAAAGCTACTTTAATCATTCACACTCTTAAAATGCTCAACGACAGCCTCTATCGGCCTACTCAGAAAACGAACAGTATTGTGATTAAACGTCTTAAATACAGACCTTACAATTTCGCGATGGTGATACCCATACCCTCCTACAATTGAATAATTCTTAGCGGTAGTTAATCCCAACTGTTTTTCACAAAAAAGCGTCGTGTTAAAAACATGAAACTCTTTAAATAGTTGATTGTGTTTGCGTAATTTAAAACTCAACTCACCCAAAATAAATTTTTGTGTGTTTGTTTGAATAGCTATGTTAATCTTAGAAAGATCCGCAACTGACTCAAAAACAACGCGCTGTTGAGGTGTTAAACGTCCTTCCTTGAAAGCTTCAAAAACAAGTTTTCCGAAATAGAAGCCACTGCCCTCATCGCCTATTAAGTGCCCTTTTCCTCCTGCAATGTTTTTAACATCTCCTTTGTCCCAATCAAATAACACGGAGCCCGTGCCTAAAATAACTACACTACCAGACTTGTTTCCAAACAATGCCAAGCCTGCACCGTGCAAGTCAGATTTTACCGTAACGTCTTTAAATCCAATTTTTCGAAGTGTATCATCCAGTTGATTTCGACCCTGATCATTTAAACAACCAGCTCCAAAAAAAAAAACTTCTGCGCTCAACATGTGAAAATGTGATTTCCAAAATTCCCTTTCAGAATCAGTAAAAGCCTTATTGCAATTTGAAGGATGGTAGCTTTTGGTAGTGAAATACGTTGTTGTTTTACAGAAATCGATAAAACACCAGTCTGTTTTAGAACCACCACTGTCTGCTATTAAATACTGCCTCACAGGTCTAAATTAAAATTATTTTTAAATCAAGATCGTTCTAAGTATTTCTCAAACTACACAAAATAGTTTCAGGGTGTCGAACAGAATTCCTCTACCAAAGGATGTCTTTCCTGTACCCCAAAGAGCACCCAAAAATTAATGGTCCCCATAATTTATCTGTGCCTTGGTACACTTCAGAAAATATATAATCATTTGACTGCTGAGAGAATATCATGTAATCAATACTCATGTCTAAGTAAAAAGTACCATAACGTGCAAACGAGTATTTTATTCCACCCCCCAAACCAGCAGCAATACTAAATATTGACCCTGCAAAGTCATACGCGGGATCAAGGCGGTAGTCGGTTGAGTTAAAGTCGTCATAATCTGGCGTAACAGTGTTAAAAATCAATTTCATTGAGGAACCCCCATAAGCAGCGAATCCATAATCAAATCCATTTCCAAGGTAGTATCTTGTCCCCCCTTCAATCATGTTGTAATTCATTTTAACATCATAACCAAACTGTTGGAAAAATACAGGGTTTGTAGGGTCAATTGCAGATGCATACGCAGTATATGGACTCCTTTTAGATTGATTAAAGAGATGTGTAAACTTTCCGTAGAATGAAACAGCGTCATCACGAGGAATCTCTAATCCTAGATGAAATCCTGCATAAGGCGTCGAGTTTCCAAAAGCAATAAGAGAACTCGCACCTCCTGTTATCCCCACCTGTGCTCCAACTCCTGTTGAAATAAACAATACGATTGCTGCTAGTATATTTTTCATCTTTCTCTCCATTTAGGGTTTAATTTATCTATCTCCGCAAAAATCGGACAATGCTCATCGTGTGCTCCTGGTAAATAACCAGTACTCATCAAAAATTCATTTACGATTTCTCCGCCTACAAATTTAAACGTCTTTTTGAATAGTTTAGTCCATTCATCCTTAATTAAATGATTATTTTGATCTAACCACTTACTAAAACTACCGTATTCCGCTCTTATAACCAATAACTGTTGAGCATTATAAATAGCTGCATTCACCTTTAATTTATTTCGGATAATTCCAGCATCTGAAAGTAGTCTTCCTCGATCATGCTCAGAATAAGCAGCAACAGTCTCAATATCAAACTGGTCGTAGGCCAACTTAAAATTATCCTGCTTATTTAATATTGTCTCCCACGAAAGGCCCGCTTGATTAATCTCTAAGATCAATCTTCCAAACAAGGCGTTATCATCCTTAATCGGAAAACCATACTGTGTATTGTGGTAGTCGATGTGGACATCTTTTGCCTTTGGTTCTAAACAATAATCACAATAACTCATCTCTTTCTTTTTATAGTAACTGGCTATTTAACAACAATAATTAATACGACTAAAGATACGAAATTCTATACGCACTTAAAAATTATTGTGCTTACCCTAACCTTTATCCCGAAAGGACGTATTAAATCTAAGATTGTTACTTTTACATCTCTAAACAGAAAATTATGAGTGTTTATTCTTTTAATGGATTTATACCGGTAATAAAAGAATCCAGTTTTATCCATCCTAAAGCTAGTGTTACTGGTAATGTAATTATTGGAGAAAACGTTTATATCGGACCAGGTGCCGCACTTCGTGGTGATTGGGGAGGGATAATTATAGAGGATGGGTGTAACGTTCAAGAAAACTGTACCATTCATATGTTTCCTGGCACTACCGTAAGACTGAAGAAAGGTGCACACATAGGGCACGGCGCAGTTATACATGGCGCAACAATTGGGGAAAACTGTTTGATTGGGATGAACAGTGTAATTATGGACGATGTTGTAATGGGAAATGAATGCATTATTGGTGCATTGTCATTTGTCTCAGCTAAAATGAAACTACCAAAAAGAAGTCTCGCTGTGGGGAATCCCGCAAAAATTGTTAAGGAAGTTTCCGATGAAATGATTTCCTGGAAAACAAAAGGAACAGCGCTATATCAAACCCTGCCTCAAGAATGTTTTGACACACTAAAGGAGGTTGAGCCATTAAGAGAGTTAGAAGAAAATAGACCAAGTCAAGAAACCATGCTTTCAACCTGGGAATCAATTAAAAACAATTAAGATGAAATATCTATACATATTAGCCATAATGCTGTTAGCAGGGTGTGCGTCAACAATTAAGACTCAAGATGTAATTACAACAATTGTGAAAGCTTCTTGCGGTACATGTAATTTTGAAATGACTAGTGACGCATGTGAACTAGCAGTTAACATAGAAGGAAAACACTATTTTGTAGAAGGTTCCTCTATTGATGAGCATGATGATGCTCATGGTTCGGTAGGGCTCTGCTCTATGGTTAGAGACGCTAAAGTTGTCGGGGAAATTAAATACGGTGTTTTTGTTGCCGAAAAATTCGAGTTAATCGAATTAAACTAAACGCCCTTTTGCCAAAAGATGTTTGACGTTACCATTTTAACAGACCAAAGGTATGTAAGTCCCACCAGCATTGATTCCTACACTCAAAATGTTTTAGACGAGGACAACAGTCTGTCTGAAGCAATGAAAAATCAAGGAATTGAGGTAACGCGTACAAACTGGGACAATCCAAATTTTGACTGGAGTAAAACGAAATACATCTTATTTAGAACCACTTGGGATTACTTTGATCGTTTTCCTGAATTTTCAGCATGGTTAGAAGAAGTAAGTAAGCTTACAAAACTAATTAACCCAAAAGAGCTTATCTATTGGAATATTGATAAACACTATCTACTTGATTTAGAAAAAGAAACGATCCGTATTCCCAACACCTTGTTTATTGAAAAAGGAGATGAACGAAGTCTAACTGAAATTTGTTCCGATTTCAACTGGGGTGAATTTATTTTAAAACCTGTTATTTCTGGTGCTGCAAGGCATACCTATCGCTTTAAATTGATCGATACGCACCGCCATGAAAGCGTTTTCAGGACGTTAATTGCAACAGAGGGAATGATGATTCAAGAGTTTCAAAAACAAATCATGACCAAAGGTGAAGTTGCTTTTATGGTCTTTGGGGGGAAATACAGCCATGCAATCTTGAAGCAAGCAAAAAAAGGAGATTTTAGAGTGCAGGATGATTTTGGAGGAACGATTTCTAACTACACACCAAGCAATAAAGAAATTCAATTTATAGAGCGTGCGGTAAAAGCCTGTAAACCAACTCCTATTTATGCAAGAATAGATGTCATTTGGAACAATCAAGATGAACTTTGTATTGGTGAAGTGGAACTCATTGAGCCTGAATTGTGGTTCAGAATGAATCCAACAGCTGCTGAAAACTGTGCGAAAGCGATAAAAAACTACATTTCCTAAACGTTAACTGGCTTTTTACTTAACGCATTCCACAGAATATATATTCCTGCTAAAACAAAAGGAATGCTCAACATTTGGCCTGTATTAATCATTAGGCTAGCATCTCGGGCTGTCTGACCTAGTTTAATAAACTCCACAAAGAACCTCGCGCTAAACAACAGTATTAAAAACGTGCCAAACATAACACCAGGACGCTTCCAAACACTTTTTTTCCAAAATATAAACAATAAAATACCGAAAATAATTAGGTAGCAAATTGCTTCATACAATTGTGCTGGGTGACGAATTGGAATTGACTCCCAATCGCAATCGTAAGGGAAAGGACAATCTTTATATAAAAAACGGAATCCCCAAGGTACATCAGTAATATCGCCAACAATCTCATGATTGACTAAATTTCCTAAACGAATAAATGATGCAGCCACAGCTATTGGAGCAACAATACGATCTAAAATCCACATTAATGGTTTTTGAACTACTTTTTTTGAATAAACCATCAGTGCAATTAAAATTGCTATAGCACCGCCATGACTGGCCAGTCCACCTTCCCAAACTTTAAGTATGTCTAAGGGGTGAGATAAATACCCACGCTCCATAACTATACCTGATGAACTTATTTGGTCAAAGTAAGGGCCATAAAAAAACACATGACCAAGGCGCGCGCCAACAATTGTAGCCAGCACCATGTAAAGGACGAGTTTATCTAAAGACTCTTCTTCAATTTGCTCGCGTTTATACATACGCTTAATTACAAAGTATCCTATTATTAAACCCGAAACAAACAGTAAACCATACATGTTTGGTGTATTATATCCTTCTATTAGCTCTGAGCTAACATCCCAATTAATTGCTAAAATCACGTTCTATGTCTTTACTATTTGCTATAAATATAGTGTAATTTTGACTCCACAACAGCAGAACAATTGACTATATTCGTAAAGACAACATGAGCTCACTCACATTTTTTATTTCTTCCTAATTTAAATGGACTTCCAACTTTTTAAACAAAAAATCCAGAAGCAATTAGCAACGGAGTTACCTGGAGAAACTGCACACAGTGAGCTAATGCCTGTTAATCGAATTTCTAACAGAGCATTAAAAGACACATCTAAGCTTCGTAAATCTGCCGTTGGGTTAATTCTATTTCCTGAAGCAAAAACAATAAAATGTATTCTAATAAAACGACCCAATTATGACGGTGTTCACAGCGGGCAAATTTGTTTTCCAGGTGGAAAAATGGATGTTGAAGATCTAAACTTAGAGCATACAGCCAGAAGGGAATGCTATGAGGAAATACATCTCCCATTTGGAACTGGTGAATTAATTGGTGAATTAAGCGAGGTCTACATTCCTGTGAGCCAATTTATTGTTCACCCTTTTGTATTCACACTAAGCCAAAAGCCTAAACTATACCCGGACGAACGTGAGGTTCATTCCATTATAGCATTTGATGCTCTGGATCTTTTAAATGAGGATGTTTTAAAAACAAAAGACATACGGCTGACTCAAACGTACACACAAAAAAACGTTCCCTACTTTGACATTCAAGGACATGTTGTTTGGGGAGCAACAGCTATGATGCTCGCTGAATTTAGAATGTTAATGCGTATGGTTTTATAACGTGAGGGGCAAAATAGGAGGAAATGTATCTCCCTATAGTTCCCCCTATTTAATTAGCGTTCAAAATGCACTAAATCAGGAGCGAAATAAATAAACCTTCTATACGCAAAAAGAGGAACAAATTTCAATGACTTGTTCCTCTTTCTACTAAACCTTGCTAAAACTATAAAAAATAAAATGTGGTAAACTACTCCCCATTCTACAGGCACAAAGATAAGTGTATTTTTTACATTTTAATCTAAAAAAATGTAAAATTTAGGATAGCCCTACATCAAGTATCATCATCACCAAAAATCCGCCGATGAATCCAAGCACTGCAACATCGGTATATTTATCCCGCTGTGTTTCAGGAATTACTTCTTCCACAACAACATAAATCATTGCTCCAGCCGCAAAGGCAAGTGCGAAAGGTAAAATTGGTTCCATATAAACAACTGCCACTGCACCTAAAACACCAAACACAGGCTCTACAACTGCAGATAGTTGGCCGTAATAAAAACTCTTCCTTCGGCTAACCCCCTGTCTTCGTAATGGCATTGCAACAGCAAACCCTTCAGGGAAATTCTGAATACCAATACCAATAGCCAATGCAACTGCCCCTGCAATTGTGGCACCATCCATTCCCAAACCAGCTGCTCCAAATAAAACACCTACGGCAAGTCCTTCTGGAATGTTGTGAAGTGTAATAGCCAAGACCAATAGTGTTGTCTTATGCCATTCCGTTTTCACACCTTCTTTTTCTGACTCTTTAAAATTAATGTGTAAGTGAGGCATTACCTTATCCAGCCCAAACAAAAAGACTGCCCCGATAAAAAAACCTACTGCTGCAGGCATCCACGGCATACTTGGGTACATTGTCTCCGACATTTCAATTGCAGGATTTAACAACGACCAAAAACTAGCAGCAACCATAACCCCACCAGTAAAACCTAACATCGCATCTAAAACTCCACGGTGCATTGTCTTAAACAAAAAAACCAAAGATGCTCCAGCTGCTGTTAAACCCCAAGTAAACATTGTTGCATAAAATGCCGCTAAAACCGGGTTTATCGACCCTAAATATTCAATGATTGCATCCATAATTGTACGTATCGTTCTACTATTGTTAGACAAATCTAACTAATCTATTTTAATAGTAGATTACGATACAATCAAAAACTTGAAAATTTGTCTATCTTTGCGGAAAAATTTACGTTAACACAAAACAACACAACATGGCAACGAACAGAACATTTACAATGTTGAAGCCTGACTCAATTGAGAACGGGAATATCGGTAACATCTTAAACATGATTACTGAAGCAGGATTTGCAATTAAAGCAATGAAATACACACAACTTTCTGAAGAGCAAGCAAAGGCTTTTTATGAAGTACACGCTGAAAGACCTTTTTACGGTGAATTGGTTGAGTACATGACTTCTGGACCTATCGTTGCTGCAATTTTAGAAAAAGAAAATGCAGTTTCTGATTTCAGAACACTTATTGGTGCTACTGATCCAGCTGAAGCAGCTGAAGGAACTATCCGTGCTAAATATGCTGAATCTAAAGGAAGAAATGCCGTTCACGGTTCTGATTCTGATGAGAATGCTCAAATAGAAGGAGAATTTCACTTTGCTGCTACAGAGCTTTTCTAAGCAAAAAAGAACTATTTTTAATGGGCTTCTATCTTTTGATAGGAGCCTTTTTTTTATATTAATTGATTACATTTGATTTCAAACATATTTGCATGAAAAATTACAACTCAACGGTAGAGAATCGTTTTATTAAATACGCGAAAATTGACACTACCGCAGATCCTAACTCTACCTCCTTCCCCTCTTCAATGATTCAAAAAGACTTGGGCAAGGTATTGGTTCAAGAATTAAAATCAATTGGAATTGAGGATGCAGAAATGGATGAATGGGGTTATGTTTTTGGAACAATACCGAACAATACAGGAAATACAAGCCTGCCAACTATTTGTTTTTGCTCACACATGGATACTGCACCAGACTGTAGTGGAACAGACGTTAAACCTATTGTTCACAGAAACTACGATGGATCTCCAATTACACTTCCAGACGATTCAACACAAGTAATTACAACAACAAAACACCCTTATTTAAACGAAAAAATCGGGGATGATTTAATTACAGCGAGTGGTTTAACATTGCTTGGGGCAGACGACAAAGCAGGCATTGCAATCATCATGGATTTAGCAAACCACCTAATGTCAAACCCTGAAATACCTCACCCGACAGTACGTATACTTTTTACTCCAGACGAAGAGGTTGGTCGAGGAGTTGAGCATTTAGACATGGAAAAACTAAACGCAGACTTCGGGTACACCCTAGATGGTGGAACATTAGGTTCTTTAGAAGATGAGAGTTTTTCTGCAGATGCCGTTAAAATTAAACTGGAAGGAATTACTGCTCATCCGGGATATGCTAAAGGCAAAATGGTCAACGCTATGAAGGTAATGTCTGAATTCATCGCAAGCTTACCTAAAGATAGTTGGTCACCTGAAACAACACAAGATCGTGAAGGCTTTGTACACCCTGTTTCAATTCAAGGAGGAATGGAAGATGCTACAGTATCGTTTATCATACGTGATCATATTACAGCTAAATTAACTGAGTATGAAACACGTTTGGAAAATTTATTCAAAGAGACACTGAAAAATTATCCAGAAATGAAATATACGTTTGAAGTAACTGAGCAATACCGAAACATGAAGGAAATTTTAGTTGATGTCCCTTTTGTTTCAGACTACGCCATTGACGCCATGAAATTGGCCGGTGTTACACCTACACCAACAATTATACGTGGAGGAACAGATGGCTCTCGCCTTTCATTTATGGGGCTACCCTGCCCAAATATTTTTACTGGAGAAATGGCCATTCATTCACGCCATGAATTTGTAAGTGTACAGGACATGGAAAAAGGTACTGCAACATTGGTTGAATTACTCAAAATTTGGTCAAAACATAGCTAGATGGATTCCAAGCTCATCATAAAAGACATCAAGGCAAAAAAATTTGAGAAGATTTATTTTCTTCACGGAGAAGAAGCTTACTATATTGATGCAATCACCAATGCAATCATTGAGCATGCACTGGAAGATCATGAGCGAGATTTCAATCAGACAATACTTTACGGAAAAGACGCAAATGCTTTAAATATTATTTCAGAAGCCAAAGGATATCCTATGATGGCTGAACGTCGTTTGGTCATTTTAAAAGAAGCTCAAGATTTTAGAGGTTTAGAAGACCTGCTTCCTTATTTTGAACAACCTGCGAATCAAACCGTATTCGTAATCAATTATAAATACAAAAATTACGATGCTAGAAAAAAGACCATAAAGGCAGCTGCCAAAAATGGGTTGGTTTACAAATCAGCTAAAGTTCCCGAATACAAGCTCATCGATTGGATTGGAAACTTTGTAAAATCTAAAGGTTATGGCATTACACCCAAAGCAAGCATGCTTCTCGCTGAATTTTTAGGGAATGATTTAAGTAAAATTTCCAATGAGCTCGACAAGCTAAACATTCTTGTTGAACCAGGAACAACAATCAATGAAATTCACATTGAAGAAAACATCGGGATCTCGAAAGATTACAATGTATTCGAATTGATTAATGCAATCAGCGTGCGGGATATTACAAAGGCAAATACCATTGTAAACTACTTCAATCAAAACCCGAAAGCTGCAAACATTGTGGTTGTAGTTGGAAACTTATTCAATCACTTTTCAAAGTTGATGAAGATTCACTTCCTACCAAATAAAAATAGAGAGACCGTGGCAAGCACTCTGCATGTACCTCCATTTGTTGCGGGGCAACTACTTACCGCTACAAAAACTTATAACCCTAAAAAAATTGCAGCGAACATTGCTTTACTTCATGAATATGATTTAAAATCAAAAGGTGTTGGGAATTCATCGTTTACTTCAGGACAGCTAATGAAAGAACTTATTTATAGATTGATGCATTAATGCGCTTATTTTACGACCCAAATATCAGCCCTCAAGATCTTAAACACACACTAAGTGAAGAAGAGTCTAAGCATGTTGTTCGTGTTCTTAGAATGAAAATGGGAGACTGTATAGGCCTTTTAGATGGCAAGGGAAGTCTGTATGTTTGTGAAATTATTTTAGACAATCCTAAGCGTTGTGAATTAACAATAAAATCCGTTAATACAGACGACAAAGAAACTGCTGAAATTCACATTGCAGTTGGTCCAACTAAACAAATGGAACGCATCGAATGGTTCATTGAAAAAGCGACTGAAATAGGTATTACAGAAATTACTTTAATTGAATGTAAAAATTCAGAACGCATAAAGATTAAAACAGATCGTCTAGAAAAAAAGGCTGTTTCTGCAATGAAACAATCGCACCGAACATTTTTACCCAAAATCAACGCATTAACCAAAGTAACTGATTTCATTAAAAAGAATCCAAACGGGTTAATTGCTCATTGCTTCGATGAAAAACGCGCACATTTCAAGGATGTATTTACTTCAACAAACTGCCCTGTATTAATTGGGCCTGAAGGGGATTTTACCTTAGAAGAAATCAAACTTGCAAAAGAATATGGATATAAAACCATTACTTTAGGTGAAAATCGATTGCGTACCGAAACTGCAGCACTATTTACATGCATGCAAGCCAAACTGTTGATTCAATGATCAAAAAACTTATACATACCGCCTGTTTAACACTCTTTGTACAATTAATATCCTTGGGGCAAGGTTACCAATTGGCAGTTTTAAAATACAGTGGTGGTGGTGATTATTACGCGAACCCAACTGCGCTACCCAACCTCATTTCATTTTGCAACGAAAACTTAGGGACAACCATAAACAAAGAAGTTCCTTATGTAGAAGTTGGTAGCTCTGACTTATTTCAATATCCTTTTATTCACATGACTGGGCACGGAAACGTTGTCTTTTCTTCAAGTGAATCAACAAACTTAAGAACCTACTTGCTGGGTGGTGGATTTCTTCACATCGATGACAATTATGGCATGAATGAATTTATCCGTGTAGAATTAAAAAAAGTATTTCCGAGTAATGAGCTCGTAGAACTTCCTTTCAATCACGAACTCTTTCATCAAAAATACGATTTCAATGGCCTACCAAAAATCCATGAGCACGATGGCAAACGCCCTCAAGCATTTGGGATTATTATTGATGGTAGATTGGTATGTTTGTACACATACGAAACTGATCTAAGTGATGGTTGGGAGAATAGAGAAGTCCATAACGACTCCGAAAACAAGCGAATTCAAGCACTAAAAATGGGCGCAAACATTTTGATGCATGCGTTTATGCAGTAAAAAAAATCACTTCAAAATTAAGAGCCACACCCGATACAGTCAAAATGACTGTCCATTGGCTTAACGCCTTTCAACTTCATCTCTAGGTTATGGATCTCGTCTTTGATGTTCATATCCGTAAACATATCCCCTGTAAGTTGGCTTCTTAATTTATTAATCTCTTCTTGTAGTGTGTTTTCTGTGGTCATGGTTGTTCTTTTTATTCCTTATAAATTTACATCTAATTACCATTCATTTAAGAAAAACCAAAAAAGTTATTAACTACGAAATAAACATAGTTCTAAGCAACCCCTCAACGCTATTATTCGTCTATATATATATAGATGACCTACAAATAATTTTAATTATATTGTTAACCTGATTTTCATCAAAAGACTTATTAAAATGAAAAAAATAATACTCTTAACTGCATTAGTCAGTTTCACATTTCACAGTCAATCACAATACTGCATGTCTGGCGGACCTTCATCTACAGCCGATTCCAATATCGAATCACTTTCTTTAATTGGAGTTACTGGTTCAATTTCATACACAGGGTGTCCAGCAACAACAGGTATTGAAGAGTTTCTTTCCCAAACCGCTTTTTTAGATGCAGGATCCCTATACACAGCTGATATCCAGTTTGGGACTTGTGGAGGGAATTATAGTGGAAACGGTCAAGCGTGGATAGACTTCAATCTTGATGGAAATTTTGATAATACTGAAACAATTGGAACTTGGTCAGGAACACCTCCAACGTCATTAAGCCAATTTAACTTCCTTGTTCCTAGTGGAGCTACATCTGGACAGTCAAGAATGCGCGTTGTGCAAGCCGAAAATGTAAGTTTACCCATAGACCCTTGTGGCAATTTCACCTGGGGTTCAATGACTGACTTTAGTGTTTACATACAGAATGGTGTTGACTGTTCTGGTTACATTGGTGATGACATATCAGACCCTCGAATTGTAAGTTCTTTGCCCTTCTCTGAAACGCATGACAATTCAATTTGCTACAGCAATCAAAACCCCGTTTATGCTTCTCCAGATGTCTATTATTTAATTTTACCGGACCCATCAACAGCTGCATTAAACATCTCTTTATGTGGTTCTAGTTTTGACACCTTCTTATCTGTGTTTGATACCGATGGAAATGTTTTATGTGTAAATGATGATAATCCTGACTGTGGTGTTGAATCAAAGCTGACAGTCAATACTTCAGGTCATGACTCTGTCTATGTTATCGTTGATGGCTGGTTATTTAGCATGGGGCCTTACGACATTTCTATAAACCCTGAATTTTTAGGCGTTAACGAACTAAACAATGCACAATTTAGTATTGTTCCTAACCCAGCAAAAAACAGCATTCAAATCACCAATTACACAGGACTTATTAATATACGTGATGCACAAGGAAAATTGATTACATCTCAGCATATTAAATTAGATCAATCGATAGATGTCAGTACGTTTTTATCCGGATTTTATTTCATTGAACTCACCTCTAACAATCACGTATCTATTCAAAAATTAGTTGTTAAATAATGAAGTTATTCTTAGTTCTCACATCGGTATTACTAAGCAACCTTTCATTTGCTTTTGGCTGGGTTCAAAAATCAGATTTTGAAGGAACTGCTCGTCACAGAACAGTTGGTATTGCAATAACAACCAAAGCATACGTTGGTTTAGGTCACTATAATGGTGCTGGAGTAAATGTCCTATTCAATGATTGGTGGGAATATGACCCTTCTACAAATGCTTGGACACAAAAAGCAGATTATTTAGGCGGAGCATGTTACGATGCTGTTGGATTTACCATTGATGAACTTGGTTACGTTGGAACTGGTAGAACTTCAGCTAATGGAAGTATTTTAGTTCAAGACTTTTTTAAATACAATCCTGTAACAAATTCATGGAGCTCCATTGCCTCATTTATTGGAACAGGACGAAGGGGTGCTGTCTCTTTTGTTATTGACGGAAATGCTTATGTAGGCACTGGAGAAACAAACTTTGGTCGTACCAGTTCATTTTATAAATACAGCCCTACACTTGATGTATGGACACAGGTAGCCTTTTTTGGAGGAAGTAGCCGTACAGCTGCTGTAGGTTTCAGTATTGGAGGGTTCGGTTACGTTGGTACAGGAAACTTATCATCAGGTTCTTCTAACGATTTTTGGCAGTACAATCCAAGCCTTGACTCATGGACTCAAAAAGCAGCAGCTGGCCCTTTAATGAGGCAAGAATCTAGTGGTTTTGAACTGGGAGGTAAGGGATATATACTCACAGGTTTAGAAACATTCTCTGGAACAAACTATAGCGACATGTGGGAATATGACCCAACAGCAAACAACTGGATTCAGGTCGATGATTTTCAAGGAATACCCAGGAGGTACCTTACTTCAATTGTATTAAACGGCTATATATATGCTGGCCTAGGTACAAATGGTGTAAACTTCTGTGATTGGTGGGTTTACGACTCATACCTTTCTACGCTAGAACAAAAACTAGAACAATCAACGATAAAAACATATCCAAACCCTGCATCAGAATTCGTTACGTTTGACCTTAATTTAAACGATAATTTTGAATTGAAAAATACAACATTGGAATTAATTAATTCCGTTGGAAAGGTTGTACGAAATGTCCGTTTAGAAGAAAGCAAATTAACATTAGAAACAATCGACCTACCTTCAGGAACCTATTACTGTCGCTTAAAGTATAAAGACTTAAGTATGAAGACTACAAAACTAATCATCACAAAATGAAACTAATACAGACAATACTATTAGCCTTATCACTGATAACACTTGATACTGCATCTGCATCTGCATCTTGGATTCAACGCGCTGATTTCGGGTCTATCGGAAGGCACCGTGGAATGGGAATTTCAATTGGAAACAAAGGATATATAGGACTAGGGCACTACAATGGAACAGGTGTAAATTATGTTCTGGCTGATTGGTGGCAATATGATCCGAGTACAAATTCATGGACACAAAAAGCAGACTATATTGGAAACAATGGGAACGGTAATTATGGCGTTCTCTCTTTCGGAATGGAACAATATGGATTTGTTGGCGGAGGGCAGCTCGCATCAAATAGAAATTTTTATCGGTATGACCCAATAACAAACACATGGACTCAGGTTGAAAACACGCCTACCTTTGTCGATAATACAGCAGGGTTCAGTATTGGAACAAAAGGATATTATATAGATGGAAATGATGTTTATGAATATGATTCTCAAACTGACAGTTGGTTAGAAAAAAATTCAGCCCCATTTTACATCAGTATTTGGCCGTCAACTTTTACCATTGATGGCAAAGGCTATGTGAAAACCAATAGTGGGTTTTGGGAATACAAACCAACACTGGACTTATGGACATCAAGAGCAAGTTTCCCCGGATTTACCACTGCAGGCGCTGTTGGATTTCATCAAAATAACAAAGGGTATATTATTGGTGGTTATGGAGGTAATCTTGGTAATGTAAATTCAGAAACATGGGAATTTAACCCTGCAACGAATACATGGACAGCACGAACAGAATTTTATGGCACAAGTAGGAGATTTTCTTCAGGATTCACCATTGGAAACAGGGCTTATATAGGCACAGGTACTAACGGTACTAACTTCAATGACTTCTGGGAGTTTGACGCACTGTTAGGTTTGGAAGAAATGTTTGATCAAAATAAATTCAAATGTTACCCTAACCCTGCAGTTGAATACATCTCGTTTAAGTCTGAAAACCTAAATGAATTTGACATTGTCGTATACAATACCGATGGTAAAGTAATTAAGAGAGAATCTACTTCAACAAATGAAGTTCGTATTCATAGAGGAAGATTAATAGCAGGAGTCTACTACTATGCTGTTATCTCAAAAGGTCAAGTCGTTTATAAGAACAAATTTATTTTCCAATAGAATGAAACATTATATCTATACACTTCTCATACTGAGTATATGTAGCTTAGCTAATGCTCAAACAAGTAATACGTGGACAAAAAAATCTGACTTTTCAGGACTAAAGCGATCGCGAGCAGTAGCATTCTCTATAAATGACATTGGGTATGTAGGCACTGGGGTTGATACAGCTGAAATAGTTCACAATGATTTTTGGCAATATGACCCAACATTAGATACCTGGGCTCAAGTTGCAGATCTACCTGCTTCTGTTAGACGAAATGCAGTAGGTTTTGCTATTAATAACAAAGGGTATGTTGGAACTGGAATGGATATGGCAGAAGCATCGATGTCTGGATCAACAACATTGAATGATTTCTGGGAATACGATCCTGCCTTAAACGCCTGGACTCAAAAAGCAAATTACCCAGGAGGCTTTGGTTTTGGGGTGTACTTTGCTACGGCATTTGTTTCGGGTTCTAAAGGATATGTTTGCTGTGGGAAACTTGGCCCAAATGACTACATCAATCAATTATGGGAGTACAAACCTGCAATTGATCAATGGACTCAACTACCTGGATTTCCTGGAGGTGTACGCTATCAACTAAGTAGTTTCGTAATCAATCATAAAGCTTACGTTGGACTAGGCACTGACCAGGATGCGTATCGTAAAGATATTTGGGAGTTCAATACTGGCACAGGCCAATGGACTCAAAAAAATGACTTTCCTGCAAGTTCACGTTCTGCAGCATCCACATTTACTCTAGGACAGCGTGGTTTTGTCTGTGTAGGTGCAAATGGTGGACTGTTAGATGATTTATGGGAATACAACCCATTTACAGATCATTGGTCAAGTAGAGCTACATATGGTGGAACGCCAAGAAAAGGTGCTTTTGCATTTACAGCTAATGGCCGCGCTTATGTTGGTACAGGAAAAGGGTATTCTGGGAAGAAAGCTAGCGTACATGAGTACAACCCATCGGCTATTCTTGGAATTGAAGAATTAGAAGATAAGCTCTCTGTTTATCCGAATCCAGCTACAAATAAAATACACCTGACATCAAAATCAGCAACAATTGAAACAATTGAACTCATTTCTTCTACAGGAGAAAAAGTTCTTCAAGAAGCATTTACACCAGTCCTTGATATAGATAGACTACCGTCTGGGGTTTATTTTCTTACAGGTTTTGATAAAGAGAAAAACAGTACTGCACCACAAAAACTTATCATTCAATAATATGAAATACTCATTACTTATCACACTAAGCATTTTAGGCCTTTACTCATGGGGGCAAGACACTTGGAATGTTGCTGACTCAATTAATGGCGCACCAAGAACTGTAGCATCAAGTTTTGTTGTGGAAGGTGAAGGCTACGCAATTTGTGGATTAGATCCTTCAGGATTTCGTCGTAAAGTATACTCCTATACATTTCTCCAAGATGATTGGGACGATGAGCCTTCAATGGGTGGAGATACTGGTCAAGGTTTAAATCGAGGCTCAGCTTCAGCGTTTGCTATTAACAACAAAGGTTATGTCTGTTTAGGCCAAGGTCAAACAAATCCATTTTTTAACGATTTATGGGAGTTTGATCCAACAACAAATGTTTGGTCTCAAAAAGCTGATTTTGGAGGAAGTGCCCGTAGGCAAGCTGTAGCTTTTGTTATTGATACAATAGCCTATGTTGGTACTGGTTATGACAACAATGGTTATGCAAAAGACATGTACAAGTACAGTCAAGCAACAAATACCTGGACTCAAATAAACGACTTTGGAGGAAGTGCTCGAAAAGAAGCTGTTGGCTTCACAATGGGAGGACAGGGCTATGTTGGTACAGGAGATGATGGCGTACTGCGAAATGATTTCTGGCAATATCAGCCAGAGACAGACCAGTGGATTCAAAAGGCAAATTTTCCGGGTACGCACCGAAAAGGTGCTGCAGGATGGGGTATATTTCCACAAGGGTTCATTTGTATGGGTGAAGACATTAATGCTGATTTTAAAAATGACTTATGGGAGTACAATTACTTCTCTGACACATGGACTCAAAGAGCAAATTATCCTGGACCTGGTAGGTCTGGCGCAATTGCATTTGTATTACAAGGAGCGGCATTTGTTGGCTCTGGATACAACGGTGTTTTCAATGATGATATGTACAGCTATCGAAAAGTTGCAAGTTTAGACGATTATTACTCCAATTCCGAAGTTAATCTTTACCCAAACCCTTCTAATGGTAATTTTAAAATTGACATTGTTACTACAGATTTAGATATAATAATACACTCCTTAACTGGGCAAGATGTAACGAATGCTTTTTCAATCAATAAAACATCCAAAGGGTTTGATGTTTTCAATTCAAATGCCATTTCAGGAAATTACATTGTAACGTGTAATCATACTGAATTGGGAGCCGTTTACCATTCAAAAATAGTACTCTTGTAGTTTATGAAACAACTGTTAATTATTAGCTTTAGCCTACTTCTAGCTTCTTGCAATGAAACATCAAAACAAGAGGGCGTAGTAGAGTCTAAACTAGGTGGGCGTCAAGCTCCTATTGAAAATTACAAAGGAAATACTTCTGAATTATTGGATTCGATTACAAAAGAAATTCAGATCAATTCAAGTCAGTACTCCTACACCATTATTGATAATGACCCTGATCAAGGTTATGGATATCAGATTTATAACGATGAGACGATGTTAATTAATCAAAAGCACATCCCTTCTATTCCTGGAATTAAAGGGTTTGAAACAAAAGAAAAAGCTATCATTACAGCAGAATATATTTTACAACAAGTCGAAAAAGGAAACTTCCCTCCTACAGTTAATCGAAAAATATTAGACAGTTTAAAAGTGATTTAACAAACACTCCTTGTTGTTATAAAAACAATTGACTTAATGCACACTATAATCAAAGACCTCAACTGGAGGTACGCAACAAAAAAATTTGATCCTTTAAAAAAAATAAGCCCTGCAGATTTTGACACGATTAAAGAATCTCTACGTTTAGTTCCAAGTTCCTATGGATTACAACCACTTAAATTTATTATAGTAACATCTACCGGGCTACGTGAAAAGCTTCATTCAAGTGCTTACAATCAATCTCAAATTGTAGATGCATCGCACCTTATAATTATTTGTTCTTACCGGAATATTAATGACACGCATGTTGATGAATACATTGCTAATGTGGGGGCAACACGAAACATTACTCCAGATACGACAAAAGGATATGCTGATTTTATGAAGCGTACCGTTAATGAGATGGGAGAGGATCAAAAGTTACAGTGGAATAAAAACCAAGCATATATTGCTTTAGGACAGCTAATGCAAACCTGCGCAACACTAAAAATAGACGCAACACCAATGGAAGGCTTTAACACAGAAGCCTACGACACACTGCTAGACTTACACAATCAAAACTTAACAGCATCGTTAGTTGTACCTATGGGGTACCGACACATAGAAGATCAAACACAACACCAGAAAAAAGTACGAAAACCACTCGACGATTTGTTTACCACACTATAAACATCACCATTCATTTCAATCTTGAATTAAAGGCAATCGAATAGAATATACACGCTCTGAATTTTGTATGTGTAAAACATAAATTCCTTTTTCATTATTTGAAATATCCAACGTCAACGCTTCTGCTCCATTTGAAAAATCAAAAGCAACTTCTTGTCCTTTTAGATTAATCAATTTAATTTGATCAACTGGACCAACTCCGACAATTTCAAAAACACCCCCTTCAAATGACTTCAACGTATACGCCTTTGAAAGTTTATCCACAGACACGGTGGTAATTTCAATCGTATACGCTACTGAATCAACATCACAAGGACTCTCAGCAAGTAACGTAACCGTATAGGTTCCATTTGCTAAATACGTATTTGAAGGGTTCTCAGCTTGGCTTGTAGTAAAGTCATCAAAACTCCAAGTATATGTTGTAGCGTTAGTACTTAAATTTGTAAAATCAACAGTTCCACCTGTAGTTACATATGAATAGTCCGCTTGTGTATATGCTGACTGAGGATGTAAATTCCATTGATCTAAACTATCTAAAACCACTATTGCAGCAGCATTCTGAAGGTTTGACGCAACTTGTGTTGAAAGTGACCCAATAAACGGAGCTCCAACTGGACTTTTCCTGAAAATTGATGCATAAAATGTACACGCAGCAAGGTAACTGCCTTCATAACTGGGGTGTGAACCATCAGCAGTATATAGGTTTATAGTTGGGTAATTGTCTCTAACATACTTCCATGCAACTCCAACCGGACTCACAGAACCATTCACTGAATCTGCCATCCTAATATATGCGCTTCTCAATCGAGCATTCATTCCATCAAAAGTTGAGATTGGACCCCATTGAGGGTCTCCATTTTCCCTGCCCCATGTCATAAACATCATCATTTCAGAACAATAGTTGTTTGCGTACACACTATCTGCTATTTGAATTGCATAAGGAATTGTACTTGCATTTACTTGAGCATCTGGAAATGATGGTTCTTGGCTCTGTGCTTGAAGCACAACATAATCCCAAGCTTCACTGTTAATCTTAGAGTAGGTGGTTGAATTACCGGCATGATCTTCCAAAGTAGCACCACCAACAGCGTGAGCGTCAAACATAACATTATCACCCAAAGAAGTAGATAACTCAGCCAACATCACAGGTAAATTATTTACATATACATAGCTATTTCCAACAAATAAAACAGAAGCGCTATCTTGCGCTTGCGCATTACAAATGTTAAGAAACAATAAGGAAACACTGAGTATTTTTTGAAACATTTTACACATTTTTAGTTGTTTGTACATAAGACTCTTAACTTTATGAACAGTTGCTTTTAGCCTCTAAATAAAAACACAAGTTATTGAACCGTTAAGTTACTCATGAAAATTAATTTATCCCTACTATCAGTATCTCTATTAATACTTTTTGCAAGTACCGACGCTATACACGCACAATTTGGGTTTGAATATGACGACTCAATCCTTGTTAAAGTTGGAGCAAATACAATAGATAACCCTTGGGGAGGCGGACTAAACTATGCTCAATTTTCTGACTTTGATTACGACTTTGATGGTGACATGGATCTATTTGTCTTTGATAGAAGTAAAAACAATATTCGTGTATTTACACAAGAATCCAATGGTGGTTTGCATTACGAACTTGCTTACAACGCAAAAAATAAATTCCCTGAAAATATTCGCTATCGCGCAACGATGGTGGACTATGATAATGATGGAAAAAAAGACTTGTTTACACAAGGTATAGGCGGTCTGAAGGTATATCGAAATGTTGGAAGTCTAGCTACTGGTATTCAGTGGGAATTAGTTAACGATTTAATTTACTCGCAGTACCCAACTAATTTCAGCAACCTTATCATCAATTCAAGTGACGTGCCTGCAATTGTTGATGTTGATGGTGATTCTGACATTGATATTTTAACCTTTCATCAAGGAGGAACAACTTTAGAGTACCACCAAAATCAAAGCATGGAACTCTATGGAATTCCTGACTCATTAACATTTGTTTTAAAAAACCAGTGTTGGGGAAAATTTTCTGAGAACATCACGACAAATTCCATTTTATTGAATGACACTAGCTACCCTTGTCAAGGTGGTGATATTGCGAACCCTGAACTTGTAGAAGACACACTCGAAAAAATAACGCGACATGCTGGATCTACAGTGCTCGCTTTTGACTACAATAATTCTGGAGTTCTTGATTTAGTTATTGGAGATGTTTCATTCACCAACCTTAACTTATTAATCAACGGTGGAACTGCTGTTAATACAGATTCACCTATAATATCGGTTGACAATTCATTCCCTTCAAACACCACCCCTACAAACATTCAACTGTTTCCCGCAGCCTATTTGGTCGATGTTGATTTCGACTTGATTAAGGACTTAATTGTTTGTCCGAATGCAAAAAACATTTCCATAAACGAACGCAGTGTTCATTTTTATAAAAACATTGGTACAAATACAAATCCAACCTTTATTTTTACTTCAGATAATTTTCTGCAAAACCAAATGATAGAACATGGAACAGGCTCTATACCAACTTTTACAGATGTCAATCAAGATGGATTACAGGACATGCTTATAGCTAATTTCTATCGCTACAAACCTACGCTAGACAAAGAAAGCACACTCGCCTATTACCAAAATACAGGAACCTCGTCAAGCCCAATATTTACCTACATCGATTATGACTACTTAAACCTAAGTACTGAAAATTATGGCTTACGTTCTGTTCCTACCTTTGGGGATATTGATGGAGATAATGATGATGACATTATACTTGGGACAGAAGCTGGAACGCTTATCTATTATGAAAACACAGGCGTGGGATCTGGTGCAGTTTATGCAAACGCAACAACGAATATTCAAGATAACACAGGTACTTCAATCAATGTATTGTCCTACGCTCACCCACAATTATTTGATTTGAATAATGATGGACTACTCGATTTAATTGTTGGAAATAAGGCTGGGAAATTATTCTATTATGAAAATATAGGAACGTTAACAGCACCATCGTTTCAACTCAAAAACACACTGTTAGGAAACATTGACATTGCTCCCACTTTACCCGATGGGTACGCTGCCCCGCACTTCTTTCGCTTAAATGGTGAAACTCACTTATTTATTGGAGGTGTTTATGGAAAGCTAAACTATTACACAAATATTGATGGAAACCTAGCACCTGGACAAGATTTTGACCTCGTTTCTAATTCATATTTAAACATCGATGTTGAAAGTTACAGCTCATTTTATATCAACGATATTAACCAAGATGGAAATCTGAATCTTTTCGTAGGGCAAGATCTTGGAGGGATATTTCACTTTGAAGCAAACCCTAACAGTAATGCCTCAATAGCAGAGGTAGAACAAGACCGTTTAGTGACCCTATACCCCAATCCTACATCAGATAAACTAACACTCTTTTTTAATACTGTTAAAGGAACAGAGTACGTACTAAGGAATATGCATGGTCAAATTGTACAACAATCAACTATAAAAACACGCAAAACTCAGGTAAACATTAACACCTTAACTAAAGGTGTTTTTGTGATTCAGATTACATTAGAAAATGGGCATGTAATCACAAAAAAGATCGTTAAACACTAAAGCTTTAACACCCTTTCATAACATGTAGGGAAGGTTAATCCTGGCTTCTCTGTATATATTCCAAATAAGGTTGAACCACTCCCTGTCATTGAAGCATATACTGCTCCTTCACTATATAATTGAGATTTTACAGCTTCCAGCTCAGTGTGTTTTTTAAACGCATTTGACTCAAAACTATTTGCCAAACCCTCTTTCCATGTTTCAATCGGTTGTGCCAATACTTCTGTTATTGGTTTAGCAACAGAAAAATCAAGATTAGAATAGGCTTCTTTGGTTCCTATATGAATACCAGTGTTGACAATCTTTAGAAATTTCCCACCTAATGAAAAATCAATCTCATCAAGAACTTCTCCTCTGCCTGTTGCAATTTGAACTGCTTTCGAAATAAATAAAGGGCAATCACTTCCCAACTCGCTAGCTAACGAATGCATTACATCGTACGAGAGGTCTAATTGAAACAAATTATTCAGCCCCATAATGACATATGAAGCATCTGCAGAACCACCTCCAAGGCCAGCCCCCATAGGAATAGATTTCAATAAATGTATGTACACATTTTCAATTGAAAATTGATCTTGCATTAACCTAAAAGCCTTTACTGCAAGGTTGTTTTCTTGAGACGAATCAATCGTTAAACCTGTCTGAATAAATTTAAATGACTCATTTTTTATTATTTCCAATGAATCAAAAAGTGGAATTTGATACATACATGATTCAATTTCATGATACCCATCTTCGCGCTTACACAAAACATTTAAGCCTAAATTGATCTTAGCTGGTGGAAATAATATCATAACACAAAGTTAGAACAACTAAACAATTTTTGTAACTTTCGCCTCTCAAATTAGACGATAGAATGGCTACTTATTTAGATTTCGAAGAACCGCTAAAGGAATTAGAAGACCAAATTGTTAAAACCAAAGAAATTGGTGTTGACACTGAAGTCGACATGGCAGATAAAATTGGAGAGTTAGAGAAAAAATTAAAATCGAAAACGAAAGAAATTTTTTCAGGATTAACCCCATGGCAGCGTGTGCAATTATCGCGTCACCCAGACCGCCCATATACGATGGAGTACATTGAGGGTGTTACCGATGGTGAATTCCAAGAACTACATGGAGACCGTAATGTAAAAGATGACAAAGCCATGGTTGGTGGATTCGGTTTGTTAGATGGTGAAACAGTAATGTTTATTGGACAACAAAAAGGAGTTAACACAAAAATGCGTCAATTTAGAAATTTTGGAATGCCTAACCCTGAAGGATATAGAAAGGCACTTCGTCTAATGAAAATGGCGGAAAAATTCAACAAACCAATTGTTACTTTCATTGATACTCCAGGTGCATTTCCAGGATTGGAAGCAGAAGAAAGAGGTCAAGGTGAGGCTATCGCAAGAAACATCTATGAGATGATGCGTTTGAAAGTTCCTGTAATTTGTATAATCATTGGTGAAGGAGCCTCTGGTGGTGCATTGGGAATTGGTGTTGGAGATAAAGTTGTTATGATGGAAAACACATGGTACTCTGTTATTTCTCCAGAATCTTGTTCTTCAATCTTATGGAGATCATGGGAATACAAAGAAAAAGCAGCAGAAGCACTAAAGTTGACTTCAACAAATATGAAAAAGTTAGGCATTGTTGACGACATCATCAAAGAGCCAAGTAACGGTGCTCACAGAGATCATACTGGTGCAATTAAAAATGTAAAAAAAGCAATCAAATCGTATTTAACTGAGTTGAAAGACAGCAAACCAGAGGATCGTATTGAGGCACGTATTGAGGCATTTTCAAACCGAGGTGTTTGGAAATAGTTCTTTTTGACAGTTTTTCATGAAAAAAAATAGGGCTTCATTTTTAACGTTATTCTTCTCGTTACTTCTTGTTGTATTCTGTTCATTGAAATGTACTGAAAGCAAAGCGGAGTTGTCTGAGTCTGAAGTTTATCCTTCAAACCCCATAGACTTTTCTCAACGAATGCTTCTTTACATCAAGTCGGAGCTTCCCTATCAAGCATACTCGGATACGCTTCAACAGATTAACCTGAAGAAATTACATGAAGAATTAAACAGCCCTGAAAAAAAGTTAGCCTTTTGGTTAAATATTTACAATGCGCTCGTCCAAGTTCGTTTAATAGAAAGTCCAACACTTTTTGAAAAAAAAGAGGCCTTTTTTAAGCATAATGATATTGTTATAGGTGGGTCGAAACTAAGTTTAGATGACATAGAGAATGGAGTTCTACGGTTAAAAACAACTGTGTCTAATTCTTTTTTTACTCAAAAATTTAAATTAGACTCTCTTGAAAATAGAATTCATTTCACTTTAAATTGTGGAGCTACCTCCTGCCCAGCAATCGCGTATTATGACCCAGAAAAATTAGATCAACAACTGGAAGAAGCAACACAGTTTTATATAAAAACAAATTGCACCTATAATCCTGATCAAAATCAAGTTATGGTTAGCGAACTTTTTTCCTGGTTCAAAGATGATTTTAATGGTGAAGGTGGTATAATCAAATTTCTCAAGAACTATGGATTAATACCTGAAAATGATTTCCCAGAAATTGTTTACACCAAATATGATTGGGGAGTAAAACCTGCGAATTTCAACGGATAACATCAATTCGTCACTGCTCCACGAAAAGTAGTTTAAATTAAAACAATGGATCCTATTATTTCAGTAATAATTCCTGCATTCAACGAAGAAAAATCAATTGGAAAGGTTGTTTCAGATATTGATAGAAACTTAGTGAAACACGTTGTTGTAGTTAACAATAACTCAACAGATAACACTGCCGAAAATGCTAAAAATGCTGGAGCAATTGTTGTCAATGAATCCAACAAAGGCTATGGATGGGCATGTTTAAGAGGAATTGAAAAAATAAATACCTTAAAAACAGACATTGTTGTCTTTTTAGATGGAGACTACTCCGATTATCCGCAAGAAATAGAACATGTTATTTCCCCTATAGTGAACCGTGGAGTCGATTTAGTTATCGGTTCTCGTGTTTTGGGCAAGCGTGAAAAAGGTTCCTTGACCCCTCAGCAAATTTTCGGAAATTGGTTAGCAACTCGGTTAATCCGATTGTTTTACGGTGCCTCATTTACAGATTTAGGTCCGTTTAGAGCAATAAAAACAGATGTCCTTAAAAACCTATCAATGTCTGACAAAACCTACGGTTGGACCATAGAAATGCAACTAAAAATTGTAACTAAAAAATATACCTTTGAAGAGGTAGCTGTAAATTATAAAAAACGAATTGGAGTCTCAAAGGTAAGTGGTACTATAAAAGGCACCTTACTTGCAGGAATAAAGATTATATTTGCTGTTTTTAAATACCGTTTTTAGCATAGGACACAGCACAACAATATTATGATATTTAACACGTCTATTCAAAACACACTTGCAACAGTTGCCTTCTTAGTAATTACCTTTGTAGGAAGTAGCCAAGAAGCGCAAACGAACTCAGCTTTAACACAATCACTTTCCGGGAATGTTATCGATGAAAAAACGAAAAATTCTGTAAGCGAATTAACCATTCAAATCCAACACCTTGAATCATCAGAGGAATTTAAGACTAAAACAAATAACGAAGGTGCTTTCATCTTCGAGAAAGTTCCAGTTGGAAAATATGAATTAACCATTACTGACGCTGATTATAATAAATCCCCTTTTACCTTTGAAGTAACAGAAACACACCTCCCACTTTTAGACTTTGCGGTAAATCAAAAAGTTTCTTGGATGTTCAATTGGGGAGATGCCTATGGCCTTGAACACTATTGGTCTCACCTCACAGCAAAACTTATCATTGGCATTTATTTTGCTGGATTAATTCTTGTATTACTGTACAGCATCCTTCAATTGTCATTGGCGGTTGCCTATCTTCGAAATAAAAAGAAACCCGTTATTCGTCCCGTGTTTGAGCCTGCAACAGCTAAAAAAGTTACCGTTCAACTACCAATGTTTAATGAATTGTATGTTGCTGACCGTATCATTGAAACCTGTGCAGCTTTTGAATACCCTGCAGACAAACTCCAAATTCAAGTTTTAGATGATTCTACAGATGAAACAACTGAGCTTATTGCTAAAAAGGTTGCCGAAGTTGCAGCAAGAGGTATAAACATTCAACACATTCATAGAACAGATCGAACAGGCTATAAAGCCGGCGCACTTGATGACGCTATGGATCAAGTTGAAGGGGAGTTCATCGCTATTTTTGATGCTGATTTTATTCCTGAAAAAGATTGGCTACAAAAAACAATGCCTAATTTTGATAACGATGAAACTGGTGTTGTTCAAACACGTTGGGGGCATATCAACAAAGATTATTCACTGCTAACACAACTTCAAGCATTTGGACTTAATGGGCATTTTGCAATAGAGCAAGGGGGAAGAACTGCTTCAGGACACTTCATTAATTTCAATGGAACGGGTGGTGTCTGGAGAAAAAAATGCATTGAAGATGCAGGTGGATGGGAACATGACACCTTAACTGAAGATTTGGATTTAAGTTATAGAGCCCAAGTTAAAGGTTGGAAATTCTGTTACTTAGAAGAGGTGATCGCACCTGCAGAGCTTCCGATTACCATGTCGGCACTTAAAAGTCAACAACATCGTTGGATGAAAGGCGGAGCTGAATGTTTCATTAAGATGTGGAAAACAATGGTTACAGTAAAAAATGTAAAGCTATCTGATCGTATTCACGGCTTATCGCACCTTTTCAATTCTTCTGTCTTCATTTTCATATTAATGATTTCTATCTTTAGTTTACCTGTCCTTCATATCAAAGACAGCTTTACAGATCTAAATTATGTCATTCGTTACGGTTCTATTTTCTTAATAAGTACAGTATTCTTAATGTTCTATTATTGGCATTCTTACAGAGATAAAACAACACAAAAGGTAAAATCATTTATCACTTTTGTTGGAAGGTTTTTTGTTTTCTTAATGGTTTCAATGGGCCTCGCTTTAAACAATTCTGTTGCAGTACTGGAAGGATACCTAGGAATAAAAAGCTCTTTTGTTCGTACACCTAAATTCAATGTGAATGTTAAAACTGAATTCAAAGGAAATAAATACGATAAAAAAAGTCTTTCTATTCTAAATATTGGTGAAGGTTTACTCGCAGCTACATTTTTATTCACAGCAATTAATAGAAGTTTTTATGGTGATTTAGGAATGGTTCCTTTTCACTTAATGCTTGCGTTTGGTTACGGGTTGGTCTTCTATCATTCTGTTGCCGAGTTAAGAACTCAGAATGCATAAATGATGACTAGGCGTATTATTATTGCGTTTAGTATTGTTGTATTTATTACATCTATTTTATTAATAAACGGGCCGGTTGATCACACAAAACTCAACCTCGTTGCTATTGCTTATACGCTCGCATTTACAACTTACCTCATTCTAACACGATACAAGGAGTGTATTAAATTCAATCACTTTATCATTATTGCAGGAGTAGCTCACCTAGCCTCAATGATCTATGAGCCTCAACTCTCTGTTGATTATTACCGATTTATTTGGGACGGTGAAATTACATGGCTTGGATTTAACCCGTTTGACTTTAGACCAAGTGAACTGTGGATGAAACCCGCTATTCAAAACAATCCCTACCTCTTACAGGTTTATAGCAACATGAGTGAATTGTCACAACATAATTTCTCTGTTTATCCACCAGTAAATCAAGCCTATTTTTTAATTGCGACAGCCTTTACAGACTCATTAGTAATTAACACCTTTCTTTTAAAATCATTAATTGTAATTACAGAGCTTATTGGCGCCATTTACTTATGGCGATTATTGAATCTATTAGAGCTTAATCCATTAAGAATGTGGCTACTTTATTTAAACCCTCTTTGGATTATAGAGTGTACAGGAAATACTCATTTTGAAGGTGTAATGATTTCATACCTATTCATAGCACTCTATTTTATCATTCAGAAAAAAATAATTTTTGGGTCAGGGTTCTTTGCTATTGCCATTCAAATTAAGTTAATACCATTAATGCTCCTCCCCTTCTTTTACCGATTTATAGGCGCATGGAGATCTATGCTACTATACACCATCACCATTAGCCTGGTTATAGCATTAGCGCTACTCCAACTAAACATAAAAAACATTGACCATATGGTAAGTAGCCTTCGTTTGTACTTCCAAGTTTTTGAGTTCAATTCATTCATTCTACACCACTACCTTCAATACGGAATTGCAGAAACAGGTTGGAATCTAACTCGAATATATGGCCCAAAATTATCGAAAATAGGACTCGGGATAATAATGACACTTGCACTCTATGGGCAAATTACCAATTGGAAAAAACTATTCAACCGAATGACAATTGCTTTTTTTGTTTACCTATTATTCAGCAGTACCGTGCACCCTTGGTACATTTTAACAATGCTTGCGCTCTCACTTTTCACAAATTACACTTTTCCGTTACTTTGGTCATTTTTAATTTTTACCTCGTATATTTTATATGCTGACAGCAGTATTCTTGAGCCTCGTATAGTCATCAATATCGAATACATTTTAGTTATCGTATTGTTTTTCTATGAAATGTATAAGAAGAAATCACCCTTTACTTTTCTACGACTCAGTTAAGTTCGACTTATTTTTTTTTGGCACTGGATCCATGCCTATGCCCCCCCAAGGGTTGCACGACAAGATTCGCTTTAGCCCTAAGTAGGTTCCTTTTATTGGGCCCCAAATTCTCAAAGCTTCTAACATATACGTTGAACATGTTGGTGTATACCTGCATGAAGCTGGCAGAATTGGACTGATAAACCATTGATAAATCTTGACCAAAACAACTATCGGGAAATTAAAAATTTGTTTGATAAGCTTCATATCCTACAAATTTATGCTTTTTGAACGCATCTGTGTTAATTATTTAAATGATTTCTGTAACGAAGCCGGTGTTATATGCGTTACCTTTAAAAATAAGTCTACTTAACAACCTGAACTTCCATGCGTATTTTTCTTACATTATTTGTTATTTCATTTTCTTTAATATCATTTGCTCAACCTTTACACTCTTGGGATAAAGAAAAAATTGAAGTGAAAAAAGGCAATGAAAACAATACGATTCTTAGTGCAAAAGCAATTATTGATGAAGGGTGGTCAAAATTGGCTCAACCTATTTTTTGGAAGCAAATTATGGGATTGACTCCCGACTCAGTTCTAATAAACATTGCAGCTTCGAGGGTTATTGTTTCAAAAATGAGTAAGAAAGATTGGAGCAAACAAACTGATACGCAAAAAGACCACTTCAGAGACAGCATAAGAACTCTCTATGGATTAACGAGTGAAGCCAGAATTTTTTGTACTACAGGTAAAAATGACTTTTACAAATTTGACCTTGTTTACCCTTCAATCAGTGAGGGGGTTGAAGCTTTTGAAAAATACAACGTAGACCCATGGTATGCGCAAGCAATCTTATTAATTGAGAGCCCTGGTCAACTCAAAAAATCAAGGGTTGGTGCATACGGACCATTTCAACTAATGCCAGCTGTAGCCAGAGCTCAAGGTCTAACTGTCAACAGAAGTATCGATGACCGATCCGATTTTGACAAAAGTGCATATGGAGCATCTCGATTAATAAAGCGGATATGTATTCCTGAGGCAAAGCGTATTCTTGACGCAAAAAAACTAAATTATAAAGAAGATGACTTATGGTTCAGGCTTTTTGTTTTACATGTCTATCATGCAGGAGCAGGCAATGTTGGAGCTGTTATAAATAAAATAAATCCAAAAATAGGTGGCCAAGAATTAATTCAATTAATGTGGCAAAATAAAGCTGCTAGTTTTGGAAACAATTCTCAAAATTACTCTCAAATTGCTTTAGCTTCACAGTTAATTTTACATGATATCGTATATGAAAACTACGATTATATTTTAGATTGTGCCTTAGTGGATTAATACCCCTAGCTTTCTTTAAATGTTAACGAAATAGAGTTAACACAATGGCGGGTATTCTTTTCTGTAAACCTCTCTCCTTCGAAAACATGCCCTAGGTGACCACTGCAATTAGCACACACTATTTCAACCCTTCTTCCATCTGCATCTAAAATACGTCTGACCGTTCCTTTAACCTCGTCATCAAATGATGGCCACCCACAGCCTGAATGAAATTTATCTTGCGCTGTATATAACGTAGTATCACACTGCCGACAAGCATAAACACCTTCTACAAAGTGATCTGTATACTCCCCAACAAATGGAGCTTCTGTCCCCTTATTGATAATTACACGTGTTTCTTCTTCAGTTAATTTATTCATCCTTTAACTAATTTACTCGAAAAGAAAATTCGTCAATGAGAACTTGTAGGCCTTGTTTTAAAACATTTTCTTGCCCATGTTTTGCTTTTATATACAATCGTCCACCATTTTCATCATATTCAAAGGTGATGTATTTAACAACCTTCAAAATAGTAGCCTCATCTTCTAAACTTAAATCATCCAAATTTACACCCTCTAAATTTAAAAAAGCATTGATTCCTGACTGTCCAAAATGTTCGCACCCGTTCGGTAAATTTAATGATGAAGAGCCTAAAGAAGTATAAACCGTATTTGTTGATGCTGATAGCCCCTCATCATTCAGTGTAACTTCAGCAGAGCCATATGACATCAGATTTCTAATCAGATTTCCTAAATGCTTTCCATTCTTTTCTAAACCTAGGTGTAAATTGAAATCAGGAATTGTTTCTTTCATCATGTCTGGTTCTCCAACCACAACAAATCCAAACTGACCATTAAATAATCCAGCAAAACCATCATTACCTGCGGTCATTAATGCAAATTGAGCAGGACCACCAATCATTTTACCTAATTCGCTAACTGCATCTGGCGAGAATTCATTCACAAGGTCTTGCATTTTTCTTAAATCAAGGTTCATTGAAAAGCCAAATTGAGGTGTCCCCCGGCCTAACTTAGCAATTATTGGCGCTTTTTTATCTGAATTAAAGAACATATAGTCGCTCAATTCCTTCGAAAAATAGTTTCTTATTTCAATAATACCTGCCCCATCCTCAAACTTCATAATTGTTTGAATGTATGAGTCTTTTACTAGGGTTTCTAATTTCAACTGTTTTTCTTGACTTAAAGGTAACAAGTCTGAACCAGTAAGCATATTGGTCATATTCATTGCAATAACAACATCTCCCTCATCTGCTAATATTTCATCTATCTTACCACCGCTAGTGTTTCCTTCTGCTTTCTTAAATGTTTTCGTTAATAATTTCTCTGTATCAAACTCTAATTGATCTGAAATCGTATTGTTGATAGAAGCCACAATGGCCAGTGTTCCTTTTATCCCAATTGAAACATCACCATCAGAACAATAATGCAGTTCTTTCTTTGTATTTACATCAAAACCACGCTGAGTTAGCTCAGCAATCAATGAGTCTTTACTTTTCACATTAAAGAAAGCGTAGGTAGCTGTTGGGGCTCCGTCAAAATCAATCGGGCCTTCCAATGCATAATAAACAGGTGCATCAAAATTGATTAGTTTTTCTAAAACTGTCATTTCACCACCAAGTAGTATTCCAATTTTTGGAATACTTTTGTAGTCTGATTTTGTTAAAAGTGCTTTTAAATCGACACTTCCAAAGCCTACAACTAATTCATTATTACTTAAAAAAGCAGAAAGTGCTGACTTTGTACTTTGTCTAGGTGAAGAGCTTGAACACGCAGTAAAAATTAATACAAGTGTAATGATATTTAGTGTGAAAATGATACGTTTCATTGTATTCGAATTTATACTTAAAATTAAGGTGTACAAATGATACAAACAACTATTCCTGAATTAATATATTTGTCTCATGCATTTAGTTGAACCATATTATCGGTGGCGAAGTCTTTACATTGCTTCAGAAGATGAAGCTTCTCCATTCTATGAAAGAAACTATAGTGAATTTGAGTTTCATAATAGTATCTACAACTTTTACATTCATCCACAATGGGACTCCATAGGGTCGCCTACACTTTTCATTAAAATTCTATACATAGATTACGATGAAAACTATGTCATCATTGAGTTGATTGGTGAATGGAATGATGCGATAGAAAATGACATCATGACATTAAAGCGTGATATCATTGAAGAACTCACCAAATACGGCATTGATAAATTTATGCTTATTGGTGAAAATGTCCTAAACTTTCATTCTTCTGACGACTGTTATTATGAAGAGTGGACTGATGACATTGAAGGAGGGTGGGTTGCAATGATTAACTTTCATGAACACGTGCTACTTGAATTTAAAGATGTGGGGGTAGATCAATACTTTATTATGGGTGGTGAAATGGAACAAATTCAATGGCGCACATATTCTCCAGAGCAACTCTACAAGAAGATTAAAAGCATCGCTGACAAACGACTGAAATAAATAGAATACGGCTATTCTACCAAATTAATATTTCGTATGAAGCTAAATCCTAATCTAAACTCTCCGTTCAGCCAATCAGAGTAAGTTCCTGGAATAAACTGAGTCTCGTTAAACCCTTTTGCATTCGTTAGGACTAATTTAAAAACATGTTCATTTATTGAATATTCAACCCCCGCAGATAAACTGTTAAAATTAGTTGAGCGAACGGAGTTATTGTGAAACGTGTAGTAATATTCAGCAATAACTCCCAGTTCTTTTGACAACTGTAAATTAAGCGCAGAACCAAGAGCAAATAACCCATTGACATCATCAGCAGTAACATAATTTCGATGAACATAGGTAGGTATTAAAGCCATACTAAATTGTTCTCCAAATTCACGCGTAACGTTAAGCTGCATATTATAAGCCATTCGATGTGAAAATTTCGGGAAATGTTGAACCTGTGTAACATCAGTACTTGCTCTCATATAAGAAATAGTAGACGAGCCAATAAGTGTAATATTCAATGGGATTTTAGATGATTTACTTTGTGTCAAAAGCCTATGTTTTACAAACCCATCAACTAAAGATTTATATGGCTCTCCCGAACCTTTACTCCGACCAATTCCAATCATGAACTTATCTGTAATACCATATTCAAGCGCAAAACGAATGTCTGACGCTTGGTCAAAACCAAACCAAGATTGAGTAAGATTCGAAACATTAAGACCTGGAATTACATCACCAAATCTATGCTCAACTCTAAACTGCAGTATATTCTTTTTTAATGTTTCAACAGCATGTCCATTTATAACTCTTGTTGCCTTAAATGACTCTGGAACATGTTGGGCATTTATACCAAAACAGACAATAGAAGTTAATACTAGTAATCCCATTTTCACCCCCATCCTTTCTTTTATTTTAAACTATAGAACAACCTCTCTTTATAAGTTATCAGAATAAAGCTAGCTCAGTCAACAAACTACAATTATTAAATGGATGTTTGTATAAACAAAATTGATTTAAAGCTTCTACTATGACAATGTACAAAATAAATCGAGTATTAAGCAGCTACAGAACACGCCAATAGTAACAAAATACGTATATTTAGTATTGTAAATTCATACACGAATTAAGCACATTAATAATTAAAAAACACAATATCTGAATTTTCATAATTATGACAATTCAAACAGATTTATTGGAATATAATTATGACAAAACAAGAAATACGATTTAAGTATTTGGAACTAAGAAAAACACTTTCTCCAAAAAAACTTGAAACAATATCTGAAGATATTTGCCATCGTGTATTTAGTAGTTTTCAATTGGAAAAAAAACGTATCAGTCTTTTTTTACCTATAGAGCTCAAAAAGGAAATAAACACCTATAAAATTTGGGAGAAAGCAACATCCTTTGACGCAGAAGTTGCTGTCCCTAAAATAAACCACACCACAAACGAACTAAAGCACATTCTATTTGAATCTACAGATCAGCTGGAAATAGTCAAATTTGGAATACCTGAACCTAAAAAAGGTCGTGTAATAGCTGCTGAACATTTTGATTATGTATTTGTCCCATTATTATCTATTGATTCTAACGGATACCGTGTGGGCTATGGAAAAGGTTACTATGACCGTTTCTTAAAACGCTGTTCTCCACGTTGTAAATTTATTGGCTTATACCATTTTGATGAAATCAACGATCAAATTTCAGACCTACACGCTATGGATATTAAATTAGACGCCTGTATTACACCTAATCAACTTATCCGTTTTTAACACCTGAACATCTATTCCCCATACTTTTTTCCTCACCAGAAGAAACGGTAGTTTCTGAAGACTGAAAGGACAGAAAAAGCAACGCTATTGAAGACGAAGGCCAGTTCTACAGAACTGAAAGCCTGAGGTACAAAAGGGCACCTTTTGAGACTTTATTGCATAAAAAAAGCCCCTTCAAATAAATGAAGGAGCTTCTTAAAAGTGGCGTCGACTTACTCTCCCACCCTCAAAAGGGCAGTACCATCAGCGCTAGTAGGCTTAACTTCTCTGTTCGGAATGGGAAGAGGTGGACCTTACTGCTATAAACACCTAAAACTTTAAATTTCTTTAAGTTAAAATGACTATCGGATGATTGAAGTAAAAATATTGTAAAAATTGAGAACTATAAGTCTACGGGTAATTAGTACTACTCAGCTTTGACATTACTGTCTTTACACTTGTAGCCTATCAACGTAGTAGTCTTCTACGGCCCTTAAAAGAAATCTCATCTTGAGGTAAGTTTCGTGCTTAGATGCTTTCAGCGCTTATCTCATCCGAACGTAGCTACCCTGCGATGCAGCTGGCGCCACAACAGGTACACTAGAGGTTCGTCCACCTCGGTCCTCTCGTACTAGAGGCAGGTCCTCTCAAATTTCTAACGCCCACAACAGATAGGGACCGAACTGTCTC
>JAQWFQ010000030.1 GCA_029238665.1 Crocinitomicaceae bacterium | reverse complement strand
ATTATTCCCTTGTAAAAGCAATTGCAATATTATTGTCGTGCAGTTCTATTTATTTTCTTGCTTTAGGCTTGTGGGGTTTTTGTAGTGGTCTTAATTTAAAAGACTCTAAATACTTGAGGTACATAACAGATTCGTCTTATTGGGTTTACCTTTCTAACACGCCAGTTGTAGTTGTTTTGCATATTATTCTAATACCTTTAAATATCTCCGTGTTTTTAAAGTTTATGATTGCATTTTTTGGAGCGCTTGCTATTAGTATGATAACCTATGAGTATTTTGTACGGTATACATTTATCGGATCAGTACTGAATAAAAAGAGAAAAAGAAAGGGTTGAAAATAAAAAAAAGCCTCATCTTTCGATAAAGCTTTAATGTGTGGGCCTCTCGGTCCTTATTTCGAACTTTTTTATTAAGATTTATTGTAAATGGTATATATTCATTATTATTATTACACATTAAATAAAAAAAATAAAAAAATGAAAAAATTATTATTAATAACATTAGTGCTTTCTATATTTAGTTGTACTAATAAAGAATCAGATGCATGTACTGAACTAAAAAATTCAAAAGTATTATTATCCGACAATATGGAAAATTATAGATCTGCTTGGGAAAAGTCTTTTCTTAAGAGAGATATTAATGTATTAGATGGATACCTTCATGAGAATGTTACCCATCTGAATGAAGATGGAGTTGTTAACGCTACAGGTCCAGAAGAATTTAAAAATGCTTATGCAGGATATATTACAGGTTTTCCTGACTCTGAATTTTTAATTGTCAATTTATTTGGTGATGGTGATCAACTTATTAAGCACTGGAATTTTAAAGGGACCCATGCTGAAAGTGGTAAAAAAGTTAATGTTTATGGCGCAACCCTTGTTAAAATGAAAGATGGCAAGATATTTCAAGAACAAGACTATTGGGATGCTCGTAAATTTTACAAACAATTATCTGAATAATTATTAAATTATCGTAATTTATAAAAAGAAACCCACTCAATTGAGTAGGTTTCTTTTTGGTGGGGAATACTGGATTCGAACCAGTGACCCCCTGCTTGTAAGGCAGGTGCTCTAAACCAACTGAGCTAATCCCCCATTTAAAGTAGTAGCCTACTTAAGGTTTTTTGTAAATCAAATTTCAATAAAAAACCTCAACAAAAGTTGAGGCTGATGTGGGGAATACTGGATTCGAACCAGTGACCCCCTGCTTGTAAGGCAGGTGCTCTAAACCAACTGAGCTAATCCCCCATTTATAGTGATTCGTTTACCACTTTCGGTGGGCAAATATAAGGTGAAATTTCTTATTGACAAGTATAAAGAATAAAAAAATTACAAAAAATCAGATATCAAGAAAAATGAACCTATAATTAAAATGGTATCTGTGTTTGAACTTTGTTTTGTTGCAGCTTTTAACGCCTGTTTAGGATTTGTGAAATAGGATTTTTCTTCAAAGTTTAAGGTCTCTGAAGCCTGTCTAAAAGTGGCAATTTTAAGGCTTCTATTATTTGTGAATTCTGTGAAGTACATACGGGTACTTAGGGGGAATAAGGGGAGGGAATTCATTAGGTCTTTGTCAGCGCTTGTTCCAAAAATAACGTGTAATTTTCCGTTGTTTATTTCATTTAACGTTTTTAATGAAGCTGAAATACCTGCTGGGTTGTGAGAAACATCATAAATTAAACGAGGCTTTAGTGAAATGAGCTGCATTCTTCCAGAAAACCCAGTGTTTTGATTGATGTTATCTAAGCCTTTTTGAATACACGTATTGGTTGATTTAAAGTGTAATTGATTTAATTCTTCCAAGCATGCAAGTACAGTTGTTAGGTTTTCCAATTGATATTTTCCCAGTAGTGGAAGGTTAAACGATGTGCTGGTTGAACTAAATGGTTTAGATTGAATAATTTTCGATTCTAAATTATGTGCTGTAGAAACCATTATGCGCTCAGCTTTAATATCCATTTCTCCTAAAACAACAGGTGTTTGTGCTTTTATTATTCCTGCTTTTTCTCCAGCAATTAACGCTATGGTATTTCCTAACATAGCAGTATGCTCTAAGCTTATGTTTGTTATAACGCTAAGTATTGGGTTTATAATATTGGTTGCGTCAAACTTTCCTCCTAGCCCTGTCTCTACAATGCATATGTCGCAAGCTTCGGCCTTAAAATAGTCTAAGGCTAGTCCAAATGTGATTTCAAAGAAAGAGGGAGTAAAATCAAAGTTTGCAGCTTTAATTCGATCAATAAAGTGAACAACATATGCTTTAGGAATTTCTACGCCATTAATTCTTATGCGTTCTGTGTAGTCTTTGATGTGTGGTGATGTAAACAACCCAACCTTGAACTCAGACTCTGTTAGAATAGAGGACAACATGGAACAGGTAGATCCTTTTCCATTGCTACCTGCAACATGAATAATAGACAATGCTTTTTCAGGATGATTTAGAAAACTTGAAATTTTCTTACTATTCCTTAGGGTAGGCTTAAACGCCTTAGATCCCATTTGTTGGTATGAAGGAAACTGTTCAAACAACCAGTTGGTTGCTTCAGTGTATGCGTTATTGAGCTTTGATGTGGACAGGCATGAAAACTTTAGCAAGTGGGGCCCCAGGTTCTTTATTGTATTTAACCTGTTTCTTCACTTCATTAATAACTCGATTAATCAGTATCTGATTTGTCGTTGTTGTTTTTGCTTTTATGTTTGATGCTGCAATTACGTTTCCTTCTGCATCAATGGTTAATTTAAGGTGAATGGTAACATCAACGTTGGAGCGTAAATCATTAATTATAGGGTCGTTCTTACGAATTCTTCCAGAACCCCCTCCAGAACCACCATTCCCTGATGTACCTGTTCCTGAATCACCACCAAAAGTGTCTCCAGAACCTCCATCATCACCATTCCCATTTCCGCCAGAAGCAAAAGGGTCATTGGACTGAGTAGGGGTGGTGTTCGTATTTTGTGAGTTCGCTGAATTTGTGGTGTTGGCTTTACCTGTGTTTACCTGTGTGTCGTTGTTTTGGACCTTTGTAATGACCTGTTCGGTTTTTGGTTTGGGTTCTTCTACAGGGGCATCAGATGGTTTCCCTGCACCTGAACCCCCTTCAACTTTTAAGTCTTTTAGGATAATTTCTTCAGGGAATTCGGCTGTTGCTTCCACAACAACATCGCGCGGTGGAGGGTCTGCCATTTCAAAGGTAGTGAACCACAAATACAACAATAATAAGAGCATCGTAAAAACGGCAGTGATGATGCCCTTTCTTCTATCGATACGGTTTACTATTGGTAATGTTGCCATAATTCTATTTGTCGTAAGCTAAAACGGGGTCCCAGCCATTTGCTTGTGATAAAGCGAGTACGTTAAATACCGCCTCATAGCTTGCTTTTCGGTGTCCAGCAACCTTCAGTTTCATTTTACCTGAGCTTTCTACAACAGCAGCTGTAATGGCCTTAATGTCTTCATAGTCCATTGGCTGGTCTAAAGATCCTCCTGGCATAACTACATAGCGATTGTCTTCAGTAATGATTACTGTTGCCTCTACAGGGTCAGAAGATGCAGGTAAAGATTCAGCCGCTTCTGGTAAATCAATAGGGGTTTGATTATTACTCATCAAACTCATGATGATGAAAAATATAAGCAACAAGAAAACCAAATCGGTCATTGACGCCATGCCTCCTTCAACTTTAATCTTATTTTTTGAGCCTAAATCCATCGTGTTTATTTACCTGGTTCGTGCAATACATCCATAAAGTCTAGTGCATCATTTTCCATTTGATAGACTACTTTACCAATTCGAGCAACTAAGAAGTTGTATCCTACATAAGCTACAATACCAACTATTAGACCTGCAACCGTTGTAATCATGGCTGTCATAATTCCTGGTGCAATAATTTTTAATTCTAAAGATGTTGCGTTTTGCAAATCAATAAAAACCATAACCATACCAACTGTAGTTCCAAGGAATCCAATCATCGGTGCTGCACCAGCGGCTGTAGCTAAAAAGCTTAAACGTTGTTCCAATCGTAATATTTCTAATTTAGCTGCATTTTCAATAGAGGCAGAAATACTTTCAATGGGCCTCCCTAATCGAGAAATTCCTTTTTCAATCATTCTTGCAGATGGAGATGCAGAACGCGAACAATAATCTTTTGCCGAGTCTATTTTTCCTTCTAAAATGTAATCTTTTATTTTTGAAATAAATCCCTGCTCTTCTTTTGTTGCTTTACGTAAGGCTAGAAATCGTTCAACAAAAATGAAGATTGAATAACCGAGCATTAACGCCAGAATTACGTTGATAACTAAGCCAAATCCTTGACTAGATGCGCCAATTACCTCCCATAATGGAACGTCTTTTACGCCTGTTGAATTTTCACCAACAGTTTCAATTTGAAGTAAGAATGATAAACTCATAATAATTTAAACGTTTAGTTTCTATTTATATTTTACATGAACAAGAAAACAACTGCTCCAGCAACATATCCTATTAGCGCTAGCCATGCAATCTTTTTGAAATACCAAAAGAATGATATTTTCTCCATTCCCATAGCTACAACTCCTGCAGCTGAACCAATAATTAACATAGATCCACCTGTACCAGCTGCATAGGCAATAAAATGCCAGAGGGTGTGATCTGTTGCTTCTTGGAACATTCCCATTGATGCCGCTACTAATGGAACGTTATCAATAATTGCAGAACCTACTCCTAATAATAGAATAAAGATATCAATATCAATTCCAGAATCAACAACGCTGTTTCCAAACATGAATATTAAACCCAAAGATTCAAGTGCTGCAACGGTCATTAATATACCTAAAAAGAATAGGATAGAGGGCATTTCAATTTTACTTAAAGCTCTAAATGTTGGACCGTGTACATGATCGTGATCTTCAATTGTTGTAAGTGATAACTCTCTGTTTGAAACAAACTCAGCAACTAAAGAAACGATACCCAATGATAGCATCATTCCAACATAAGGAGGGAGGTGTGTTACGGTTTTAAAGATTGGTACAAAAACAATCATGCCTAAGCCAATGATTAACATTTTAGTACCGTGTTTGCTAATCTTTTCATGGTCATTTGAAGCTTCAATTTCACCTTTAAATATTGGCAGAAATGTCGCTAGCAATGTTGGGATTATCATACATACAAGTGATGGAAGAAGTAAGTTTTTAGCGAGTTCAATAGCGCTTACTTTATCACCCATCCAAAGCATTGTTGTTGTAACGTCACCAATTGGAGACCAGGCTCCACCTGCATTTGCAGCAATAATAATTAATCCGGCATACCACATACGTAGGTTGGTGTCCTTGATCAACTTTCGTAAAATTGTAATTAATACAATTGTAGCAGTTAAGTTATCGATTATAGCAGATAAGATAAATCCTAAGGCACAAACAATCCACAAAAGAGTCGCTTTTTTGTTTGTCTTAATAATTCGTTTGATTGTTTGAAATCCATTGAAGTGGTCAATAATTTCAACAATGGTCATTGCACCAACCAAGAAAATTAAAATCTCACATGTTTTACCAAAGTGATGTAGAAGTGTTGATTCAAACCACGCAAATTTACTGCCGTGATGTCCCTCTAGAGGAAGTGAAGCAAAACCTTCAACCATTTCACTGTTATGGCTGTCAAACCACGTTGTAAAGTTGTCTAACCCAAAAGCGATTCCTGCCCAAGCAAGAGCCATCATGATTAAAGCGGGTATTAGTTTGTCAATCCTTAAGCTGTGCTCTAAGGTTATAGCCAAATAGCCAAGAATAAATACGGATACAATAAAAATTTCCATTTGTGTTTTTTAGTTGAAGTTTAAACAAGTTGCTTTAATGCAATTTCAAAAGCGGTTTTAGCAATTCCAGTTTTAGAAGGGCTAACGTTGTATGCATTTTGAAGGGCTGATTTAATGACCTTACTCGTGTCCATGAAAATACCTTCATCTGTAAGCGCATCAAGGTCATTGCTCATCAAGTAAGCAAATACTCTTGCCATTCCACAATTCGAAATAAAATCAGGAATGATAGAAATATTCGCGTCTGCTTTGTCTGCAATTGGCCCGAAAAATATTTGAGGGTCAGCAAAAGGAACGTTTGCTCCAGCAGAAATTACTTCAACTCCGTTAGAAATCATTCGGGTTAATTGGTCTTCAGTAATTAAACGAGATGCAGCACAAGGAATAAATACTTCGGCATTTAAATCCCATATTTTAGCATTAACCTCATCGTAACTCATCATGTCAGGGTGGCTTAGCTCATTCCCTTTTTTCGTTAAAAACAATTCCTTAACCTCTTCAAGAGAAAAACCATCTGTGTTTATTAGCCCACCAACACGATCTATAATTCCAACTATTTTAGCTCCCTGTTGTGCCAAATAATATGCTCCTGCAGAACCAACATTACCCCAGCCTTGAACAATAACGCGTTTTCCAACAATGTCACCACCCCAAATTGAGTAAAAATGTTTGATTGATTCAGCAACACCATATCCCGTAATCATGTCTGCAACAACATATTTACGACTAACTTCAGGAGAGTACTGTACATCTTCTATAACCTTTAATACACCCTGTCTTAACTGACCTATACGGTGAATTTTTTGAGCTTCCCGTGGCTGAAAATGTCCGTTAAAAACACCTTCTTGTGGATGCCAAACACCGCAATCTTCCGTCATGGGAATAACTTCGTGAATTTCATCGACATTTAAATCTCCACCTGTTCCATAGTAATGCTTAAGCAATGGTGTTACGGCAGCGTACCATCTTTTTAATACACCCTCTTTCCGAGAATCCCAAGGGTCAAAATTAATCCCTGATTTTGCACCTCCAATAGCAGGACCTGCAACGGTAAACTTAACTTCCATTGTTTTGGCTAGAGATTCAACCTCCCTTTTGTCAAGTCCCTTTCTCATTCGTGTACCACCACCTGCGGCACCACCTCTCAATGAGTTTATTACTACCCAACCTTCAGCTTCAGTTTCAGAATCTTTCCATTCAAAGACGATTTCTGGTTGTTTATTTTCAAATTTTTCTAATAAATCCTTCATGATTTCACAAAATTTCAGATGGCAAAGTTAATAAAGTATTTAGACCATTTGTACTCAGAAAAAGACTTTTATTAGGGAATAAACAAGCACTTTGTTGCGTTTAAAATTAGCTGTAGTGTAACGATCCTCCTACGGTATCTTTTTGCGCTCCAGTTACACTTGAAAGGCAGTTTATTTCACAGCGTAAAAATCGTACACCTAAAAATGCAAATACAATCGCTTCTTTATAGTTGATAGTAGTGACGTCAGGGATAATTAATTCACTTGTTGTATGCGCTTTAATTCGATGGATTAAAAAATCATTAAATGCACCACCACCAGTAATATAGAGTTTTGTTATTTTGAGTTGGTTGATTGACTTTGAAATTTGAATAGCTAAATGTTCTGTAATTGTTCTCAATCGATCTTTAGGGGCGGGTATTTGTTTTGCAATAGGAGTGAAGACACTTTCTAGCCATTCTGTACCTAATGACTTTGAACGGAGTTCGTTGTAATATTCAAGCGCATTTAGTTGATGGAGTATATCCTCATTTAATGTACCTGTACTTGATAGGTATCCTTTGTTGTCATAGTCAAGCTCAAGCTCATTTACAGCTTCATTTAAAGGGAGGTTTCCGGGGCAAATGTCAAATGCAACTGTTCGCTCAGAAGGAATGCAAATGTTTACAAATCCACCAATATTTAAAAATGCATCTGCTTTTTTTGAGAAAAGTAATTGATCTCCAATTGGTACCAGTGGAGCACCTTGCCCTCCTGCAACAACGTCTTTTTGCCTGAAGTCATTAATGACTTTAATCCCCGTTTTGTAGGCTATTGTATCACCACAACCAATTTGTTGAGTGAAACCAATATCGGGCCTGTGATGAATTGTATGGCCATGAGAGGCAATGGCATTAATTGTGTCTTTTGAAATGTTGTTTTTTTTAAGGAATGTATTGATGTGATTCGCAAACAGTAAGCCTAAATGTTTATCAAGTTCTAAAACTTGAAGTGTAGAAAGGGTTTTACCAGCTCTTAGTTGTTGAAGTGTTTGAAGGTCATACGAATAGGTTTCTGTATGATTTACAGTGTATTCCCATTCTTCACTCTCTAGCAAATTGAAGGTTACGTGTGCGATATCTAACCCGTCCATAGAGGTGCCAGACATTAATCCTAAAATTGAATATGAACTCATTGTGATTTAAAGGTAAAAAATTAAATTAAAGCATTAAATTTGTGTCTGTAAATTGAATAAACCACCTACAATGAAATTTGAATTATCAGAAGAACATTTAGCGGTAAAAGAAGCTGCTAGAGATTTTGCTCAAAACGTGTTGAAACCAGGAGTTATAGCTCGTGATAATGAGCAACGATTCCCAAAAGATGAAATCCGTCAGTTGGGAGAACTTGGATTTATGGGGATGATGGTAGACCCTAAGTATGGTGGTTCAGGAATGGATACACTTTCTTACGTATTGGCAATGGAAGAGATTTCTAAAATTGATGCTTCTAGTTCTGTGTGTTTGTCTGTAAACAATTCGCTTGTTTGTTGGGGACTTGAAAAATATGGAACTGAAGAACAAAAGCAAAAATATTTGACACCCTTAGCAAAAGGAGAAAAAATAGGTGCTTTTTGTCTTTCTGAACCTGAAGCTGGTTCTGATGCTACGTCACAAAGAACTACTGCAATCGATATGGGAGACCACTATCTATTGAACGGGACAAAGAACTGGATTACAAATGGTTCATCTGCTTCTACTTATTTAGTTATTGCTCAAACGAACGTTGAAGCTGGTCACAAGGGGATTAATGCTTTTATTATCGAGCGAGGAATGGAAGGCTTTATTGTAGGCGCAAAAGAAGATAAGATGGGGATTAGAGGTTCTGATACACATACATTATTGTTTAATGATGTAAAGGTTCCTAAAGAAAATAGAATTGGAGAAGATGGATTTGGTTTCAAATTCGCAATGAAAGTTTTATCAGGTGGTAGAATCGGTATTGCATCTCAAGCATTAGGAATTGCAGCTGGAGCACTTGAATTTTCATTGGCTTACTCTAAAGAACGTCAGGCTTTTGGAAAGGAGATTTCGAAACATCAAGCTATTGCGTTTAAATTGGCAGATATGGCTACAGATATTGAAGCTGCAAGATTACTTGTTTATAAGTCTGCTATTGATAAAGATACAGGTAAGAGTTACGATCAGTCGAGCGCTATGGCGAAGTTATATGCTTCAAAAGTAGCGATGGAGCACACGGTTGAGGCAGTTCAGATTCATGGAGGGTATGGTTTTGTTAAAGAATACCACGTTGAACGTTTAATGCGTGACGCTAAAATCACTCAGATTTATGAGGGAACTTCTGAAATTCAGAAAATTGTAATTTCAAGAAATATCTTGAAAGATTAATATAGATATTTTTAAAGGAAAGGGGAGGGCGTTGTCTTCCCCTTTTTTATTTAACTAAGGTTTATAGTGAAGACTCTAGTTGTTCCAGTCCAATACTTCTAGACCCTTTCAAAAGTATTAACTTGTTTTTTAGTGGTTGAGATCTTAGCTTCTCTATTAGTTCTTGCGCGCTGTTGAAGTGGTTTAAAATTGAATCTGATTGAATAGTACTAAACTCAGGGCCTACAACATAACCTTTTAAACTTAGATTTTCTGCTAATTTTAAAATGTCAATGTGTTCTTGTTTAGATTCCGAGCCTAATTCTTTCATGTCACCAAGAATAAAGAGTTTATCTACGCTTGGGTTCATCGCAAAACTTTCAAGAGCAGATTTAACACTAGTAGGATTTGCGTTATAGCAATCAAGAATAAGCGTATTTAATGTGGTTTTCTTTACTTGAGAACGATTGTTTGTTGGGGTGTATGTTGCTATAGCGTTCGAAATATCATTGTTTGGAACGTCAAAAAGTACGCCAAACGCTACTGCTGACAAATAATTATAGAAATTATATTTTCCAATCATTTGTGTTTCTATAGGTTTGCTTTGAAAGGAACTAGAATTCCATTTCATTTCAACAAAAGGGGAGAGGCGAATTAATTCTCCGTGAATGTTTTCTTCTCCACAAGTTCCGTAAGAATGATTTTTTACTCCTATTGGAAGGTTGGATGTTAATGTTTGGTCATCCTTATTGACGACAATTGTTCCGTTTGATTTTTCAATGGAATCGTAAAGTTCTTTTTTTGTCTTTAAAACTCCTTCAAAATTTATAAAACCTTCAAGGTGTGCCTTTCCGATGTTAGTTATGATACCATGGGTAGGTTCAGCTATTTCACAGAGTTCTTTAATGTCACCAAAACCATTGGCTCCCATTTCTATAATTGCAATATCGTGAGACTTATTGATTCGAAGTAGGGTAAAGGGTACACCTAAATGATTGTTTAAGTTGCCTATTGTTGCCAGAACATTATATTTTGTGCTCAAGACAGTGTTAATTAGTTCTTTAGAGGTCGTTTTTCCATTACTGCCTGTTATTCCAATTACTGGAATGTCAAATTTACGACGATGAAACCGTGCCAATTGTTGAAGATAGACCAGGCTGTTTTCAACAAGCGTCATTTTACCATTATCTACGAAGTATTCCTCTTGATCTAGAATAACATGAGAAGCCCCCGCCTCTAAAGCTTTTGAAGCAAACACATTGCCGTTAAAGTTTTCACCTTTAATACAAATAAATAAAGATTCTTGTTTGATTGCTCTGGTGTCGGTACAGATGCCAGAGCTTGAATAGAAAACGTCAAATAGGGTAGTGCTCATGATATAAAAGTAAAAAAGCTCAGTCGAATTTCGACTGAGCTTTTTTATAATTATTAACGACTAAATGTTTAGTCTATTTTTTCTTCTTTTTCTTTCTTCCGTAGTTGAACCCAGTTGGTGAACCGATTCTGTCCATAGCACATCGGAATCCGATAGCATCTGTAGATTGATCTTCGTCTAGGAAACGTCTGTTACTTACAGCTAACCAGTAAGCTCTATCTTTCCAAGAACCACCTTTGTAAACACGTGATTTATCCGAAATCAAAGTTGAAGGCCATGAAGTTCTATTTTCTCCACCAGGCTTAATTTGTGTTCCATCTAAACCAAACTCCTCATGCTCATTTTGATACATTACTAAGTTCGGGTTACGTGTAGCTTGGTTGATTTGATTCTTGTAGCGATCATCTTCATAGTAAATTGAGCTTTCGATATCACCATCTAGATAATCGATGTAGTCATCTTTACGGTAGTTTAATCGTCCGATGTTTTCTTCTTCAGTTACATTTCTATATTTTAATTTACCTGGAGTATCGATAATGAAGTCGTTAAACCCATTTCTTAAAATTGAAATAATCTCAAATGCATAATCTTGGTCAGGCCCTTCTCTGTATCTGTCAGCGAAGATGTTGTCGAAGATCTCATCCTGAATTAACGTTGAAGCCTCAATGTTAAGCATTCGGTTTTTAAGGTCAATTGCTTCATTCAATTTTTCATTGATTTGAGCTAGAATGCCTAATTCTACTGTGTCAATCTTTTTACCGCTAGATAGGTAGAAAGGATCTGGCGCATACCCACTTCTAGAAGGATTTCTAGACTTGATGTTTGCTTCTAATCCTCTTATTGTAGTATCGTTAGGGTTGTGCTCTGCTCCAGAAATTCGTTGGTAACGAATGCGCTCGAATTCATTTAAGTATTCTTTCATTCCATGAACATCATACTGAATCCCTTCATTTTTACTTTCAATACTACCTTCAGCATTGAGCACTTTTGTTTTGAATACGTTACCTCTAAATGGACGGAAGTCATCGTAATCTTCACTTGTTAGTGGACGGTAAACATCCATAACCCATTCAGATACGTTACCTGCCATGTTGTATAAGCCGTAATCATTTGGCCAGTAAGATTCTACAGGAGTAGTGACAGCGCCACCATCGTTTAAGTTACCAGCAACACCCATATAATCTCCACGACCCCTTACAAAGTTTGCGCGAATTTTACCTGTGAACTCAGCGCCGTCTTGACGAACCCAGTGTCCATCCCAAGGGTAAATTCTTCGTTCTCGAATGTTTTCAGTTCCTTCAGCTACGTTTCCGATTAAACCTGAGGCAGCAAATTCCCATTCAGCCTCTGTTGGTAGTCGGTAGCGCGGTAAAAGTATCCCGTCTTCTAAACGAACAATTCGAGTTCCTAAGTTTTCCTTTTCGTCTACATTAGAAGGGTTAAGGTCTTGAATGTCTCTACCTAAATCAACTAATTTCTTTCCTTGTAAACGTGTACCTTTATCGTGTTGACCTGCGTAATAAGCTTCTGTGTTAAACGTATTGTCATCGCGTTGATCTACATTATACTCTAAAACCCCTTCACGAATTAAGATGTACTCGTTTACACGATCCGTTCTCCATTTACAGTAATCACTTGCTTGTAACCATGAAACACCAACTACAGGGTAGTCACGGTATGCAGGATGACGTAAGTAGTAGTCTACAAATTTTTCATTAAAGCCTAATTCAGATCTCCAAACAAGCGTATCTGGCAGCGCATTTTTGTATACCATTGGGTATGTTTCATTGTAAGCTCTAGAAATCCAGTAAAGGTATTCCAACCAATGAAAGTTGGTTACCTCTGTTTGATCCATATAGAAAGAAGATACGGTTACCCTTGAAGGTCTGCTATCCCAATCAAACATTACGTCTTGTTCTGCTCTACCCATTGTAAAGGTTCCTCCTTCAACAAGTAACAAGCCTGGACCTGTTTCTTGATCTACAAAAGGTACTTTTTGAAACCCACCTGTCTCAGGGCTGTTGTAGTCCCAGCCGGTGCTGTTTGATACTTCTTGGGTACAAGAAGAAATCGTAAATGCTCCTGCTATTGCAACAGCTAAAAACTTGAAAAATCGCATATTGTATGTTTTCGTTTTCATTGCTTTATTCGTAATAACCTCACTAATACAACGTGTATAGCATATAAGGTTACAGGTTTATTAAAATGACGGACAAGTAATTGTTCTGAACGTCGTCGGTTTATCTTTACAATTTAAATTGAGTCCCAAAGAGATTTCGTGAGAACCTCCTGAAACACCATTATTTAATTTAGATACTGTTACATCATAACTGTATCCAATTTTAAAATTCCCTGTGTTAATTCCAATAGATAAAATAAATGCATCTCTATTTCTATACCAAGCTCCAACATTGAATACACCGTATTTAACGTAAGTACCAATACTTAATTCTTGAAACCCATTTTGATATTGATAGATCACGTTGGGCATGATAGAGGTAGTGTTGCTGTATTGCGATTTTTCACCCAGTTTAATTTCCGTTCCAACATGTCCCGTAAATCTAATTGGCAATCTAGACTCTCCTTGAATCATAGATTCATCAGGTCTGTTTAGGTGATTGGCAGAAAACCCCACAAAAAAGTTTTTGTTGTAAAGAACCGTTCCTACTGTTGCGTCGAAGAAAAACCTTCCGCTTTCTGGGCCTCTTGGTACATCTCCAGTTTGATATATAAACCCTCTTCTTGGGTCAATCATATCTCCAAACGTTAATTTGTCCCAATCCAAAAACTTATTTGTCATTGCAGCCTTAGCTCCAAAATTAAGCGTCCATTTACGAGATAACTTAAGGTGTTTAGAATAAACTAAACCTAAAGAAGAGGTGTAAATTGTTCCTTGACCTTGCTGATCATGTGTCGCAATTACACCAATACCACTTTTTATTTTTCTTAGATAAGTATCGTAAGAAACACTATAGGTAATATAATTTCCTGATAAGTTGGGCCATTGGTCTCTATAGTTAAGAGCGAATCGTGGACAGCCGTGAGATCCAGCTAGAGCTGGGTTTAAATAGATAGGGTTTGCGTAAAACTGCGTGAACTGCGGGTCTTGTGAAAGTGCAGTTTGAGCAGTTAAGCAAATGATTACCAGTACAAGTATTTCTTTTAGTTTACTCATATGAAACTCGTGTTAAGTCTTTTTACCTTGTAAATGTATAATAACGACATTTGGCCGATAAAGTTACAAATATTACGATTTGAAGTATAATAATCAAAGATTTGTTGCGTTTTTTTGTTTGTTCACTAAAATGATTTGATATTTGCCTTATGAAACTAGAAAAACGGATATTTAATAATAAGATTGCTTGTGTAGTTGTAACTTTCTTTATGTTAACGGGTTACACCCTTTCTCAAGGTGAGGAGGTTGTTGTTATTCAGTGGGGTGAAGACAAGGTTTTTACCCAGGGAAATAATTCAATTACAGCCCCTGTGATCTTAGGACAAGATTTTATTGGGCAAACTCCCTCCTTTTTTTGGTCTAAAAAAGTAGAAAATTCAAATCTATTTACGGTAACTGCAACGTTGTTGTCAACAGTTCCGGCATCTAAAATAGATGAGCCTTATTTGAGTTCAAATTATGTTGAGGTAGATGAATTTAGTGTGGATGTTGCGCTTTCAAATGCCAGGAACGAAGCGTATGTAGTTATGAACCTCATGCCATTTGTTCGTGAGAATGGTGTTTTAAAACGAATAACATCAGTGAAAGTAATGTTTTCAGAAAGTGTTCCTGTTCAACATCAATTTCAAAAAGGATTTGTAGCTAATTCAGTATTGAGGTCAGGTTCTGGAAGTTGGTATAAAATTTCAGTTTCCAGAGATGGTGTTCATAAAATTGATAAAGAATTTTTAGAGGCATGCGGTATAGATGTGGCAAGTGTTTCTCCCGATGACATAAATGTTTTTGGAAATGGAGATGGCAGATTACCAGAGAGTAATTCTACACCTAGAACAGATGATCTGGCTAAAAATGCCATTAAAATAGTTGGTGGAGATGACGGTGTGTTTAACGATGATGATTACATCTTGTTTCATGCTTGGGGTCCTCACAGGTGGCGTGATGAGGGGGTAAAGTTTAACCAGGATAGGAACCCGTATTCAGATGTTTCGTGCTATTTTATTAATGTTAATTCTGGAGATACTCCTTTGCGAATAGATGAAGTGTCAAATTCTAACAATCCGGTTACTCATAATGTTAGCGAGTACGATTACTTCACAGTCTATGAAAAAGACAACACTTCTTTGGTTAATGGAGGGCAGCGTTGGTATGGAGAGTTGTTTGATGAAGATCTTAATCAAAGCTTTGACTTTGGGATACCAGATGTGATACCGTCTGTTCCTGCAGTATTTGAGGTTTCAATTGCATCAAGTTCTAATTCTAGTTTTGGTACTTCTCAAACTTACAGTATAGGAGGAACAACCTTATTTAGTTCTCCACTTCCTACAGGGAGTGATTATGGTAGGAGCGTTAGTTTAATGACTTACAATACACCGTCATCCTTTATGACTTTGGATGTTTTAATAACTCGGAATACACCAGATGCTTTAACTTATTTAGATCGAATTTTATTGAACCTTCGAAGGGGGTTGGTTTTTACAGGTGATCAAATTGAATTTAGGGATTTGAATTCAGTTGGAGCAGGGAATGTTGCGGAATATTCATTGGCTAATTTACCTACTGCTTCTGGTTTTGTGTGGGAGGTTACTGATCGCCATACTCCCTTTATTGTTCCTGGGGCATTTGTTGGGGGTAATTATGTTTTTCAATCGGATGCAGACTCGTTGCGGAGTTTTGTTGCTTCAGATGGGGTAGATTTTTTAACTCCCTTAAGAGTTGGGGCAGTGAGTTCGCAAAACCTTCATGCGTTGGAGCCCGCAGATTATTTGATTGTAACCAATAAAAACTTTTTGTTTCAGGCAAACCGTTTAGCTGCACTTCACCGTGAAAATGGTTTGATTGTACACGTTGTTACTTCTGAACAGGTTTTTAATGAGTTTAGTTCTGGTATGTTAGATGCTACAGCTATTCGAAGTTTTGCGAAGATGTTTTATGACCGGTCAGTGTTATCTCCAGAGGATAGACCGAAATCTTTGTTGATTTTTGGGGACGGTACATATGACCCTAAAAATAGGGTTCCAAATAACAATAATTTCATGCTGACATATCAGGTGGAGAATTCAGAGAATCACATTGCAGCACTAGTAACAGATGATTATTTTGGAATGCTGGATGATACAGATTCTTTCTTGGCTTCAGATTTATTGGACATTGGGATTGGTAGGTTGTTGATTTCTGATAATACAATGGCGAAACAGCAAGTTGACAAGGTTGAACACTATATGAAAAATGGGTCAAATTTATACACTACATCAACTACAAATTGCGGTTCAGATAATGGTTCTAGTACCTTTGGTGATTGGAGAACACGTTATGTTCAAATTGCAGACGATGAAGAATTTCAGTTTATAGGAGAAGATTGTGAGGTTCAATACGACTCTGTAACAAGTAATTACCCCGCAATGAATTGCGATAAGATATACTTAGATGCATTTCAACAAATTTCAACGGCTGGAGGAGAACGGTATCCTGAAGTAAATAGTGCTATAAATAATCGAATAGATCGCGGGGCTCTAGTGGTGAACTATGTGGGGCATGGAGGAGAGGTTGGTGTTGCTGAAGAGCGGGTCATAACAGTGCCTCAAATTCAAGGTTGGAAAAATATTGATCGAATGCCATTGCTTGTGTCTGCTACCTGTGAATTTACAAAGTATGATGATCCTGATCGAGTGTCTGCGGGTGAGTGGGCTTCGATAAACCCTTATGGGGCTGCAATAGCGCTAATGACAACAACAAGGTCGGTTTATTATTCCGTTAATGAAGCAACCGGTAAAGCATTTTATGCGAATGTGTTTGAGCGTGATGCAGATTTGAAACCAAGGACGTTTGGTGAAATTATTATGCGCACTAAAAATGAAGCAGGTTTTTCAAATAATAAACGAAGTTTTACGCTAATTGGAGATCCGGCGTTACAAATCGCTTTACCAGAAATGAATATTGTTACAGACAGTATTAATGGTTTTGCTGTTGGCGTTGTTACAGATACCTTGAAGGCATTGAGCAAGGTGACAATCAAAGGGCATGTTGAAGATTTTAATGGTGTAAACTTGACGGGGTTTAACGGTGTAATTTCACCCTCTGTTTTTGATAAGCCTAAAATTCAAACAACCTTACAAAATGACCCTGGATCTCCGTTGGTTGATTTTGAAATTCAATCAAATAAACTGTTTTGTGGAAAAGCAAGTGTTGTAAATGGGTTCTTTGAATTTACATTCATTGTCCCAAAAGATATCAATTACGCAATTGGTCATGGTAAACTAAGTTATTATGCAGATAATGGCGTTACAGATGCTATTGGGTTTGAGAAAGATGTTTATGTTGGAGGTGTTGATGAAAATGGTATCGATGATACGCAGGGGCCTCAAATTGAGATATATTTAAACGATGAAAGTTTTGTCGATGGTGGGATTACAGATGAGAGTCCCTTGTTAATTGCAACGCTTTTTGATGAAAATGGAATTAATGCTGTTGGTAATGGAGTTGGTCATGACTTAATTGCAGTTTTGGATGGTGAAACGGCTAATCCAATTGTTTTAAATGATTACTATTCAGCAGAGCTGGATGATTATCAGTCTGGGGAAATTCGATATAACTTTAATGCCCTTGAGCAGGGCGAGCATACTCTAAGTGTCAAAGTTTGGGATGTAAATAATAATTCATCTGAATTAATGATTCGTTTTGTTGTTCAAGAAAAGCAAGAAATGCATTTGTCACATGTCTTAAACTATCCAAATCCATTTACAACGTCTACGGAGTTTTATTTTGAGCATAATCAAGTGTGTAGTCAATTGGAAGCTCAGGTTCAAGTTTTTACCGTATCAGGAAAGCTCGTTAAAACAATTAATAAATACGTTCATACAGAAGGGTTTCGTTCAGAAGGGATTGCTTGGGATGGAAGAGATGATTTTGGTGATCAATTAGCAAAAGGAGTTTACATTTATCGCTTGAAAGTTCAGACGCCTGAGGGCGAGAAGGATGAAAAGTTAGAAAAATTAGTTATTTTGAAATGATAACACAATAAACGCTCTACGTTTACGTATATTTGCAAGGATAAAACTCAGAAAAAAAACAACATGATTAAATACATTGCATTAACAACATTTACTTTGGTTTCATTGATCTCTTTAGCTCAACCAACTGGAGGGAGTGGAGTTACAAATGACGATTTACAATTGAACACGATAACTACTGCACTACCATTTTTATCAATTACACCAGACTCTAGGGCTGGAGCAATGGGAGATGCTGGTACAGCGTTGAGTGCATCATCATCTTCGTTGTATTGGAATACTTCAATGTTAAATTTTGCGGAGCAAAAGTCAGAAATAAGTGTCTCGTATACACCTTGGTTAAGGCAGTTGACAAATGATATTCACCTTTCTTATGTGTCAGGGTATTACAAGTTAAACGACAGGCATTCTGTTGGGGGTTCCCTCAGGTATTTTAGCTTAGGTGAAATTACATTTACATCTGAATCGGGTGATGTTATTCGCGATGATAAGCCAGCTGAATTTGAATTTGTGGGTGGTTACGCCTTTAAAACATCAGCTAGAACAAGTGTCGGTTTGAATGGTAAGTTTGCCTATTCGAATTTAACAGGAGGTTTGCCTGTTGCAGGTGTGACAACCAAGGCTGGAATAGCTGGAGCTGCTGATATTTCATTTACGTTTTTAGACGATGATTCTCGAATTGGTAACTTAAAGGGAGAGTATACATTTGCTACTACAATTAATAATATTGGTAATAAGGTTAAGTATACAGATGTAGGTTCGGCAAGCCCTGGAGACTTTCTCCCAATGAACTTAAAAATTGGAAATGCTTATAAGGCAAAGTTGGATAAGTACAATTCTTTAACGGTTTCGTTTGATGTTCAAAAATTATTGGTCCCTTCTCCAGCAACTTACGGAGAGGTTGGAGGTGAAACAGTTCTTTTGTCTGGAATGTCTAATGATGTTGGTGTTATTTCTGGTATGTTACAGTCGTTTTATGATGCGCCAGGAAGGTTAGCTACAGATGAAGCGGGAGACTATATTCAGAATGCGGACGGTTCGTATGAAGTTGTTCGTGGAACAAGGTTAAAAGAAGAATTGTCTGAAATTAATTTAGCGTTAGGTTTAGAGTATTGGTATAACGATATTCTTGCAGTACGTACAGGGTTTTTTTATGAAGATCGAAATAAAGGATCTAGGCAATACCTTAATTTAGGGGTAGGGTTTAAGTACAATAAGTTTGGCGTTGATATTTCTTATTTAGCAGCATTAAAACGCTCTAACCCTTTGGCAAATACAGTGCGTTTTACACTGAGAATGGCCTTGGGTGATTCTAAGCCTAATTTATCTCAATCTGCACCATAAATGAATCTTAGAATAGGGTACGGAATTGATGTACATCGTCTGGCGCCTTCAACCCCGTTGTTTGTTGGTGGGGTTGAAATTGAATCAGAGTTAGGTGCGGTTGGTCATTCTGATGCTGATGTTTTATTGCATGCAATTTGTGATGCCTTGTTAGGGGCAGCTAACTTGCGAGATATAGGTTACCATTTTTCAGATACGGACCCTAAATTCAAGGGAATTGATAGTAAGATATTATTGGGAGAAGTTGTTGAGCTGGTAAAGACGAAAGGGTATTATGTCGTGAATGTAGATTGTACCATTGTTCTTGAAAAACCAAAATTGAATCCAAAAATCCCGTTAATGCAGTCAACAATAGCTAAAATATTAAAGGTAGATGTTGATGCCGTTTCTCTAAAGGCTACTACACATGAAAAGGTTGATTCTTTTGGTCGGTCAGAAGCTATTAAAGCGTATGCTGCTTGTTTACTGAATAAGTAGATTCCTCTTTTATCCCGTTGTTCTTCGATAGATATATTTATATTTGTATATCAAAATAAAAAAATGAAAGTATCTCAAGACTATAGAACAAAAGAAGCCTTATTAGAACTGTATAATAAACCTTTGTTAGAATTGGTTTTTGAAGCGGCCACTGTTCACCGTTTACACCATGATCCACGAGAGGTTCAGATGTCATCCTTACTGAGTATAAAAACGGGAGGATGCGCAGAAGATTGTGGTTATTGTCCACAGGCAGCAAGGTATCATACAGATGTAGATGCTCAGAAAATAATGACTGTTGAATCGGTTCTTGAGCAAGCTCGAAATGCAAAAGAGAATGGTTCTTCAAGACTGTGTATGGGCGCTGCTTGGAGAGAGGTTAGAGATAACAAAGATTTTGACAGCGTGATTGAAATGGTTCAAGGAGTTAATGACTTGGATATGGAGGTTTGTTGTACGTTGGGTATGATGAATGAGGACCAGGCTGTGCGTTTAAAAAATGCAGGTTTATTTGCGTATAATCACAATTTAGATACCTCAAAAGATTATTACGATGATGTAATTTCAACCCGGGAGTATGAAGACCGTTTAAATACAATTGACAATGCGCGTAAAGCAGGTATTTCTGTGTGTTCAGGTGGTATTATAGGAATGGGAGAAGCAGTAGAAGATCGTGTTGGTCTTTTGATGAGCTATATGGAGATGGATACTCCGCCTGAATCGATTCCTATAAACGCTTTGGTTGCTGTTGAAGGGACTCCTATGGAAGATCAGAAGCCAATTGAGCAGTGGGAGATGATTCGTATGGTAGCAACCACGCGTATTGCATTTCCTCAGTCAGTAGTTCGTTTGTCTGCTGGTAGAACTAAAATGTCGATGGAGGGTCAAGCGCTCTGTTTTATGGCTGGAGCAAGTTCAATTTTTGCTGGAGATAAATTGTTGACAACACCAAATCCTGAATACAATGAGGATATGGAGATGTTTAAAATATTAGGATTAACGCCTAAGGCAGCATTTTCTGACGGAGATAAGCCAGAAACAAAGCCAGATGAAATTCTTGATGCTAGAAAAGCAAAGGAGGCTGCTCGCGCATTGGAGTTGAAGGCTGCTCGTGCTAAGGTTGAGGGTTTTGAGCCAAGAAAAGTAACTACGGTTGGTAGTCTGTAATGGATTATAAACTTACAGCTAAATTAACGAATAGAATTAAGGAGGGGACATTACGTTCCCTTTCTCTTTTTGATGGGTTTAAAGATTTTTTTTCAAACGATTATTTGGGTTTTTCTAAAGATGCTTCTGATGTTTTTTTTGAAGGGCGAGGTGCTACCGGGTCTCGATTAATTTCGGGGAACTCTAAAGAGGCTGTTGATGCAGAGAAGAAGTTAGCTTCTTTTTTTAGTAGTGAGGCAGCGTTGATGTTTAATTCTGGTTATGATGCGAACGTTGGATTCTTTTCGAGTATCCCTCAGCGTGGAGATACAATCATTTACGATGAGTTGATCCATGCAAGTTCACGTGACGGTATCCGAATGTGTTTTGCAAATGCGTATGCGTTTAAACACAACAGTATTACTGATCTAAGAATGCGTTTAGAAAAGGTTCAAGGGGCTGTTTATGTTGCGATAGAAGGACTTTATTCGATGGATGGAGATATTCCACCTTTAAAAGATATTATTGATCTGTGTGAAGAATATGACGCTTATTTAATTGTAGATGAAGCACATTCAGTAGGGGTTTACGGAGAAAGTGGAAAAGGGCTTGTTTCTGCTTTAGGTTTTGAAAACAGGGTATTTGCTCGATTGGTAACTTTTGGTAAGGCTTATGGCTCGCATGGAGCTGTTGTCTTGGGGTGCCAACAATTGATTGATTATCTCGTTAATTTTTCAAGGTCATTTATTTATACAACGGCTCTGCCTCCTTGTGTTTTTAGTTTGAATGCGACTCGAGCTACTTGTTCTTCTGTGGTGGAAAGGCAAGGTGACTTACAGTCAGTGTTAGCTCAATTCAGGTCATTGTTTGTGCATGAAGGTTTGTTGTCAGAAGTAAACTCACCAATTCAAGTTTTACAGATAGGTTCTGTTGAGGGGGTTCGGCTTGTCGCTGAAAAGCTTCAGGGTAAATCGATCGCAGTTAAACCAATATATTCGCCTACAGTGGCAGAAGGAAAAGAGCGAATTCGATTTTGTTTCCATGCGTTTAACACGAAATCTGAAGTTGATTTTTTGATAGGTGTTTTAACAGAGGTCTGTTAGTTTGGGGCTGAAGTAATGTTATTTGAAATAAAAAAAGCCGCTTATTAAAGCGGCTTTTTTTTATTGTTATATGTGCCGTCCTGAAATAGCGTTACACAAAAAAAGAGTGTAATGAATAAAAATGGAAAAACAGATTACGTAAAACGCAGTCAGAAAGATTACTCCTTGTCCTTAAAATTACAAGTTGTAAGTGAGGTTGAGCGAGGAGAACTCTCAACAACAGGAGCAGTTCGCAGGTATGGAATACAGGCTCGTTCAACGGTTGTGAGTTGGCTTAGAAAATATGGTAACTTTGATTGGGAAAATCAAACACCTTCAAATATGCCCAAAACACCACAACAGAAATTATTGGAGTTGGAGCAAAAAGTGCGTTTACTCGAAAAGCAGAAAAAGCATTTAGAAAAACAAGTTGAGAAAGCGGATAAGAAGTCTATCATTTTTGACATGATCATTGACATGGCAGAAAAAGAGTATAATATTCCTATCCGAAAAAACTCCTCACCCGAGCAATCGACACTTTCAAAGAAGAACAGCAAGAAAGCTTAACGGCTACCTGCAGATTACTCGGGGTAAGTAGACAGGTTTATTATCGATCCCTTCGTTCAAGGTACAAAGGAAAACATACGGCTCAGCGTGTGGTTGAATTAGTGAGTGAGGTTCGCGTCCAAATGCCACGTATCGGAACGCGCAAGCTGTATCATATCCTTCAAGAAGAGTTGAAGGAACTGGGAGTTGGCAGGGATAAATTATTTTCAATTTTAAAAGCAAATCACATGCAAATCATTCCTAAACGATCCTATTATATTACGACTGACTCTCATCATCGGTTCCGTAAACATAAAAACATAGTTGCTGAACTTCCCATCGTTCGACCAGAGCAAGTATGGGTATCAGATATAACCTATATCGGTAATCGAACCAACCCAATATATCTAGCGTTGGTTACAGATGCTTACTCGAAAAAAAATGTAGGATATGACGTATCAAAGAGCCTTTGTTCAATAGGCTCAGTCAGGGCTTTATCAATGGCTGTTAAATCCAGGTCTTACAAAAAGGAAAATCTTATCCATCACTCAGATAGAGGGTTTCAATATTGCAGTGATGAATATCAAAAAGTTTTAAGCGAAAAGAAAATCAAATGCAGTATGACTGAATCCTATGACCCTTACGCAAATGCAGTAGCAGAAAGAGTAAACGGAATCTTAAAGCAAGAATTTCTAGGTTATGATAAAAATCTACCAATCGGCATTATGAAGGAACTGGTCAAAGATAGTATCAGGATCTACAACAACTTCAGACCTCACTATTCTTGCAATATGTTAACTCCTGTAAAAATGCATAAACAACGAAGTATTAAAGTAAAAACATACAAAAACCAAAACAGCGTTGAGAACGTTCTCAACGCTGTTTAATAAATTAAGTATCTTGGTCTAAATCCTGTAACGGTTATTTAGGACGAGACAATAGTGAATTGTTTAGCTTTTGCTATCAACTTCTACGGTTGCCATTTCTTCAGATTGGTATTCACCGGCATCTAATTTATTTTTAACCGTTACGAATGTTTCAATCGTATAGTTTACATCTTCTAATGTATGAACTGCAGTTGGAATTAACCTTAACATGATTACATCCTTAGGTACAACTGGGTAAATTACAATCGAGCAAAAAATGTTGTAGTTTTCTCTTAAGTCAAACGTTAGGTTAGTCGCTTCTGCTAAATTTCCTTTTAAGAAAACAGGTGTAACACAAGAGTTTGTTACTCCAATGTCAAAGCCAGAATCAACTAGTCCTGTTTGAAGTGAAGATGCGATTTTCCATAAGTTTTCTTTATGTTGAGGTTGATCTCTTAGTAATTCAAGACGCTTTCTAGCTCCAACAACAAGTGGCATTGGCAATGACTTTGCAAATACTTGAGACCTCATGTTGTAACGTAAAAATTCAACAATATGCTCTTCTGCACAAATGAACGCACCGATAGAGGCCATTGATTTTGCAAATGTTCCAAATAAAATGTCAATTTCGTCATGAACACCTTGGCCTTCTCCAGCACCTTGGCCTTTTTCACCTACAGTACCAAAACCATGTGCGTCATCAACGAATAGTCTGAAGTCGTATTTACCTGATTTTCTGAATTCAACAAGCTCTTTTAATTTACCTTGGTCACCAGCCATTCCAAAAACACCTTCAGTAATAACAAGTATTCCTCCGTTTGTGTTTTCTACAATTTTTGTAGCGCGTAACATTTGCTTGTCAAAGCTTTCCATGTCATTGTGCTTAAAAACGAAACGTTTCCCAGCGTGAAGTCGCATACCATCTAAGATACATGCGTGTGATTCACTGTCGTAAACAATTACATCGTTTCGGTCAACAATGGAGTCAATTGCTGAAACCATTCCTTGGTATCCGAAGTTCAATAGAATTGTATCTTCTTTATCCATGAACTCAGAGATTTCGCTCTCTAATGCTTCGTGCATACCTGTTTGTCCGGTCATCATTCGAGAACCCATAGGGTATGCTAACCCCCATTCAGCAGAAGCGTCAGCATCAGCTTTTCTAACTTCAGGGTGATTTGCTAACCCAAGGTAGTTGTTTACCGACCATACCAAGCATTCTTTTCCACGGAAAATCATTTTGTTTCCAATTTCACCTTCCAACTTAGGGAATGTGAAGTATCCATGAACTCCTTTAGAATACTGGCCTAAAGGCCCTCTGTTTTTTTTAATCTTTTCAAATATGTCTATTGCCATCTAAGTTTTTTTTATCAATTCACGGTAAAATTTAACGTGAATAAGTTGTTCCTTAATTGCGCTTCAAAAGTAGTCTATTTTGATGGTAAAATGGACGGTTTCGTTAAATTTTTTAACAAAAAAATGTTGAAATGTGACTGAGTATTCTTGTTCTATAGGCAGGTGGTAATATCATTGAAGTATGAGTAGACTCGAGTTTAAGTTTGATTTACTTTTTTTAAGAGATTTCTTCATAAAATTGTTTGCTTTACATCTTCCTATTATCTTTGTTTAAAAATCGAATAGATGGCGTTAAAATGTGGAATCGTAGGATTACCAAATGTAGGGAAATCAACCTTATTCAATTGTCTTTCAAATGCAAAGGCTCAATCGGCTAATTATCCATTTTGTACAATTGAACCAAATGTAGGCACAATAGCAGTTCCAGATCCACGATTGGAGAAATTGGAAGAGCTGGTTAATCCCCAGCGTGTACTTCCAACAACAATGGAAATTGTTGATATTGCTGGTCTTGTAAAAGGAGCTTCGAAAGGAGAGGGTTTAGGAAATCAATTCCTAGCAAATATTCGTGAAACAGATGCGATTATACACGTTGTTAGATGTTTTGATGATGGAAATATTATTCATGTTGATGGTTCTATTGATCCGGTTAGAGATAAAGAGGTTATTGATGTCGAACTTCAATTGAAAGATTTAGAAAGTATTGAAAAACGAATTAATTCGTTGGCACGTACAGTGAAGTCAGGAGATAAAGATGCAGTAAAAGAACATGGTTTAGCTATTCAGATTTTGACTGTTCTAGAGTCTGGAAAGTCTGTTCGATCACTTAAGTTTGATGAGTTAGAGCAGGAGATCGTGAATCAAATGCAGTTGATTACAGCAAAACCTGTATTGTACCTGTGTAACGTAGATGAGGCTTCTGTGAAAAATGGAAATGCTTATGTTGAAGCGTTGAAGGCTTCAGTTTCTGCCGAAAATGCAGAGGTACTGACTATTGGTGCTGCAATTGAGGCTGATATCATGGAGTTAGATACTTATGAGGAGCGTCATATGTTTTTGGATGAACTTGGCTTGGAAGAACCGGGTGTAAACCGTTTAATTCGTTCGGCATATAGGTTGTTGAATCTTGAAACTTATTTTACTGCAGGAGAAAAAGAAGTTCGAGCTTGGACAATTAAAAAAGGAATGACAGCGCCACAGGCTGCAGGTGTAATACACACAGATTTTGAAAAAGGATTTATTCGTGCTGAGGTAATTAAGTATGTTGATTTTGTAGAATTTGGCAGTGAATCTGCAGTAAAGGATGCAGGTAAATTTAGAGTAGAAGGAAAAGAATACCTTGTGGAAGACGGGGATGTTATGCATTTCAGATTCAACGTATAAGTAAATAGTTAAAAATTAGAGTAAAAACGATAATTGATGAGTATCAAAGCAAATAATCCAGCGTATAAATCATGGGTAGAAGTACCTTCAGATTCAGATTTCCCAATTCAAAACATTCCATTTGGAATCATCTCAACAGGAGATGATTCTCCTAGAGTTGCTACACGAATAGGGGATACAGTTATTGATTTAAAAGTCATCTTTGAATTTGGGTATTTGGAAGGGTTAGGTTTTAACGTAGAGGACTTTGCTTCCGCTACCTTAAATAAGATGATGCGCCATGGTAAAGAGGGTACGCGTATACTCAGAGATCGTATTTCAGTCTTGTTTCAAGAATCGAATGATGAATTGAAAAACAACAAAAGTCACTTAGAAAAACTATTGTTAGACATTGATGATGTTGAATTATTGATGCCTATCTCAATCGGAGATTATACCGATTTTTATTCAAGTGAACAGCACGCGTTTAACGTTGGCTGCCTTTTTAGAGATCCAAACAACGCTTTGCTCCCAAATTGGAAGCATATTCCAGTTGGTTATCATGGTAGAGCAAGTTCAATTATAGCTTCAGGTATTGATTTTCATAGGCCTAAAGGGCAAAAGAAACCGCCAACAGCAGAAATTCCTGTTTTTGGAGAAAGTAGTTTGCTTGACTTTGAGTTAGAGACTGCTTTTTTTACGTATGAAGGAAAACCGTTAGGAGATCATATCACAACAGAGGAAGCGGATGAGTATATTTTTGGAATGGCTTTGTTAAATGATTGGAGCGCACGTGATATTCAAGGTTGGGAATATGTACCCTTAGGTCCTTTTTTAGGAAAAAACTTTGCGTCACATATTTCTTGTTGGATTGTTACTTTAGATGCCCTTGAGCCATTTAGAGTTTCAGGTCCAAATCAAGACCCAGTGGTTTTACCATATTTAGAATACACAGGAGATAAACACATTGATATTAACCTTGAGGTACTCATAAAGCCAGAAGATGGTCAAGAAAACAGTGTAGCAAAATCAAATTACAAGCATATGTATTGGAATATGAATCAGCAGTTGGCACATCACACAGTCAATGGTTGTAATATGCGCTTAGGAGATTGTTACGGTTCGGGAACCATTTCAGGTCCTCAAGAGGGCCAATTCGGTTCAATGTTAGAGATTTCATGGAAAGGAACTAAGCCTTTTAAAATGAATGACGGAACAGAACGCAAGTTCATTAATGATAATGATACTGTTATTATGAGAGGGTTTTCTGAGAAGAATGGTGTTCGAATAGGATTTGGAGAAGTAAAGGCGAAAGTTTTACCAACAAAGTAGGGTATGAGTGAGTTACCTGCTGAAATCGATTTAGATAGAGAACGGAAAGAGATCTTAAATGCGTTCAGGGGGTTACTGCGTTCACATAAAGATAGAAGTAAAGAAGATACAAGGAGAATACGTAAGGCTTTCGATGTCGCTTTAGATGCGCATAAAGAAATGCGAAGAAAATCAGGCGAACCTTACATTTATCATCCTATTGCTGTAGCGAGAATCTGCGCCGAAGAAATGGGGTTAGGTACTACGGCTATTGTGTGTGCACTATTGCATGATACGGTCGAGGATACACATATAACATTAGATGATATTGAGGATTTATTTGGGTCAAAAAATCGATTAATAATTGATGGTTTAACTAAAATTCCAGAAGTATTTGACCAGAATGCATCTATTCAGGCAGAGAATTTCCGTAAAATGATTTTAACCATATCGGATGACATTCGAGTGGTTTTAATTAAGCTGGCTGACAGGCTACATAATATGCGGACATTAGGGAGTATGCGGTATGATAAGCAAGTGAAAATTGCTTCAGAAACCAAGTTTTTATATGCACCGCTAGCCCATCGATTAGGTTTGTATTCGGTTAAGAGTGAGTTGGAAGATTTGGCCTTTAGGTATACGGAATCAAAAGTGTACACTGAAATTCAAGATAAACTGAGTTCTTCACAAGATGCACGTAAACGTTTTATCAGAAAGTTTACACAACCTATTCGTGAAGCTCTATTGCGTGAGGGGTACAATTTTAAAATAAAAGTACGGACAAAATCCATTTCCTCGATTTGGAGAAAAATGCAAAAGAAAGGCATTCCTTTTGAAGAAGTTTATGACATTTTCGCGATTCGAATTATATTAGACACCCCTGTTGAGCTAGAAAAATCAGATAGTTGGAGGATATACAGTATTGTTACCGATTTTTATCAGCCTAGCCCAGATCGTTTGCGCGATTGGATTTCAACTCCTCGGGCAAACGGATATGAATCGTTACACATAACGGTAATGTCACCTATAGGTAAGTGGATTGAGGTTCAGATTCGTTCTAAGCGAATGGATGAAATTGCTGAGAAGGGAATTGCAGCGCATTATCGTTATAAAGAGTCTAAGACAACTGAATCTAAATTTGATCGATGGGTTTCTGAAATCAGAGATTTATTAGAAAATCCAGACTTAAATGCCATGGATTTTATTGATGAATTCAAGTTGAATTTGTTTAGAGATGAAATATATGTTTTTACCCCAAAGGGAGAGCTTCGGGTCTTACCTAATAAGGCAACAATACTCGATTTTGCATATGACATTCACACTGATATTGGTGGTAGCTGTATAGGAGCAAAGGTCAATAACCGATTGGTTCCGTTGAGTTACCAGTTGGATAATGGCGATCAGGTTGAAATCATTACTTCAAGCAAGCAAAAGCCGAATGAAGAGTGGATTCGATTTGTCATAACTGCGCGTGCAAAGCAAAAAATTAAATCGTCATTGAAAGATGCCAGGAAGGTTATTGCAATGGACGGTAGAGAGATTTTAGAACGTAAATTTAAGCAGCACAATATTCGTTACTCATCAGAGAATTTATCTGTTCTAGAACGCTTTTATAAAATGCCAAATGCTACTGAATTGTATTTCATGATAGCTAAAGGTAAAATCGACCTGTCCAAACTTAGGGAGGTTGAGAATAAAAATGGGGTGCTTCACATTGAGAAGCGAACTGTTAGAAAAACGCGTAAAAATACAGATGTATATACCAAGGTAGACACAAAAAAAGACACCATTCTTATTGGTGATGACTATAAAAATATTGATTATAATTTAGCCATTTGTTGTAACCCAATTCCTGGTGATAGTGTGTTTGGTTTTACGACAATTAATGACGGCATAAAAATACACCGGCATACATGCCCAAATGCAGAGCATTTACAATCTAAAATGGCTTATCGCTGTATTAAAGCAACGTGGAAAAACACCCGTTTGAGCGAGCGACTGGCTGATATTACCATTCATGGTATTGATAGCTTAGGTATGGTCAATCGACTAACTGAAATCCTTTCAAATGAACACAATGTCAACATGAAATCTATTTCCTTTGATACGAATGATGGGATCTTTGAAGGGAAAATGAAAGTTTTGGTATTTGATACAGAGCACTTAGATCAGCTGATGTATAAGTTTGAGCAAGTTGAGGGTGTTCAGCGTGTAGAACGTAAGCCTTAAGGATTAGTCTTCAAGTAGTGCTTCTTTTGACTTTGGTCGAAGGGCTTGTTTCCAGGAAAAATTTTGAATGAATTGCTCTTTTTCTCTAATTTTTTCCATGGGGTAGAATATGCCGTCAGGTTCTTGAATGTAGTTGATGCCTATAATTTGATTGCTGTCGATATCAATACGTAGGTCGCTAGCATATAGTCGATTCATGCCAACACGTTTTTTTGTCAGTGTTGAGTCTGTTTCTTCTGTTTCTTCAGGGTAGAATAGAGTGACAGCATTTCCACTAACACGAGCTTGATAAAGTTCATTGTCTTTGAATTTAGCTACAATAGTTTTTCCAGCAATTTGATTGTAGTATAATTCAGCTTCAATTTCCATTAAAATTGATGCAGAATTGTAGATGTTTACATTTTGTATTAGCGTGTCTGTTATATGCATGTCAATAAAAGAGCCTTTTAGTTCGGCGCTGTTTGACCAAACAACAGGGTTGGAGTGGAGTTCAATTAAATTAGATTCTGAATTGTAAACAATGCTATCAGCTATACACTGTGTTTTTGTGGAGTAAATTTTTGCATGGCTGTAAGCTTTCATTACATCTGTGCTATCAAGTTTCGTCGAGAAAAGGGTGTCAGCATGAATGTATAAGGTATCATTGGTCATTATTTTTGTTGCAAGAGCATGCCCTGTTAAGAAGGAGTAATTTAAACTGTCTGAGTTGTATGCATAATCACCATTAAATGTAATGTCTTGCGTTGAGTCACGGTAATAAACATTTCCTATTCCAATAGAAATTCCTTTTTCTGGGTTATAGATTAATGTGTCTCCTGAAATGTAGTCTGTCTCTCGAGATATGTAGGCGTTTTGTTGAAGGGATCCTTTTTTAGTATTTGTATTGTACCAACCTGATTCGCAATACATGGTTGCGTTTTCTGTTTTAATATGGGTTTCACCATAGAATAAGGTCTTTTTTTGAGCATATAGGTATTGAAGTGTATCGGTCTGGATTAGAAGGTCGTTGCCTTTATAATTAACATTTTTACTGAAGAAGAAGTTTTTCGATTTTGGATGAAAGTACCCTATACGACTTGTGAGAATTTCTTGGGTCAAAACATTTATGACTGTACCTCCGTATTGATAGGAAGCTTGACTGTTTTTAGTGTCGTATTCTAATGTGTCAGTTGTTAGTTTATATTCGTTGTCAATGACACGAACATTCCCCCAAAGTTTTGACTTTTGATGTTCCCCATCAAAATACAGTGAGTCACAGTAAAGGTTGAGCGTGTCTTGTTTGTTTATATGAACCTTCCCATACGCTCTCACTGTTTTTAACTGCTCAGAGTAGTGGGCTGAATCGCAATACATAACATTACCTTGATAAACAAAGTTAACGTTACCGATTAAACGATGGATATTAGTGGCTTCATCATATTCTAAACTTTCAGAACCAGGAAGCAGTTCCAAGATGTTTTCTTGAGAGGCGGCTTGGTTTGAAACCAAAAAAAGTGCGCTAATGAGTAGTGCACTTTTGAATGTATTTAAATATACGATCAAGTTAGTACGTTTTATACTAATGTTTGTTATCTAGTGTTTGAGTTCTATCTGGTCCAACAGAAACAATTGTAATTGGTACCTCCAATTTTTGTTCCAAATATGAAACATACGATTTTAATTCTACTGGAGCATCATCAAATGATGTTAGTTTTGTTGTGTCACAGTTCCACCCTTTAATGTCTTCGTAAACAGGGGTTACTTCCATGTCGGTAACATCATAAGGGAAGTGATCATAGCGTTCACCGTCAATCATGTAATGTGTACAGACGCGAATGGACTCAAAGTTATCTAATACATCTGCTTTCATCATAGAAAGTTCAGAAGCACCGTTGATCATTATTGCGTATTTCAATGCTGGAATATCAACCCACCCACATCTTCTAGGGCGACCAGTTGTAGCACCAAATTCAAATCCTTCTTTTCGAATTTTTTCACCAACAGCATCTTCAAGTTCGGTAGGGAATGGTCCACTACCAACACGTGTACAGTAAGCTTTAAATATACCTATAACATTGCCAATACGCGTAGGGGCAACTCCCAATCCAGTACAAGTTCCTGCTGTTACAGTGTTTGAAGAAGTTACAAATGGGTACGTTCCAAAATCAATGTCTAACATTGTTCCTTGAGCACCTTCGGCTAAAATGCTCTTTCCAGCTTTAATTGCTTCATTGATGTAGTGTTCGCTATCAACTGCAGTAAGTTCTCTTAGTCGTTCAATTGAATCCATCCAAGCTCCTTCTGTTTCAGATAGGTCGTATTTAAAGTCAGGATAACGTTCTAGCATTGACTTGTGTTTTTCGACAAGTGCATTGTACTTAGCTTTAAAGTTTGGAGAGTAGATGTCACCGACTCTTAAACCATTACGTCCTGTCTTGTCCATGTATGTTGGGCCAATTCCTTTTAATGTAGAACCTATTTTATCCTTTCCTTTAGAGGCTTCTGATGCTGCATCTAATAGCCTGTGAGAAGGGAGTATTAAATGTGCTTTTTTAGAAATGACAAGGCGTGCCTTATAGTCAATGTTAAAAGGCTCCAGTTTATCTAATTCGGCTTGAAAAATAACAGGGTCAATAACCACTCCGTTTCCGACAAGGTTCATTACACCATCTCTAAAAATTCCAGATGGAATTGTATGAAGAACATGTTTTATTCCTTCGAATTCTAGTGTGTGACCGGCATTTGGTCCACCTTGAAAGCGTGCAATTATATCGTATTTAGGTGTGAGGACATCTACAATTTTACCTTTTCCTTCGTCTCCCCATTGTAAGCCTAATAGTACGTCTAGTTTCATTTACTTTATTTAAAGTGATTTATAGCCTCTGTTTGATCTGAATAGATCGTATATATTTCGTCAAGTTTAGATATTTTAAATATCTTCTCAACATTTCCTTTAACGTTACATAGCACTAACTCTCCTCCCATGATACGCGCTTTTGTAAGTGTTCTCATGAAAAACCCAATTCCTATAGAGTTGGTGTGTGTTAATTCATTCAAATTAAAAACAATTCGAAAATAGTTTTGATTCAGGTGGTTGAACACTTCTTTTTCAAAGTCTTCGCTGTCTAGTTCTGAGGTGATTTTACCTTTTAAAGTATAAATAATTACAGGATCCTGAATATCTATGTCAAATTGTATATTCAAATTAGCTTTTTTTTCTTTTAACACCATAAAAATAAAGTGAATGGTGCTGAATTTCTATATCAAAAATTTCTTCGATGGTTGCTTTGATGTTCTGTATACGAGGATCACAAAATTCTAGTAGTTCACCTGTATCTGTCAATACAATATGATCGTGTTGTGTTGACCCGTGTGACTTTTCAAATTGCGCAATGTTCTTTCCAAATTGGTGCTTCCGAACCAAATTACATGCCAAGAGCAATTCTATGGTGTTGTAAAGTGTAGCACGAGAAACACGGTAGTTCTGGTTTTTCATTTCTACATATAAAGATTCAATGTCAAAATGCCCCTTGTAATTATAAATCTCTGCTAATATGGCAAATCTTTCGGGTGTTTTTCTATGACCATTTTGCTCAAGGTAAGCTGAGAAAATGTTTTTGACCTTAGTATGTAACTCTTCTTGAATCATTGAAATTCAGTAAACAGCAAAATTAAAGATTAATCTAAATTAAAACAAGGTTAATTGTACGTAAAAGAGTGAGTTTTCAACAACTTGTTTACAATTGAAAATGCTTCAAAATTTTTCAGGTTGGTTTAGCTTAATTGTTTTTCAATACAATCAATCAACGAGTGAATGACTTTAATGTGTATTTCTTGTGCGCGATCTGCGTATTTTGAGTAAGGAGCTCTAATTTCAACATCACATAGTTCTGCCATTTCTCCGCCAGTTTTTCCTGTAAGACCAACTATTTTAATCCCTTTTGCTTTTGCAGCGTGAATGGCATTGATTACATTTTTAGAGTTCCCTGAAGTAGAGATTGCAAGGAGTATGTCATTTGCTTGACCAACGCTTTCAATGTACCTTGAAAAAATAAAATCAAACCCGTAATCATTTCCAACACATGTGATGTGACTAGGGTCTGAAATAGAAACAGCAGCAATTGAAGGTCGATTGTCTCGGTAACGTCCTGTTAATTCTTCTGCAAAATGCATTGCGTCACACATTGATCCTCCGTTTCCACAACTAATTATCTTACCCCCGTTTTTCAACCCGGAAGCCATTATTAGAGCTGATTTAGCTATCTTTTCAACATTTTCTGTAGTGTTGAATTTTTGTAAAACTTCTAATGATTCTGAAAATTGGTCTGCTATTTGTGTTTCAATCATCGCCTTTGGATTTTTTCAAAAATAAATAAATTAAATAGAGGTAGCACAAATTAAATCAAACTTGCTATCTTTGAAATCGAGCATTTGCTCACAAAAAATCAATTTAATATGAAAAAAAGTATATTAACCTTAGCTGTAATTTTTATCGGACTGTCTTCTTTTGGACAGAGTAAATGTTTTAGTCGATTACAGAAAGCCTTTGATGATCGAGGGTCTTACACTGTTTCTGATGATATGCACCGAAATGTAATTCTTAGTTTCTTTCAGGATGGAGGTGATTCTTATTGTATTGCTGGAAAGGTAAGGGTAGAAAACGGGTTAATTGTATCGATTTTTTTGCAATATGATGATAATACGTATGAAATGATGGAAAAGAATTTTTATAATTCTAAAAAGACTCCACCAACAATTGTAAATGGTATTACAGAAATGATTTACAATACTGATTCTGAGAAATTTAAAATTGTTTTCATTGACCAGTTAAAACCGAGAAAGAAAAGTTATAAGTCTGTTGATTTACCAGATGACTTATAGCCAAATCATTATAATTTATTTAAAATCCTGTGAAATTATTCACAGGATTTTTTTTTAGCTTTGAAAAACAGAAAACAAGCTTGTATATGTATTCGAATAAAATAGCGTGGGTAACAGGAGCTTCTTCAGGAATAGGAGTTGAAATGGTTAAACAACTTGAACTGTCGGGAGCAAAAGTGGTCTTGTCTTCAAGAGATGTAGCTAAGTTAGAACGTGTAAGGGAGAGCTTGGTCAAGCCTGAGAACCACCTTATCTTACCCTTAGATCTTGAGGATTCTACTAAATTTGAAGCGTTAGCAGCTCAGGTAGTTCATAAGTTTGGACGCATTGATTTTTTATTTAACAATGGAGGAGTGTCACAACGTTCAGAGGCAGGAAGTACCCCATTGGAAGTAGATCGAAAAATCATGGAGGTTAATTACTTTGGAAATATTGCGTTAACGAAGGCTGTTTTGCCTTATATGCGTAAGCAGCAAAGTGGACATGTAGTTGTCATTTCAAGTATTGCAGGAAAGTTTGGATTCTTTTTAAGAAGTGCGTACAGTGCTTCCAAACATGCCTTACATGGTTTTTATGAGAGTCTAATGCTTGAAGAGGAGTGTAAGGGGATAAGGGTAACTATTGCTTGTCCAGGGAAAATAAATACACTTATTTCAGTAAATGCCTTAAATGAAAAAGGGGCAACGCATGGTAAAATGGATCACAATCAAGAAACTGGAATGCCTCCAGAGCAATGCGTTTCCATTTTATTAAATGGAGTGCGAAAAAATAAAAAGGAAATCCTTATAGGAAACAAAGAGGTTAAGGCAGTTACATTGAAACGGTTCTTACCCAAAATATTTTGGAAGATTATACGAAAACAACCTGCAACATAATTATAAAAAAGCCTTAGTGATTATCACTAAGGCTTTTTTTATGTGTAGTAAGATATTAAGGGCTTTATTCCCAGGTAAATAGAGGACGATGCCCCATTAATTTGTTTACTTCTATTTTGACTTCAGCAATAATTACATCGTTGTCAATGTTTGTAATTACTCGGTCAATTAACTCTACAACTTTGGCCATTTCATTTTCCTTTACACCACGAGATGTTAAGGCTGGAGTTCCAACTCGAATTCCAGAGGTTACAAAAGGAGACTCTGTATCAAAAGGAACCATATTTTTGTTTACTGTGATATCCGCTTTAACCAAAGTGTTCTCCGCATCTTTTCCAGTAACTCCTTTAGAACGTATGTCAATTAACATGGAGTGATTGTCCGTTCCACCAGAAATAATAGAGTAACCTCGCTTTACAAATTCATCAGCCATTACTGCTGCATTTTTTTGAACTTGTTTCATATAAGTCTTATACCCATCAGTTAAAGCTTCTCCAAAAGCAACTGCTTTGGCTGCAATTACATGTTCTAATGGTCCACCTTGAGTACCAGGGAATACTGCTGCATCCAATAGTGCTGCCATCGATTTAGGATTTCCATTTTTCCACTTTAACCCAAAAGGATTGTCGAAGTTTTTACCAAGCATGATAACCCCTCCTCGTGGTCCACGAAGTGTTTTATGGGTTGTTGATGTGACAATGTGACAATGTTCAAGTGGGTTGCTTAAAAGTCCTGTGGCAATTAATCCTGCAGGGTGAGAGATGTCTGCTAAAATCAATGCGCCAACTTCGTCTGCGATTTTACGAACGCGAGCATAGTCCCAGTCACGGCTGTAAGCAGAGGCACCACAAATAATCAACTTTGGGCGCTCTTTTTTAGCAACTTCTTCCATCATGTCGTAGTCAACTAAGCCTGTTTCTTTATTAACCCCATAGAAGTGTGGTTTGTATGTTTTTCCTGAAAAATTAACAGGTGAGCCATGTGTTAAATGGCCTCCATGTGACAGGTCAAAACCTAAAATACTATCTCCAGGATTTAGGCAAGCTAAAAATACGGCGGCATTTGCTTGTGCTCCAGAGTGAGGCTGAACGTTAGCCCATTCAGCACCAAACAATTTACATAAACGATTGATGGCAAGCGTTTCAATTTGGTCTACGATTTCACATCCACCATAATACCTTTTTCCAGGTAGTCCTTCTGCGTATTTGTTTGTAAGTACGCTTCCCATAGACTCCATAACCCCGTCACTAACGAAGTTCTCTGAGGCTATTAATTCTATTCCGTTTAATTGACGTTCTTTTTCAGCGTCAATTAAATTAAAAATTTGTGTGTCTTTAAGCATAACGGGATTGTAAATTGAGTTTATATATTGTCATTGTTTTTTCTTGTGGATTATAAAACACGTTTAATACACGTTAATTTGTGCGTTAAGTAACCTGATTCAGCATTCATGATTCCTGTGTTTAATAACTTGTCTTTTCGTACGTGTCCGGCAGCATGGATAATTTCTCCGCTTCCGTTACAAATGCCTACATGCGTTATTTTCCCTGATTTATTTTCAAAGTAAGCTAAGTCACCAGAGATTATTTCATCAAATTCAACATCGTTCCCAACAGTTACTTGTTGTGAAGCATCACGTGGAAGGTTAATGTTAAATAGGCGATATATTATTTGTGTTATTCCAGAGCAATCAATGCCAAAAGGTGATTTCCCTCCCCATAAATAAGGGGTATTGATGTAGTCAAGGGCGTATTCCCAAGCCGAATTAAATGTAGTATTTTCGTTGTTTTTCAAATGAAAATGATCTTCTCCAATATTAAATTCAACTTCTCCAAATGGAATATATGCTCCCCTGCATATCCGTTGTACTCCCCATGGGGTACTTAAATCGCATTCGCGATTTTGTAGAATTGAGAGGCCGTCAGACCATCGTCTAGCTTCTTTTTCAGTTAACTTCTTAAAATGTTTATAGTCAATGAATCCCTCATAACTATCGTCTAGTGTTGTGATTTTTGCCCAAGGTTCTTTTACTTCATGAACTGTAATTAATTCACCAAATAATAGCTGGGTTACAATTTCACTCTGGTCTTTTGATTCGAATCGAACAGGTGAAATACTAACTTTACAGTAAGCGCTAAACGAATTCATTGTTAAGCAGGGAAGTTAGGGTTGTTTTGTATATTCAAAATCTGTTGCATGTGTCGTTCATTGTGATAAACTACATAAAGTAAAGCATCGCCGAGTCTTAGTCGAACAACTTTAGATCTGGATATTGGTATTTTTATACGACGAATATTAACCGTTTTAGATTGTTCTATAATCAGTAAAAAGTTTTTTTGCTGATCAATAAATTTATTTAACTGCTCTCCTTCTGAAATACTAGGTGTAAAAATAGGGTTGCAGTCTTTAGGCGATTTTATTTTTCGTTTGATGTTTTTTGCGTTTCCCAACTTCATAGATTTCCATGCAGCTCGGCCCAAAGGAGAGCTTAAGAAAGCTTCTTTTGTAGAGGTAAAACGCGTGTTCTCAATTTTACGAAGAAATAGGGGGTGGTAGTAGTTTAGGTATTCATTTAAATGCGATAAAACGTCATTAATACTCCATGCATTAGCCGTTGGTTTCCAGTTTAATTGGGTGTTAGACAGCTTTTTTACAGATGAGTTTATTAGCTCAATATTGGCTTGAGTAATTCCCGTTGCAATTTGGGTTAAATTAGTTGTTGTCATTCACATTGAAATCAGTATGCAATCAAGTATTTAACTGCATGTTCAAAAATAATTAATTCATTTAGATTACTCATCATTTATGCTGAAAGATTAAGATAACTTTAGTTACTTTCGTATTGTTCATAATTAGATCGATGTATGAGTCTCAAAAGACCGATGATTTTAGTTACAAATGACGATGGGATTTCTGCTAAAGGAATACGTTCGTTATTTGAAGCTGTGAAAGAATTTGGAGATGTTGTTGTAATTGCCCCTGATTCGGCTCAGTCGGGCATGGGACATGCCATAACAATTAATGAGCCCTTACGATTGTATGATTCGGATTTATTTGGCGATACACCAGCTTATGCTTGTTCAGGAACTCCTGTAGATTGTGTAAAAATGGGGGTGTATGAAATTTTACACCGTAAACCAGACTTGATTGTTTCAGGGATTAATCATGGTGCAAATACGGCTTCAAATGTATTGTATTCAGGCACAATGTCTGCCGCGGTAGAGGGAGCGATGGAAAATATTCCTTCCGTTGGATTTTCGCTATGTAGTTTTGATAGTGATGCAGATTTTACGGCTTCAAAATCAGTGGTTAAAAACATAGTAAAACACGTATTGAAAAATGGAATGATGGATTATACCTGTTTAAATGTAAACATTCCAGACATTCCTCTTGATGAATTAAAATCAATAAAAATTTGTAGGCAATCGCTTTCTTTTTGGGATGATCGTTTTGATAAACGGAAAGATCAATTTGGAAAACCTTATTATTGGTTGGAAGGCGAGTTTTTGGAGCAAGATAAGGTAGAGGGTACAGATTTATATTGGATAGAAAGAGGACATCCTACACTGGTGCCGACACAATTTGACATGACTGCTTATAAAGCAATTAAAGAATTAGAAAACTGGAATTTATGAATTTGAAAAAGTGGTCAATAGATCATACGAAAGGAATGTTATTAGGTATTTTGACACCGTTGGTTGTTTTACCTGTTGTTTTACTCATTATTGGCTGGGTTCAAAATTATTACTTCGAACAACTGTGGTCACAACTTGTGGTAAATAAGCCATACCGTATTAAGATGATCACCATTTCAATTATTGCCAATTTGGGCTGGTTTTACTTTTTTTTAAATAAGGAGCGTTTTAATTTTGCCATGGGAGTTATTTTAGGTTCAATTATTTTTGCTCCATATATTATTTATATCAAGTTTTTTTAAAAAAAATGAGCGCAACAAAAGTATATATCATTGCAGGTGAGCCATCAGGAGATCTTCATGCAAGCAATATGATGCAAGCAATTTTAGATGAAAATCCAAGGGTTGATTTTCGTTTTTGGGGTGGGGATAAAATGGAAGCTATTCAGAAAAACGGATTGGTTAAACATATTCGTGATTTAGCTTTTATGGGGTTTATAGAGGTTGTTATGAACCTTAAAACAATACTTAGAAATATAAAAGACTGTAAATCGGACATTGAGACTTATAACCCTGATGCTATAGTACTTATTGATTATCCAGGGTTTAACTTACGTATTGCTGAATGGGCTAAGTCAAAGGGAATAAAGGTCTATTATTACATTTCCCCTCAAATTTGGGCTTGGAAAAAAAATCGCGTTCACAAAATCAAAAAAGTGGTCGACCATATGTTTGTAATTCTTCCTTTTGAAGAAGCTTTTTATAAAAAGTTTAATTATAAGGTTGAGTATGTTGGTCATCCGCTTTTAGATGAAATTTCGAAGTTTAATTTTAGTGAGGACAAGGATGTTTTCTTAAAGGCTAATAACATGGACGACCGTCCAATTATAGCAGTTCTCCCTGGAAGTAGAAAGCAAGAGGTGTCTGTGAAGCTTCCGATAATGATCGAGGCGTTAAAAGACTTTACGTCTCACCAAATTGTAGTTGCGGGTGCACCGACATTGACACCAGCATTTTATGCTTCTATCGATCCTTCCATTACGATTGTTTTTGATGAAACTTATCGATTGCTTGCAAACTCAAGTGTTGCCGTTGTAACTTCAGGAACAGCTACCTTAGAAACAGCGTTATTTAAGGTTCCAGAGCTTGTTTGTTATAAAGCTTCAGAAATTTCGTACCAGATTGCAAAGCGATTAATTAAAGTGGACTACATCTCGTTAGTTAACCTTATTATGAATAGAGCGGTTGTGAAAGAGTTGATTCAGAAATCCTGTAACGCTACCTTTATTCGAGCAGAAGTTGAACGGCTAATTCATGATTCAGAATACCGAGATCAAATTAATCAAGATTATAATTTGTTGGATGAAATGCTTGGAGGAGGAGGAGCGAGTAAAAAAGTAGCACAATCTTTGTTGAAAACCATTCATGATTAAGAATAAATCAATGCCTTAATGCATTGTAAAATTGAACGTTGTGAGAATCATTTTATTAATCTTTATATTGAGTCAATGCCTATATCTTCTTGGTCAACAGATGCGTATTGGTGTACTTACAGATTATCAAATAAAACAACTTGACATTCAAAGTGCACAGGGTAGTTATGATATTTTCGGGGACAAATCTATTGTTTCATTATTGGTTCCTGGGAGAAAGGTGTCGTTAAGTGTTTCTGGTTCACGGGTAGTTGTTCATGTAGGAGGTTTAGTATCTTATACTGTTTCAAAAGTGATGCTTGTTCCCCAGCGAACAAATTCATCATTATTGTTTTCTTCAAGACAACTTAATATCAAAAAACATTCGTATGAAGATGCGTTAGAAATTTTTGTCTATAAAGGCCGTTTGCAGTTTGTGAATGTTGTTGATATGAACAATTATATTTCAGGAGTTGTTGAATCTGAAGGTGGCGGAGGAAGGCATCTTGAGTATTATAAGGTGCAAGCCTTGATGAGTAGAACCTATGCTTTAAAAAATAAACGTAGGCATGAAAAAGAAGGCTTTGAATTGTGTGACCGAGTTCACTGTCAAGCCTATCACAGTAAGTTAAGGTATACGCCTAAGATTAGACAGGCTGTAGAGTCTACTTCGGGTGAGGTTATTATAGATTTTAATGGAGATCTAGTTACAAGCTATTTTGCTGCTAATTGTGGGGGGCAAACATGTGATGCTTCGTATGTTTGGAATAACTCAGTACCTTACTTAAGCACTTTTAAGGACACGTTTTGTCTGCAGACAAGGCAGTCTAGGTGGACTAAACGAATACCTAAAGCAACGTGGTCGTCGTTTTTAGCTAAGAAATATGGGGTGAAAGAATCAACGTATGGTGCATTGATTTATAATTTTGATCAGGAAAATCGTAAGGCCTTCTATATTCACCCGTCGTTAGGGGTTCCGCTTAGGGATTTAAGAAAAGAGTTTAAGCTAAAGTCAAGTTATTTTAGTACAAAACTTGACGGACAAGAAGTAGTTTTAAGTGGCCGTGGTTTTGGTCATGGAGTAGGTCTTTGTCAGGAGGGAGCAATGGGAATGGCTGATTTAGGACTTGACTACAAACAAATTGCACTGTATTATTTCAATAAAATTAGGATTATAAACTACTATGAAAGTCAGTTCTTTAAACAGAAGAAAGATGTAGGAACCGGAAATTTATAACGCTTCGGAGAAGAGTACAAAAACGTCTTCATTGTCTTTCTTAAAGTATTTTTTTTCACGCGCATAGCGTTCAACTTCTGAAAGGTATTTTAATTGATCTAGTGTTTTTCGTGTCTCTTTTAAATTAGAATTAACCTTGTCTTTTTTAAGTTCTAACTTGTTTAACTTTCGTGTTTGCGAGATCAAGGTGAAGATGTCATTCTCATCTAAAAATAAGGTGTAGACGAAAAATATCGTTGAAGCCAGTATGAATTTGTTTTTTAGATATGGAAAAAATTTCTTCATACTTCAAATGTAATGATAACTAAGCAGTTTTTGAATAGTGTTGAATTGATGTTATCCATTCGGTAGTGTTGAAAAGAGTAAGGCAAAAAAAAGAGCGTTTCTATTGAAGCGCTCTTAAGATTAAGTTTATTTGACTTAGTTAAAAACTTCGTCATAGAGTTCTTTCCAATCGTCGTCACCTTCAAACCAAGGTGTTACTTTGTTTAGTAGCGATTCTGCCTTTTCACTTTGCCTGCTCTTCATCATTGATTCTGCAGTTGAGATAACCCCGTTTTTCAACATGTTTCTATCTGCTTCACTAAACCCTTCTATTGAAGTGACTTTTGCCATCATTTCATCGGCTTTTTTCCAGTAAGTTCTTGCGCTAGCCTTATCCTGGTCTAGATATTTACATGCACCCATTATATAGTTTGCACCAACAGGATTGAGGGTTATTTTTTGATATTTCATCGCCCAGCTAAATGTTCGTTTAACACTTCCTGAAGTCATTTCATTATCAATGAGTTCTTGTAGGCTTAATTGAAAGTCTGATAAAAACTCTTGATGTTCATCTTTAAATGTTGCGCCATCATTGTACTTTAAATCATACTTAATTCCTTTTGAAAGGTATTTAATAGCGTCTTTGTATGCGTTTTTAAACTTTGGATTTGTGTTGCTAGATAAAGAGATTTTATAAAGTCCTTTTGACAACCATATGTATGGCAATACATGTTTAGATGACTTGTCTTTTTCAGTATATGAAGCAGCTACTTTTGCAAGCTTTTCATATTTCATATCTGCATAAAGTATTTTTAAATCATCGTAGTTTGGTGATTGTCCTAACGCGAGTGTTGACAGGTATGTGAAAGTTAGTAGGGTAAGAATAGTTTTCATTATTTTCTTTTTTTGAGTTAAAGTCAAATACTATGCCGAAACAAAGATTTAATCAAAGTTATTATTTTTTTAATTTAATCAAAGCTCTGTATCAAAAGGGATAATATTTCTTGTGCTGCTTTTGATATTTTAGTACCCGGGCCAAACACACCAAACACGCCAGCCTCATATAAGAAGTCATAATCTTGTTTTGGTATCACACCTCCGGCAATTACCATAATGTCACTTCGGCCTAGTTTTTCTAGCTCAGCAATTACTTTTGGAACCAGTGTTTTATGCCCTGCAGCAAGGGATGATACGCCTAAAATGTGAGCATCGTTTTCTACAGCTTGCTTAGCTGCTTCTTCAGGAGTTTGAAACAGAGGTCCAATGTCGACGTCAAATCCAATGTCAGCAAAGGAGGTTGCTATAACCTTTGCACCACGATCGTGACCGTCTTGCCCCATTTTAGCAATCATGATTCGAGGACGTCTACCTTCTAGTTTACTAAAAGTATTCGTTAGTTCTGTTGCTTTATTAAAATCATTATCTCCCATAGATTCAGCTGAGTAAACGCCATTAATAGATCTGATTGTTGCTTGGTACCTTCCGTACACATTTTCTAGAGCAGATGATATTTCTCCTAGTGTAGCTCGTTCACGAGCACACCTAACAGCAATCTCTAGTAAGTTTCCTGTTTTATTTTTTGCTGCTTCGGTTAATTCACTTAAAACCGATTTGACTTTGGCTTCGTCACGATTTTCTTTTAGTGTATTCAGACGTTTTATTTGAGAGTCTCGAACTTTGGTGTTATCAACCTCAAGAATATCAATTTCTTCTGTATTATCAACTTGATAACGGTTAACACCAACTATAATGTCTTTGTTAGAATCAATTCTAGCTTGTTTTCGTGCAGCTGCCTCTTCAATTCTCATTTTCGGAAGCCCGGTTTCAATTGCTTTTGCCATTCCACCTAGCTCTTCAACTTCGTCTATAAGTTTTGACGCTTGATCAATCAGTTCTTCCGTTAACTTTTCAACATAATAACTTCCACCTAGTGGATCTACATGTTGTGTAATTCCTGTTTCAGACTGTAAATATATTTGTGTATTACGGGCAATTCGAGCTGAAAAATCAGTAGGTAGTGCAATTGCTTCGTCCAAGGCGTTTGTGTGTAGCGATTGTGTTCCTCCAAGCGCTGCGGCCATTGCTTCAATACACGTTCGTGCCACATTATTGAAAGGATCTTGCTCTGTAAGGCTCCATCCTGATGTTTGACAATGTGTTCTTAGCGCAAGTGATTTTTGATTTTCAGGCTTGAATTGATTAACCATTTTTGCCCAAAGCACTCTTCCTGCACGCATTTTTGCAACCTCTGTAAAGTGATTCATTCCTATAGCCCAGAAAAAACTGAGCCTTGGTGCAAATGTATCTATGCTCATGCCAGCCTTAACACCGGTTCTTAAGTATTCTAACCCATCAGCTAAAGTGTATGCCAGTTCAATTGCTGCTGTAGCACCAGCTTCTTGCATGTGATACCCCGAAATTGATATTGAGTTGAAGCGAGGCATGTTTTTCGCTGTATATTCAAATATATCGGAAATAATCCTCATTGAAGGTAGGGGTGGGTATATGTACGTATTCCTAACCATAAACTCTTTCAAAATATCGTTCTGAATTGTTCCAGCGAGGTCTTTTTGGTCAACACCTTGTTCTTCTGCAGTTACGATGTAAAAAGCCATGATAGGTAAAACAGCACCGTTCATGGTCATTGACACAGACATTTTATCTAAAGGGATTTGGTCAAACAAGACCTTCATGTCCATAATTGAATCAATTGCAACACCAGCTTTACCAACATCACCAACAACGCGTGAGTGATCAGAATCATAGCCACGGTGCGTAGCTAAGTCAAATGCAACAGAAAGTCCCTTTTGCCCTGCGGCTAAATTTCGTCTGTAAAATGCGTTAGACTCTTCAGCTGTGGAAAACCCAGCATATTGACGAATGGTCCAAGGGCGAACTGTGTACATTGAGCTATATGGTCCTCTAAGGTTAGGTGCAATACCTGAAACAAAACCAATGTGCTCAGTTGAATCGACATCTTTCTTAGCGTAATAGTTTTTTAACGTGATATTGTCTGAAGTTGTTAAAACATCAGACTGAGGCTGCTTGTTTTCAATTACCTCTGAATTGAAATCAATCGTACTAAAATCTACTTTTTTCATGCTCTTTTAAGGTATTAACACCTGTTCTGACACTAGTGAAGGAAGCCCTAGATATGTATAAATAGACGTCCATTCATTCGTTACTTCTTCAGGGTTTTCAAATGTGTTAATTCCAATTAATACGATTGATTTATCTTGAATTCCTTTAATGCGAAGGGCAGCTTTTACTTTTATTTCATTGATAAATACTTCTGATTTTACACCAGCCTCTAGTTGCTCAAGTTCTTGGAATTTACCCCATGCTTTAGCGGCAATTTCTACCGTTGAAGATTCGATGGAATAGCTACCTCCTAGTGGGTCAATAACAGCGTCAAAATAAGACTCTTCTTTCAGTATATTTGAAATGTTTAATGCCATTCGTTCTGAAAGCTCAGAAGAGCCGTTTGTTGAATAGATGTCATATGGTTTAACTACGATTGCATCTGTTCCGCCAATGATGGCAGACATAGCTTCAGTCGTTTGACGCAATAAGTTTGTATAAGGATCTTTCAATGATTTGTTTAAATGCCCAACTACTGCTGTAATGTCGCAATTGTGAGAGCAATTATGTTTAGGCTTGTATGCATTTATCACCTTTGCCCAAAGTTGTCTCATTGCTCGAAACTTTGATGTTTCAAAAAAGTAATTTGAACCGACACCCAATTTGAACGATATACAAGCAGAAGCTTCATCTACAGTAAAGCCTAATTCCATTAAACGAGTAAGGTAGTTGTGTCCTGTGTTTAAGCAGAATGCAATTTCTTGCCATGTGTTTGCTCCAAGACCTTGTACTTTGAACCCATTAACACTACAGAATCGCTGTTGTTTCGTTTTGAAATTGTTGGCAATTTCGTTAAAGTGTTTTTCTGAGAATTGGTCTACAAGATCAATGTTGTATTGCACAGTATTCTCATAGGTATCCATTATGTTGTAAATAGCATCAAATTCAGCCTTTGACTCAATTACAAATTGTGCATGGATGAATTCAAATTGAATTTTATCAAACACACACTTCCAGTCAATATTTTCTTTTTCAGGCTTGAATATAAGTAAATCAGCACCTGAGTTTAATGCTAAGAGGGCTTTTTTATTTGCATCTTTCTCATCTGTTATTCGTATGAATGCCCCATTTTGCCATTGATTTTTTTGTCCATTCATCCCTCGGGTGAATGGGAAGTTTCCAGGTGTTTCATTTTTTGAAACATCTTCAGCGTGGTAGTAACTGGAAAGTTTTAACTCCTCAATTTCATTATCTATAGCAATAATGGAAGGGTCTTTTCCTTTTAAATCTGAAATGATTTTATTTTCCCAGTCAGATTTTGATACTTTTTTGAATTCGTTGAAAAAATCATTCATTTTCTATCGTATTCTGTTTGTTGTTAGTAGGTGTTTGTTGAATCTTATTTGTAAGGTGTAAATATACAAAAGTTGAGACCATTAGTGTGATTACTGGGGCCAAAGGAACTCCAATGTATGGAATATTGAAAATGATTAAAAAGACACTTCCAGTAAGGATCATGGTTAATGGTTTACTAAAAGCAAATTCTAAACTATCAAACACATTTGATTTATACCTTTCTAGCGCAAAATCATAAAAGGAAAATCCAAAGAAAAAAGCTGTGATACAAAAGTATATAATGGTGTCAAGCGGTTCAAAGCCGATAAACCAAGAAAGAACCCAATAAAATACAATGCAAATAATTTCAAGTGAGATGGCAAGTATGACGACAAAAACCATTCGAATAAAATCATGTAGAAAACGAATGATGCCACCTTCAAATTTTGCACCTGTATGTTTTGCATCTAATTTTTCACCAAGGTAAGTGTTGAAAGGGGAGAGGAGCGTAAGAATGAAAAAAATATAAAACTGTTCAGAGATTATCATGAATACAGAGAGTGTTTTTCGCACAGCAAAATTAAAGATGTCTATTGCCCAACTAAACCAAGTGTAATCATTTGTAAACGTAATAGCTTTGCCGATGGAGGATGTTTGGTAAATAAACCAGTAGTAACCAGTAGTTAATATGATTCCCGGTATAAAGAATAAAAGGAAGTTTCCTTTAGATAGTTCTTTAAAGGTAGATTTTAATGCTTTTATATGATGGTTAATTGTTTTCATATATCAGCAAATTTAACGAATAGAATTTACAATATTTTACTGAAGAGCAAGTAAAATCCAAGGTAGAATAAAAGGATGTTCATGGCCCATTGTACTTTGGATGTGTATCCTTGCCTTTTCCAATACAGCCAGTTTAGTGTGCCAAGGATTATTGCAGGTGCTATAGGGTATATAAAAATCAAAGGCATGAAAAACCAGCGTTTATTTAATTGTATTTATTTAACCTACTAAAACATTAAGGCTTTCAGGGACAACACTAACGTTTAATTCATCTTTTACATCAAAAGGTTCTCCATCATAATGTGCAATTTTCTTCGAAAGCTGAATGGTCATTTTTTTAAAAGAAATGATCTCTGTAAAACGACTTTTATGTCCGCTATTTCTAAAAAATCGAAAGAGAATCGAAGGTGCTGACCAAATCGAGAATGGTTTTAGAAGACACAACTCAAGTTTACCATCTGTCACATCCGATTTTGGAGATACAGTAAAGCCATTCCCGAATTGAGAAGCATTAGCCACAGTACATAACACGACAGGTAGTGTTTTTATTTTTCCATCTAAATCTATAGAGATGTTGATGGGGTTATACTTAAAGAATTCACGTATAATAAGGTATGCATATCCTCGAAATCCTCGTTGGGTGTGTGTATCAAATTTTTTTGCAATAATTGCGTCAAAGCCGTACCCACCAACATTGAGGAATGGCTTATCGTTTGCAAGAACGGTATCCATCTTAATTGTTTGATTTTTATTGATGCAAAGAATAGCATCTTTAATGTTTAAAGGGATTTTAAGGTGCCTTGCAAGCCCGTTTCCGGACCCAACAGGGAGGATGGCAAGTTTTGTGTCTGTTCCAATTAGTTCAGTCCCAATTTCATGTACAGAGCCGTCACCACCAACAGCGCAAACAATATCGTAATTTAATTGAGCTGATTCCATGGCAATGGATTTAGCATGTTTTCGGTACTCGGTGTATGCGATATCATAATCAAATGCATCTAAATCTAGATGCTGTTCAATTAATTGGGGGATATTCTCCTTGTTCCCTATACCGGAAATTGGATTAATTATGAATCGAATTTTCTTTTTCATCTACTGTCGTTTGATTCAGAATTAGGTCACGACTGTAGGTTTGAATAATGGATTTGATCCTTTTTTCAATTGATTTAATTTCTTGTGAATAATAAGAAACTGAATCCGCCTGAGTGACACTCTGAACAGTGAAGTCATGCAAATTCCGTGCCTTTCCGTTAGAGAAGGATGTCATTTTGTTGTTTTTGTAGTAGTGATAGGTTCCTTCGATGTATGTAATGGCTTCTTTTCTAGTGTTTTGGTAGTGAGAATTTCCGAAGGCATAATAATTGGTTTCAATGTTCAAAAGGTCTAAGATTGTAGGTAAAAGATCCAGCTGTTGAATAATGTCGTTACTTTTCTCAGGTTTTATTTTTCCACTGGGATGATAGAAAAGAATAGGTATTCGGTAGAGGTGTGTTCTGTTTTGGTATTCAGGTGTTATCGATGCTGGAGTGTGGTCAGCAAGAATAACAAAAAGTGTATTGTCGTACCACGGTTGTTTTTTAGCTTCTGTAAAAAAAATTCGAAGCGCATAGTCCCCATAGCTGATTGAAGCGCAGATAGGTTGAGGGCCTTTTTTTACCTTCGAGTCCATGTGTTTAGGGATGAAGTACGGATGGTGAGATGAGCAGGTGAATAGAAACCCGAAGAAAGGTTCTTTCATTTCTGTTAGTTTTCGAGCTGTCCATGGGTTAAAGTATTCATCTAAAATACCCCAGGTTTTATCAAAATGAGCGTCATTATTGTATTCATATCTTCCGTAGTAATTGTCGAACCCACATATTTTTGAAAACCCATCAAATCGCATGGATCCATTTGTGGCTGCATGAAAGAAGCCAGATGAATACTCTTGTTTCTTTAAAATATTGGGCAGTGAATTGAGTTCGTTGTCTCCAAAAGGAGAAGAGATGTAAGGGTTGTCCATAAGTGTAGGTATAGATGCTACAGTGGCAGGGACAGCTTCAATTGATTTTTTTCCATTTGCAAAAGCATACTTAAAACTCAATGATTTCTCGATTAATGAATCTAGAAATGGTGTGTATCCTTCTTGATTGTTGTAAGCACCAATAAATTCAATACCAAAACTTTCAAGCATAATAACCATTACGTTTGTGCCATTGGGTAGAATGTGCTGTGGTACAGATTGCTTTATGGGATTAAAATGTTGTTTTAATTCAGTTTCAGAATAATATTCAACATTATCTAAACCTCCTTGATTAACTGTTTTAATCATTGTGAATGGAGTTGTAAGGACAAAGGCTGTGTTTTCTGTTTTGCAATAATTTGCCGCTTCTATTATCCCTGTTGGTTTTAATGCAAAACCTCCTCGTCCCATTATAACTAAGGTTGGAGTGAGGATTATAAAAGCGATAATGTTTTTTCTGTAAAAGTTTTTCCCTTTTACTTTAAATGTAGAGAATGTTTGTGCTGTCTTTGAGTACATCCAAGTTGAAATTGTAACTAAGATGATAAGGATTAGAAATAAAAACCAGAAATCTTTTAAAAGTGTCGATGCCAATTGGTTTAGGTCACTTCCTGTGCTCAGCATGGAAAATAAGTCAAATGTAGATCGTTTACTTGTGTATTTAAAATATTCAACGTCAAGTAAGTTGAGTGCAATTAATAATGTGTTTGTTAATTGCCAAAGTATTTTTGTGAGGACTTGGTGTGTTTTATACCCACGTATTGGGATAGGAATTAGGAATAATGAATAAAAAGGAAGGAAAAACAATCCGATTGTAATTAGATCAAACCAAAGTGCAATGATGTAGTCCCATGTTCCGAGCTGATGAAAACTACCATAATTGAAAGCTAAAAATACGAGGCGTGTAATGAATAACATCAATAGACTTATTCCTAGTCGTTTTAGCATTGTGTTAACATGAAGGGGAATTTTGTTGAGTATAGTTTTCATTGCAAATCAAAGGTAGAAAATCTTGTTGGAATTACATCTAGAATAATTGGCGTTATCTTTTATTGCAAATAGTTTTGTTTACATTTAATGTAATGATATCGCTATCTTTGAAAAACAAAACAGGTGTTCTTTAGGAGAAAAAAATAGATTCGTATTGTAAATTATGAAAATAAAAGAAGTAACAAGTTATTTGGAGTCATTGGCTCCGTTATCAAGTTCAGAGTCTTATGATAACTGTGGGTTGATTGTGGGGGATGATCAAGAGGATATTCGTCAAGTATTAATTAGTTTAGACTGTGTTGAATCAACGGTAGATGAAGCGATTGAAAAAGGGTGTAATTTAATTATTGCTCATCATCCAATTGTATTTAAGGGTTTGAAGAAATTTAATGGTCGTAATTATATTGAACGAACGGTTATTAAGGCGATTAAAAATAACATTGCAATATATGCTATTCATACAAACCTAGATAATTATCAATTTGGGGTGAATAGAGAAATTGGCGAGCGGTTAGGTTTGTCCGATTTAAGTGTTTTAGCTCCTAAGCAAAATGTACTTTCAAAATTAGTATTCTTTTGCCCTGCCGATTATTCTAACCAGGTCTTAGAAGTAATGTTCAATGCCGGAGCGGGTGCAATAGGTAATTACTCAAATTGTAGTTTTAAGACAAAAGGAATAGGAACGTTTTTACCCGGAGAAAATGCGAACCCGTACGCTGGGGAAATTGGATCGCTTTCTGTTGAGCATGAGGATCGGTTAGAAGTATTGGTGTCAAATCATAAAATTACATCGGTAATTAGTGCGATGAAAGATATGCATCCCTATGAGGAGGTTGCTCATGAGCTGATTCCAATTAGTAACTTGAATCAAACTGAAGGTTCAGGGATGGTTGGCACATTGGCATCACCCATTGAACTCAATGCGTTTTTAGAAAAAGTGAAACAGACGTTTAACTGTGGAGTTATCCGACATACTAAGTCAACAGGTAGCTTGATTGAAAAAGTCGCTTTTTGTGGCGGTTCAGGAAGTTTTTTATTGGCCAATGCAAAAAGGATTAACGCCGATATTTTTATTACTGGAGACTTCAAATACCATGAATTCTTTGATGCTGAAGAGGACATTGTTATTGCGGATATTGGCCATTTTGAAAGTGAACAATACACTTCTATACTTTTAGAGCGTATTTTGACGAAAAAATTCACTAAATTTGCCGTTCTCGTAACTGAGATAAATACAAACCCAATAAATTATTTTTAGCATGGCAAAAACTGCAACTAAAAAAGAAGCAACAGTAGCTGAAAAATTAGATCGTCTATATGACTTGCAATTAATTGATTCTGAGATCGATAGAATTAAGACTGTTCGAGGAGAATTACCTTTAGAAGTTCAAGACTTAGAGGATGAGTTAGCAGGTCTAGCTACTCGTGTCGAGAAAATTCAAGAAGAGATTAAGACTTTAGAAACAGAAGTTTCTGATCGTAAGAATGCTAATAAAGATTCAGAAACGGCAATTGCTAAATATAAAGAGCAACAAAATAATGTTAGAAATAACAGAGAATTTGAGTCGCTTTCAAAAGAAATCGAGTTCCAAGAACTTGAAATCAAATTGAATGAAAAACGTACGAAGGAAAGTAAGTTTAAAATTTCATCGAAGAAAGAAATTCTTGACGCGGCAAAAGAACGTTGTGATTTCAGAGCAGAAGACTTAAAAACAAAAACGGCTGAGTTGGATGAGATTATTGCAGAGACTCAAGTTCAAGAAGATAAGTTGACTAAAAAATCGGCTACTGCACTTAAGAAATTAGACAGTAGACTTGGTGGAGCATATTCTAGACTTAGAACGAGCGCTAAAAATGGTTTGGCTGTTGTTCAAGTTGATAGAGATTCTTGCGGTGGTTGTTTTAATAAAATTCCACCTCAACGTCAGTTGGATATTCAAGCTAAGAAGAAGGTAATCGTTTGTGAGCACTGTGGTCGCGTTCTGGTTCCGAGTGAAGAAGCTGCTGAATAAGAAAATATAATTTTAATAGATTAAAAACCGCCTTGAAGATCAGGGCGGTTTTTGTTTGTACCTTTGTTTCATGAAGTTTTCTGATTACAATATTACCAAAGAGGTTAAGTCACAGTTAAATGTTTTAGGATATACTAGGCCTACCGATATTCAGTTTAAGGCAATTCAACACATTCTTGATGGAGAGGATGTAATGGCGATTGCTCAAACAGGAACAGGTAAAACTGCAGCATTTGCGATTCCTACGTTAAGTATTGTTCAGAAAAGAAAAAGAAAGAACGATGGTATAGCTTGCTTGGTGCTGGTTCCTACCAGGGAGTTGGCAAAGCAAATAGCAACAGTTTATCGTGAAATTGGTAAAGATACAGGTGTTAAAACGTTTGGGCTGTTTGGTGGAGTAGAACAGGAACAGCAAATTAGAACATTAAATAATGGGATTGATATTTTAGTTGCAACGCCAGGTAGAATGTTTGATTTAATTTCTCAAAAAGCGATTGATTTAACGAAGATCAAGTTTTTGGTGTTGGATGAGGCAGATTTGATGCTGGATCTTGGGTTTGCTAAAGACATCAAAGATGTAATGAATTTTATACCTAGAAGACGACAAACCCTCTTTTTCTCAGCTACAATTTCTAAGAAGATTAAATCATTGGCCTACGATGTTGTTCGAAATGCAATTCGTATACAAATTTCTCCAAAGAATCCGGTTGCGAAAACAATTGATCATGCTTTCATTAAGGTGAGTATGGATGATAAGCGCTTCTTTTTAGAGAATATGATTAAAGAGTACCCTGAAAAAAAAGTAGTAGTTTTTGTTCGGACTCAGGTTAGGGCAGGTAGGGTTGTGGATGCACTTAAGCGTGTGGATATTGATTCTGAGTGTATGCATGGAGGCATCGAGCAAAAGGATCGGTTTTTAATCCTGGATCGATTTAGAACGGGAGAAAACAAGGTGCTTGTTACAACCGATGTTGCAGCGCGTGGGATTGACATTCCAAATGTTGAGTATGTAATCAACTATGATATACCGGATGTTCCTGAAAACTATGTTCACCGTTGTGGTAGAACTGGTAGAGGAAATAAAAGAGGTCAGGCCCTTGCTTTTTGTAGTGATTTAGAACAAGAATTGTTTGATGCAATTGTTGAATATACAGGGCAAGATATTGAAGAGTATGAAGTGTCTAAAGGCGAGTATTTAAGTATTTTAGATGGCTCAGACGACGGGTCAAATAATTGGAAGCTTTTACTTAAAAAAGCCAATGAAGAAAGTGATAAAGGTCTAGATTGGTAGACTTTTGGTGGTTAAATAATGTTTACTTCACGTTCCAAGGTTACTCCAAACTTCTCTGTAACATCATTGATGATTTGAGTTGATAGAGTTAGGATCTCATCTCCTAAAGCATCTGAATAGTTGACGAGTACCAGCGCTTGATTTTTATGTACACCATGATTACCCACGGTTTTTCCTTTCCATCCAGCTTGTTCAATTAACCATCCGGCAGCTAACTTTACCTTACCTTCTGGTGCGGGGTAGTTAGGTACCTTTTCAAACGTGTTCTGTAGTTTAGACAGTACATCTTTTCCAACAATTGGATTTTTGAAAAAACTTCCTGCGTTTCCAATTTCTTTCGGGTTTGGTAATTTACTTGACCTTATTTTAATTACAGCATTACTAATATCTTTGATTGTAGGGTGTTTTATCCCATTGCTTTCTAGTTCGTGTTGAATGGCACCATAACTGGAGTTAACTCTGCTAGACATGTTGAGTTCGTAGGTTACAGATGTGATAATGTATTGGTCTTTGAATTCACGTTTAAAAACACTTTCTCGATAGCCAAATTGGCATTCTTCTTTTGAAAATATTTTTGTTTTACCAGAGTTAATGTGGTAGGCTTCTAATTCTACAAATACGTCTTTGATTTCAACACCATAGGCTCCAATGTTTTGCATAGGGCTAGCTCCAACGCTACCTGGAATTAAAGATAAATTTTCAATACCGGCGAATCGTAAGTCAATACATTTCATTACGAAATCATGCCAAACTTCACCTGCACCCACCTTTATTTGAACGATGTCATTGTCTTGATGAATAATTTCGAACCCTTTTATTTCATTCTTAAGGACTAGACCGTCAAAGTCTTTTGTAAACAGAATGTTGCTTCCTCCACCTAAAATTAAAAGCTTAGAATCTTCTCTTTTTGCTAAAACTTGAGTCAAATCATCTACAGAGGTGAAAGTTGCAAATCGAGAGGAGTTCACAGATATACCAAAGGTATTGTGTTCTTTTAAGTTTACATTCGTTGAAATCATACTTCAAAAGTAATTGAATATGACATAAGAAATTACAGATGGTCAAATAAACTTCAACGTTCGATTGTTGTTAATTCGATGAATGCCCTTAAATTTGTGTTTATGCAAATGAAAAAAGTTTCTTTAGATACAATTAACGGGCTTAATAAAAACACGTTGATTGATCATTTAGGTATTGTTGTGACTGAACTTGGTGACGATTATTTAATGGGTAGAATGCCTGTGGATCAACGAACAGTTCAACCTTTTGGCCTTTTGCATGGAGGTGCTTCTGTTGTTTTGATAGAGAGTTTAGGTTCAATAGGTTCAGGTTTAATAGTAGATAATGATACTGAGTTTTCTGTTGGTTTGGAGGTGAATGCCAATCATGTGGGGGCTATTAAAAGTGGTTTTGTTGTTGCCAAAGCAACATTGTCTCATGGAGGTAGGAGTACCCATGTTTGGGCTGTAGATGTTTATGATGAATCGACGAATAAGTTGATTTGTACAGGTAGGCTTACAGTTATGGTTGTTGATAAAAAGAGCTAAGTTGGGGGATATTCTTCATTATAGAATTCCGAATCAAAAGTCTATTTCGTTGTTCGGGAAATTCACAAAAGTGAAATCAATTCTGAACGCTGTAGGTTTTTTTGTGTCAGACTTTGAGAAACAAAATGTATTTGTTTTTGAGTCAAATGAATCAAAGCCAAGCTTTTGTTATTCGAAAAATTTAATTCAAGAGCAGTCAAAAGAAGATTATATAGAGACGGGTGAAGCATTTTTATCAAAAATAAAAACGAATAACTTTAGTAAAGCAATTCTTTCACGCGTTAAATTAATTGATCGAACGGTTGATTTATTTCAGTTGTATGAGGCCTTGTGTGCGACCTATGAAAATGCATTTGTATATTTAATTTCAAGCGAAACTTTTGGAACATGGATAGGGGCTACACCTGAAGTTTTGATTCACCGAGAAAAAAACAGTGCTAAAACAATGTCTCTTGCAGGAACTTTACCTGTAGACACAAGTGATTCATGGTCTGTTAAAGAATTAGAAGAACAAGCGTTTGTAACAACATTTATTCGAGAACAGTTGTCAAAATTAGATTTGGATGGTGTAGAGCAAGGTGAATTGCATACGGTTAAAGCTGGGCCCGTAAAACACTTAAAAACAGAATTTAAATTTAATGTTTTGGAAAATCAGGTGTTGGAGTTGACGTCTTTGTTACACCCTACACCTGCAGTAAGTGGAGTTCCAAGAGTGGGGGCTATTTCTCTTATTAACGAGCTGGAGAAACATGATCGGCAATTTTATTCTGGATTAATAGGGGTTCATAATGAACAAAATTCAGATATCTTTGTAAACCTTAGGTGTGCGCAGGTATTTGATGAGCGTATTGCCCTTTACCTGGGAGGCGGATATACGCAAAACTCGTTAGTTCACAAAGAGTGGGCAGAAACAGAAGCGAAGTCCGCAACATTGCTTAATGTGATTAAGAATATAGAAAATTAATATGATTTCAACAGATAAATCAGGAGTAAGGGCATTTATTCAAGCGTGCTTGAATAATAAATTAAGACATTTTGTTTGCTCTCCTGGTTCTAGAAATGCAGCAATTGTAATTGCTTTAGATGAGCACCCTGAAATTGAAACAATTGTTATTCATGATGAACGTTCAGCAGGGTTTTACGCGCTCGGTATGGCGCAACAATTAAATGCTCCGGTTGGAGTTGTTTGCACCTCAGGTTCTGCAATGTTAAATTATTATCCTGCTGTTGCAGAAGCTTATTATCAATGTGTTCCTTTGGTTGTTGTTTCAGCAGATAGACCGAGTGAGTGGATAAACCATGGAGACGGTCAAACTATTGTTCAGAAGGGTGTGTATGAAAACCACATTAAATTTGAGATGGAGGTGCCAGAAGTGGCGAATTCATTAGCGGATGTGAAGTTGTTGAATTCAGATATAGACAAGGCTTTTGTTGCTTGTAATGGTGGTTGGAAAGGTCCAGTACATTTTAACATCCCAATTTCAGAACCGCTGTACAACACACTAGAAACAGAGTTTGTTGAGGCGACACTTAATTCAATTGAAATAAAAGAGGAGGAATTTGATTTGGCTTCTTTTTCAACGTTGTGGAAATCTTCTCAACGGAAAATGATTATTTGTGGTCAGGCTCCTAAAAATACAATGCTACTCAATATTCTTTCTGAATTAGCGAAAGATACTTCTGTTGCAATTTTGGTTGAAAACACCTCGAATTTAGCTGATGGTAGATTTGTTCAGTGTATCGACCGTACGTTGAATGCTATTGAAGATAGTGAGGTAGAAGCATATAAACCAGAAGTTTTGATTTCTATTGGTGGTGCAATTGTTTCAAAGAGAATAAAACAATTTTTGAGGTCTTCAGACTTAAAGTCACATTGGAGAATTGGTTTTGATTTTCCTGAAATGAATACATATAGCACCTTAAGTAAATCCGTTCAATGTTTCCCGAAGACATTCTTGTCAGCGGTAATGAACGAGTGTGGGTTTGTGAATAACTCTACATTTGGTAATCGATGGAAACAGAAAGATTACCTTGTTCAAAATGAATTACCAGCATTTTATGCAAACGTAGCGTACTCAGATTTAGCTGTCTTTGAACTTGTTTTAGATTACCTTCCTGAAGATTCTTTGTTGCATATGGGGAATAGTTCTGTGGTTCGTTATTGTCAATTGTTTGACCCGATAAAGTCGGTTTCTTACTTTGCTAATAGAGGCACGAGCGGAATTGATGGTTCTTTGAGTACGGCTTGTGGTGCGGCAATTATTGCGAAAAACAACTACAACGTCATGATTACTGGCGATGTGTCATTTTTTTATGACAGTAATGCGCTGTGGAGTAATTATTTGAATGAGAACTTGCGAATAATATTGATTAACAATGGAGGGGGAGGTATTTTTAAGATTATCGATGGTCCTTCTAGTACGAAACAGCTTGATACTTACTTTGTGACAAAACAAGAAGCAAACGCTGAGAAATTGTGTGAAGCTTTTGGTGTGGAGTACTTAAAAGCGAGTGGTATTGATGAGCTTGAGGGGCAGATGGCTCAGTTTTATGATGCATCCGATTCTGGATGTCCTAAGTTAATGGAGGTTTTTACTCCTTCAGAGGTGAATGATGGTGTGTTGAAACAATTTTTTCAAAAACTAAAAACAAGGTAAAAGGTATGGATTTTTCAATTTTATTTACTTGGGATGGGCTTCTTTATTTAGTCATCTTGTCATTGCTAGAAATTGTCTTGGGCATTGATAATATTATTTTTATTTCAATCGTTACAGATCGATTACCAAAAAACAATAAAAGACGTGCACGTAATGTTGGGCTGTCGTTGGCGTTAATTATTCGATTGATTTTATTGAGCTTTGTGGCTTGGATTATGCAAATGACTAGCCCCTTGTTTACAGTAGCTGAGGTTGAATTTTCAGGCCAGAGCTTAGTCTTGTTGATTGGTGGATTATTTTTGATTTATAAGAGTGTAACTGAAATGCATAGCAGTGTTGCTGGTCATGAAGAGCATGAGCAAAAAGGAAAGGTAACGCTAAAGGGGGTGATTGTACAGATTGTATTAATTGATATTGTTTTTAGCTTTGATTCGATTATTTCAGCCATAGGGATGACAAATGGAATAGGAGAAGGAAACCAGGACCCAATGGTGATTATTTACATTGCTGTAATTGTTTCAATGATTGTTATGCTTGCCTTTGCTAAAGGTATTGCTGATTTTATCAATAATCGACCAACAATTAAGATGATTGCTTTAGGTTTTTTGGTAACTATAGGTGTGTTTTTAGTTGCTGAAGCATTTGGGCAGCATGTGCCAAAAGGATATATTTATTTTGCAATTGTTTATTCATTGATTATAGAGTTTTTGAACATAAGAATGAGGAAAAACAAAGGTGTGTAATGACAAGAGAGGATGCTTTGTTATACTTGCCCCACGAGGATGAAGGTGAATTAGAAGATCTTTATCAAGAAAAGTTATTTGCACTGAAGCAAAAGGTTCTTAATGCCGCTCCATCAACAAAATTGTATCAGTTTCATTTAAAAAAAATGAGGTTAATCCATTATTCGTATGCCTTTTTAACGGGTCAAACGAATGATGAGTTAACACTTAGTTATAGGGTAGACGTTGATCAAACGGATTTGAAATTTGCATGGCGCGATTACAATAAAAATAAAACTGAAATTAAATTGATGTTGGTAAATGCGATTGGTTTTCTAGGTGTTAAATTCTCGCTTGGAAAGTTACTTGAGAACCAAAGGCAATTTGCAACCGTTTTTAAAGCATTAAACTTTTTAGATTGTAGTGGTGTCATTCTTAGTCAAGAGGCAGACGCAATGGTGTTGGAAGCTGAAATTGATGCGTTTGTTTTGGCAGGTTATTCAGCGGTAAAGGATATTGAAAAATTAGATATTGAAAATATGCTGTATCAAGAAGCTAATCGATTATCTTTGTGGCTTAAAATTGAGAATAATGTCCAGTAAGTTTGATAGTCTTAAGGTTCAGTTAGAATTACAGGAATGGCCTATGATTTATTTGTTTAAATTCATTATGCCGAACGATTCTGAGTTGATTGCCAAGGTAACCGCTTTGTTTGATGATGGTGCAGACTTGAAGTATACAAATTCCAAAACGGGAAAGTTTGTTAGTTTAAGTGTTAAGGAAATGATGTTGAGCGCAGACTCGGTAATTGAAAAATATAATAAAGCCTCAAAGTTTAAAGGTGTAATCTCGTTGTAGTATGTTGTTAGTTGGTGTTTCTTTGTATGATATTTTAATAGGAATTCTTTATACCTCTATCATACTATTGGTTATTGTCATTGCTTACCGAAGACTCTTGAATTATTTTGGTCGAGAAGCAATTAGGCATGAAGATTATTGTCAATTAGAAAGCTTAGAAATTTCTCCTGCTACAGGTGAGTTGCCGTTTTATTTCACATCACCAGTTGAGAGGTCGTATCGACTACTGATCTTGGATGGTGATATGAATGAATTTATGGAGGTGGTAGCTCAGGATTGCAAGGTTGGAGGAAATATTGTAAGATTTGATTCGTCTAAATTGCCGAATGGAGATTATTTTTATTGCTTGAAAACAGATAATCAAAAGGTGAGCAAGAAGATGACCGTATTAAATTAACGACTGACAAAGTGGCGTTATTTTTTTGTGGCAAAATTATTGTGTTACAGACTTTATAAATTAAATTTGAGCCTTAAAGGCAACGTAGAACAAAAAAAATAATATTATGGCATTAGAAATCACAGATGCAAACTTTGAAGAATTAGTATTAAACTCAGATAAACCAGTTTTGGTTGATTTTTGGGCTGAATGGTGTGGGCCATGTAGAATGATTGGACCTGTTGTGGAGGAAATGTCTGGAGAGTATGAAGGTAGAGCAGTTATCGGAAAGGTAAATGTAGATCAGAATCCAGGAGTTTCTGCAAAATTTGGGGTTAGAAATATTCCTACAATTTTGTTTATTAAAAATGGTGAGGTTGCTGACAAGACTGTTGGTGCTGTGCCAAAAGCACAACTTGCTTCTAAGTTAGACGCGATACTTTAATAAGATTTAAGTAAAATAAAAAATGCCCTTCAGTTTGAAGGGCATTTTTTTTGTCATTGTATTATCTTCGTAAAAATGAATGTATGGAATCATGGATTAAAAGGTTAAAATTCTACGGAATTGGATTTGGAATTGGGGTGGTTTTTGTTGCTTTTTTCTTTCAAAATAGAGGGTGTGCTTGGACGCCTTCAAATCGTGTTAAAAATGCGGTACTTGATCGGTTAATTGTTGTTTCGGATAAGACTGCAGCTGCAATGAAGGCTCAAGGTTTGGATGACAGTGATATTGTGCTTGTGTTGAATGATGGTGATGTTGATTTTGGGAAGAGTCTTAAGGAGGGTGATTCAAAAATCTATGTCATGGAAAAAGAAGGTGTAAGTTATGCGTTTACCTTGCCTTATGAGAGTTTTGTTTCGGAGGTGTTTATTACAGATAATTTTAATGAAGCGGATAATTCATTGGCGGGTTTTGGACGTGTAATTCACTATCCAAACGATGAGAATATGGTGTATCCAGATTCAACTCAATTGGTTTCTTGTCAACAGGAGGTGTTAGGCTTAATTAACCCCAAAGATATTTTCACTTTGATTAAAACTTCAGGTAAGTTAGATTTTAGTAAAACAAACTTTGAGCAACGTCCAAAAGCAGAGCACTACATGGTGTTTAACCAAGGTGAAGATCAGATTGGTTGTAGTATTATTTGGTATAAAAATAAATTAAATATTACCGCATTTGATTCAGAGAAGACGTCATCGTGTTATTAATTGTTGATTAAATGAATCTTTGTTGATAAAAGGGTGTATTTGTATGCTGAGAGAATACATTGTTTTTTTATTTTTGAACTTATGAAATTTACGGCTGAGCAAATTGCAAGCATGTTGGAAGGTAAGGTAGAAGGGAATCCTTCTGCTGAAGTTAGTGCGTTAGCGAAGATTGAAGAAGGATTCACAGGTGCTTTGTCATTTTTATCCAACCCTAAGTACGAGGCTTTTATTTACAAAACGGAGTCAACAGCATGTATTGTGAACAATACATTTACACCTACATCGCCTCTTCCTAAAACATTAACCCTTATCAAGGTCGAAGATGCTTACTCTTGTTTTGCAAAATTGCTAGAAATGTATAATTCAATGACAAAGGAAACTCCTAGGATTGAGAACCCTTCGTTTATTGATGAAACAGCCAAAGTAGGTTCTAATTTGTTTTTAGGAGCATTCTCCTACATTGCTCGCGATACAGTTGTTGGTGATGATGTTGCTATTCACCCAAATGTGAATGTTGGAACAAATGTGCGTATTGGTGACGGAACGATTATTTACCCCGGAGCAACCATTTATCGCGATTGTGTTATAGGGAAAAATTGTATTATTCATGCTGGAGCTGTAATTGGTGCAGATGGATTTGGATTTGCTCCAGATAAAAATGGAAAGTTTCAACAAATTCCACAAATTGGAAATGTTGTGCTTGAAGATAATGTTGATGTTGGAGCAAATACTACAATAGATAGAGCTACTATGGGTAGTACAATTATTCGTACAGGAGCCAAGATTGACAACCTTGTCCAGATAGGACATAATGTTGAAATTGGAAGTGATACAGCAATGGCGGCACAAGTTGGAGTTGCAGGTTCATGTAAAATTGGCAACAACGTTATGGTTGGTGGTCAGGTAGGTTTTGCAGGACATTTGAATATTGGAAATAAAGTTATGGTTGCTGCACAGTCAGGTGTTGCAGGAAGTGTTAAAGATGGTTCCGTATTGATGGGGACACCGGCTTTTGACAGTAAAGAGTATAAAAAATCTTATTTAGGATTTAGAAGGTTGCCACGAATTCTTTCACGTATTCAAGCAATTGAAGATAAAATTAAAGCATTAACTAAAGATTAAAGCGAATGGCAGAGATGCAAAGAACCCTTAAGGAGCCTGTTTTATTGTCAGGTGTAGGTTTACACACAGGAGAAAAGGTTAATTTGGAGATTGTTCCAGCAAAGGAAAATCATGGGTATAAATTTCAACGTGTAGATTTAGACGGAGAGCCTATCATTAAAGCTGATTGTGATTTAGTTGTTGCAACAGACCGCGGTACAACTTTAGAGCAAAATGGCGCACGTGTTTATACAACAGAACATATTCTTGCTGCTTTGTATGGTTGTCAGGTAGACAATGCGCTGATTAAAATTGATGGGCCTGAAATTCCTATTATGGATGGGAGTTCTCAATTGTTTATTGATGCTATTGATGCCGTTGGTTATGAAGATCAGAATGCTGAGCGTATATACCTTGAGCTTGAAGAAAATATTGCTTGGGAAGACTTAGAGAAAGGAATTGAGTTTTTAGCTGTACCTGATACAAATTATAGAATTACTGTAATGGTGGACTATAAATCTCCGGTACTTGGAACGCAGCATGCTTCAATGTATAATATTGGAGAGTTTAAAAAAGAGATCGCTCCATGTAGAACCTTTGTGTTTTTAAGGGAGTTGGAATTTTTGGCGCAAAACAACTTGATTAAAGGTGGAAGCTTAGATAATGCTATTGTTCTTGTTGAGCGAGAAAATGTAGGTAGAGAAGAACTTGACCGATTGGCTAAGATGCTCGGAAAGGAGGGTGTTAAGTTTGAGGTTGAGGGAGCTGGTGTTTTGAACAGCACAAAGCTTCAGTTTGAAAATGAACCTGCAAGGCATAAGTTATTGGACATTGTCGGAGATTTAGCTTTGATAGGTAGGCCTGTAAAGGCTCATATTTTAGGAGCGCGTCCTGGTCACTCTGGAAATGTTCGTTTTGCTAAGGTACTGAAGGAATATATGAAGTCTAAAGACAAGGCTGGTCGTTACTTTGATTTGACAAAAAAACCAGTGTATGACATTAATGATATTGAATCAATGTTACCGCATCGTTTTCCATTCTTGATGGTAGATAAAGTGATGGAGATTCATGAGGAGTCAATCATTGGGGTTAAGAATATAACCATGAATGAGCCGATATTTACGGGTCATTTTCCAGGGAACCCTGTTTTTCCTGGTGTACTTCAAGTTGAAGCTATGGCACAGGTTGGTGGTATTTTCGCATTAAGTAAATTAGATGATCCACACTTGTATTCTACTTACTTTATGAAAATTGATAAAGTAAAATTTAAGCAAAAAGTAATACCTGGAGATACGGTTGTTTTTGAGCTTAAGTTGAGTTCGCCAATTCGAAGAGGTTTGGTTGATATGTCTGGTGTTGGTTATGTAAATGGTGTGCCGGTTGTAGAGGCGCAAATGCTTGCGCAGGTAATTAAGGATAAAACAGAATGATAAGTAACCTTGCAAATATTTCGGATGATGCTCAATTAGGAGCAGGTGTAATTGTGGAATCGTTTTCTACAATTTATGAGAATGTTATTATTGGTGATGGAACCAGGATTCATTCCAATGTGACAATCTATCCCGGGACTAGAATTGGTGATAATTGTGAAGTTTTTCCTGGTGCAGTAATTGGTGTTGAACCTCAAGATTTAAAGTTTGAGGGGGAGGATACGACTGTTGAGATAGGAAATAATACCGTTATTCGCGAATGTGTAACAATTCATAAAGGAACAAAAGATCGATGGAAAACTACGATTGGTAGTAACTGTTTGTTGATGACTTATGTGCATGTTGCTCATGATTGTCAGGTTGGAGATAATGTGATTTTGGCAAGCTATGTAGGTTTGTCTGGACATGTTGTTATAGGTGATTTTGCAATATTAGAAGGGAAGGTTGCTGCGCAACAGTTCGTGCATATTGGGGCGCATTCATTTGTTGGAGGCGCTTCTTTGGTACGTAAGGATATCCCTCCATATGTAAAAGCTGCCAGAGAGCCGTTGACGTTTGCTGGGGTTAATTCTGTTGGTTTAAGACGAAGAGGGTTTTTAGATACAGATGTTAGGGAGATTGAAGATCTTTATAGAACGCTGTATGTTCAGAATAATAATATTTCAAAAGGAATACAGGCGATTGAGGCTTCGATGCCAAGCTCTAAATTAAGAACTGAAATTGTAGACTTCGTGTCTAATTCAGAACGGGGAGTGATTCGTGGAATGATTTAATCATACTTTTATGTTTAAGCGTGCAGACGTTATTACCGTAGATATTACCGGATATGCGTTCGGAGGAAAGGGAGTTGCTAAGGTGGTGACAGAAAATGGTGATTATGTGGTCTTTGTAGATAATACTTTTCCCGGTCAAAAAGTTAAGGCAAGAATTGCTAAAAAACGTAAGCGATTTGCCGAGGCTAAATTGCTTGAGGTTATAGAGCGATCACCTATAGAAAAAGTGTCAGAATTTCAAGAGATTTCGGGTGCGCCATACATCTATATTCCTATTGTAGAGCAAGAGAAGGTTAAGAAAGAGTCTACGCTTGAGGTTTTTAAGAGAATTGGAAACCTTGACAGCCCAGAAGATTATTTTGATGAATTTATAAGTTCTCCAGAGCATTTTTTCTACCGCAATAAAATGGAGTATAGTTTTTCATCCATTGAGCATGATTTAGAAACTGATGAAGAGTTGGACGATGCTTTTGCTTTAGGATTTAAACGAAGAGGAACTTGGTGGAAGGTGGAATCGTTGAATAAGCCTAGTGGAATGTTTGATGTGCAATGGGAGGAGCTTGTTGGTGAGTTAAGAGAATTTTTGAAGTCTTCAGGCTTACCTGCTTGGCATCCGCCTCAGAAAACAGGTTTTTTTCGACACATTGTGGTCAGAAAATCATTTCATCAAGATAAATTGTTAATCAATCTTGTAACATCATCTGTTGGGGTTGAGGATTTTGATGTTGATAAATTCACATCCTTCCTGAAAGGTAGGTTGGGAGACCGATTAGCGGGTCTGCAGCATACTGTGAATGATAATGTGGCAGATCGTGCGAAAATTGAGAATGGACAATATTCATTGTTGCACGGTGAGCCTGTTGTAATTGAGCGATTGTTAGGGTTGGACTTTGAGATATCTATGGAAAGTTTTTTTCAGACAAATCCTAAAAGTGCAGAGCGCTTGTACAATAAAGCACTCGACTATGTTTTTGAAGAAAAACTGGAATCAAATGACGTGATTATGGATTTGTTTTGTGGAACAGGTACTATAGGTCAGATTTTAACGTCAAGAAATGCAGGTGTGAAAATTGTAGGTGTAGATATCGTTGAAGAGGCAATTAAAGATGCGCGAAGAAATGCGCGAAGAAATAACATTACAGGTATAGATTTCTATGCGGCAGATGTCGGTAAGTTCTTGAAAGAATATCCGGATTATGTCGGTAAGATAAAAACGGTCATTTTAGATCCTCCAAGAGCGGGAATTGCACCAAAGACACTACTTAAAGTTATTGCTCTTGGCGCTAAAAATATTGTTTATATTTCTTGTAATCCCTCTACCCAGGCTAGGGATACAGAAACCTTGATGAAGGAAGGGTATTCCCTTGATAAAATGTCTTTTGTAGATCAGTTTCCTCACACGGGACATATTGAATCTATTGCTAAATATAAGCGTGTTTAATGACGGTTGAGGTAATTTGTATCGGAGATGAGCTTTTAATTGGCCAAACGGTGAATACAAATGCTACGTGGATTGGAGCTGAGTTAGCGAACTTTGGGGTTAAGGTCATGTTTAGTAGTGTCATCAAAGATGTTAAGTCTGATATTTGTAATGCCCTTGACCTGGCTTTAAGTCGGGTAGATGTAGTTATTGTGACAGGTGGGTTGGGTCCAACAAAAGATGACGTTACAAAATCTGTGCTTGCGGAATACTTTAAGGTAGATTTGGAGTTGAATCAAGATGTTTTGACTCGTGTGAAGGCTTATTTTTTAAAGCGTGGGAAAAAGATGGTTGATGTTAATGTTCGACAAGCAGAGCTTCCTAAGGGGTGTACAATACTTCAGAATGACATGGGGACAGCCCCTGGAATGTGGTTTGATGTCAATGATCAGGTGGTTGTTAGTTTGCCTGGTGTTCCCTTTGAGATGAAGTACATCTTAAAAGAGCATGGCTTTCCTTTGTTACTAGATCGATTTAATTCTAAGCCACTTTTTCAAAGAACGCTTCAATTTCAAGGAATTGGAGAGTCTTACCTTGCAGACCGTATTTCTGATTTGGAAGAGCAGATGTTTAGCGATGGCTTGAGTTTTGCTTATTTACCTTCTGCTGGAGCTGTACGTTTAAGAATAAGTGGGAAATGTAATGCCGTAGACGAAGAGTTAATTACAAATTATATCATTGAATTATATAAACGTTTTCCTGCTTATGCCTTTGGAGAGGAGGAAGAGAGTTTAAGTGAAATTGTAGGTACCCTTCTGGTTGAGGATGGTTTAAGTCTTGGGACAGTTGAAAGTTGTACAGGAGGTGCTATTGCGAGTGAGCTTGTTCGTGTTCCAGGGTCTTCGCGGTATTTTCGCGGAAGTGTTATTAGTTATGCAAATGAGGTTAAGGTTGATTTTGTTGGCGTTAATCATTCAGATATTGAGCGTGATGGAGCTGTTAGCGAAGTTGTAGTGAAGCAGATGGCGGAAAATGGAAGGCGACACTTGGGTGTTGATTATTGCATTTCAACATCTGGAATTACAGGCCCTGAGGGAGGGTCTGAAGAAAAACCGGTGGGATTAGTTTGGATTGGAATAGCTGGTCCGGAGGGGGTTGTTGCTAAACATTTTCTTTTTGGTGATTTTAGAGAGCGAAATATTAGGAAGACAGTTTTATCAGCGTTAAATTTGCTTCGTTGTGAGTTACTTGAAATAAATACTGAGAAAAAGTAAATATTACTTGGAAGTTAGTTGATTTTATGGTTTCTTTGCAACCGCTTTTTAATATAAGGATTAAATAATATAGAGATGTCAAGAGTTTGTCAAATCACAGGGAAATCGGTAATGGTTGGGAATAATGTTTCTCACTCACAACGTAAAACTAAACGTAAGTTCTACCCAAACTTAATAACTAAGAAATTTTTCATTCCAGAGGAAGATGAATTTATTACGTTAAAAATATCAGTTTCTGCATTGAGAACAATCAATAAGAAAGGTATTGGAGTTTGTGTTAAAGAAGCACGTTCTAAAGGATTAATAAAGTAAAACGTTTTCTACCCATTGTGAAATGGTAGTTGAATAAATAAAAGGAAATGGCAAAAAAAGGAAATAGAGTTCAGGTTATTTTGGAATGTACAGAGCATAAAAAGTCTGGAGTAGCAGGTACATCTCGTTACATTACAACGAAAAACAGAAAGAACACTCCAGACAGAATGGAGATCAAAAAATTTAATCCAATATTGAAACGTTATACGCTTCATAAAGAAATTAAATAATTCTAAGATATGGCAAAGAAAGTAGTAGCATCCTTACAAAAAGGTGGCGGAAAAGAGCATACGAAAGTGATCAAGATGGTTAAGTCTGAAAAGACAGGATCTTACTCATTAAAAGAGGAAATTGTTCACAATAAAAAAGTAAAAGAGTGGTTCAGTAAGAACTAATTCTGTTTTATTTATCTTATTAATATAAGCTTCTACTTTTTTAGGTAGAAGCTTTTGTTGTTATTAGTTATGGCATTATTTAATTTCTTTTCAAAAGAGAAAAAACAAACTTTAGATAAGGGGCTTGAAAAAACAAAAACAAGTTTTTTCAATAAGCTTACGCGTACTATAGTGGGTAAGTCAAAAGTTGATGCTGATGTACTGGATGATTTAGAAGAGGTTTTAATCACCTCTGATGTTGGTGTTGAAACAACTTTAAAGATTATTGATAAAATTGAAGCACGCATAGCGCGTGATAAGTTTATAGGTGTTGAAGAGCTTAATTCAGTGTTGAAGTCTGAGATCGCAGATTTATTAGCGGAAAACAATTCAGAAAAAAACATAGACTTTACAATTCCTAAGCAAGTTGATGGACCACATGTTATTATGGTTGTTGGGGTGAATGGAGTTGGTAAAACGACTACAATCGGAAAGCTAGCGCATCAGTATAAGCAGGCGGGTTATAAGGTTGTTCTTGGTGCTTCAGATACTTTTAGAGCAGCGGCAGTTGACCAGTTGATTATTTGGGCAGATCGTGTAGGTGTGCCAATCGTACACCAGGGAATGGGGGCAGACCCTGCTTCTGTTGCCTATGATGCATTGCAGTCTGCAAAAGCTCAAGATGCAGATGTTGTTATTATAGATACTGCAGGTAGGTTGCATAATAAGGTTAACTTAATGAACGAACTTGGTAAGATAAAACGAGTTATGGATAAGGTTATTCCCTCTGCTCCGCATGAAGTTATGTTGGTTTTGGATGGTTCTACCGGTCAAAATGCATACGAACAAGCAAAACAGTTCGCCGCAACAACAGATATTAATGTATTGGCAATTACAAAGTTAGATGGTACTGCCAAAGGTGGAGTTGTAATTGGTATTTCTGATCAAATGAAAATTCCAGTAAAGTATATTGGAGTAGGAGAAGGTATGGATGACTTACAGCCGTTCGATCGGGTTGAGTTTGTTAACTCGTTGTTTTCGTAATGTTATTTGACTTAAATTAATTGAGGGCTTACTTTTGGTAAGCCTTTTTTTTTATTCGATTATCCATAGCTCTATTTAGTTCCTTTTTCTCTATTTTTGAGAAGACTTCACTGTTAAATGAATAAAAACAAAATAATCATGCATAAATTGAAGATTAACGGTCACGGACATTTGCTTCCTGAACCAAGTGAAATCCCTAATTTTATGCGGGATAAAAAGTTATTTTCAATTGATGATGATAAGAAGTTTATGCGTCAAGGAGATTGGTCAAGGCCAATTACTGACTCAAGTTTCTTTTTTGATGAGAAGTTGATTTGGATGGATAAATACAGTATAGATCATGCTGTTATGCTTAACCTTTCTCAATTGTATTGTAATGGTTGGGCTAGAAAAGATGCTTACGATGCAATTCGTTGGCAAAATGATTTTAATGCAAGTGTTCAACAGAGAAGGCCCGATAAGTTTACGTGTGGTTTTGTCGTTCAACCCCTTTATATTGAGGATGCGTTGAAAGAAATTGAACGCTGTGTTACTCAGTTAAATATGAATTTACTTTGTCTTCCTTCTCATTTCGTGAATGAAGACGATGAATGGGTTTCTGTTGCTGACGATCATGTTTTCCCAATATTTGAACTGGCAAACAAATATAAATTAGCTATAGAGATTCATCCGTATGATGGTCAGAAAATGGTGAAATTAAAAGATGTTTATTGGCGATTTCATTTAGTTTGGATGATGGCACAAACTGCTGATACACTTCACTTGTATTCATTAAAAGGAATCGTAGATAAATTCCCTGACATACGAACTTGTTTTGCGCACGGATGTATGCTTGGTCAAGCAAATTATGGACGTAGGCTTCAAGGGTACGATGGTAGGCCTGATCTTTTTGAGGATGTTAGTGATCCAAGATCTTCTTTGGGACACAAGAACTTGTTTTTTGACACATTGGTACACGATTCGTATACGCTTCAGTTATTGAAGTCCCGGGTAGGGTCCGATCAAATAATTGCAGGGCTAGATGATCCATATCCATTGGGAGAGATGGAGGGTGTGGCCAATTCATATCCTGGACGTGTTGTTGATTTCGCTGTAGAGGTTGATATCCTAAAACAATCCGAAGCTGATCGTATTTGGTACGACAATGTACTTCGTTGGCTTGGGAAAGATAAACTATAATCAAAGGCATTTATTAACTTTGTAAACAAACTAAAATTGAATGGCTCAGAAACCATCTATATCAAAAGGTACTAGAGATTTTTTACCTGCAGATGTTGCAAAACGAACATATATTTTTGATACGATTAAACAGTCGTTTAAAACCTTTGGATTTGCACCAATTGAAACCCCTTCTTTTGAGCTTTCGAGTACATTACTTGGTAAGTACGGTGAAGAGGGGGATCGTTTGATTTTTAAAATTCTTAACTCAGGAGATAAGGTTAAAAAAGCTGACTTGAAGGCGTTGGAAGAAGGGAATCTTCCGAGGTTTTCTAATTCTTTGTCTGAGAAAGCACTTCGCTACGATTTAACAGTTCCTTTTGCTCGATTTGTAGTACAGCATCAAAATGAACTTAGTTTTCCGTTTAAGCGGTATCAAATTCAACCCGTTTGGAGGGCAGATAGACCGCAACACGGAAGGTACCAAGAGTTTTATCAATGCGATGCGGATGTTGTAGGTAGCGATTCACTTTTGTATGAAGTTGATTTTGTCCTGCTATTTGATGAAGTTTTGACAAATTTGAATATTCCTGATTTTACAATTAAGTTAAATAATCGAAAAATTTTATCTGGAATTGCAGAAGTAAGTGGCGAGTCTGATAAATTGATTCCAATAACTGTTGCGCTTGATAAGTTAGATAAAGTTGGTGTTGACGGTGTTGTTAAAGAGCTGACAGAAAAAGGTGTTTCTGAATCTGCTCTTGAAAAAATAAAACCTTTATTTGAAATTGAAGGAGATACTGTATTGCGCCTTAAACAAATGAAAAAATACCTTGCTTCAAGTGAAATTGGACTTAAAGGGGTTGAAGAGTTAGAGTTTGTTTTAAATCGTGTGGATGTTTTAGGGTTAAAAAGAGCCAAAATCGAATTTGATGTAACACTGGCTCGTGGGTTAAACTATTATACGGGTGCAATCTTTGAGGTTAAGGCAAATGGCGTTAAGATGGGAAGCATTTGTGGCGGTGGTCGTTATGATGACCTTACAGGTGTTTTTGGACTAAAAAATGTTTCTGGTGTAGGCGTTTCGTTTGGAGCAGATCGTATTTATGACGTCTTAAATGAATTGGAATTGTTTCCAGAAGAGGTGGACAATAAGCTTGACTTGTTGTTTATTAATTTCGGAGAGGTGGAAGAGTTACATTGTTTAAATCTTGTTAAGCAAGCGCGCGATGCAGGTGTATCATGTGAATTGTATCCTTCTTCTGTCAAAATGAAAAAGCAAATGAAGTACGCAAACGATATTGGAGTGAAAAATATAGCATTAGTTGGTCAACATGAAATTGATGAATCGTGTGTTCAGTTGAAAAATATGCATACAGGAACGCAAGAAAAAATGACCATGGCAGAAGTTATAAATGTATTGAAGAAGTAATGAAAAATTATACTATAAATAACGAGTGGGTTACATTAACTCAGTTGGATGAGATTTTAAAAAGTAACGCAGAGGTAGCGTTAAGTGAAGGGGTTAAAAATGATATTTCAAAATGCCGTGAATTTCTCGATGAAAAAGTAAAGCGACACGATAAACTAATTTACGGTGTAAATACGGGTTTTGGTTCGTTGTGTAATACGGCAATATCGGTTGAAGATTTAGGGCAATTACAACGCAATCTTGTAATTTCTCATGCTTGTGGTGCTGGAGAAGAGGTTCCATCAGGTATTGTGAAGCGTATGTTGTTATTGAAGGCCTTTGGACTGTCTCATGGATCTTCGGGTGCGCAAGTAGAAACCGTAGAACGTTTGTTGTATTTTTTTAATAATGACATTATTCCTGTTGTGTATCAACAAGGTAGTTTAGGGGCCTCAGGTGATTTAGCACCATTGGCTCACATGTCATTGCCTTTAATTGCTGAAGGTGAAGTGTATTATAATGGTAAAAAAAGAGCAAGTATAGCAGTACTAAATGAGCTTGGGTTAGATCCAATTGTATTGAGGTCTAAAGAAGGCTTGGCACTGTTGAATGGTACTCAGTTTATGAGTTCGTATGCGTCGTATGCTGTCTCAAACGGATTAAAACTGTGGAATCAGTTTAATTTGATAGGTGCACTGTCGCTAGAAGCGTACGATGGCCGACTGAATCCTTTTCAGGCAAATGTAAATGAGATTAGAAAGCAAAAAGGTCAAATTGAAGTTGCGGAAAATTTTAGGGCTATATTAAGTGGAAGTGAAATGATTCTTAGGGAAAAAGAACATGTTCAAGACCCATATTCATTTAGGTGTATTCCGCAAGTTCATGGAGCGTCAAAAGACGCGATCGATTATGCCGCTCAAATTGTTGAGCGTGAAATAAATGCAGTTACTGATAACCCTACGGTGTTTCCAGATGAAGACGATGTCGTTTCTGCAGGAAATTTTCATGGACAGCCACTTGCAATTACAATGGATTTTTTGGCAATAGCTTTAGCAGAATTGGGAAGTATCTCTGAACGTAGGGTTTATAAATTGATTTCAGGAACACGAGATTTACCGGCATTCTTAGTTGCTGAACCAGGCCTGAATTCAGGGTTTATGATCCCTCAATATACAGGCGCTTCAATTGTGAGTCAAAATAAGCAGTTTTGTACACCTGCATCAGTAGATTCAATTGATTCTAGTAACGGGCAAGAAGATCACGTTAGTATGGGGGCAAACGCAGCAACTAAACTGTATAAAATTGTTGAAAATTGTTATTCTATTCAAGGAATTGAATTGATGAATGCTGCTCAGGCTATGGATTTTAGAACTGAAAAAAGTTCTGCGAAAATAGAGCAATTAAGAGCGGATTATAGAAAAGAGGTTGCTTTTGTGAAGGATGATGAATACCTACACCCTTTAATGAAGAAAAGTAAAGACTTTGTGAAACACATTTTATAATGTGTTATATTTAGAATTGATTTAAACCAAAAGATGATGAGTGAATTAGAAGGAGAAAACGTTAGAGGAGAAAGACCAGGATTTTTAACGGTACTTTGCGTCTTGAGTTTTATTTCATTGGGTGGAAGTATTGTTTCAACGCTTTTGAGTTTTGTGTCAGGTAGACAGTCAGATGAGGAGATGTTAGACGCGAAAGTTGCGTTGGTAAAATCAACATCTGAGCTGAAAAGTTTAGGGATGGACTCGTTTGTTGAAATGATGGAGCAGTTGCAAAGAATGGCTGATCAGGTCAATGAAAACTTTTACCTCGCTTTAATTATTACGTTTATAGCATTAGCCATTGGTTTATTTGGTGTCATTAAAATGTGGCAAGGGTTTAAACTTGGGTTTCATTTGTATATCGGTTATTGTTTATTGACAATTGCAGGGATGTATCTTTATGTATCTCCAGCTAATATTCCAACAATGCTTATTATCTGGAATTTATTAATCTCAGGATTATTTATTTTCATGTATTCGCGTAACTTAAAATGGATGCAATAGCATTTATAAATACTTCATGTAAAGAGGGTGCTTGGCCCCCTTTTTTTGTTAATGCTTGTTTTTCAGTTTAAAACAAGTGGAGACTTCCATTTTTATTTCAACTTGTTTTGCTTAATTTTTTGAATACAAACTCAAAGACAGTATCTTTGCGCCAAATTCTTTTTTAATGATTTCAGTAAACAACCTTTCGTTACAATTTGGTAAACGTGTTCTTTTTGATGATGTTAATGTAAAATTCGTTAACGGTAATTGCTATGGTGTAATTGGTGCCAATGGTGCTGGTAAATCTACTTTCCTTAAGATTTTAACAGGAGATCAAGACCCTACAACGGGGTCAATTGTTCTTGAGCCAGGAAAAAGAATGGCCGTATTAAAACAAGATCACTTTGAGTTTGACGAAAAGGAGGTGTTGAATACAGTGATCATGGGGCATACAAGGTTGTATGAAATTATGACTGAAAAAGAGGCCTTATATGCTAAGCCAGATTTTTCTGATGCAGATGGAATGCGTACGGCAGAATTAGAAGGTGAGTTTGCAGATTTAGAAGGGTGGAATGCGGAAACAGACGCAGCGGCACTTTTGTCTAATTTAGGCATTGATGAGTCTAAGCATTACAAGAAAATGGAAGAGCTTTCAAACGATTTGAAAGTTCGGGTTTTATTAGCTCAAGCCTTATTTGGTAATCCAGATGTACTTGTTCTTGATGAGCCGACCAACGATTTAGATCTTCAAACAATATCGTGGTTAGAGGATTTTCTGTTAGATTTTAAAAATATGGTGATTGTTGTCTCGCATGACCGTCACTTCTTAGATACAGTTTGTACAAACATTTGTGATATTGATTATAGTAAAATAAATGTTTTTACAGGGAACTATACTTTTTGGTATCAATCATCTCAATTAGCTGCTAGACAACGTTCGGATAAGAATAAAAAAGCAGAGGAGAAACGAAAAGAGTTAACAGACTTTATTGCTCGATTCTCGGCAAATGCAGCAAAATCTAAGCAAGCAACAAGCCGTAGAAAAATGCTTTCAAACCTTGATATTGAAGAAATTCAACCATCAAGTCGAAAATATCCTGGAATTACCTTTAGCCAAGACCGTGAAGCAGGAAATCAAATCTTAAACATTGACGTGTTAGAGAAGTCGGTTGATGGCGTGAAACTCTTTGGTGATATATCCTTCATTGTCAATAAGGGAGATAAAATAGCATTTGTTTCAAAAAGTTCTGTCGCATTAACAGCATTTTTTGAAATACTTATGGGAAATGAACATGCAGATAAGGGAGAGTTTACTTATGGTACAACGATTTCTACAGCATACCTTCCAAATGAAAACCATACCTATTTTGAAGATAAAGTACCATTGGTTGATTGGTTGAGGCAATATGGGAGGTCAGAAGAAGAGAAAGAAGAGGTTTACTTACGTACATTTTTAGGGCGTATGTTATTTACGGGAGAAGAAGCCATTAAAACTGCGAATGTACTTTCTGGAGGTGAAAAGGTAAGGTGTATGCTTTCTAAAATGATGTTTGCTAAAGCGAACTTGTTATTGATGGATGAGCCTACGAATCACCTTGATTTGGAGTCAATTACTGCTCTAAATAATGGGATGAAAGAATTCCCAGGAACCATGCTGTTTACCTCTCATGATCATGAGTTAGTAAATACGGTTGCGACACGTATCATTGAAATTACGCCAAACGGATTGATTGATAAAATGATGCCTTATGATGCTTATCTTGCAGATGAAAAAATCATTGCATCAAGAGAAGAGTTGTACAAGTAATTCTTAATTTATCTGGTGGTACTAAATTTAAAATAGACATTGATGACTCAATTTACATTCAGTGTTGAGAGCCCTTCTCAACAATTTATTCGAATTTCAGTACAGTTTGACACTTTAGATTCAGAAACGTTTATTCAGCTTCCTAGCTGGAGGCCTGGTCGTTATGAATTGGCCGATTTTGCGAAGAATGTTCGCAATTTTACGGTTACGAACCTCGATGGTAAAAAGTTAGATTTCACTAAGGTGAAAAAAGACCGCTGGAAGGTTGACTCATCATCGACAGACAAAATTAGCGTTAACTATAGTTTTTATGCCGATACAATTAACGCTGGGTCATCGTTTGTAGATGACACGCAGCTGTATGTAAACCCTGTCAATTGTTGCGTGTTTACAGATGAGACATACAATGATAAGGTTCATGTAAAGTTATTGATTCCTAGCCATTGGGAGGTTGCAACGTCAATGCTGAAGTTAGAAGACGGTTGGGAGTGTGAAAATATAGATGAGTTGTTAGATTCTCCATTTATTGCATCTAGTCAATTGCAAAGGAGAACTTATACTTCAAACGGCACTACATTTTTTGTGTGGTTTAACGGAGAGATCAAGCCAGATTGGGATCGTTTATTGAAAGATTTTCAAGCTTTCACCGATGCTCAAATTAAGAAGTTCACAGAATTCCCCGTAAAGGAATATCATTTTTTAAATCAAATTTTACCTTACAAAGCGTATCACGGTGTTGAACACAGTAAGTCAACTGTAATCTCACTTGGACCTTCTTATGATGTTTTTGGAAGTTTATATAAGGAGCTGTTAGGGGTGAGTTCACATGAATTGTACCATACATGGAATGTTAAAGCAATCCGTCCTATAGAGATGTTTCCATATGATTTCACAAAGGAAAACTATTCTCGATTGGGCTATTTGTGTGAAGGGGTAACAACGTATCAAGGAGATTTATTCTTGATGAAAAGTGGTGTTTTTAATGAACAGCAATATTTTGATGAGTTACAAGCACAGTTTCAAAAGCACTTTGATAATCATGCTAGGTTTAACTATTCAGTAGCAGAGTCTTCGTTTGACACATGGTTAGACGGCTATGTTCAAGGGGTGCCAAATCGTAAGGTTTCTATTTATACCGAAGGATGTTTATTGGCCTTTGTTACAGATGTTAACATACGCCGTGCAACAGCGAATAAATCAGGGATAGATGAATTGATGAGACGCCTTTACTTTAATTATGCATTGCAGGGGAAAGGGGTTTCAGAGCAAGACTACAAGGCCGTAATTGAGGACATTACCGGTGAGTCACAGATAAGGTTTTTTGACAATTTCATTCATGGATGCATGCCGTATGAATCCATAATTACGGAATCGTTAGCATATTTAGGCTTAGAATTAAATCATCAACCTTCGGAAAGCTATGCAGAAGGAAGGTTAGGGTTTAAAGTGATTAAACAAGCGGATGGATTTATTGTGAATACAATTTATCCAGGCAGCCCTGCAGAAACAGGTGGACTTTCTAAAGGCGATAAGATTATAGCCGTTAATGGATTTGCTTGCAATGGTGAGTTGGATAAGTGGTTAAACTATTTTGATGATGAAACAAAAACAGTAACATTCCTTAGAAACGGTAAGTATAACCAAGTTTCTTTCCCTGAACTCATGCGTAATTTCTATATGAAATATACGATAGGTAAGATGAAAAAACCGGATAAGCATCAGGTTAATGCATTCGAAGCTTGGAAAAGTAATAGGTAATCAAGGACTCCTTGGTTTTAAGAATTAGGGTTTGTTTTCGTAAAGTTTGAATTGAATTAATTTCTTAGCGCTGATTTTTGTAGTTTTAAGACGCTATGAAAGTATTGTTGAATGTATTAAAATCACCGTTAGCGTGGCTTAGCTTTACAGTTGTTGTAGCGAGTTTATATCAATCTGTTTTTTCTACTGATTTACAGACGGTTGTCCGTTCAGATGGGAGGGGGTACTATGCTTATTTACCCGCATTATTGATTCATCAAGATGGCTCATTTAATCAGGTTATTGAAACGGAAAAAGCGTACGATAAAGGAGCACAAATATACTTGTATAAGGATGTTTATGGAGAAACGTATAATAAGTATTTTCCAGGTGTAGCAGTACTTCAGACTCCATTTTTTCTTACTGCAATTATTGTCTCGTGGGTTTCTGGATTTCCAATAGATGGTTACAACGATTTTTTCATGCTACTGTTTCTTGTTGGAGCTGTCTTTTATTTTGTTTTAGGACTAATATTCTTTTCCAAGGCTTTAAAACTGCTTTTTCCAGATTTTAATCAAACACCATTAGGGAGTTTTAGTTTAATGGTCTTTGCTAGTCCATTGTTTTATTACGCCGTGTATTGCCCTAGTTTGACGCATTTATACTCATTTACATTATTGAGCGGTTTTGTTCTTCTTTTACTGAAGTTAAAATCAGCGCCTACAATTAGAAATTATGGCTTGTTGGGCGGGCTTTTGGGTTTGATTTTTTTAGTTCGTCCAACCAATGTGTTGATTGTGTTTCTGATTCCTTTTTTACTGGGAGATTATGATTCGTTAAAAACGTTTATTCGACATTTGTTTAAAGAATATGGAAAGCGATTTTTTATTTCATTGGTTGTGTTTTTAGCTGTTTTATCGTTGCTGTTAGTAAGTTGGAAGTGGCAAACAGGTAGTTGGATTGTTTGGTCGTACAACGGAGAAGGGTTTAATTTTTTCCACCCTAAAATTTTGGATGCGTTATTTAGCTACCGGATAGGCTTATTTTCACATACACCAATATTGATTCTTTCGGCAGTTGGATTGGTATTAATTTGGGGTAAAGAAAAATATAAAGTAGGCTCTTTTTTATTGTATGCATTGGTAACTACTTGGATTATCTCCGCATGGTGGTGTTGGGATTATGAATCTGTTTTTGGGAACAGGCCATTTACAGAACACCTTGCGATATTATTTATACCCACGCTATATTTAATGCGCACATACAGAAAGATTACTTGGTCGCTGTTGTTCTTTTTTACATTCTTTGGAGTATTTCGTATGTACCAAACGGTAAGTGAAATTACACCCGTGGCAAGGTATTCGTCTGTAAGTTATTGGGGGAGTTTGTTCTCATATGGTCAAAAAGAAGTAGGAAGGTGGAATTTTACAGCGTCATGCAAGCCATTTGGAAAAGAGGTGGAACACGTTCGTGTATTTGCAAAGGACTCTATGGTTTTTACACCAAGGGATCTGTTTGGTTTGTCACAAACGTCACCGATGCCAAAACCCAGGGCAAATGAACGTTATTATTACACGGTTAAGCTGAAAAAAAGACATGATTTAGACAGCTTTGATGATGTGTATTTAGTTGTTGATGCAGGTTGTTCTGATTCTGAAAAGCGTTATTATAAAGCCGTTAAACTATTCAACGATCGAAATGAAGGACGTGGAGAGTGGTCTGATGAATTAACCTTTAGTGGAATCATTCATGACAACGACCAATTGTTTGATCATGTTAAAATTTACATTTGGAATAAGCGTAAATCTGAATTTCAATTGAAAGATGTTACCTATGAATTGAGTGTTTACAAAGCTTAACTTCTTCAGTTGTAAAAGTACGGTGTTAAAATTTATAGCTCAAACCAAAACTTGGTAGAACTGGAAATTGATAAATTGTTTCGTTTGTAGCTCTGTTTACATAGAAAATATTCTTTCTATCATAGAGGTTAGTGATACTTCCTACAATTTCAAGTTCAGACTCATTTTTTAAAGAGAATTTTTTCTTAATTGTTAAGTCTAGCCTATGGTAGGTTGGTAGTCTAGCAGAATTGAAGTCTCCAAGTAATATCTCTGGGTTGTCTCCGTTTGTTGTTGTTGGATCCGTTGTAATGCCATCTGTAAAGGGTTCATTTTCGTAAAACCCAACAGTAGGTGTGTAAGGAAGTCCAGAACCAAAGTTCCAACGAACACTAACTTCAAGCGTTTTCTTTTTTCCAAATAAGTAAGTACCTACAAGGTTTACGTTATGCCTTCGGTCAAATACAGGGAAGTAAGTTGTGTCACCATCCCAACGTGTAGAGTGCCCGTACGAGTACACCCCCCACAAATACATTCGATTACCCGTGTATTTTAATAATAAGTCAGCACCAAAAGACTCCCCATTTTCTAAGATAAAATCTTTTTTATATACATCTGGATCTAAAACGTGTTCTGCATCATCTGAATATTTTTTGTTTTGATTGATGTTACTCAACTGAGAAAAGTATTTATAATACCCTTCAACGTTAGCCGATAGTTTTTTTGTCAAATCGTATTCCAATCCACCAATGGCATGCCACGCGTACTGTAAACCATTTTCTGGTTCTTTTTCATTTTGAAAAAGTGTTACAAAAGTTTCTTGAACATTTGTTGGTGCAGATAATATTCCATTGAATAAATTAACCACATCTTTATCGGAAGAAGCAGAGGTAAAGTTCTGAGAGAATCGTCCACCAGAAACTTTAAATCGTAGCTTTTCGTTGGCATTAAACTTAACCCTCAAACGAGGTTCCGGAGAAACCGTTCCTAGTGAAGCGTATAGTTGTGTTCTAAAGCTAGGTTGAACTACAAAGCGTGTAGAAACAAACCTGTAACTAAAGTACACGCCAATTTCAGTAGAGAAGTTTTCTGCTTCAATTTTTTGTTTTGCTGAGTTATATGTTTCAAACTTAGTGTTGAACCCAGCTAAGTTAATGCCGTAGTTTAGTTGAGACTCATTTTTCAAGAACAAGGAAAAATCAAACCCTAAATCAAACCCACCAATTGAGCTAAATCTTGATGTACTATCTGTTGATCCAATAATAGGCTCGTTGAACTTTGTTTTAAAGTTAGATCCGTTAACATGGCCTTTTACTAAAATAGGTGAGCTTGAAGGTACAAGTACAAAATTTAAACCACCCCCACCTTGGCTCCATTTTATGTCTGCTTGCGAGTAGTTTACGCGGTCGTTATTGTGGAATCCGAAAACACTGAATTTTGAACTTCCCTTTCCTTTAAATGTTAGCTTACCGTATAAATCAGTGAAGTTAAAAGGCATTCCTTTATTCAAGGTGTCATTCTCATTAATGCGTGAGTAAAGTGTAGGAGAGGTATAATTAATTAAACTGTGTTTGGCTGAAACTACATAGGATCCAATGGCGTCTTTATTGCCTTTTACAGACCCTAAAGGTCCTTCTAACACTGCTTTCGCGATAAAGGGAGATGCAGATACTTTCCCACCAAATTTCTTTTTGTTACCATCCCGATATGTAATGTCCATAACAGAAGAAATTCTACCACCGTATTCAGCATCGAAACCTCCAGTAAAGATACTGGCATTTTGAACGAGCTCTGTTTCAAAAATTGAAAAGAAACCAATTGAATGGAAGGGGTTGTAGATTGTCATTCCGTCCAATAAAATTTTATTTTGAATTGGCGTACCTCCACGAACATAGATTTGTCCACCTTGATCTCCTGTTGTTACTACACCTGGGGTAACACCAAATGCACTTACGATATCATTTTCACCTCCCACTGATGGGATACGCTCCAATCCTTTTTTGTCTAAACGGATTTCAGAGATCAGCACTTGAGTTTTTTTACGTTTTGAGTCAGCGCTCACAGACATTTCTTCAATATCAATAATGTCTTTTTGTTTTTCCAGCTCAAAGTCTATCACTACAATTCCATTGGCTGTTTTAATGTCAATAGATTCTGTTTTGGAGATGTAGGTGTAAGCCTCAACCTTAAGGAGGTATTTTCCTTTAGTAAGTTTACTGATTTGATAGTAACCATTTACATCTGTAATAGCTCCCCCTGCGCTTGTGCTATCTGCATTAAGTAATTTTACTTTTTCAAATGGCATGGGTTCACCATTCGATTGACTTGTAAGAAATCCACGGATTGTAAAATCTTGTGAATAAGCAGTTTGACTTAGGGTAATGAGGGTGAGTAAAGATAGTAATAGTCTCATAAATAGTTTAACTTGATTATAACAGGCATCGAAGATACAATAAACCCATTAAAAAGAACCGTTTCAAATGTTAAGAAGTATAAACGGTAAGGTTTAGCAGATAAAGGGTGAGGTTTTATTTTTCAAATACTTTTGCTTTTTCCCAATAAGTGTCCATCAGTTCAAGGTCTGCGTCTTCAATTTTAATGGTGTCATTTACAAGTAACTCCTCCATCTTGGTAAACCTTCCAATGAATTTTTTGTTTGTTTTAGCTAAAGCATTTTCTGGGTTAACCCCAATGAAACGGGCGTAATTAATTAAGGAGAATAGAACGTCTCCAAATTCATCTTCAATATGTTCTATAGGAGCTTCAGAATTCACTTCGTGAGCAAGTTCGGAAAGTTCTTCGTTTACCTTTGCCCAAACATCATCTCTTTGTTCCCATTCAAATCCAATGCCCTTTACTTTTTCTTGAATACGCTGTGCTTTAACCAGTGCTGGAAGTGAAGTTGGAACTCCAGATAAAACTGATTTTTTTCCTTCTTTCATTTTTAATTTTTCCCAGTTTGACCTTACATCTTCTTCGGTGTCGGCCTTTGTGTCACTATATATGTGTGGATGACGGTACACGAGTTTGTCACAAATTCCATTTAAAACTTCTGTTACATCAAATTCATTTTGTTCTTGACCTATTTTACAGTAAAAGACCAAGTGTAGAAAAAGATCTCCAATTTCTCCTTTTAGTTCTTTCATGTCGTTGTCAATAATGGCATCAGCAAGTTCGTAGGTTTCTTCGATGGTTAAATGACGCAAAGATTCTAAGGTTTGTTTTTTATCCCAAGGGCATTTATCCCGTAGGTCATCCATGATATTTAATAAGCGTTTAAATGCTTCTAAGCGTTCATCCATTTTTATTGATTTTTACCAAAATTAATATTTATAATCCTTAAGTCTGTTTTATTATTTTTGTGCTTGATGAGAAATGTCATTTTAATTGCATTGTTAACACTGTCTCAAGTAGTCGTTGCTCAAAAAGCAGGCGATATTTGGATTGAAGGTCGTGTAAAAACAGGTTTTTTAGCTGCACACAGGACTGTTATGGGGCATTTAGCGAAAGAGCATGCGTTTGCAGGAGAGTTAAGTTATTTAATTCAGCCCAAAGGAAGAAGGCCTTGGCAAGATGCTTATCGTTACCCTGTTTATGGAGTAACAGCATTTTTTGGAAGCACTGGTAATCGGGAGCTACTCGGAAACTACCTCGGAGTTTTTGGATTTATTAATTTAAACCTTATAAAACGAAGTCGTTATACGTTATCTGGTAAAATGGGGTGTGGGTTGGCTTATTCGAATAAGTATTATGATTCAGAAGAAAACATGCTTAATGTAGCTGTGAGTACACCTTTTAATGCCCATGTAACCATGGCGTTGGAAAATCGATTTGTATTTGGTGATCATTCTATGAATGTATCGCTGGATGCCACTCACTTCTCAAACGGAGCATTTAAAGTTCCTAATTTAGGATTGAATTTACCCTTTGTTAGTTTGGGGTATGGATATAAGGTTAGAGAAACTACGCACACACAATTTGATCATCCTACATTTAAAAAGAAGTGGGAGTTTGGTGTCCTCGGTATCTTTTCAGCAAAAGAGGTTTCTCCTACAGGAGGTAAGCGTTACCCTGTGTTCGGATTGAATTTGGTAAGCAGAAGGTACTTTAGCCATCGATCAGGAATGGAGTTAACGCTAGATGTTATTTCAAAACAAGCCATTTTTGGGTATAAACCTGAAATTCCGAAATCACAAAGGGACATTGTTCAAATGGGAGTTTTTGTTGGATATTTAGTGCCAATGAATCATTTTCATATTGTTACAGGAATGGGTGTTTACATTCGTGATAAATACCAGCCAGAAGATGCTCTTTATCACAGGGTGGGGATGAGGTATGTGTTTGACAATGGGATTAATTTAAATGTTGTTTTAAAATCACATTGGGGAAGAGCAGATTACGTAGAATATGCCATAGGATATACATTTAAGCGATGAGATTAGTTATATTTTTTATTGGAATTGTGATGTTGTTTGGGTGTAAAAAGTCAGCTGATAGAAACTGTTTTAAATCAACTGGTGAGGTGTCTGTAAAGGAAATTGAACTTGGAGATTTTCATCAGTTGTACATGGGGCCGCATCTAAAGTATGTTTTGGTGCAATCAACTGAAAATAAGCTGAAAATAGTAGGAGGTAAAAATGTCATTAATTTTGTTGAGCCAATTATCGAGGGTGAAGTTTTAAAGATAAACAACCTTAATAAGTGTAATTTCTTACGTTCATATGGAAAGTCAATTACAGTTTATATATACTTCAAGGATATCTATAATATTACATTTGAAGGAACTGAAGAACTCACTTGTTTAGATAGGCTGAATTTCCAAAATTTGTTTCTGGCTATTCGAGATGGAGCAGGGGAGTTTAACTTATCTCTAAATGCAAATTCTTTACAAACGGTTGTGACTCATGGCTGGGGGAATTTCAACTTAGATGGAGAGGTTAATTATTTAAAATTAGAGGTAAGAAGCAATGGTTTTTGCAATACAAATGCATTAACAGTGAAGGATTCTATATCCGTTATTTCTAAAAGCTCTGAAATTGTTAAGGTGAATGCGGACAGTTGTTTTTTACGTGTAGAAACAGCCGGGTTAGGTGATGTTTGGTATGTTGGAACACCTACATCAATCATACACCATAACAATGGTGTAGGTTCACTTTTAGATAAAAATTAATAACTTTGTAAAAAGATTTATCATGGCTGTAATACTTATTTCTATTGGTTTGTTGGCATTGTGTTTTGCAGGGATCGCCATTAAGATTTGGGCAAAAAAAGACGGGGAGTTCGCAGGAACTTGTGCCAGTAATAATCCAATGCTTCAAGAGGAGGGAGCTAGCTGTGGTTTATGTGGAGCAAAGCCCGAAGAGCAGTGTCTTAACGATGACAAAGTAGCTTAAATACTTCGCTTTAACTGCATCAGTATTTTGAATGCATCATCAATGTCGTTTGACTTTACAATTCCCGTAAATTCATTGGCTGTAGATACTACTTGTTCTATGTTTATACCTTCCCATGCAAGGTGTTTCATAATGTAGTAGTAGACACCATAGGTTTCCGTATTTGTTTCAGGAAGTTTTACTGTAATTGAAGATAAATCAGTTGTATGCGCTTTGAGTGTTTCTTTTGAAAAAATACGTGTCATTTCTAGTGCATACTTGGTGTTTATAATGTACGTTGTTTCCGTTATACCCTTGCAAAGGGTAAAGAAACTATCCTTGTCATTTTTTATGTGTTGAATGAATTCACTTTGACAGTTACGCAGTGACTCTGAATTTTCATATGTGAAGTCAACAAGGTCGCTCCTCACTAAAAAGTCACCAATACCACCAATAATATTTTTGATTCTAAGGTCTAAACGGTGATATACACCTGGAGTCATACGTTTAATAGCCATAACGATTGCTCCTTCTTTGAGTTCTTTACCTGTTCCTTTTTCAACTTCTGGTTTAATTTTTCGAGCGAGAGCTGAAATGTTGATTAAGTTCTCCGTAATGGCTTCTCTGATAAAGGGACTTCGATTGATAATCTCTTCGGTAACTTTACTAATTGAACTCATGCTGTGGTTGTTGGGAGCTCAATTTAGTGAATTTATTTCACTTTAAATGAATGTTTAACCAGATTTAGAACCTTGTTAAGTTGTTCTTTTTTAGTTAGTTCCGTGTTGTCTATAACAATAGCATCGTCTGTTTGCTTCAGTGGACTTTCTTTACGTTCACTGTCAATCAGGTCTCGTTCTTCTAGGTTTAATTGAACATCTTGCTTGGAGATTTCGATCCCTTTAGACAGCAATTCTGCATGCCTTCGATTTGTGCGCACTTGAATAGATGCGGTGATGAATAGTTTTAATTCTGCATTTGGAAAAACCACAGATCCGATATCTCTTCCGTCCATTACTAGGCCACCATTAGCACCGATTTTTCGTTGTTCAAGAACAAGTTTTTTCCGCACTTCTTTTATTTCGGCAACTTTTGCAACAACCTTTGCAACTCGAGGAGTTCGAATTTCGTGTGCAACATTGAGTCCGTTTAGAAGAATTTCGGGTGAGTTTGTGGTTGGATTTAATTCAAAATGTAATTCAATGTCGTTTAAGGATTCAATTAATGCAGTTTGATTAACTATTCCTTCTTGAATGCAGTTGGTGTTAAGTGCATATAGTGTAACAGCTCTGTACATGGCTCCAGAATCAATAAAGATGTACTTTAACTCCTTTGCTAAATCTTTAGCCAGTGTACTCTTTCCACAAGAGGAAAAACCATCAATTGCTATTGTAATTTTTGTTGTTTCCATTCCAAGCAAAGATACAGAATAATATGTGTACAAAAAAAAGGGCGCCCGTCAAAGACACCCTTATAAAATAATGGATTCACTTACTAGAAGTGAAAAGTCATTCTCAATGACCCTGCAGGTCCAAATAGGCCTGTATTGGAGTCTGTGTCAACGCCAATAGAATTTGTTTTATCTGTTTCTAATGTTTGTATTCCAATTGTTGAGCCATCCGTAGATTCTGTAGTAATTGACCCTGCTCCAAGGTGGGTGAAAGCTAGCCCCCAACCGAATTCTCCACCCATGGATATTTTGGGCAATACAAAGTATTCAGCACCTATAAAGGCTCTCAATCCAAAGCCAATGTTGACTCCTGATTTCACGTCAGTTATACGTGCAGTGTTGTCATAGGTGTCGGTAGTTATGTTATTTCCAAAGTCAGTGCTGGTTGCACCTGTGGTAGTCATTGTGTTTCCATAGGTGTATTTTTCAAGGGTAGACCCTATTGCTATTCCTGCCTCTGCACCGTAATATCCTTGAAGGCGGCCGAATCCTCTTCTTTTTTCGAATCCTGCTGAAATCCCAATGTTTGTAGATACATTCCGGTAATTGTCTTCAACTAAAAGAGGTAGTTCAGGGTAGACAGGTGTTGTGGTGGAGGCGTCATCTTCTAGTGTAGTAGTGTTGTTCATTGTTCCAAACCCTACTCTTAAAGAGGCACGGTAAGCCATGTCGTCTTTTACAAAATACTTCCCTGTTATGACCTGGTTTACGCTGGGGTTGTTCCAAGTTGGAGCAACATTCCCATCCTGTCCACCAATTAAATTACCGAAATAACTTAAAAATGGAGTAGCATCAATACCGATTGCCCAGTCTTTAGATACGGGTAAATAATTTTTTCCTTTCTGAGCAAATGTTGTGGAAGCACTTAGTGCAACTATAACTGCAAGAATTAATTTTTTCATGATAAAAATAAGCTGTTTTTGTTTAGTTAAATGTACCGATCTTTTTTGATGAAACTGTATGAAATATTTTCACACATAAGGTTTGAAAAGTAGTTTGTTCTTTTTTGCCTTTATTTCCGCCACTTAGAGAGGTCTGTAGAAAAGGTTAGCATGTTGTTAAATCCAGATCTAGAATAGATCATAAAACCGTAGTCGAGGTTGAATTTTTCAAAATTAAGCCCTAGTCCGCATGAAAATCCAGCTAGCCCTGGCCGTGTTTCTAATGCTAATTCCTTGCGCCTTTGATAGTCAAAACCAAGTCTTAGGTCAATGTTTTTTGTTACAAGAATTTCTAGTTGGTAAGAAAAGTGCCTGCCTAGTTTTTCAAGAAAACCAGTTGTTGGAACCGGGATAGTGTCACCCGTAAGTTGATCTACTGTCGGTTTTAGGTTGGGGTCATTGTAGCTGAGGTCCCATTTATTTAAGTGGTGGGCTAGTAGTGAAAATCTAAATGGAGCGTGTTTGACCTTGTAGGACACGGCAGCCTGAATTTCTGTAGGTAAAGGAGCTCTATTGTTTTCTACATAAGGATTAAATTGGTAGCCAATGTTTTTTGCTAATACGGTTACCAATACCCCTTTGTCTTTGTGGTGGTAGGTTCCTGCAAAATCAACCGATGCCCCTAAGGAGTTATATGCTTCTAGCTGTGAGTATAAGAAGTTAAGCGATGCGCCAATAGAAATGCGTGGGTTCAATTCTTTTCCAATCGATGTCCCTGCAATCATTTCAAAGGGGTAAAAAGAGCCGTCAACAGTTCCATTTACACCTGTTCGATCAAACTTGCCGTAAGTAACGTACTTAATGTAACTTGTTAGTGTACCAACGTCTTTAATGGTATATCCGTACCCCAGGGCACCGTAATTAATTGTTCCGGAAAGTAGGGCTGTGTTGAAGCTTATTTTCTTATTCATTGCCGAGTTGGCTAAAGAAGGGTTGCTGATCCCCATGTTTACATCATTGTCTCGTACCGAAATGAAATTACCGCCTAGACCTGCAGAACGTGCATTGTAGGTTAGGTTCAGTAGTGGGAATGAACTTGTTCCACCAGTTTGTCCAATTAAAGACAACGAGAAAGTGGAAAATAGAGCCAGAAGAATTGTTTTCATGTACATCCGTAACGCAAAGTAAATCGAAAAATTTTATATCAGATCCTTTTTCCCAGTTCAATTACTTCAAGGTCATGAATTTTATCTCCCGTTATTGAAAACCTAAGCAGTGTTTTTACTTGATGAAACCCTTTAAACCCACATGCTCCAGGGTTCATCCATAGCATGTTATACTTGGGGTCCATTTTAACCAAAAGAATGTGTGAGTGTCCGCAGATAAACAAATCAGGAGCTTCTTTTTCTAATGCTTCTTTTGCGCGTTGGTAGTATTTACCTGGCTTGCCGGCAATGTGTGTCATAAGTATATTAACCCCTTCACATTTAAATCGGCAAAATTCCTTGTACTCTGTTCTTATTTCTGCCCCATCAATATTTCCATACACTCCCCGAATTGGCTTGAATGCTTTTAGTTCATCCATTACATCCATCGTTCCTATGTCTCCAGCATGCCAAATTTCATCTACATCTTTGAAATAGTCATAGATTTTTGGGTCAACAAATCCATGTGTGTCAGACAGCAGTCCAATTTTTTTCATTTTTATGTGTGGAATAAACTCTAAGGGGAGTTCTGATTATTATTTGCTGTTTATTTTCCAAATTAGAAACTTAAATACCGAAGTTAGAATAAATATTAATCCAGTAAATACGCTTATCAAGGCAATAGTAAACATTATTTCTGAATATGAAGTTTTAATTTCAGTTGGAGTTCCATAGTCAAGTATCAGTCCATTTTTAACCCATAGGTAAAGCCCAAAACCAAGTAGTAGCATGCTTACTAACCCTGCTGTTAAAGCGTTATTATCTTTGTGTTTAATGTTAATTCGTATAAATTCATAAAGAACATATAAAATCATGATTCCCGATATGGATAGTTCAAGAATGTAATTCAAAAGAGGTGTTTTTTTAGCTTGTGTACAACTGTTCTCGGCTAATAATTCGTAAGGACTTTTACTGAGATTATCTTCTAAATATAAGAATGATTTTCTATTAGGATTTAGGAAACGAAGTATGTGAAGGTGTTACACTCTTCTTTAACCAGCTAACTAATAGATTAAACTTTTCTTAATTCTTAAATATCTAATTCATTGATGTATCTTTATACTTAGAACGAGCCATGGAACCTAAGAATATTAAAGACTGGATTAATAAGAAGAAGGATCAGCGCAAGCGCTTGACTCCAGAAACACTCTTTGATGGAATTGTACAAGGAGATCTAAGTGCACTTAGTTCAGGAATTACGCTTGTTGAGAGTCATAATGACAGTCAAAGATACGCGGCAGATGTTTTAATACAAAAATGTTTGCCCCATTCAGGTAGGTCTATTCGGGTAGGTATTACAGGAGTTCCAGGAGTTGGAAAGAGTACTTTTATCGAATCTTTCGGAATGCTTTTGATAGCGCGTGGGTTTAAGGTTGCTGTATTGGCAGTGGACCCCTCAAGCTCGGTTTCTGGCGGGAGTATTTTGGGAGATAAAACACGCATGAACGAACTGTCGGTGCAAGATTCAGTTTTTATCCGTCCTTCTCCAGCAGGTGACACACTTGGAGGTGTTGCTCGAAAAACCCGTGAGAGTATTTTGTTGTGTGAAGCAGCAGGCTATGACTTTATACTTGTAGAAACGGTAGGTGTTGGCCAATCTGAAACGGTGGTTAAATCAATGGTCGATTTTTTCTTGCTCTTGATGCTTTCGGGGGCGGGAGATGAACTTCAGGGAATTAAGAAGGGAATCATGGAAATGGCCGATGCGCTAGTGATAACTAAGGCTGATGGAGACAATAAGCTTCGGGCTAAGTTGGCTGCTCGAGCGTATAAGAATGCACTTCATTTATTCCCTGCAAATAAAAACAATTGGATCCCAACTGTTTCTACATGTAGTGCCTTAGAAAAATCAAACATAGCGAACATTTTAGATGTAATTGAAGATTTCCGTTCGCACGTGGTAGCCAATGGTACCTTTGTGTCCAATAGAAAAGAACAGGACAAGAACTGGTTGTCAGAAACCTTGAAAGAGTTGATTGTGAATGACTTTTTCTTAGATGGACAGATGATTCTACACTTAAAAGAAGTTGAACAAAAAATGATTAACGGAGAGATGACCTCTTTTCAGGCAGCAGATGAGCTGTATAAATACTATACAAATGCAAGAAGAATTTAAGATTGACGGAGAGTATATAGAATTGATGCAACTGTTAAAAGCTATTGGAATGGCTCAAACAGGAGGGCATGCAAAGATGATTGTTGATTCTGAAATGGTAATTAGAAACGGAGAGGTTGAAACACGTAGGCGTGCAAAAATTCGTTCAGGAGAGCAGATTCAAATTAAAGATCACACGATCGATTTAAAATAGTTCTTGAAATTCCTTTTTTAAGCGATCTACTGCAATTTCTGTAGGTAGAACACCAACTTCTGCTACAATTTCAAAAATTTTAGAGGAAAGATCCATTCCTAAAGATGTGGCTTCCATTTGTTGGCCTGCAAGGTGTACAATTCGTGTTGTTTCATCTTTTGCTTTTTGAACCAAGTCCCAAGTTTCTTTTGAGATAAATAGCTGTTGAGCCATGTTGTGTTCGTACTCACTTCGAATGGATTCAAGGAGGGTTACTTGTAGTGCAGAGGCAGGAAGCCCAGGGTTGTTGTGCCTCATAACAAGACTGTTGGGGTGTATGCGCTCCATTAGTAAGATCGCACGCTGGTAGGCATCCATACGATTTGGTAAAAAGAAGCTTTGTCGTTCTTTTTTTAGTTCCAATTGAACAGCGCGAAGATCGGTTTGTCCTTGCTTACGCATAAAAAGAATTGCGGTCATTAATACGGCTCCTGCTGGGATAATTATAAGAGCTAGTTGAAGCATAAAGTTCATGTTCTTAAAGTTAAGGTGATGTTAGTATAACTCCTTATCATCACGAAAGTAACAAAATGATATTGAAAATTAAGGTTTATCCTTAGTGGGTGTGTTTTGGGAGTGAACCGAATCGCATTTATTTAATTCACTTCTGAATGTTGATTGATATATCTGAAAAGGCATATTGCCTGCTTAATTTATAATTAGCTTTATCCTATGACAAATACACTTATAGTTACCGTTTTAGTTGCTTATTTTTTGGTTCTATTAACCATTTCGTATTTAACTGCTCGTAAAGCAACGAATGATTCTTTTTTTATAGGTGAACGAAAGTCTCCATGGTACATTGTTTCGTTCGGTATGATTGGTGCATCATTGAGCGGTGTAACCTTTCTTTCTGTTCCTGGTTGGGTTGGCGATCAAAGCAATCAATTTAGCTACATGCAGGCTGTGTTAGGTTATTTGGTGGGTTATTTCATAGTTGCCTACGTGTTGTTGCCAATTTATTACAGGCTTAATATTATATCGATCTATGAGTACTTGAAACAACGTTTTGGGTTCTGGTCTTATAAAACAGGTGCTTTTTTCTTTCTAGGGTCTCGCATTATTGGTGCTTCTGTACGTTTGTTGTTGGTTGCGAATATTCTTCAATCCATTCTGTTTGATGCGTGGGGAATTCCTTTTGAGGTTACAGTAATTATTTCAGTATTGCTTATTTGGATTTATACGAGCAGAGGCGGGATAAAAACAATTGTTTGGACAGATACTTTGCAAACAGCATTTATGTTGATTAGCGTGTTTTTAACGGTTTGGTTTATTAGCGATGCATTGGATTTATCAAGCCAGAAAGGATTGGTAAAGACCGTATCAGAAAGTGGCTATTCAAAAGTGTTTTTCTTTGATGACATCATGAGTAAAAACCATTTTTTAAAACATTTTTTGGGAGGTATATTTATAACCATTGGTATGACAGGTCTTGACCAAGACATGATGCAGAAAAATTTAAGCTGTAAAAATGTCAAGGATGCACAAAAAAACATGATTAGCATGGCTGTCGTTTTGGTTTTGGTTAATTTAATTTTCTTAGTTCTTGGAGCATTGCTTTATATCTATGCGGAAGTAAATGGAATTAAATTCGATAAGCCAGACTTGTTGTTTTCTGCAGTAGCTTTAAGTGATGGTGCAGGACAGGTAATCGGTGTGTTGTTTTTACTTGGGTTGATTGCTGCTGCGTATTCCAGTGCTGACTCAGCATTAACATCATTAACTACATCTTTCTCGATAGACTTTCTAAATATTAAACAGGAAAAACCAGGTTTGGACAGTCTTGAAAATGGAAACTTGTTGAATGAAACTAGTTCTTTGGGTAGGAATACAGAGACAACACGAAAAATAGTTCATGTCGTAATGTCTGCGGTAATTATACTTGTTGTAATCCTGTTAAAGTACACAACCTCAGATTCAGCAATTGGTTTATTGATGAAGTTTGCAGGGTTTACTTATGGACCGTTAATTGGAATTTTCTTTTTCGGAATTTTAAGTAAACGGCCTATCCAGGATGTTTTTATTCCATTTGTCTGCCTTTTCTCTATTGGACTAACGGTTTTATTGTGGTACTATTCCTACGGTGCTCCAGGGGTGGAGGAAGGATGTGTAGGTATTTTTGGAACGTATAAATTTGGATTTGAATTAATCATCTTAAATGCTTTGATTACCTTTATTGCAATGCTTGTTATGTCAGGCAGAAAAAAACAACAAGCCTAAAATGAACATTCAACTTCACGACAACGATAAACATTTAGTTTTTGCCCCACTAACACTGACAAGACCTGTTGGTAATCTTCGTGTTGGTATTTTTACGAACGACGCGCGTTGGAAGCTATTTTTGCCAGACGCATCAATTTCATTTGAAACAGAAGATTATCTACAAGAAAAGTTTCCGAATTCGAACAACTCGATTTGTGTAAACGCATGCTTTATTCCGAATGAAGAATTGGTGGTAGCGGTATCAAATTTATCAGAAAATGAAGTGCTTATGCATGATGGGATGTGGGTAGCACGAAGTGGAACAGGAGAGTTTTCTGTTGAATACTTAGGAAAGGCACCTACACAACTTCTTGAACGGTGGGACTTGTATCAAAAGAATGGTGATGTATTGAAGCAAGACTTTGATTTAATTACAGCTTCACGCCAAACGGTTCAATTATCTTCTACAAATACCATTATTGGAGATCCAAACTTAATTTTTTTGGAAGAAGGTGCCTGTGTAGAGGCCTCGGTATTAAACACTCAAGCAGGACCAATTTATATTGGAAAGAATGCGGAAGTGATGGAGGGAAGTTTAATTCGAGGGCCTTTTGCAATGTGTGAAAGTTCCGGATTAAAAATGGGGTCAAAGGTTTATGGATCAACAACTTTGGGTCCTTATTGTAAAGTAGGGGGTGAAGTGAATAATGTTGTTTTTCAGGCATATTCAAACAAAGGGCATGATGGCTTTTTAGGAAACTCTATTATTGGTGAATGGTGTAATTTGGGAGCGGATTCAAACACATCGAACCTCAAAAATAATTATGGAAAAGTAAAAACCTATTTGTACACAACAAAAAGCATTGCCCAAACGGATGTTCAATTTATGGGGATTTTTATGGGAGACCACTCCAAATGTGGCATTAATACGATGTTTAATACGGCTACTGTTGTAGGGGTGTCTTGCAATGTTTTTGGCGCGGCATTTCCTCCAAAATACATACCTTCATTTACATGGGGAATGGGAGAAGATGTGTACGACTTGACAAAGGCAATTGAAAGCGCGAATAACATGATGGTACGTCGTGATAAACAATTGACTGAGGCCGAAATTTCAATTTTCAAGTACCTTTTTGACAAAAAGTAAGACAAAATAGCAGTTTGCCTCCCTTGGCATACGGTTTGAATTACTATAAAATCATTAGAATTAATAAAATTTAGTGCGTTGGAAGTTAATTTTCTGACAGTTTGACGCACGCCAGATATATATGAGTGAATTTTTTGATAAAACATTTATGCAGCTGTCATCTAATATTGATGCCGATGCTGAGTTTATACCTTTAATTACTGCTGAAGAGGAAGAGAGCATGAATAAGGCCTCTTATCCAGAGGAGCTTCCGATTTTACCTTTGAGAAATAATGTGTTGTTTCCTGGGGTAGTTATTCCAATTACAGTAGGCCGAGACAAATCAATCAAGTTGATTCAAGAGGCAAATAAAGGTTCAAAGATTATTGGTGTTGTATCTCAAAAGGATCAAGAGAAAGAATCACCTGAATTTGTAGATCTACACACAGTTGGAACGGTTGCTCAAATTGTTCGGTTGTTAAAAATGCCTGATGGAAGCTCTACGGTAATTATTCAAGGTAAACGTCGATTTGAATTGGTTCAGCCTGTACAGACAGAGCCTTACATGACAGCAAAAGTTAAGTTGTTGGAAGAACGAAGCTTTGATGCGAAGAATAAGGAGATGGACATCATGTTCAAGTCAATTAAAGAATTGGCTTTGAAAATCATTCAAGAGAGTCCAAATATTCCATCTGAGGCATCATTTGCCATTGGAAACATTGATAGCCCAAGGTTTTTGGTGAATTTCATTTCATCGAACATGAATGCCGATGTTGCTAAAAAGCAGGAGATGCTCGGTGAAATGGACATGAAAAAACGTGTATTAATGGTTCTTGAGCATTTGAATTTAGAAGTTCAAATGTTGGAGATGAAAAATGAGATTCATTCAAAGGTTCGTAAGGATATGGATCTTCAGCAGCGGGAGTATTTTTTACACCAACAAATGAAAACGATTCAAGAGGAGTTGGGGGGTAATCCACAAGAACTTGATGTAAATGATATGCGTGAACGTGCTTCAAAAAAGAAGTGGGATGAACGCATAGAGAAGCTGTTTAATAAAGAGCTAGATAAACTGGGTCGAATGAACCCACAAGGCGCTGAGTATACAGTTCAAATGAACTATTTAGACCTTATGCTAACACTTCCTTGGAATGAATATTCTGAAGATGTTTTAGATTTAAACCGTGCAGCAAAAATTTTAGACCGTGACCATTACGGTTTAGAAAAAGTAAAAGAAAGAATTCTTGAATACTTAGCGGTGCTTAAGTTGAAAGGGAATATGAAGTCACCGATTTTATGCTTTTATGGACCTCCAGGTGTAGGTAAAACGTCGCTGGGTAAATCCATTGCTGAAGCTCTAGGGCGAAAGTATATTCGTATGTCTCTTGGTGGATTACATGATGAATCTGAGATTCGAGGACACCGAAAAACGTATATAGGGGCAATGCCTGGACGTATTATTCAAAACGTAAAGAAAGCAGAAATAAGCAACCCTGTTTTTGTATTGGATGAGGTAGATAAATTAGGTAGAAGTAACCATGGAGATCCATCTTCTGCATTGTTGGAAGTTTTAGATCCAGAGCAAAATGCTGAATTTTATGATAACTATATCGAAACTGAATACGATTTATCGCGTGTTATGTTTATCGCTACAGCGAATGACTTAGCAAACATTCAAGGCCCGTTAAGGGATCGAATGGAGTTGATTGAAGTGAATGGTTATACCGTTGAAGAGAAAGTTAAAATTGCTAAGATTCATTTGTTGCCAAAGCAAATTAAAGCGCACGGAATTACAAAGAAAGATATTTCAATTGACGCAAAAACCTTAGAGAAGTTGGTGGAAGAATATACCAATGAGTCTGGTGTGCGTGGTCTAGATAAAATGGTTGCTAAACTCGTTCGAAATAGAGCAAGGCAAATTGCGATGGAGCAAGAGTTTACTGTAAAAGTGAAACCATCTGATTTGTTTGATGTTATTGGTATTGGTAGAGGGAGAACAGTATATGACAACAATGATGTTGCAGGAGTTGTTACAGGGCTTGCGTGGACAAGTGTTGGAGGCGACATTTTGTTTATTGAATCTTCGATTACTCAAGGGAAAGGAAAGTTGACTTTAACCGGAAACTTAGGTGATGTGATGAAGGAGTCTGCGGTTATTGCCTTGGAATATTTAAAGTCTCACTGTAGTTTACTGGGGTTAAAACAAGAAATATTTGATCGTCATAACATTCACATTCACGTTCCAGAAGGAGCAACACCAAAAGATGGCCCAAGCGCAGGAATTACAATGCTAACGTCTTTAGCGTCTGTTTTTACCCAATTCAAAGTGAAGAAGCATGTGGCAATGACAGGAGAAATTACCTTAAGGGGTGATGTATTACCTGTTGGTGGAATTAAAGAAAAAATTCTTGCAGCTAAACGTGCAAAAATTAAAGAGATTATTTTGTGTGAGAAAAACAGAAAAGATATCGAGGATATCAAGGAAAGTTATTTAAAAGGACTGACCTTTCATTATGTGACTAAGATGGATCAAGTGTTGGAATTAGCACTTACGAGCACTAAGGTTAAAAACCCACAAACTATAAATTGAGTTAAAGCAGGTTTAGTTTTAATAAAAAAGGCACTTGTTTAAGTGCCTTTTTTGTGTTTCAATGTTTAATGTTCTTTCCAGCTTTCATCTTTCCCTTTGATGTAAGGAATCTTTAATTTGCCCAGTATTTTTTCTAAGGTTTTCAACTTGACGATTGCCCGGTCTAATGTTATTCTAAACTCAGAATAAGACGCTTCTGCAATTGCTTTGTTTTTCCTTTGGGTTTTTGTTACTCCTGTTGTGTTGCCAGAGAGTTGATACGCTACAATTCCAATTCTTCCAGAAATACTTGGAACAGTTTCAAATTCATGCGATGATTTTAATCCGTCACCCCAGAGCATCAATTTACACTGCCTTAGTAGTGAGTCAATTTTTGTTGTCTCAGCAAGTAAATTCAGGTCGACATTTGGGTATGTTTTTATAACGTGTTTGTATAGTGTTAGTTTACTTTCTGTTTCACCAATTAATCTGCTTGCGCCATTTATTCCACGCTGTGTTTCAGCCACCTCAGCTCTAAATTGATCTAACTCTTCGGTATTTGTAGCAATTAAAGACTGGTTGTTTAATCCGATAACCTTGAAGTTTGTTTCAGGAATAATGTGTTTGAGTTCATCTCCTTTTAAAGATACAACTTCAACAGAGTAAGTTCCTGGAGTTACTAAGAAGCCTACATCTGCACTTGAGTATCGTCCCGGTTTAGGTTTGTTTATTCGAACGGGTGATGTTGTTTCTTTTCTTAGGTCCCATGTAACACGAGAAATTCCTTTTGATGGGGTAGAGCTTATCCGTCTTATTTCTTTTCCTTCGGCATTTTTGATGATCCAGACTAGTGTTGTTTTCGCCTCTTCTTTTTCGGCTCTTAATTCATCAAAAGATGGGTAGGCTACCGCTTCTTTATTCTTCTCTTGCTCATCTTGTTTTTTATGCCTGATGGCTTTTAAGGTTGATTCGGTATCTTTTAAGTATAGGCTAAAAGTTGCTCCAAAACTCGGGTTTTCAGCATGCCATAAATTGGCGCCTTGAGATCCTGTACCTCTTAGTCCTAAAGGGGCAGAAGGTATGTAGAGTAGAGCATCTTTTATAGGGAATAAATTGGCTTCTTTAGTTTGTGTTTTCGTTGAAAGTGTTCTTAGCGGACTGTAGTTATCTAATACGTAGAATCCGCGTCCAAATGTTGCTACAACTAAGTCGTTTTCGCGTTGTTGAATATCGAGATCATAAACAGCAATGGTTGGTAGCCCTGCCAGTTTAGTCCAGTTTACACCACCATTGTTTGAGAAAAAACACCCAAACTCTGTTCCGACAAATAACAACTCTGGATTAACGTGGTCTTGTTTAATTGCAAATACGGCTCCTGTTTTTGGAAGGTCTCCAGCTATTGATCCCCATGTTTTCCCTTTGTCTGAACTCTTCATGAGGTATGGCTTAAAGTCTCCAGACCTGTGGTTGTTTAATGTCGCAAACACTACATTTTGATCGTGTAGACTTGCTGAAATCATATTTACTCGGGTGTTTTCCGGTACACCAGGAAAGTCCTTTACTTTAGACCAAGAGTCTCCACCGTTAATAGAAGTCTGTATTAATCCGTCATCGGTTCCAGCGTATAATAAACCCTTTAAAATTGGCGACTCGTCAAATGCTACAATGTTACCATAGATTGTTGTGGATTTGTTTTTCATGACAGCATCGATTGACCAAACCTGATCCATTACAGGAAGTTTATTTCTGTCTATTTGTTGTGATAGGTCGGGGCTAATGGTTTCCCAGTCATCTCCACGATTGACACTTTTAAATACTTTGTTGGCGCAGAAGTACAGTGTTTTATTGTCGTGTGGGGAAATAAGTAAAGGGGAGTCCCAGTTCCAACGGTATGCTAATTCATCTTTACCTGGCATGGGTTGTATGGGAGTACGTTCCCCTGATTTTTTGTCGTACCTCACTAGCCATCCGTATTGAGCTTGTGCGTATGTGATGTTCGGATTTGTGGGGTCAATCGCAGATTCAAATCCGTCTCCACCATTTGTTATAAACCAGTCTGAGTTTAAAATACCAGCATTGTTGATAGAGGCTGAAGGTCCTCCCATTGAGTTGTTGTCTTGCGTCCCTCCATAGATGTTATAGAAAGGATAGTCGTTATCTGTAGCAACTTTGTAAAATTGAATAATTGGAAGGTTGCTGTAGTATTTCCAATCAGTCGCATGGTTGTATGTTTCATAAATACCACCATCACATCCAACAATCCAGTGGTCAGGGTTGTTGGGGTTAATCCAAATGCAGTGGTTGTCTACATGCTTACTTGTTTCGCCTGTTTTTTTAAATGTTTTTCCACCATTGTCTGTATGGTGAAGCCATGTATTCATTGAAAAAACTTTGTTTACATCGGTTAAGTCACAAACAATTTCTTGGTAGTAATTTCCACTCGTTTTGTAGTTCGACATCTTGGACCAAGATTCACCACGGTTTGTTGATCTAAAAAAACCACCTTTATCTCCGCGTGCTTCTACAATTGCATAGATGTAATTTGAGTTAACAGGTGATACAGCAATACCAATTCTACCCATTTTTCCAGCAGGAAGCCCAGCGTTTATTTCTTTCCATGTCTGGCCTGCGTCTGTAGATTTGTAGAGTCCAGATTCTGGTCCGCCTCCAATGTAGGTCCATTCACGCCTTCTTCGTTGGTGTGCAGAGGCGTAAAGTATTGATGGGTTGTTGGGGTCTATTGCAATTTCAGAAACTCCTGTGTGTTCTGATATTTCTAGTGTTTTCTCCCAAGTTTCTCCTCCATTAATCGTTTTGTAAACTCCACGTTCACCGCCTTGACTCCATACAGGACCGTAGGCTGCTACCCAAACAATGTTTTCGTTTGTGGGGTGAATTATGATTTTTCCAATATGTTCAGAAGACTTAAGCCCCATGTTTTTAAAAGACTTTCCTCCGTCAACAGATTTGTATACACCATCGCCGTAAGCTACAGAGCGTTGGTTGTTGTTTTCACCAGTTCCAATCCAAACCGTATTTGGGTTTGTAGGGGCTAAAGCAACGCAGCCAATAGAGTAAGAACCATAATTGTCAAAAATAGGAGAGAAGGTTGTTCCATGATTTGTTGTTTTCCAAACCCCACCTGATGCTGCTGCTACATACCACATGTTGTGATTGTCTGGGTTTATAGCAATGTCTGCAATTCTTCCAGATGTTAAGGCAGGACCAATTAGCCTAAACTTCAAGTTTGAAACCGTTGAAGCTTTAATGCTTGTTGATTTATTTTTTTGAGCAAATGATAGTGTTCCGATGCAAAGTGCAAGAAACAAAGAAGTCAATTTTTTCATAGTACTGTTTTGAGAGCTTTAATTTAGCTAAAACTAAAAGAATATGGTGTAATGAACGATTTGTTTTTTTTCATGTGTAGTAGGGTTTTTACTGTAACCTTTTGCACTTTTCATGGTATATATAAATAAGAAAATAAGCTTGAATGAATAAGTTATACCTTTCCTTTTTCGCACTGTCGTTAAGCGTTTTTACGTTTGCTCAAGAAGCGTGTGATAATCCTTCAAAAAAAGTATTGAAAGTAATTGCTGAGGCGTTAAAATCGAAAGATACCCGTTCTGCTGTTGGTAAATTTAATGCCGCAATAGAAATGGATGAAGAAAATGCCAAAGCGTATTATGAATACGGGGTGTATGCCTATAATAATGCGATGAATTTTTATGAAACAAAACCAAACCCTTCAATGGGAGATCGAAGCTTACAGAAATCAGAAGAGCTCTTTCGTGTTGTGTTGGATTTGTGTCCTGACTATCATGCAAATGCGTCCTATTATTTAGGTGTAATTAATTATATGCAACAGGAAATGCCTGAGGCAATTAAATGGTTTAAAGCGTTTAAAAACTATAACCATTCTGATGTGAATCGATACCCGGAAGATTTTACGAAAAAATTAACGGATGTTAATGATGTGTTGACAGATTTAGAGAACGACCTTGTGTTAAAGTCAAATCAAGTACCATTTGCCCCGCAATTGGTGCGTAATGTTAGTACCTCAAATAATGAGTACTTCCCAATGATTTCTCCAGACAATGAATTGATTTTTTATACACGAAAATTAGATCGAAGTGATTTGGGGAGTATTCGGTCAAACGTTTTAGAAGAAATAACCTTTTCAGCACGAGCATCAATTAAATCCTCTTTTGATGGAGGGAGTCCGTTGAGTAAACCTTTCAATGATGGCTCTGTTCAGAGTTATGGTGCAGCAACACTTTCTGTTGATAATAAAGAGATGATTATCTGTGCGTGTAAATCAGAACAAATTTACGGGCAGGCTTATATGAATTGCGATCTGTATAGCACAACCTTTAAACGATCGGGAACAGGAGGGAATGACTTTCAATGGACAGAGTTGAAAAACATGGGGAGAAAAATAAATACGCCTGATGGATGGGAGGGACAGCCTTCTTTGTCTGCAGATGGAAACACCTTGTTTTATACGGTGAATAGGTCTACCTCTAGAAGCAATGATATTTATATTGTAGAACGTACTCCTGATGGAGAGTGGGGTGTTCCACGTGCCTTTGATGAGGTTAATACCGATGGAAAAGATAAAAGTCCATTTTTACATCAAGACAGTGAAACCTTATACTTTGTTTCAGAAAGCACCCAAGACCGCCATGGTGTAGGAGGCTTAGATATTTTTTACATCAGGAATGAAGATGGGGTTTGGACAGCACCTAAAAATATAGGTTATCCAATTAATTCAGAGTCAGACGAATTGGGCTTGTTTGTTTCGATTGATGGAGAGGTTGCTTATTATTCTTCGCATGTTGGAGGTAATTGGAATATTTATTCTTTTGAATTGTATGAAGAAGCACGGCCAAAATCGGTAGCAATACTTAAGGGTGAGTTAAAAGATGAGCTGGGAGGTGCAGTTGAAAACGCAACAATAGAGATTGCCTACGAAGGTTCGGGTGAAGTTACTCAGGTAAAAGTGAATGGTGATGATGGCAGATATGCAGCCATTGTTAAGACAGAGAAAAAGCAAGATGTAATGGTTACAGTTAAAAAGGAGGGGCACGCCTTTACATCTAAGGTGATTTCAAAAGAATTATTTGAAAAAGATGAGGTTTCAATTGAAGGGAAAGACCTTACTGTTAAAGAACTTAAGCTAGGAGAGTCGTATACAATTAATGATGTTCTTTATGCAACAAACTCAGCCGTAATGAATGACCGATCTAAATTTATTTTACAGGGGTTTGCACGTTTTTTACATCAAAACCCTACTCTAAATGTTTTAATTCAAGGCCATACAGACGATGTTGGGGATGCTGCTGAAAACTTAGTGTTGTCAACTGATCGTGCAGAAGGAGTGAGGGCTTATTTAGTTTCGTTGGGCATCTATGGAAGTAGGCTTTCAGCAAAAGGTTATGGTAAAACAATGCCTAAATTTAGGAATGATTCTTCGGCTAGCCGTGCTAAAAATAGGCGTACCGATTTTGTAATTGAAGGAATGTAAAGATGGAAGAGTTTAATAGAAAATCACACTGGGAGAATATTTATACTACAAAAGCGTTGAATGAAGTGAGTTGGTATCAAGAGAAACCAGAAACCTCAATTTCATTCTTAAACTCAGTAAGTATCAGAAAAGATGCAGCCATTATTGATGTTGGAGGAGGAGATTCTTTTTTTGTAGATTATTTATTGCAAGAAGGGTTTACGAATGTTACAGTTCTAGATATATCTGAGGCTGCTATAAAACGTGCCAAGTTACGTTTGGGTGAACAGGCTTCAAAAGTGAGCTGGGTTGTTTCAGATGTAACTAAATTTACCCCAACAATGAAATTCGATTTCTGGCACGATCGTGCAGCTTTTCATTTTTTGACAGATTTAACAGAAATTAAACGGTACAAAGAAACGGTGTATAATTCAATGAGCCTTAATGGGGATGTTGTAATTGGAACATTTTCAAAAACAGGCCCTCTAAAATGCAGTGGAATTGAAATTACACAGTATGCCCAATCTGATTTGATTCAGTTGTTTTCCGATTTTAAGTTTATTTCGGGTGTTGATCTAGTACACAATACTCCCTTTGATACAACACAAAACTTTGTGTTTTGCCATTTTAAAAATGGGTAGGAGGGTTGATGCTATTTTGTTATAATGTATGACCCTTCAATCAAAGTCTACTTTCGAAAAGTTTAAATCAACCTTATTCTTTATTCCAGGAATTTGTCCGCAATCAGAGTATTGCCAATGGATAATATTTTTGTGTTTTACTCGGTTTGGTGTGTTTGAATAATTCGCTATCCAAAATTTATAGCCCTCAAAAGCATTCTTGAACTTTGTATTGTAAAAGTGGTACGATGTGTAAATGATGGGGCGCTTTCCGGTGGCGTGTTCAATATACTTTAGCCAGGTTTTCATGTGTTTAATCAGTTCTATGGTTGAGTTTCCTTCTGTTTCAGCGTCTAATACGGGTGGTAGGTCACTTTGCTTACAGGTATAATTCCTGAGAAAATATTTTGCCTGTGTGGTCGGGTTTGCTTTTGGGTTAAAGAAGTGGTAGGCGCCATGTGTAATGTTTAGCGCTGTTAGTTGTTTTCTGTTTGATTTCCACTGTGGATCAAGAAAGTGAGTTCCTTCAGTCGCTTTACAATAAACAAATTTGATGAGTGAATCAGTATCTTGATTAAAGAGTTCCCAATCTATGATGTCTTGGTGATGAGAAACATCAATTCCATAGCTCTTAAAAGTGGGAGGGAGTGTTTTTAAGCTTAAGGTTTTAGCGTGTATTTCTTTTTCTGGTTTTTTATAGAGTAGGAGTAATCCTACAGCCAAAACCCAGGTGAATATAAGTAAGGGGACAACTGATGTTTTCTTTTTACGTTTTCTCACGTATTAAAAATAAAAAAAGCCTTTCATCATTTGATGAAAGGCTCTAACTATTTTTGAATAAGTTATCTTAGTTATAGATTCTTCTCTCTTTAATACGAGCAGACTTACCAGTTCTTTCTCTGAAGTAAAAGATACGTGCTCTACGAACAACACCTCTTTTGTTTACTGTAATACTGTCGATAGATGGTGATGCAGATGGAAAGATACGTTCAACACCAACGTTACCAGACATTTTTCTAACTGTAAATGTTCCTGTAGCATCAGAGCCTTTGCGTTGTAGAACAACACCTTGAAATTGCTGAATACGTTCTTTAGTACCCTCCTTAATTTTGTAAGAAACGGTAATTGTATCTCCACTTTTGAAATCAGGAAGGTTTTGTGCCTCAACTAATTCAGTTTCAAGTTCTTTTATAAAATCCATGTCGTTTAATTTCTTTTTCTATTGCCCAATTCGGGGTGCAATATTACGAATAATTTTGGAAAACAGCATGCTAAATCAACTTTTTTTGACAAAAAAATACATTTTTAATTTGGATGCAAAATCCCTGAGACCGTGAAGCTACTAAGAAATTATATAAATAGATGTATTTGAAGTAGATTTACGTAGTTTTGTCTAAAATTGAATAAAATGTCAGTACATAATAATAACGTAAAGAAAGTAACCACTCATGTGCTTCAACAGATGAAACACGAAGGTGAAAAAATTTCAATGTTAACCGGCTATGATTTTACAATGGCTCGAATCATTGATAGGTCGGGGATTGATATAATATTGGTTGGTGATTCGGCTTCTAATGTGATGGCGGGACATGAGACAACACTTCCTATAACGTTAGACCAGATGATTTACCATGCTTCTTCAGTGGTCAGAGGTGTGGAGAGAGCGTTGGTTGTTGTGGACATGCCTTTTGGTTCTTATCAAGGGAATTCAATTGAAGCTTTATCTAGTGCTATTCGAATAATGAAAGAATCTGGAGGTCATTCTGTGAAAATGGAAGGTGGACAAGAGATTTTAGAATCAATTACACGAATTTTAACTGCTGGGATCCCGGTAATGGGACACTTGGGTTTAACGCCGCAGTCAATTTATAAATTTGGAACGTACGTTGTAAGGGCAAAAGAAGAGGAAGAGGCTGCGCAATTGATTGCAGATGCTAAGGCTTTAGAAGCTGCAGGGTGTTTTGCGATTGTTTTGGAAAAAATTCCATCTGACTTAGCAGCACGTGTAGCAAAAGAGTTGACGATTCCAATTATCGGGATTGGTGCAGGTAATGGTGTTGATGGACAGGTCTTAGTTGTTCATGATATGTTGGGGATTAACAATGAGTTTAACCCACGATTTTTAAGAAAGTACCATAATTTACACGACGAAATGATGAGTTCATTTCACCGCTATATAGAAGATGTGAAGTCTGGTGATTTTCCAAATAAAAGTGAACAGTATTAACCGTAGAATTTAGTGGTGTCGAATAGCTCTTCAAATCGTACTTCTCAACATGATTTACTCGTTTTACACGAAGACAACCATACTATAGTTGTTAATAAACGACCTTCTGATATTGTACAGGGAGATAAAACGGGCGATTTGCCTCTTTCGGAGGTGATAAAAGCTTACCTCAAAGAAAAATTTAATAAACCAGGAAATGTTTTTTGTGGGGTTGTTCATCGATTGGATAGGCCTACAAGTGGAGCACTCGTTTTTGCGCGTACATCCAAAGCCCTTTCACGATTAAACGAGCAGTTTAGAGAAAAATCCACACAGAAGGTTTATTGGGCTGTGGTAGAGAAAATGCCTGCTCAAAAATCAGGAAGGTTATCACATTATTTAAAGAAGAACGAGAAGCAGAATAAGTCTTATGCATACGAAAAGGATATTGCTGGGGCTAAACATGCTGTATTAAATTATAAGTGGTTGGCATCTTCAGATAAGTATCATTTATTAGAGGTTGAACTGGAAACGGGGAGGCATCATCAGATTCGTTGTCAGCTATCAACAATGGGTTGTATCATTAAAGGAGATGTTAAATATGGTGCCAGAAGATCCAATAAGGATGGGTCCATTCATTTACATGCAAGAAAACTTGAGTTTATACACCCAACAACGAAAGAGCCTGTGAGTGTTATTGCTCCCGTACATAAAGAATCACTTTGGAACTATTTTGAAGAGCTTATCTTAGGCTAGTTATAAAAAAAAAAATAAATTTTCAAGCATGAAAAACCACACAATTGTAGATGTAAGAACACCTGAGGAGTTTATGGGTGGGCATGTAGCAGGTTCAATTAACATTCCTCTACAAGAACTTGTTGAAAGAGAATCTGAGGTAATGACCCTTGCGCAACCTATTTTGTTTTGTTGCCTAAGTGGAGCTCGAAGTGGACAAGCAACGCAGTACTTTAAATCAAAAGGCCTCGATTGTGAGAACGGTGGTGGATGGTTAGAGGTGAATCAGATGTTGAACACCGAAGGGTAAATTAATTAAGTTGTGAAAAAAGCAGGGGGTTATAGATTAATTGTTTGATCTGAAAATTGTGCTTTTTCCATGTTTATAAGTTGATCTGAACCATCTCGGTTTGATATGTTGTCGCTAATGGTAGTGATTCCACTAGTACTTGATATTGTATATTCCGAAAAACTGCCTAAAAATACTCCTGTGTCAACTCCTTCACCACCATCCAGTATATTGTTCCCAGAATTACCAGTAAAAATATTGTTCAGGTTGTTTCCTAATAACCCTGACGAATTATCACCGGTTAATTGAACGTCCTTATAGTACTGTGATTCATTTGTGTATAACACATTGTTTGTTTTATTTAAAGAGAAAATTCCCGAAAAGTTACTTGAAATATAAACTGTAGAAGTAAAGTACTTTGGTAAAAATGTTTCTAAGACAGATGTTGTAAGTGGGTCTCCGGCTATAGCTGCCTCTCTAGAAAGAAACAAATAAGGGTTGTTTGTTGTGGTTTTGTATTCAGTTAGTCCCCAATATGTATCGTTATAACTGGCAAATAATTCATTGTCGTAGTCAGCTACAGGTAGGCCTCCCCATGGAATAAATATATGATTGTCAATTGCATTTGCTGTTGCCTTTTCCAGTTCTTTTTGAAATTCAGGAAGTACAGCAGAAATTCCAAGGTCATGGACAAAATGAAGGATTTCTTCGAGGGCAGCATTTCGAACACTTTGATTTAAATATTCAGCTGAACCAATTGTAACTGTTTCATCTGCTTGAAGGTCTTGACCATTAATTCCGCTATTGTTGTTAGAGACACTGTTGGCATTGTTGAACATGGTCATGGCGCCATTTTGGTTGGCTATGTTGTTTGTAATGGCATCTTTGTTTCCGTAAACAATGGAGTTGTCATTGCTTAGGTAATGTTCTAAAACGGTACGTGTATAGGCAACTTGTTCAATTGTCCAGTTTGCTTGTGCGAGCATGTGAATACGCCTTCCGTTGGGCGCTGTTACTTGTGTGTACCATTTAAATGTCGATCTTATTTTTGAATCAACAGAAGTAGGTAGCTCTACAACATTTAATTCTCCATTGTCCTTATTTATTGATTGAAGGGATGCAACGGCATCATCTGAATTTCCTTGCACGTTTGATGTGTAGTTTGCTTCGAGTGAATCTTTTTTACAGCTTATCGTTGTGCAAATCAAAAGAAATACAATGATTATTTTGGTGTAAAAGTTCATAGGTTAAAGGTTTAGTGTTGTTTCAATTCCAATAGTGTGAAATGAAGGGACAAGGTTCAGGTATTTAATGGTAAAGTTGTACGAATATAGCGGTGTAAAAGTCAATTCATGATTACCTATGTTTACTTTATATCCAATTCCTATTGAAGCTTCGGGTCTTGTGAAAAAGTAATTGTTAGGTCGTCTGTAATACTGAATTCCCTTAGGATTTCCGTTTGAATAGGTAGAAGCGTACCTTGAGGGAAGTAAAAGATTAAAGCCTAAATCACCTCGAATAGAAAGTTTCTCAGATTTTAAAGGAAGTGTATAGCGCACTCCCCACCCTAAGTATAACATACTGTGCATACTTTTACAGGTGTAAGTGGATGAAATTAAATTATTGTTTTCATCTAATTCAAAATAGGGCATATTTTTCAATGTTTCATTAAAAGCATGTGTCTTAACTTTTAAATAATAATCAGTTGATTTTTTGCTGGTTTTAAAGTTCCGCAAGAATCCCACAGACCAGTTGTACGAGAAGGGTTGGGCGTAATTTGAATTGGTGGAAGTTGTATTGGCTCCAATTTGAGTTAAAATAGACTATTTGGACTCGTTTAACTTATTCAAGCTTTGAGCGTGTGATAATAGGGCTGTAAAAAAACAACAAGTAAATAAAATTAATATCCGGCTCATAAGTGAAAGTTGATGATCGTTTCGCTAAAGTACGCTAAAGTAACGATGCTTGTTCTGTGGATATTGCCTTTTCGAGGTATGTTTGGAAGCAGTCGAACTACATTTTTAATGTTAACTGGTATTCTCTCGGGGTCATTCCCTCGATTTTCTGAAAGGCTGTGTAAAATGTTGAATTATTTTGAAAACAGAAGTACCAATGCATCAGCAGAGTCTTTTAATGCCAAAATTAAAGCCTTTAGATCTCAATTTAGAGGAGTAAGAAACGTAGCTTTCTTTTTATTCAGATTAACTGAAATTTATGCGTAGCCCCCAACTTTTGATCTTGATCCCGATAGTGCCAGTCGACGGTCCGTAGAGAGAGCTTAAAAAATATTTATAGGTACAAAAAAAAGGAAGCTCAAATGAACTTCCTTTCCTGTGATCTGGCTGGGGCTCGAACCCAGGACCCATACATTAAAAGTGTATTGCTCTACCAACTGAGCTACCAAATCGTTGCGCTAACGCGGGTGCAAATATACACCTATTATTTGTTTTGTCAATCATTTTAATAAAAAAAAACACGGTTTTTTTTTACTTGATTAAAAATGAGGAAGTTAATTTTTAAATTATTTAATAATTGTGTGGTTAATCTCTTTTACTTACTTTGCATATTGTATGCAAAGAGTAATTCTTATAGGTTTTATGGGGTGTGGTAAAACGACGCTTGGTAAAAAGATGGCAAGACAATTAAACATTCCGTTTATTGATTCAGATGTAGAGATAGAGCGTCTGAATCAATTGTCTGTTGGAGAAATTTTTGGTCAGTTTGGGGAGTCTGGTTTTCGAAAAATGGAAACCGATTTTATTTCAAGCCTTGAGGAACGAGGTGATTTTGTTTTGGCTACAGGTGGAGGTATGCCGTGTGTTGGTCGTAATATGGAGTTGCTTAATGAACTGGGGGTTACTTACTACTTAGACCGTCCAGCAAAGGAGTTGGTTCATCGATTACAAAATGCAAAAGTAAAACGACCGCTGCTAGAAGGAATGGTTGGGGATGAATTGCTCGAGTTTGTTGAGTTAAAATTGACCCAGCGTGATGAGTACTATAAACAATCACAGGTGATTCTTTGTAGGGAGGATCAAAATTCAGCAGATATTATTCGGATAAATGGCCTTCTTCATCCTCGCCAAAGAAACTAATAGAGCCTCCAGAACGTTCATTTTTCATTAAAAAAGCATGTAGTGTTATACTTGCGATTAGAACCAGTAAGGCTATCTTATCAAAGGTTGTTGTATCGGACAGGAAGTAGTTTAAATTCAAGTAAAACACACTCATTCCAAGGTAAAACCCTACGCCTCCAAGAACGAAGTATGAAAATTGTTTTTTTTTGCGGTAGAGTAAAATTAATCCAAAAAACACGACTCCCCAACAAATGATTGCGACTGCATGGAATGTTAGTAGACGCGGTAAAAATGTATTTGTTTCAAACCCCAATTCCAATCCGCGTTTTTGAATTATTTGTGCTACAGGAATTCCTTTTTGTTCAAGAATAATTGAGCGCATGGTAATTGTGAAATAGCTCACGCTGTTCCAGAGCATAAAGGTTGCCCAAATAAATAAGTTACACGTAAAGGTTATTTTTGTGTAAATATCTGGGCTTTCTTTTCCAAAAATAACATTTCGGAACTTAATAAGGAGTGGGGCAGGGCTTTGAAATTTATCCGGATTAAGTTCTTTCATAAGGAATTAATCTACAGTTACAACAAGGTATTTAGAGAGCTTCCAGAATTCTGAATGGTCTAAAATTTGAATTGTTGTTGTGTTTTTATTGGGTGTAAGTTGGTAAGACGTTTTTGGGTGATAGGTAATAAAATGAAGGTCCTCTCCAAAAATTTTAATTGCTGCTGTTTTTGTTGCGTCAATGCGGGTGAAGTACTCATCGTTTAAATCATCTTTGAGTATTATCTTTTTTCCTATGCCCATAAAGCCATTTTTTTTCTCAACAACTCCATTTTCGCGTAGTTCTTGCTCTGACCCATACGAGTAGTAAACAGCATTCATCTCGTCTGTCATTACATCGAGTTTAACTACTTGTTCTTCATAGGCTTCGAATAATATGGCGTATTCACGGTCTAGATTTTTTAACTCACTTTGTAAGAGCTTTATTTGTTCATCTTTCCACTGAATATCTTTTAGTAAAGATTCAACCATGACCTCAAGCTCTTCAATTGTTACGTTGTTGCTTGTTAACTGCTCTTGCATTTGAAGTACTTTTCTAGAATTGTCTTCGCGCAAGTAGTTTATATGTTGAATTTCTTCGAGAATCCATTTTTTATCGTCTGTTGAGATTTCGTTGTTCTCAGAAATGGCTCTAATCTCATCTTTGCGAATACCAATGGCTTCTAGGTTGGATTTTACCTCGTTAAAAAACGCCAGCGATTCGTTAATGATAGAATCTTTCATTGCATGATCAAGTTCCAGCTGACTGATTTTGTTTTGTAGTGAAGCGAGTTTTGCTGAGCTCACGTCTGTTTGGGTTGCAGGTGATTCTTGCTTACAACTCGTAAAAATGATAGAGGTAATAAATAGTGCTGTTAGAATTCTAAGCATCGCTTTTAGGTTTATTGTTTCTTAATACATTTCGAAGTTACTTTCTTTATTTTAAAATCAATTAAAAATAAGGCAGTAATTAATCCCTTTTAAAACCTTGTCCGTTTTATTATCTTTGAAAGAAAAATTAAAAATATGCTTAAATATTCAATCTGTTTCCTTGTTTCAATGCTTGTTTATACATCTTTTTCACAAAGCGTAAACTATAGCTTAAAGATGCCTAAACCTCAAAACCACTATTACCATGTTGAAATGGAAATTAGTGATGTGAATAGCACTGAAATTGATGTTAAAATGCCAATCTGGGCACCTGGATCATATTTAGCAAGAGAATTTGCAAAGAGTGTTAACTTGGTTAAGGCACATGATGATGCAGGGAATGAACTTTCTGTAAAAAAGGTGAACAAGAATACATGGCGAATTTCAAAATTAAAAGGGCAAAAACTTACGGTAAACTACGAGGTGTATGCATTTGAACTTTCGGTGAGAACGAGTTTCCTCGATTTAACACATGGGTTTGTAAGTGGGTCAGGAGTGTTTATGTATGTAGAGGGTGCAAAAAACAACAGCGGACACCTTCGTGTGTTTCCACATGAATCATTTAAAACAATTACCACAGCGCTAAAGCAAGATCGAGAGCTTGCTGTAAAAGATGCTTCCACTGTTTATACGTTTAAAAACTATGATCACTTAGTAGATTGTCCAATTGAAATAGGTAATCAGCGTTTATTTTCTTTTAATGCCTCTGGAGTTAATCATGATGTTGCGATGTATGGTTTTGGGAATTATAACATTGAAACATTGAAGAAAGACATGGCAAAGGTAGTTGAGTCTGCTACGGCAATATTTGGTAAGAATCCCAATAAAGAATACACATTTATTATTCACAACGTGGTAAATGCTCAAGGTGGGTTAGAGCATACCAACTCTACGGTGTTGAGTGTGAATCGTTGGACTTATACAGGAAAAGAATACTTAGGGTTCTTGAAATTGGTGGCGCATGAATACTTCCATTTGTGGAATGTAAAACGTATTCGCCCAGTAGCGTTAGGACCATTTAATTATGATGAAGAAAATTATACATCGTTGTTGTGGGTGATGGAAGGTTTTACTTCTTATTACGAGAAAATGATTCTACTTCGAGCTGGGTATTACACGCAAACAGATTTGTTAAGAAGTATGTTTAGCAGTTTGAATTATGTTGAGGGCTCTACGGGGGCACGTGTTCAACCTGTTTCTCATGCCAGCTTTGATGCGTGGATTAAAGCATATCGCTCTAATGAAAACAGTCATAATACAACAATGTCTTACTATTCAAGAGGTTCTGTTATTGCAATGATGTTAGACGCAATGATTATTAAGAAATATGAAGGAAGTAAAAACTTGGATAATTTTATGCAGCATATTTATGCAACGTACTATGAGCAAAAAAACCGTGGATTCTCTGAAGGTGAATTTAAGCAAGAGTTGGAAGCCTTTTTAGGTGAAAACATGGATCAGTTTTACGCGAGTTATATCGATGGGACAGAGATCCCAGACTATAACAAGATATTTTCTCCAGTAGGATTAAACGTATCGTATGTAGGCAAGCCTGAACCAAGTGTTGGTCTGAGTTTAGCGAGTTCAGGAGGGAAGGCTATTGTAAAAGCAATTCGCAGTAACTCAGCCGCAGAAGATGCTGGAATTAGTGTGAACGATGAAATTATTGGTTGTAATGGAATGCGGGTTGATAAAGCATCATTAGACGGGTATTTTAAAAGTGTTCAAGTGGGCGAGAAAATTGAAATTTTATTTGCGCGCGACGAACAATTGTTTTCAACGGATATTGTCGTTACAGCTTATGAAAAACCTAAATTTAACTATACAGTGAGTACTGAAAAAAAGCGCAGTAAATTGTTTAATTATTGGTTGAAGTAGCATGAGGTTAGTTGTTTTTGTAATTGCTCTATTTTGTTCTGTATGGACGTTTTCACAATCTGATTTTGAAACCGTTCAATTAAGACTGCCTAAAGATGCGGTCTATACCTATTCACAAATTGAACCTTCTATTGCTATTGACCCGAATAACCCGAATCATATAGCTGTTGGCTCTGTGTTATCCGATTATTACTATTCTACGAATGGTGGCAAAAAATGGAAGAGCAAAACATTAACCAGTAAATTTGGAGTGTATGGTGATCCTGTCTTGATGTTTGATAAGAAGAGTCGTTTGTACTACTTTCACCTATCGAGTAACCTTCCTGCATCACATTTAAGCCGTATTGTTTGTCAGTCTACAGAAAAGCTATGTAAGGGTTTTAATGAGGGAACTTTTCCTAAGCCAAATTGTACAAAGGTTCAAGATAAACATTGGACAGTATTGAACCAGGATAATAACGAGATATACATGACGTGGACACAGTTTGATGCTTATGATTCAAGTGACCCTAAGGATACATCAATTATTGTGTTTTCAAAGTCAAAAGATCAAGGACTATCTTGGTCTGACCCTTTGCGAATTTCTAAATTTGGAGGAGATTGCCTCGATGGAGACAATACTGCTGAGGGGGCTGTTCCTGCAGTTGGGCCTAATGGTGAAATCTATGTTGCATGGGCAGGGCCAAAGGGATTGGTTTTTCAACGGTCATTAGATGGTGGAACAACATGGTTGGATGAAGAAGTTCAAATTCAGCGTCAATATGGAGGATGGGACTTGGATATACCAGGTGTTTACCGTGCAAATGGGCTTCCAATATTGAAGTGTGACTTAAGTAATGGTCCAAATAGAGGAACGCTTTATTTAAATTGGTGCGACCAGAAGAATGGTGAAAACGATACCGATTCGTGGTTGTTGAAATCAACAGATGGCGGAGAGACGTGGAGTAAACGAATTAAGGTTAACCAGGATGGTTTAGGGAGTCATCAATTCTTTACATGGATAGCCATCGATCGGCATACAGGATATCTTTATTTTGTTTATTACGATAGAAGAAATTATAACGATACGCAAACCGATGTGTATATCAGTACTTCGCGTGATGGAGGAGAGACATTTGTAGATACGCGTGTTTCAAAATCACCATTCATACCAAATCCAAATTTATTTTTTGGAGATTATTTAAATATTGATGCCGTTAATGGTGTTATTCGTCCAATTTGGCCACGTGTCGACAATGGAACGTTTTCTCTTTGGATTGCTTTGGTTCAAGAAGACCAACTTTTTAAATCTCGGTAGGTCAGATGCGGGTAATTTTGATTACCAAAGAAAGGGAATTACAGCTTTGCGATTCTTCGGGTAGTTCTTAAAGTTTTCGTAGTACCATTCATGGTGGTTTAAAGTTCTTGGAATTAAATTACAAAAAGTCCAAATGGCAAAGCTAAGTCCAGGTAGACTCCAAGCAACTACAGCAAATCCAAACCACTCAATAATTTCACCAAAATGATTTGGACAGGAAACGTAGTTGAACAACCAGCTACGTGGAATTTGGTACCCTTTATTTTCGGCTCTTAGGTTTATTAATCGTGTATCGGCAGAATGATTAATGTATGTTCCAATAATGTAGAGTAAGAGCCCAGTAATGATGTTAGGAGCATAGTATGTTAATGTATCGTTTGGGATGTTTAGATACCCTAAAAAATAACCGTTTACAAAGCCGTTTATTAGATTGAAGAAGATTGCGCTGAATACAATTGTCAATGGAATTTTTTTTCCTGCTGTTTTTAATCGAAACGGAAAAATTACGGTTCTGTTGAAGTAGTGTAATACCCACATCCCGATAAGTAGCCATGTTAACCAGTTTTTTTCGGCTGGGCCAATAATGGTGATGAGTGGAAAGGTTAATAGTGCAGGTAGTTCCATGACGAACCACCCCCAGTGATTGTCCATGCGTTTTCCCCATAATTCATTAGAATGGCGGCCGTAAGGAGCCCTGATTTTTAAGAAAACAAGAGATATAAGGGTGATGATGGCAATTGCTATCCATGCCCATACAAAACATGTGAACCAACTCATTGTATTAGTTGTTAATTGTTTCTTCTAACCATTTATAAAATTCAGTATGCCAAATTAAGCTGTTTTGATAGTCCAATACCCAATGGTTTTCTTCTGGAAAATAAAGTAATCTGCTTTTTATTCCTTGTAGCTTTGCGGCTTGATAAGCCTCTAATCCTTGCCCAATAGGAACCCGGTAATCTTTACCTCCTTGTATAATCATAATTGGTGCAGTCCAGTCCTCTACACGCTCTGATGGGTTGAATGCGTTGTGGCTTTGTTGAGCTGTTTTATTGTTTTTATCCCAATATGCTCCACCTAAATCCCAATTTACAAAAAAGAGTTCTTCAGTAGTTCCGTACATGCTTTTCCAGTTAAAAATTCCGTCGTGTGCTATAAAGGTTTTAAATCGTCCTTCATGAATGGCTGCTAGATAAAAAGCGGAATACCCACCATAGCTTGCCCCAATACATCCTAATTTATCTTTATCTACATAGGTTTCTTTTGAAAGATCGTCAATTGCAGAAAGGTAATCTTGCATGTTTTGACCACCGTAATCTTTACTTATTTGTTCGTTCCACGCAACGCCATATCCTGGCATTCCTCTACGGTTTGGCGCAATAATAATGTATCCATTTGCTGCCATTAGTTGAAAGTTCCAGCGGTAAGAATAAAATTGACTCAATGCTCCTTGTGGTCCTCCTTGACAATATAATAAAGTAGGGTAGGTCTTTGTTGAGTCAAAATCTGGAGGATAAATAACCCACGATAACATACTTTTTCCGTCTGTTGTTTTGACCATACGTTTAGTAACCGTACTTAAATTAATGCTGTTATAAAATTCATCGTTGGCATGTGTGAATTGAATCATGTGCCCAGATTTTAGGTCTACGGTGTACAACTCTGTTGTGTGATTCATGTCCCTGCGGTTTACGACCATTGTTTCCCCCGATTGGCCTACAATACCATTTACATCAAATTGACCATGCGTAATTTGGCGTGGTAATTTTAACTTTTCAAGTCGCTTAGGGATTAATACTTCAAATAAATGGACCGTCCCTTTAACTGGAGCGGTAAAATAAATTCGATCTGCGTTTTCACCCCAAGTAAACCCGTTGACTGTACCATCCCATTCAGCAGTTAGATTCCATTTACTACCCTCGTTAACTAGTATGATGTCATTTTTATCTGATTCGTAACCATCTCGTATCATTTGAAGATAGGCTAGACTTCCTGTTTTTGAGAAGGCGGGCTGTGTATCGTAACCTTTGTTTTCTTCGGTTAAATTAATTGTTTTTTTGTCTGCAAGGTTGTATTGATATATGTCTGTATTTGTACTGGTAGCATACGCTGTTCCAGATTGTTTTTTAGTTACATAAAGTACAGATTCTCCATCTGCACTCCAAATGTAGTCTTCTCCACCTCCAAACGGCTTTTGAGGACAATCAAAAGGTTCTTCACTCATAATGTCAACACGTGCTCCCGTTTCTTTTTCTTCAATAAGAACATGGCTGTATTTTCCATCTTCCCATGTGTCCCAGTGCCTGTAGTTTAGATCGTTATAGACCATCATGTTCGATTGAGTTAATTCGGGGTACAAGTCGGTTCCACGTATTTTTTCAATGGCAACATCTTCAGTAATCAGGCTGTACTTCCCGTTTGGTGATGTGTGGGGATTTGAAACAATGAAATCACTATAGTTTTGAATTTCTTTAGCTTCACCTCCTGCTAAAGGTTTGATTAGTAATTTAGAGTTGCGTGTGTTTGATTTGATGTCAACTTTAGAGATGCTATAAATAACATTTAGTCCATCATCCGAAATTCCAACAGCAGATACCCGATTTAATTCAATTAAATCACGGGGTGTCAGGTTTTCTTTTTTTTCTGAATGTTGTGAAAACCCACTAAAGGATGTAAGTTGAGTTGCGAGTAGTGTTACGGCTATACGTGTTTTATAATTCATAAAGTAAATGTTTTGTATTAAAACCCTTTTTAAGGGGTACTAAAGATAGGAAAACTCATTTATTGAGCGGTAAAACACGAAGAGAATGAACTGGATTTAGGATTACTCTATTGGACCGTGCTGGAATTGCATTCCTTTATTGTTGATCACAGGGAAGAAGTACTTGATGTCTAAGGCAAAGTAAGAACCGCTAACATCGCCATAAATAGCACTTTTATATCCTTCGTGCTCGTAAATAGTTTGCAGATTGAATATTGGCGCCATTGGTACTTGTGCAGAGCCTCCTAAATAGAAGAAACCACTTTTTTTTGTTCGGTATTCGAAGCCCATGTTTGCATTAAGCGCTGCGCCAAATTTATTGTTGACGATGCCTGTATGGTGAAATTCATTGGCGCCTAGTGTCTTTGTTGTGACCCCAATTCGGGTTGGTTTCATTGTTAGAGATGTGCCGAGAGAGGCGTTCATGTAGAATTCCTTAGATAATGGAATGTAAAAAAGAATGTTTATTGGGACGCCGTAATTGATAAAACTCATGTCATTTTCGGCGTATATAGCTGAGTCGGGAAGAGCTACGTTTAGGTTGAAGTTTCGTTGGTAAAAGTTAATTCCAGTTTCTATTGAAACGAGTTTTGTAATTCCTGCACGAACAGTTGCTCCAAATGAATATCCTGTACGTTGTGTTATTTGGGAGTTAAATTGAATGGAATCTGTATCTGTAGTAGAAAATGTGTGTTCTTTTTGACCGATGTATTTTGCTGGAAATAAAGGGCGTATTTGAATTCCAAAATAGGAGGGAACGCGTGGTTTTATTCCTTGTCCATATGAAAAGGATGTGACTATAAGTAACGCAATTGATAATACCAGTTTCATATTCATGTTAAACGTCAAGTAGTAATGTTTTATTTTATTGAGTTATCGTTTTAGCTGAAGTTGTTGCATTGTTGTACGAAGCAATTTTTTTACGACTCTCACAGTATCCTATTACTGATAACACCAACATTACCAGTCCAATAACTATCACGATGTATCGTAACGCTTTAAATGGTATGAATGGTTTTTTGTGCTTGGCTTCAACTAAAAAGTTTAATTTTTCTGTTTTCTTATAGTCCTTTTTATGAACCCCATATAAGGTGTAGGTATTACCTCGTTTTTCTGCTTCCCCCTTTTCAAACCAGATGTTTTGTTTTGTTAATTCTTCTTCAAAAGATGCGGCACGTTCAGGGTCAGGAAAACGGTATACGATATAATTTTGGTTTGTTGGATGCTGAACGTAATTTACTAGTCCAAGATCCAAGCTATGATCTACTGGGTTTTCCATTCTGTTGTGTATTCTAGTGGTTTACGGTGTCCTTTTGGCCATTCAATATTTGGATAGCCAATATAAAAAAGACCTAGGCATTTATCTTTTTCCCCCAACTTAAGAAAATCATTCATTTCTTGCGTGTAAATAAGTTTGGGCGTAGACCAAAAACCACCTAATCCATATGCGGTACATGTTAAATACATGTTTTGAATTGCGCAAGCAACGGCCTCTATCTCTTCTATTTCTAAAATACGTTCTTCTGCTTGTCGTTCCATACAAACTGCAATTACTGAAGAGGCCATTTTAGGGCGGTTTAATAATTTAGCCAGTTTTAGATCATTTTGTTGATCCTTTGGAGTTAGGCTAAGGTATGTTTTTGCTAAAAAATCACCAAGGGACTGTCTAGCATCTTCCGAGAATACTTTAAATCGCCACGGCTGTGTGTTTCCATGCGTAGGTGCCCATTGCGCGTTGTTTAGTATTACTTCAAGCTGCTCTTTGTGAACTTTTCGATCACTGAATTGCTCTGGGTATATTGTTCTACGTTCTCTTATGAGTTCGTTGATTTCGGATAGGTTGAAACGCATGTAATTAATTTTGGTTAAAATTAGTAAAAACCTGAAGTACCTGAAAATTGATTTGTAGTTATATTTTACCGTTCGAGGTGTTCATTACCTCGCTCCCGAGCACGTTTGATGTAAAAAAAAGTTTTATCAATTGTTTCGTATTGACCATTTGGATTAGGCCCTAGTGCTGGGCTTGCAACGCAATATCCCGCTGCGTCAATCAAGGTGTATTGTGGGTATGATTCAATGCGATAATTTTTCCATAAAGAACTTGATTCGGACATAGCATATACATCCCAAGGAATAGATTGAATTAGGTGACTTGCTTTCTTTGATGGTGTTTTTGTTTTTTTGTAAACGGAGACAAATTGAACAACATCGCTGTATTTTGAGAAGGTTTCAATTAATACTGGAATTTCTTGTTCGCTACGTTGGCTTTCAGGGTCAAAAAAATGAATATAAAGGTGTTTTCCTTTAAAGTTGTGTAGTGTTTTCGTGCTTTTTCCTTCTTCAATAAAAACAATTTCTGGGGCTTTGGCTCCCGGAACGAGTGTTGTAATACGTGTTATAAGGTTTTTAGCAATTTCTTGATTTGCTTTAAATAAACACTTATTCGAAAGGCTGTCTAGAATGGTTGCTACATTTGTTTGAGGGAATTGAGGGGAGTGATAAATTTCAGAAAGGGATTTTATCATGATCAATTCACGAATCCTAAGGTTGATTAAAGTGTAATCTCTTCCAAGTGCTTTCATTACTAGGGAAGGGCTACTTTGAAGTACTCCTTCATATACGGATTGATTCACGTCATCTGAAAGCCGCGGGATAATATTCTGATAAAAATTAGAAATGTAAGACATGTACACCTCGTTGTTGTATTGAACCGGTGTGTACTTGATGTAAAAGTCATGTTTTTCATCCCTACCACGTTCTGTTGAGGTTTGAATGTTATCTAATCCAGCAATAGAGAATCGAATGTGTGTTTTAAAATAAGTACTTGTGTCTTTTTTGTATGCTTCTTCTACGTTTAATTTAAAGCGATCGAAATTCTCAGAAAACACCTGTGGCTCTAGGTTTTTCCTGTAGTAGTTGTTTCCTATGAAACGGTACATCCACTGCTCAAAGTCTAAGATTTTATAATTGATATCTGTACTGTCTAGCTTGAAAAATCCAATTTCAATACTGTTTCCAGTTGGTTTGTAGGGTTCGTAGGCGTCTTTTTCCGGTACAAAAACATCATAAAGTCCGCCTGGTTGAACAAAAATGAATCCCTTGTTATTCTTCGATTTTACAATTATTTTTTGCGTTATAGGCGTGTTAAAACTCAATGAGAATGTGCTGTCCTCTTTTACTGTTGAGGATGTTATCAATGTCTCCATGTTGCTAAAGTAGTCTGCAATTTCATAAAGCTCAATAGATGCTCCAACATACGCTGGTGCAAGGCCTTTTATTGTAACATTTTGTGCAAATGAAAGGCTTGTAGCTAAGGTGATGGAAATGAAGAAGAGTATACGCATATTCTAATCGTTAATTCAACAACACGTGTTGTAATACATTTGCTGTTTTATATTAAACGAGCAGGTTGGAATTGGTTACGAATTGCCCAATTTCCCCGCCATTTTTATGTATCTCTCGAATGATTGATGCATTTATTGCTCCATACTTTTGCTCTGTAAGAAGAAATACGGTGTCAATACCAGAAAGATCAAAGTTCATATGAGCAATTGATTTTTCATATTGAAAGTCTTTGGAATCTCGTAGCCCTCGAATAATGTGTGTTGCACCAAGTTCTTTGCAAAAATTAACGGTCAGGTGTTTAAATTCGGAAACTCGTACGTTTGTGTCACCTTTAAACAGTGAGTTAATATGGGTGATTCGCTTGTTTAAATCGAATAAATATGTTTTTGAGCTGTTGATTCCGATGCCTATAATGACCTCATCAAAAAGGCTTAAACTTTTTCTAACAACTACCTCGTGGCCTTTTGTAAAAGGGTCGAATGAGCCAGGAAATAAACCTATTTTTTTCATGATTGAGATGTTTAGTTAGATCAATAAGACCTAAAGTTATTCAAAAAAGCTAAAGTGAACGTTCCCGTACATGCGAGAAAATTCAAAATGGGCTACCTCTTCGAGGTTTGTTTCCCTTCCGTGCTCAATAATTAACACGCCATCTTTATTCAAAATATTGCGTTCAAAGACCAGTTCAGCAATTTTAGCATGGTGCTCATATATATAAGGAGGATCAGCAAAAATCAGGTCAAACTTCAATTCAGTTTTTTCTAAAAACTTAATGATATCTGCTTTATAAACAGTCATCTCGTTTTCACAACCCAATTCTTTCACAACGGACTTCATGTGCTTTATTGCCGAATAGTTTTTATCGATAGCGAGAACGGTACCTGCTTCTCGAGATAGAAACTCAATAGAAATGTTTCCTGTTCCAGCACATAAGTCCAATATTTTCAACCCTGTATTAGGGTATTGATGCTCTAGAATATTAAATAATCCTTCTTTGGCATAATCCGTTGTTGGTCTAGAAGGAAAGCCCTTAGGGAACTTATATCTTCTCGTCTTATATTTTCCTCTGATTATACGCACAGCAGTTGTGATTTAGCAATGTAGTGCTCTGTATGACTAACCTTTAGTTTTTGAAGGTCGCCAATACGAGCAATGTCAGTTTTTAATTTGCTTATGATTGAAGAGTCAGTACCAGGACCAGTTGCAAATTCAAGTACACCCTCTTCATTTGTCATCTCTTTTTGTTGTAATGTAAACATGAGGTGGTAAATAACATCTTCATGATTTTGATAATCAAAAGAGGAATAAAACTCCAAATTATTATCTTTTACAATTGTTACTTGAAAATACCCGTCATATAAAACAACAGCTGCCTTTAATTTAACGCCATTATCTTTAATGTTTTGGCGTATTATATGTGAGCCCTCATGCTGAATAATAATTCTGGGAAATTTAATCACAAAATAATATTTGATCCAAAGTGGAATCTCATAAATGTTGATTGCGCTTAATTCAGAAATACGATTGTAGTCAAGGTCGTACTTTACTGAATCTTTTCCGTAGCACAATTCAAAGATGTCGTTAGGGGTAGAGTCCTCGAATATTAAGTTCGGAACAAGTGTAGATCGCTTGTGAGACCACGAAAGTGTTATTTCATCAAACGCTGTAGCTAAAAAAGCTGTTTCTGAAAAGTGATTCGCTAAAATGTCTTTTTTATAAGATGTTGAATCGTTTTCAAATACAAGGGTTGATTCATGCAGTACGGTGTCATTGTTTAATGATACAAAGTGAATTGCATGCTCTGACAGTTGTATGGCAAGGTGGTTTACGATCATTCGCTTATTCAGACTCCCAAGAACCTTCAGTGTCACTAATTGTTAGAGAGCCAAAGTGCATTTTTTCTTTGTCTCCGTTCTTTCCTTTTATGTTGGCAAATGGAATTTCTCCTGAAACTTTGATTGTTGGCAAATGGTTGTCTCCTATTTTAACTGAGTCAAGAACTTCAAGCTTCCATGTCTGACGACCTCCTGTAAAGGGAATGTGTCTTAATGAATCTGAATTAAAAGGTCCAAACCCTGATTTTTTACGACTTGATTTATAACTCTTCCCTCCAAATTTATATTTCATTAAACTAACTTGAATGGTGTCTCTTTTGAAGTTAGAGAAATCTGCTTGGTAGTTTGGTCCATCAACCCATTTCGACAACTTATAAGCCTCGTCTTCTGTCATGTTGTTGTCGATAGGAGGGTTGCCAGTGTATAAAAACTTGTTTTCATCGGTATCAATTTTTCTATTTGGAACAATCCCTTGCGCTTCTACAAATGGTACTGTACCATTTTTTGCAAAATCTTCAAGGGCATCCCAATCGGCTAAATATTTACCTGCTTTAGCTGCGTATGCTTTTTGAATGTAGCGTACGTCCTCTAAGTTTTGTTTTGACAAACTTTTGCATGCTTTGTAGTTGTTCTCATAGGTTAATGTTTCATTCACACTTGTGTAAGACGCAACAATTGTAACACCTCCCGCAACACCTGCAGCAATACCAAATGTGTACAATAACTTAGAGTTGAAATTGCCAGCGCTAAATACAATGCTTAATCCTCCAGCGATGAATAAAAGAACAGATGCCATCATGAACATTCCGTCTTGTTTTTTCATGATACCAATGACTAATAAAAGTAGTCCAACAATAAAGAATAAGGCTGGCACTGAGTATTTTTTCAAAAGTATTGAAAGGCTATTTGTCATAATGTTAAAATTTACAATTTTCGTTTATACAAAGCTACCATTTTTTAGATTTTACGCGTAGTCAGAGCTGTAGTTTTTTTTAACCTTTTAATCAATGGTTGTTTTAAGTGAATCTTCATTACTTTCGTTACAGATAAAAAACAATGTCAGAACAGACCTTTTATAGCACCTTATTGGCCAAGTTTGAAATGGAACCGACAACGAGTCAGAGTGGTTTGTTTGATGTGCTAGAACAATTCTTAAGGCGTAGAGAAGGCAAGCAGGTTCTTATTATTCGTGGTTATGCAGGTACAGGTAAAACTTCGGTATTAGCTGCCTTTGTTAAAACCTTGAAGCACTATAGGGTGAAAACTAAATTGCTAGCACCTACAGGTAGAGCTGCTAAGGTGTTTAGCCATAAGTCTGGAGAAGATGCTTTAACCATTCACAAGCAGATTTACCGAAGGAAATCAAAGGTGGACTTAAATGCTGGGATGAGTTTGTCTCCCAATTTATTCAAAAACATGCTTTTTTTGGTTGACGAAGCTTCTATGATTGGAGATTTTACTTTAACGAAAGATGGCAATGTCAATGCACGAAATCTTTTAGAAGATTTGTTTGAGTACGTATTTTCAGGCGATCGTTGTAAGTTGATTTTAATTGGTGATGATGGTCAGTTGCCACCGGTAGGTAGTGATTATTCACCGGCATTGAATAAAACGTATTTAGAACATAATTTTTTTTCCTTGAATGTGGAGACTTATCAGTTAAATGAGGTTGTCCGTCAGGCTAATGATTCTGAGATTCTTCGAAACGCAACGGTTCTTCGCAATACGTCTTGGAATGGCTTTCCTAAATTTGATGTGGCGAAAAATGCAGATTTGAAACGCATTTCAGGAATGGAGTTGCAGGATTACTTGGAAGCTAGTTATGGCAAGAATGGGATGGAAGATACCATTGTGATTACACGTTCGAATAAGCAGGCAAATAACTATAATCAGCAAATTCGTGGACGTATTTTATGGTATGAAGAAACGTTGTGTTCAGGAGAGTGTTTGATGGTTGTTAAAAATAATTACTTCTGGTTGGGAGACGATACCAGAATAGGTTTTATAGCGAATGGGGAGCTGATTCGGGTTAGACGAGTGGTTAAGACGGAGTTGATGTATGGCTTTGAATTTGCTCATGTGATTGTAAATTTTGTTGATTATGAATCGTTGGGTGACATAGAGATGATCGTTCACCTTGAGTCGTTATTGGTTGAAGGGCCTTCACTTTCAAGGGGTCGTATGAAGGCGTTGTTTTTTGCAGTAGAGCAAGATTACATTCATGAGAAAGTAAAGAAAAAACGCTACGAAGCTATACTGGCAGACCCTTACTTTAATGCATTGCAGGTGAAGTATGCCTATGCTGTAACATGCCATAAATCGCAAGGAGGGCAGTGGACCGATGTATATATCGATCAAGGGTTCATAACAGAAGAAACAATGGGGAGCGATTATTACCGTTGGCTGTACACTTCTTTAACACGTGCTACTGGCAATGTTTATTTGGTGAATTTTTCGGATAAATTCTTCGCAGGTGAACTTGATTCTTAGTTTAGTTCGCTGTATTTAATTGAGGTTGGTCCAATGCCTATGTTTGTTTTAAGCCATTGCTTATTAAAGCGATCAATCACAATTTTAGCCTCTTCACGAGGTAAATATTTCCCGGCCAGTATATTGATTTCAAGCTTTAATTGACGTAATATTTCTGCTGAACGGTAGGCGCTTAGTATATCATTTTTACTTAATCCATGCTGTTCCATTGTTGCAAGCACTTGAGGGTTGTGAATAGTAATGTTGGATTTTACAGGGTCGGTAAACGAGTTTATTTCTAAGTTTATTTCTCGATCAATATGAATAATTAACTCTGATTTTCTTAGTCGTACAAATGAAGAGTCAAACTTTGATTTATAAGGAGCGTCCTTTTTAGGGTAGGTTAGAAGCTCATTTGGATGATTATCTTTAACTGTTGTTTTACCGTTCCATTTCCCAATACCTTGACCTCTAGCAATGATGTTAAAAGGGATTGTCTTAGTTAGTAAGCTTTCAAAAAATACATGCAGGGCTACACTGTCACTGCTCGAGAAAAGTGTAGTGGGAAGCCTCCATTCATCTGACTCAAAAACATCGTTTAACTCTAGATTTATTCGTGCGTCATAATTTTGTTCAGCATCCATAATGTTTATATGAAGCATAACTTCATCTGCTGATTTAGATAGGGGAGACTCTGGTATCGCAATTAACCTGATTTGAAAAGTTTCAATTTGTTGTTTTGGTGGAAATTTAAATTCTTGTGTCAAGGCATCAAATGTACTCGAGTCTTGAAAGGTATAAAGCCCTTTGTTTTCTGTGTAAGTTGCCCAGTTTAACCCCATCAGTTTCTTGCTTTTATCCAGTTTCAATTGATACTTAGCGACCTGTTGAAGTGTATTCGCTTTTTGTTGTTCTAGCTTTATTATTTTTCGCTGGTATAACTGGTGTGATTCCTGAAGTCCAGTAAGTATATTTTGTGATTTTCGTCGTTGTTTTTTTGTTGATTTTTTAGTTGGAGCTGACCTCAATTCTAGGTATTCATGTTCTTTTTTCTCTAGCTTTAATTTTACGACATTTTGTTTCTTTTTGTTGTATTGAATCCAATGGTTAAATCCTTTTTTTCCGGTAACCATTTCGTTTAACTTTCTAATTGTATTAAATTCTAGGTCATTAATAATGGATTGGTATGTAGTGCCTCCATTAAAACTAGAGTCAGGGGAGAGAAATCGTGTATTTGTTGACCCAAAGAGGTGGTAGCTTAATCCATTTTTTTCAAAAACGACTGTTGTTTGTTTTGCGGAATTGTATCCCCAAACATCTGTGTGAATATTCGTGATTTGATTATTTCCAATTGTTTGAAAATTATTTTTAGAATAACGCATGGGCTCAATTGCTAAGTTTCCTTTTTTATGGCCTGTACTTTCTAACGAAATTTGATACGGGAAAAGCCCAACAGCTTTTGGTAGCCCTTTGTTCCACCTTCCTTGTTCATCTTTTTCACGCTCTTCAAGTATTCCAGTTGTACTGCTTCCATCTCCAGCTGCAACAAGTATATTTTTAAATGATTGGGCTTGACCTCCAAGTGCCTTGAATATTTCAAAGGCCCTGTTTTGAACGTATTTATTGATTGCGCTGTTAATCGCACGCAATACTATCAATTGATCATTTTGTGTTAGAAATCGGATAGCGTTTAGGGATGTTAACTTTTCGTCGAATGACAAGCTTGGATTGATGACATTTTGCAATTTAGGATGAGGGATCGCGATGTAATTTTTTAATTTAAGTGCATTGGGAGGTAAGTTCGCAAGGAGGTAATTTTCAAAGTTGTTGTATTCGTTTGTGTAATGGTTTAACTTTTTTGGATCATCACGCTTTAGGAGTAGCACGTTATTTAGTTCCCAAAGCGCCATTTTATTGGCTGCTTCTGCGATTAGGCCCTTTGGAGATTTTGCTATTTCATGCTTTCTAATGACAAGATACTCTGGGTGATTGATGATTAAAAGCTCTATGGAATCGTAATTTGTTTTTTGATTCCGAAGTTTAATAATAGGGCCTTGATAGTCAAGGTAACGCCCGATATTTGCATTTAATATTGGGCTTTTCTTTACCACATGATAGAGATAGGCTCTTTCTTCTGTGTTTAAGCCTTCGTTGATTTGCGCGAAGCTAATCGTAGAAATTAAAAGACATAAAACCAAAGAAATTTTTATCATAAGATACTTATATAAAGCAAAAGGCCATTCAATTAGATGAAAGGCCTTTCGTTATGTTTTTGCGTTGTATTTTACTTTATAACCAGTGTTGTGTTTGATATTGCTTCAGTATCTTTAAGCTGTACAATATAAATACCTGACTCGAGTAGTGAAACGTCTAGACTTGTCCCGTTTGATAGCGCGTGGTAAGTAACAACACGTCCATTTTGGTCGTAAATTGTTGCTGTAGCGTTTGAAGAGAAATCCCCTTGAAACGTGACGCTAGCTGTTGCGGGGTTAGGGTAAACCTCAAATTCAATGTTTTTTGTTTCGTTAACAGTTAAAAAGTTGTCAGCCTCAACAGAGGATAGTATTAAGGTTTGAGAAGATATAGGTGTTGTTGAGCCTACACCTTGAGCTACTAAAGTACTGTGTGTAAATACAGGTAGACTTGTGTTTGCGAGATCATAATATTCATATTGATTTCTCAAGATCATAATATCTCCAACTAAGAATATATTAGCGTATGTGGTATCAATCGTCTTGTAGCGAATTACATCTGTAAAGGTTGTTGATCCTGGTAGCATTAATGTACCTTGACCATCAATTGATGCGTGTATTGTTCCTGTGATTGCAGATGTTTGCGGTGCGCCAGAAAGCGAGAAGTTTAGCTGTCCTTCAAAATAGTCCGTTAAGGTGCTTCCATTTGAAAAAGGATAATCCATAACCTTCGCTTCATCAATGTTAAATATAGCTACAACCTCTCCTAAATTAGGTTCGTTAAACACAAACCCTTGCGACATACGCTCTGTAGCAGTAGAAGTGTAAAAAGAAGATAGTGATGTTCCTGCGCTAATCGTAAAAGTAGAGCTTGGAAATGATGATGCATTTGTGCTTGCGCTAGGGTCATCGACCCCAATAACTCTTGTTTGACCTGCTAGGCCAACAATCATTGAGTAGTCCCACGATACGCCAGTACCTTGAGTAGCCGCATAAGCCTCCATAGAATCACAAACATACATTGTAACACTTTCACCAATAATGGCTTCGTTAGATTGAGTTAAACTTTGTGAGTTTCCAGCAAAGGTGATCGCTAATGCTGTAAGTAATAATTTGATTTTCATAGTTTTAGTTTTGATCAAATGTAACAAAATGGTGTGAGTACTCGTAATTCGGTTATTTTATTTTTGTGCTCTGTTGCTTCTCGTGTTATTGCTGTATGGAAAAAAAATAGCTTTAGGTAAGCTTTGTTCTCATTGGCCTTTTAACAGTCATTGTTTTTAAAGAGAAAGAAAATTACTGTATAATCACAGTTTTTTTTGCGATAAAACCAGCAGTTTGAACGTGTACGATGTAAATTCCAGCTTCGAGTGAAGAGACGTTTAAGTTATTTCCATTTGACAATATGTGTGAGCTAATAATGCGTCCACTTTGGTCATAAATTGTGGCTACAGCATTTGAAGAGAAATCACCGTGAAGTGTTATTTCATTTGTTGCAGGGTTAGGATAGACATCAAATTCAATTGTTTTAACTTCGTTAATAGTTAGGAAGTTATCAGCCTCAATAGAAGATAAAATTCTCGTTTGAGAAGAAAAAGGTGTAGTTGAACCTATGCCTTGAGCTACTAAGCTTGTATGTGTAAATACAGGTAAATTTGTATTTGCAAGATCATAATACTCGTATTGATTCCTTATGATTACAATATCGCCTACTAAGAAAACGTTGGCGTATGTGGAATCAATGGTTTTGTAACGGATTACATCTGTAAAGCTTGTTGACCCAGGTAGTATTAATGTGCCTTGACCATCAACTGATGTGTGTATGTTTCCTGTAATTGCAGATGTTTGAGGCGTACCCGAGAGCGCGTAATTAAGCTGTCCTTCAAAAGAATCTACTAGCGTACTTCCATTTGAGAATGGGTAGTCCATTACCTTAGCCTCATCTACATTAAATATAGCAACAACTTCACCCAATAAAAGGCCGTTAAACACAAAGCCTTGTGACATACGTTCTGTAGCTGTAGAAGTATAAAAAGAAGAGAATAATGTTCCTGCGCTAATTTCAAAAGTAGATGTTGGGAATGATGAAGCATTTATACTTGTGCTTGGATCATGAATTCCAATAATTCTTGTTTGACCTGTTATTCCAACAAGAGTTGAGTAATCCCATACTACACCAGTACCTTGAGTAGCTGCATAAGCATCCATTGAGTCACAAACATACATTGTAACGTTTTCTCCAATAGCAGCCTCGTTAGCTTGAGTTAAACTTTGTGAGTTTCCAGCAAAGGTGATCGCTAACGCTGTAAGTAATAATGTGATTTTCATGGTTTTAGTTTTGATCAAATGTAACAAAAACGGAACTTATATTCAAAATAATTGTATAGGTTCATTTTTTTAATCAAAAGGCTTATATTTGCCCTCGTACTTAAAATGATCATTGATACGCATGGTTGGAGTTTCAAAATTTAAAAAGTATAGTTGGCTTGTTTTATGCTTGTTTGTAGCCTTAACCGTTTTTTTAGGCTATGAGGTGAGTAAGGTTCGGTTTGACTATGATTTCGAGAAGTTTTTCCCGAATAATGATGAGGAGACCGATTTCTTTCTCAATTATAGGACTGAGTTTAGCTCTGACAATGACTTTTTACTGATTTCTATAGAAGCAAATGAAGGTGTTTTTAATAAATCATTTTTACGAGAGGTTGATGTTTTTACAAAATCGATTGAAAAAACACCCAATGTTCAATTTGTAACCTCGATTACAAATCAAGAAGAACAGTTCATTTTTGCAGGAGGGTTTACAGACTCAAAACCGTACATTAATTTTGAGGACTTTAATGCTGAGCGAGATTCTGCTCGAATTTATAAGAATGAGGAGTTGATTAACACTGTTGTAGCTAAAAATGGAAAGTCAATCTGTTTGTTTGTTAGGCATGAAGATTATATTTCAAAAAAGAAGAGTGATGCTTTACTTGTTCATTTGAATTGTCTGATAGAACGTCATTCTTTTGATAATGTTCGGGTTGCTGGAAGGGTGATAGGGCAAAAGTATTACATCGATAAAATGACTTTTGAAATGGCTCTTTTTGTGGGTTTGAGTGCATTTTTAATTATAATCTTTTTGTTCATCGCTTTTAAATCTATTTGGGGGGTACTTATTCCTCAGGTTGTTATTTTATCTTCAGTAATTTGGGTTGTTGGAGGCATGGGTATTTTCAATCAACCAATTACGATTATCCTTTCTATACTGCCTTCAATTATGTTTGTTGTTTCGACGTCAGACGTGATTCATTTGGTTTCCCGGTATTTGGATGCATTGCGTACAGAGGAACATGTTTTTAAAGCAATAAAAATTGCAGTCAAAGAGGTTGGTATGGCTACATTTTTGACGTCATTAACAACATCAATCGGTTTCTTTTCGTTGTATTTTGTGAATGTTGAATTGATAAGAACTTTTGGTGTTATAATGGGCTTTGGTGTTTTGATTGCTTTTGCCCTAACATTTTTGACTTTACCAATCTTATTTTATTTATTCCCTGGTCCAAGATATGTTCGAGAAGAAAAGAAAGATCACTTTTGGAAGAAGTATTTAGAACGCTCGTTTTTAGTTGTAGTTAGAAGGAGAAAACTCGTTTTTATAACGACAGGGATCGTTATTTTACTAAGTATTGTTGGTCTGGCAAGAATTGAAGCGAACAATTTTTTAATGGATGACCTTAAGGAAGGGGAGCCATTGAAATTAGATTTCAATTTTTTTGATACCCATTATGGCGGTATTCGTCCTTTTGAATTGGCAGTTACAGTTAAGGATTCATTGGGGTCAGTTTGGGACAAGGATGTATTACAAAAAATAGATACCCTTGAAGAGTATTTAGCCTCAAGTTATGGTGTTGAAATAAAGAGTTCATTAGTTACAGCGCTTAAAGTTGTGAATCGTTCTGCACATGTTGGAAATAAAACATTTTATCGTCTACCAAGCTCTTCACGAAAAATTAACGGATATAGGCGTGCTATTCGATTGGCATCAAAAGGAACCTTTGTGAAAACAATTGTAGACTCTACAGAAAAAACAACACGAATAACAGGAGTAATTCCAGATTTAGGAAATCAAATAATTTCAACTAAAAACACGGATTTAACTCAGTTTATCGCGCGTAATAACCTGGATGACTTCTTAGTGTTTAAGCTAACAGGAACAGCACATTTAATTGATAAGAACCTTAAGTATTTATCCGTAAGCTTAATTAAGGGTTTGGGGATTTCAATTTTGATTGTTGCGCTAATAATCGGTTTAATTTACCGATCGGGTTCAATTTTGGTTATCAGTATTATTACAAATTTAATTCCACTTGTTTTTATTGGTGGTGTAATGGGGTTCTTAGGAATTGAGTTGAAAACCAGCACGTCTATCATTTTCACAATCGCTTTTGGAATTGCTGTAGATGACACCATTCACTTCCTTGGAAAGTTTAAATACGAATTAGGTAAATCTAAAAGCAAGATGTATGCGCTTAAACGGAGTTATTTAACAACAGGTAAGGCGATGATATTAACCACATTGTTGTTGTGCTCAGGTTTTGTGTTGTTGATTTTGTCAAGCTTTTTAGGAACTTTTTACATGGGGTTATTGCTCTGTGTCACACTGTTTGTAGCGCTGATAGCAGATTTAACGATTCTACCCGTAATGCTTCTTATTTTCTTTAAGCCAACGAAAGCGAGAGGCAAGAGATAATTTTTTATTTTATCAACCATTTAGATATAAATCGATTGAAATTAACATATGTCATCAATTAAAACACCCTCCTTTTTAATTGCATCTGTTCCAATTATAGTATTAATAATACTGCTCATTTTAAATGTGAAAATTTATGGTGAAGATGCAACGTATGGCTCAAATCAAATTGCATTAATAATTGCAACAGCTATAGCTACGGTTATTGGAATTCGATTGGGATTTAGTTGGAATCAATTAGAAAAAGGAATAATAAAAAGTATAAAGTCTGGCTTGCCTGCGACTCTGATTTTACTATTGATTGGTGCCCTGGCGGGAACCTGGATGATTTCAGGAATTGTTCCAACAATGATTTACTATGGGTTGGAGATGATTCACCCATCTGTCTTTTTAGTAACAGCCTGTATTGTAAGTGCAATTGTTGCAGTAGCAACAGGCAGTTCATGGAGTACAATTGCAACTGTTGGTTTAGCTTTAATTGGTGTAGGTGAGGCGTTAGGGTTTCATTTGCCAATGGTTGCAGGGGCAATTATCTCGGGGGCATATTTTGGAGATAAAATGAGTCCGCTTTCTGATACAACAAACCTTGCGCCAGCTATGGCTGGTACAGATCTGTTTACGCATATTCGTTACATGTCTTTAACTACTGTTCCTTCTATTTTATTGACCTTGATTATCTTTTTAATTCTAGGTTTTTCAATGGATACAACATCCAATGCAGACAGTGTTTCAAATATAATGGAAACAATAACGGATAATTTTTATGTCTCTCCAGTTTTGCTTTTGGTTCCTGTAGCCCTTATTGTTTTAATTGTGAAGAAGGTAAATGCAGTTCCTGCACTATTTATAGCAACCTTATTAGGTGCTTTTACAGCAGTTGTCTTTCAGCCAGGTATTATTAACCACATCGCAGGAGAGGGGAACACGTATTTAATGGCTTCCTATAAAGCTTCAGTAGATGCAATGTTTGGTGAGGTTAGTATTTTAGAACAGGGTAATACAATGGAAAAACTGCTAAAAACACGCGGAATGGCAGGTATGATGAATACCATTTGGTTAATTATTTGTGCAATGGCATTTGGTGGGGTTATGGAAGCTTGTGGATTACTTCAGAGAATTACTAAGTCAATCGTTAAACTTGTAAAGTCAACAGGTTCTTTAATTGCAACAACGGCAGGAACTTGTATTTTCTTTAATGCTACAGCATCAGATCAATATTTGGCAATAGTTGTTCCTGGTAAAATGTTTTCAGACACATATAAAGACAGGGGCTTAGCACCTGAAAACCTAAGCCGAACGCTAGAAGATTCAGGAACGGTTACCTCAGTGTTATTCCCTTGGAATACGTGTGGTGCTGCCCAGTCGTCTATACTACAGGTGGCCACAGGTGATTATTGGGTGTATTGTTTCTTTAATTTAATCAGTCCAATAATGACAATTGTTTTTGGCTATTTAAATATTAAAATAATGAAGGTTAAGGTAGATTAAACACCTGAAAAAACCTTGAATTGAATCTGTTTCAAGGCCTTCTATTTACGTACTTTTTGTTATTTTTGTTGTCCGAAATCAGGAATATTATGTTTGAAAATTTAACGGATAAGTTTGAGAGAGCCTTTAAGGTATTAAAAGGACAGGGTCAAATTTCAGAAATTAACGTTGCAGAAACGTTGAAAGAGGTTAGGCGTGCGTTGCTAGATGCCGATGTAAACTTTAAAACTGCTAAAGACTTTACAACTACTGTTAAGGAAAAAGCAATTGGTGCAAATGTATTAACATCAATTTCTCCAGGACAATTAATGATTAAGGTCTGCCACGAAGAATTGGTAGAGTTGATGGGAGGAAACGAAGTTGAGATCAATACCAAAGGAAATCCGGGTATTATTTTAATGTCAGGACTTCAAGGTTCAGGTAAGACGACATTCTCAGGAAAACTTGGAAATTATTTAAAGACAAAAAAAGGAAAAAAACCATTGTTAGTTGCTTGTGATGTTTACCGTCCAGCTGCCATTGACCAACTTCATGTTTTAGGAGATCAATTGGGAATAGAGGTTTATTCAAATAAAGAAGAGAAAAATCCAGTTAAAATTGCATTGGCTGCGGTTCAACACGCGAAAAGCAACGGTTTTAATGTTGTGATTGTCGATACTGCAGGTCGTCTTGCTGTTGATGAGCAAATGATGGGGGAGATTGCAGATGTGAAAAATGCAATTCAACCAACTGAAACATTGTTTGTTGTAGATGCAATGACAGGGCAGGATGCTGTTAATACAGCGAAAGCTTTTGATGAGCGAATTAATTTTGACGGTGTTGTTTTGACAAAGTTAGATGGTGACACACGTGGTGGTGCGGCTTTATCTATAAAATCAATCGTTAACAAGCCAATTAAATTTGTTGGAACGGGAGAGAAAATGGATGCCTTAGATGTATTCTACCCTGCGCGTATGGCCGACCGAATATTGGGTAAAGGTGATATTGTTTCTTTGGTAGAGAAGGCACAAGAGCATTTTGATGAAGAGGAGGCGCGTAAGCTTCAGAAGAAGATCAAGAAAAACCAATTTGACTTTAATGATTTCCTGTCTCAGCTTCAGCAAGTGAAGAAAATGGGTAATGTTAAAGACTTGATGGGAATGATTCCAGGAATGGGGAAAGCACTGAAGGATAAAGAGATTAAAGAAGATACGTTTAAGCACATAGAAGCAATAATCTATTCAATGACACCTAAAGAACGAGAGAACCCCGAAATGATTAATGGTGCTCGTAAAAATAGGTTGGCGAAAGGTAGTGGAACAAATATTCAAGAGGTTAATAAACTGATGAAACAATTTGGTGACACTAAGAAAATGATGAAAATGATGAGTAACCCCGCAAATATGCGTCAGATGATGAAGCAGATGAAAGGAATGGGGGGTGGAATGCCAGGAATGTAATTTGCTGTTCTGTTAGAACAGAAATAAATCTACGTCCAGGTTTTTAACTCCGTTTTTTCTGCGCTTACTTCAAGGTACGTACAGTAATTGATCCATTCTCCAAGATTTATATATTGTGAATTGTCACGTAATGGAATTTCCAATGGTAAATGTCTATGCCCAAAGATAAAATAATCGGTGTGTTTCTTTTGAAGTTCTTGTTTGCAATATTGCACAAGCCACTCATTTTCTTCGCCGAGAAAATTTTCGTCGGACTTCCCTGTCATTGCACGGCTTCTTTTGCTAGATCGATCAGCTAACCAGATTCCAAAGTTTGGGTGTAATCGAGCGAAACACCATTGGCAGAATGCACTGGAAAATATTTTTTTTATGAGTTTGTAGCCTTTGTCTCCAGGTCCCAGTCCATCACCGTGCCCAATTAAGTATGACTTTCCAAAGAACTCACGTTCAATAGGTTCTCTGTGTAATTGAATACCTAATTCTTTTGGGAGGTAGTCAAAAATCCACATGTCGTGGTTCCCTGTAAAAATATGAACGGGAATACCTTTGTCTGTTAATTCAGCAATTTTACCTTGAAGCCGTACAAAACCTCTTGGAATAGCACGTTTATACTCAAACCAAAAATCAAAAATATCACCAACCAAAAAAAGTTCTTCAACAGTAGGTTCAATATGATTCAACCAGTCTACAATTTTTTTCTCACGAATAAGGCTCGTGTCATAGTCTGGGGCTCCTAGATGGAAATCAGAAGCAAAATATATTTTCTTAGTTGTTGCGCTCAAAACCTCTAGTTACTGAAAATACGAGATAGCTCATTGGTTAATTCCATTCCCCTTAGTTTTGTTGCGATAATTTTACCGTCTCGATCAATCAATACTGTAAATGGAATTCCAGAGACACCATATTTCTTTGGTGCGCTAGAAGCCCATCCATTTAAATCACTTACATGATTTGGCCAAGATAACTTATCTCTTTCTATTGCTTGTAACCATTTGTCTTTATCCTTGTCTAAGGAAACACTCATAACGGTGAAGCCCTGGTCTTTATATTGCTCGTACAAGCGAACTACTGTAGGGTTCTCTCTACGGCAAGGACCGCACCATGATGCCCAGAAATCAAGTAGTACAACTTGACCACGCAAGTCTGACAACTTCATTGTACTTGTTCTGTCTGTTTTTAACTCTTCAAAATCGGGTGCTATTTTGCCCGGAGCTAAATTGTCATTCGCAAGGCGATTGGCTTTTACTTTTTTAAAGTTTTTATGTAATGCTTGTATGCTTGGGGAGTCACCAAAATTATCAACAAGCTGTTTTACAATGGATTCATAGATTGCTAAATCTTTATTCATGTCAATAGAACCTAAAGCAGCGTATAGTGCTGCAGAACCTGGGTTTTTTGATATAAAAGCTTGGTGAATACCTTGGAATTTTTGATATTCTTGCCCCATGATACGGTTGACCTCTTTCTTTTTTGATGGGTCAGTTTTTATTACTGTCATTGCTGAATCACTTTTAGCATTCCATGCATTTAATTTCAAAACATATCGATACATGTTGTCTGATTCGTCAGAGTTTACAATGTTTACAAACTGAGATAAGTTTTCACCATCCCCATAAACTTGAATGTCAGATTCGTTTCGAAGAATTAAATTGACATGCCCTTTGTTTAATCTTAAAACGTAATAATCTGGGTTGTCAAGTTTTCCTTTAATATGAAATGTGCCATCATCGTTCATTTTTGCTCCAATGTGATTGATGTAATGTGTCCCGTAAAATTGTGCTATGTGAACAGAGTCAGAAGATGCATTAAAGATATTACCAGATACTTTTATGTTAATCTGACTCATTGCAGAGAAGCTAAATAGCGTACAGAAAATTAAGAATTGTGTTTTCATGTTGTATTATTTTGTCAAAAGTTCTTTTAATTTTTGTTCCAGTTGACTTCCTCGTAGTCCTGAAGCAATTATCATACCTTCTTTATTTACAAGAACTGTATGAGGAATGGAGTTGAAGTTGTAAAGTGATCTTGAAGGTGTATCCCACATTTTAAGATCGCTTCCATGGTTAGGCCAAATTAAACCATCTTTGGCAATGGCAGCTTTCCATGATTCACTGTTCTTATCTAAAGAAACAGAAAAAATGGTAAATCCTTTGTCTTTATATTCATTATATAATTTAACCATATTGGGGCTTTCTTTTCTACAAGGTCCACACCAAGATGCCCAAAAATCAATTAAAACGTATTTTCCACGCAGTTGAGAAAGACGAATCTCTGACCCGTCAGGTTTTTGTAAGGCAATTTCAGGAGCTATTCGCTCGCCAGAGTTATCTACTTTAGAAGCCTTGTATGCTTTTTCGATTTGAGACACTTGATTTACGAGTGTAGAGGCAATAGGCGAGTCTTGGTATGTTGCGTTGTAAGCACGAGATACTTTTTTTAACACTTCAAGGTTTTTTACATCCCATGTTTCAAAGCCCATTGTTGGGGTTGCTGAAGATGATAGTATAATGTTAAATGGATTTGAAGGGTCTTTTTCCATGGATGAAAGTGCAAAATTATCCACATCTTTTTTCATCGTTAAGAATCGTTTTGTTAACTCTTCATTGCTTACTTTTCCTTTAAGGTTCATCAAGGTTTGTTGGTTGGTTTGGAAATCTGAAAACAACTCCATGTATTGAGTCATAGTCGAGGTCCAGCTAGTTCCTGTAAGTTTAGGTGTGGTTGAGTAATCTGCAATACTTGATGAAATATTGACCTTGTCGTTTGGGACTAGAGTTAATGGAATTATTTTATCTGTTTCTTCCCCCATACGAAGTTGGAATAGTCCAAACCCAGGAATGTTTCCTTTTAGGGTAAATTTTCCAGTGGCATCAGATTTTGCTTGAGAAATAGAAATGTTTCCTTGTTGACTAATAGCCTCCAGGTAAAACATTGTGTTTTCTGAGTCTTCAATGCTTCCAGAGATGATGATGTTATTTGCTATACCATTTTCATCAACACCAAATTCTTCTATTTTTTCTCCACACGATGCTACGAGAAAAAGAATTAAACTTAATCCTACTAAATATTTAATCATAATTCCTCTAATGTTTTACGCATAAAAATATTTGCGGTTTTTGGGTCTATTTTTCCTTTTGAAGCCTTCATTAACTGGCCCATAAAGAACCCTGTCAATTGTTTTTCACCATTTTTATAACGTTCAGCTTCAGCGCTATTGTTTGCTATTACTTCTGCAATAATTTGTAATAGATCGTCTTCATTTGAATCTTGAATGAGATTCATTTCCTCTGCAATTTTTAAAGGTGCTTTGTCAGGCGTATCCAATAAAGCGGGGAATATTTTCTGAGAGGCAGTGGTGGACGATATTTTACCATCGTCAATGATTGAAATTAAATTGGCAATTATTTTTGGTGAAATAGGAAAATCAATCATTCCAATTCCATTATGGTTTAAGTATGACTTAATATCACCCATCATTAAATTGGCAGCAGCTTTGTAATTGCTTGTATGCAGAATTATTTGCTCATAGTATAATGCCAATTCTTTTGAGTCTGTCAAGTTGTAAGCGTCATATTCAGAAAGCTTCAACTCGGTTGTGTATTTCAAAAACAAATCCCTTGGTAAGGCTGGCATTTCAGCTTTAATTGCATCAATTTGAGCTTGTTTTATAACCAGGGGTTGTAAGTCTGGCTCAGGGAAAAAACGGTAGTCATTTGCAGCTTCTTTCGAACGCATTGAGATTGTTATGTTTTTTAAAGCATCATAAGAACGCGTTTCTTGCGCAATTACCTCACCTTTTTCAACCGCTTCAATGTGTCTGTTTATTTCAAATTCAATTGCTTTTTGAACATTACGGATGGAGTTCATGTTTTTGACTTCAACCCTACGGCCATATTCTTTAGCACCCTTAAGCATTACTGAAATGTTCGCATCACATCGAAGGGAACTCTCTTCCATGTTACCATCACAAATCTCTAGGTAACGAACAAGTTTTCTTACCTCGGTAAGGTAGTTGTATGCCTCTTGAGAAGACCTTAGGTCTGGTTCAGAAACAATTTCAACCAAAGGAACACCTGCACGATTTAAATCCACAAGCGTATCAAAAACATCGACATCATGGATGCTTTTACCAGCATCTTCTTCCATGTGGATACGTGTTAAACGAATGGCTTTCTCATTGCCTTCATCATCTTTTATATAAACGTTTCCGTTGGTACATATAGGTGTCAAATCTTGTGTAATTTGATAACCTTTAGGTAGGTCAGGGTAGAAGTAGTTCTTTCGTGCAAAGTTTTGATGCTCTGCAATGTCAGACTCACAGGCCAAACCTAATCGAATTGCAAAATCAATTGTTTTACGATTCATTTTAGGTAGGGTGCCTGGATGACCAACCGTTACTACACTAACATTACTGTTCGGTTTAGATCCGAATTCATTAACATCTGAAGAGTAAGCCTTACTCTTTGTTAACATTTGAGCATGGACTTCAAGTCCAATGACTACTTGATATTTATCTCTAATTTCTGGAGACATAGGTTATACGCTTGATATAAGTTCTTTCATAATAATAGTCATCTTTGGTTCTTGCTGGTTTGCTACAGCGATGACGTCTTCAAGGCTTGTTTCTTTAATTTTGCCAGGAACACCTAAGTCCGTAATGATGGAAATTGCGAAACAAGGAATGTCCATATGTCTTGCAACAATAACTTCAGGAACGGTTGACATGCCTACAGTATCAGCTCCAATTGCTCTGACATATTTGTACTCTGCTGGGGTTTCAAGTGTTGGCCCTGTTAAACCAGCGTATGTACCTGTAGCGACACGGATGTTGTTTTTAGCAGCTATGTTTTTAGCAAGCTCAATCATTTTTGCATCATAGGTATGCATCATATCTGGGAACCTCGGTCCTAAATCGTCTAAGTTTTTCCCAATTAGTGGGTGTGCAGGGAATAAGTTGATGTGATCATCAATAATCATAATTTCACCAACCTCAAAGTCTGGATTCACGCCGCCAGAGGCATTGCTGACAAACAAACGCTCAACACCTAAAAATTTCATTACACGAACAGGGAAAGTACACTCCTTCATGGTGTAACCTTCGTAAAAGTGGAATCGTCCTTGCATGGCAACAACATTTTTCCCACCAAGTTCTCCAAAAATCAATTTTCCAGAATGGCTCTGAACCGTTGAAAGCGGAAAGTGAGGAATATCCTCATAAGGAATTTCATCAATAATATTGATTTCTTGTACAAGTCCACCAAGCCCAGTTCCTAGAATAATTCCAACGCTTGGTTTAACGTTCGTTTTTGATTGTATGTAAGCTGCTGACTCTTTAAATTTCGTTAACATAATTGTCTATCAGAAGATTAAATTTTTGTCGTTCGTTTATTTCTGTCTTTATTGGTTGATAATACCAATCGTAATTAGCGTCGATTACTGACTTAAGATTCCTCAACCTCATGTAGTCTTTCTCGGTTGTAACTATAATTTTTTTATCACAAACAAAAGTATCAAATTTTTCATGAATATTCTTGATATCATCAGCTGTAAATAGATGGTGATCTTTGAATTTTAAGTGTGTTACTGAATAATTGTTTTCCAAGTGTTGAACTAGTGGGGTAGGATTACCAATTCCAGTAACTAGAAGTATGTTTTCAATGGCTCCTTTTTTGTATTGATTAAACGGCTTTAATTGGTCGTAAATAATGCTTGAAAAGAAAATTTTAGCCGGGTCAAAACAGAATTCAGATTTTATTTTTTCTTGTTCTACCTGTGATAAATCAGGGGATTTACTAACAATAATTATATCGGCCCTTTTTGCCCCAGATTTCCCTTCCCTTAAATTTCCAGATGGCAGTATGCGATCTTTAGTGAATCGGTTGTTGTAGTCTGTGATAAGGATGTTTAACCCTGCTTTTACTGCACGATGCTGAAATGCATCATCAAGTATTATTAGTTGATTTTCGGGATATTTTTTAGAGATGTAACTTACACCTTTTGTGCGTTTTTCAGCAACAACAACCTTAAGGTTATCCCCATATTTCGATTTGTAAAACAAAGGCTCGTCGCCTACTTGTTCAGCTGTATCAGAGGTGTAAACTTCTTTTAATCCTTTTGTTGATCGGCCATACCCACGACTTAAAGTTGATGTGTTTATGTTTTGTTTAAGGAAGTGGGCAACGATTAAGTCTACTTGAGGGGTTTTCCCTGTTCCACCCATAGATAGATTTCCGACACAGATAGATTTATTGGGGATTTCAATCGTTTTTTTTATCCCAACAGTGAATAGCCAATTGCGAAAAGTGACAACAATTCCGTAGATCCAACTGAATGGAAGTAATAGAACTCGAAGTCTTCGCATGTGTTTTATTTTTTTTCAGCTTAGTCGTTGTGATAATCAGAATAAGCTTGTTCGTCTGCGTAATAGTAAATTTTTACAGAAGCAGTATCGTCTAGAAAGTTAATTTTCCCAACATCAACACGGTTTACAGTTAGTCCTGTACGGTTCTCAATGTCAGCTTTCATTTCTTCATAACGATTTGGAACAATTAAATCAATACGTTCGTAAACAATTGTTTTACGAGTTAAGTGCTTAACTAGCCAAAGGTATTCAAGCCCGTAGGTAACCACAACAACAGCAACGTTTATCAATGCCATTTCAGCTAAACTAATTTTCTTAGAGGCTAATGAGTTTACCACACTTATTCCTATAATTAAGAAAAGGTAAGTCATTTCCTTAATTTCAATAGCATCGGTTCTGTATCGTATAATCCCAAAAATGGCAAATAAACCTAGTCCCATACCGGTGTCAATGTCTAGTTTTTTTAATCCAAAACAAAGAAAGAAGGTGATTAAGCCAATGAGGTAGTATGTAAATAAGTAATCTTTTCTTTTGGTGATAGGGTAGTATAAATAACGAATAATTATCGTCATAAATATAAGGTTGACCGTCAGTCTAAACAGTAATGTGTAGAAGTCATCACTAAAAAGGTTTAGGTTTAATATGTCTGCTAGAGACTCTGATCCGAAAATATTAAGAAGCATTGGCTTGTAGTTTAGTTATTTGTAGTAGTTTTTTCTTAAATCGATTGTATTTCACATTCTCCTTGCCATACATGTCAATAATGCCTACGCAATATTTACTGATTTTTAAAGGACGAATATAATTGTTTTTCATGAGTTTGTAAAATGGGGAGGTTCTGTTTGAACGCCCTTGCTTTAGCTCAGCGATAATAATGTTTTCAACTAGCTTTGTATTGTCTTCCCATTCAAAACTTAGGTCGATGTCAAGCGTAAGTCGTTCGTCAAACTGTTTACTTACCAGTGTTATTCTGCTAAACCGATTCATTAATGAAGGTTTAAGGCGGTTGAAATCAGGGTTAATAGTTTTTATGAACTCATAGTGTTCATCTGAGAGTTTTGATGGGATTTTATCTACAGAAATTCTTCGTTTATCGGTACGTCCTTTGAATTTATGTTTTACTTCAAGGAATGTAATTTTAGACTCTATGTATGTCCTGTATCGAATTTTATATCGATTAACCCTCTTTCTGTGGTGATCGTCGTAGTTGACTAGTTCATGGTCATAATAAAGACTTTCGTAACGAGAAATGAGGTTGTCTCCAACTTTTAAAATGAAGTAGTCTTCCTTGAGTACCGGGAGTAGTTCAATTAGTTTTTGTTTTGTGAAAACAAATTTGGTGTCAACCCGATTCATTAATTGAACTTGATCCATTTCGCCTAAGCCAATAGAATCAAATAAACGTGTGGCAGAATGAAGTTCGCTTGTTGACATTACATCAAAATTAATAGAATGTTTAGATTAACCTAAAAACAATCCGAATTAATTGCGCTTACTAGGAATTGTAGTGGGAATTCACCTCGCTTTGGTGCGAATGAAAATCAAAGTAGTCCAAGGCAAATTTTCATGCGAATAATACGTTTTACGGATAGGTCAACCCGAGAGCTGAATACTGTATTTTTATGATACTCTGATTTGATTTCCCGGTGTGCTTTACGTGCGTTTTTCGGCATTAATAAGATGTCACACCCTGCGTCAATAGCTTTAACTGAAGCATTAGGGTAGCTTGCTACGCCTCCCATATTCATAGCGTCAGTTACAATTAGCCCTTTAAAGGCTAGGCTGTCACGCAATAAGTCAGTTACAATAACGCTAGACGTTGTTGCAGGAGCACCGTTTGTACTGAATTCGGGATTATTTTTAACCGCAATGTGCGCAACCATAATTGATAATACACCACTGTCAATTAGGGGTGGGTAATTTTTTAACTCTTTTAATTCGCCATCAATTACTTGCAGCGATTTGTGTGTGTCTCCAGATATTAACCCGTGTCCAGGGAAGTGTTTGGCTGTTGCTATAATGTTCTGGGATTGTGTTTTTTTTATGAATGCATTGCTGAAGGGGATAATGTTTTCAGGGTTTGAGCCAAAACCACGGTAACCTACCGTTTTGTTCTTTGCCATGTCAACAACAGGAGAAAAGTTATAGTTGATTCCAATGTCATTGAGGTCATCAGAGATAACTCCCGCTACATTTAATACTTCCGATAAATTAGATATCGCACTTGCTTTTGCTACTGGCGTAGATCCTATTATTTTTCGATTAACCAAGCTTGGTTCAGCGTCTGCTGAATACATGAAAGGTAAGTTTTTATGTTGAATATTCATTGCTTCAAATTCAGCTATCCAACGTGTAAACTGGTCTTTTGTCCCATTGAGTAATAAAACTCCCCCAATCAACTGGTCTGTTAAAAGTGCTTTTATGGTGTCTTCATGTTGGCCTAGGCGACCAGATGCAGGCATAATTAACTGCGCAATTTTTGAATCTGTATTGAGCGATTGAAAAATATGATTGACCTTGTTGTCTAGCGCTTGATTTGTTGTTAGAAAAGAATCTAGGGTGTAGGTGTCTTTATGTTGAGCAGATGCTAAGAATGAAGATAATCCAAAAAAGAGTGTCAGTATGATTATTTTCATGTGTAGGGTTTCAAGTGAATGTCAAAAATAAGCGCAAAAAGGCTCAGTATCGTTAATGTGCTTCGGGTTTTGTTCACAATTACAGTGTCAATAACCATACCATGCAACACGGAATGATAATTTTCATTAACTTGAAACCCAGTGAAGCCGATTTAAAGTTGACAAAGTCCTTGGTGAATTTCGGAAAGTATATAGACTTATACGTCTTGGATCACCTTATATTTTCTGATAATAGTTACTTTAGCTTTGCAGATGAAGGGATTCTAAATTAACACTGTTTTATTTTGAAAAAGAAAATCATTACAATCGTAGGCGCAAGACCTCAAATTATAAAATCTTCAGCAATAAGCAGGGCTGTTTCGGGCGTCTTTAAAAATGACTTAGAGGAAGTAATTGTACATACTGGTCAGCATTATGATGAAAATATGTCTAAGGTGTTTTTTGAAGAGATGATGATTCCGGTACCCAACTACAACTTAAATGTAGGAAGTGGTTCTCATGGCTCTCAAACAGCTAAAATGTTAGCAGGGTTAGAGGAGATTTTTCTGAATGAAAAACCAGATGTCGTTTTGGTTTATGGAGATACGAATTCTACGATTGCTGGTGCATTGGCCGCTTCTAAAATACACATACCTGTTGTTCATGTAGAGGCTGGATTAAGGAGTTTTAATAAGGCAATGCCTGAAGAGCTCAATCGAATTTCTTGTGACCATATGTCAACGATGTTATTTACACCAACACGATCAGGAATTGACAATTTAGTTAAAGAAGGGTTTAAAATGGATATTTTAGAAGGCGCGTCAATAAATGCTCCCCATGTATACCATTGCGGAGACATTATGTTTGACAATAGCATTCATTTTTCTGAAATTTCAGATGAAAAATCTACCATTCTTTCAGCACTTAATCTTGAGGCAGATACTTTTGTACTTTGTACGGTACATCGAGATTCAAATACTGATCGTAAGGAGAGTATGGAGTCTATCTTTCAGGCTTTGTTGGACATAGCAGAAAATTCAGGCTTGAAGGTTGTTTTACCCTTACATCCTCGAACAAAAGCAAAAATGCATACGCAACTGAGCGCAGATTTAATTGCTTCAATTACTAAAAGTGACATGATCAAAGTGATACCTCCAGCTGGGTTTCTTGATATAATTGCTTTAGAGAAAAATGCACGAATTATCGTTACAGACAGTGGAGGCTTGCAAAAAGAATCATTCTTTTTTGAAAAACCGTGTGTAATTCTTCGTCCTGAAACAGAATGGGTTGAAATAGTTGAGAATGGGAATGCAATTTTGGCTGATTGTGATTATGATCGAATTATAAATGCATTTAATTCACTACTAACTCGAGATGATTTTACGTTTCCGGTACTGTATGGAGATGGAAAGGCTGCAGCGTTTATTTGTGATAAGATTGTTACGCAGTTATGATATTAATTTTTGTGACAAAGATCACCCCTAGAATTGAATATACATTTGAGTTTATATTTAAAGCACGTGGGGTTGATGTTGAGTTAACTACAGATAAGGTTCGTTTTTTAAATTACCCTGGAACAAGACTGAATTATTCAAGGGTCAATATTGCAGGCGTTCAAATAAATCCTGGTGCAATTTGCTTTGAAGAAGGTTGTTTGCCCAAAGAAGTTTCGTGGAGTAAAACGAACCCTTGGGAGTGTCTTTCTATAGATGGCGTTGTTGATCCTGTGGCTTCAATTTTTTACCTGCTGTCTCGTTACGAAGAATACACGTGTGTACACTTTGATGTTCACGGTAGATTCCCATTTAACGAAAGTATTCTTTCGATTGGCGGAAATGTTGAAAAAGCGAATTGTGATCGATGGGCCAATCAAATAAATCGCTTTATAGATTCAGCTTATGTGGTTGGTCAAGAGGTGGTTGATATAATCCCAACATTTGACATTGACAACACGTTTGCTTATAAGCTGAAAACTGGACGTCGAATGATTTTATCACTTGTTAAAGATGTCTTTTTAGGGAATAAAACGCGGATAAAAGAACGGTCTGAGGTTTTGAATGGAAAAAAAGACCCTTATGATACGTTCGATGAAATAATACGCATAAGCACTAAGTTTCCCGGAACACTTTTGTTTTGGTTGGTTGGTCGTAGTTCTAAAAAGGATCGAAATATTTCAGTAGAAAATAAGGGGCATCAAGATTTAATAAAATCTATGACGAAGTGTATTGAGGTGAACCTTCATCCCAGCTATGCTTCAAATGGAGAGTTTAAAGTAATCGAGGCAGAGAAGGAGGTATTGACATTAATTACAGGGGCTAAAATTACTAAATCGAGGCAGCATTTTTTAAAGTTTCAGTTACCAACGACATATAGGTCCTTGATTAACGCAGGGTTTTCTGATGATTATTCAATGGGATTTGCGGAGCATGTTGGTTTTAGGTCTGGAACAGCACGCCCTCATTATTGGTTTGATTTGTCGACAAATGAGCAAACATCACTCGTAATTCATCCTTTTATTTACATGGATGGGACCTTGAATGAATATATGAATTTATCGATTGAACAAAGTAAATCTAGAGTAAGCGCTCTGTACCAAGAGGTGCTCGAATTTGGAGGTGATTTTAGTTTTATTTGGCACAATGAAACGATTGGAGATTATGGTAAATGGCATGGATGGTCTTCCGTATTAACGCATACACTAAAATTGAAAAAATGAGTAAAAAAATAATTTTAACAGGTACTATATTTATTGCTTTAGCTATCGTTTTAGGTGCTTTCGGTGCGCATGGTTTGAAGGATTTTTTAACAGATGTTCAGTCAAAATCTTTTGAAACAGGTGTTCGCTACCAAACATATCATGGACTTGCCTTGTTGATTTTAGGCTTTAATGCTTCAAGGTTTAAACGTATTGATGCAATTTTTTATTTAATTGTTACTGGGGTTGTGATTTTTAGCGGGTCCATTTACTTGTTAGCTACACAAGACCTTTTAGGTGTGTCAATGTCTTTCTTAGGTCCCATAACACCTTTGGGTGGTTTATTGATGCTTTTTGCGTGGATTGTCTTTATTGTTAAAGTTGTTCGAGCTTAGTTTAATGAATGTGTTAACTTTAATTCTATAAAACGAAACGGTGAAAGTTACAATTTTAGGTTCTGGTACGTCTCAAGGAATTCCTGTTATAGCGTGTGATTGTAGTGTTTGTCAGTCAAAGGACCCTAAAGATAACCGCTTACGCTGTTCTGTATTGATTTCTTATAAAGGGAATAATTATGTTATTGATTCGGGTCCAGATTTCAGACAGCAAATGTTGCGTGAGCAAGTGAGAACACTAAGTGGAGTGTTGTTTACGCACGAGCATAAAGATCACTTGGCAGGATTAGATGATGTACGTGCATTTAACTTTAAAGAAAAACGGGATATGCAGGTTTATTGTACCCCTCGTGTAGAAGAAGCTTTGAGAAGGGAGTATGCGTATGTTTTTGCTGCTAAACGATATCCAGGAATACCAGCGGTTAATTTAAATAGGATAGGTAAAGAAACGCATATAGAATTAGGAGATGGTCTTACTGTGGTTCCGATTGAGGTGATGCATTACCGATTGCCTGTATTGGGTTTTCGAATAGGTAGTTTTACTTATATCACTGATGCGAAAACGGTAAGTGAGGAGGAGCGATTAAAAATTAGAGGTACTAAGGTTTTAATCATCAATGCGCTTCGTAAAGAAGAACATATTTCACATTTTAACCTCGAAGAAGCGCTAGCTTTTATTGAAGACATTCAACCGGAAAAGGCCTATATAACACATATCTCTCATTTATTTGGGACACACAAAGAGATCAGTAAATTTCTTCCTAAAAATGTTTTTGTCGCTTACGATGGTTTTTCATTAGAAATCGATTTGTAATTTATGATCTATTCTTTAGATTATTCTAAATTTGTAACTCAATGTAATTGAATAAAATTATGGGAAACGATATATTAAAAGGAAAAAGAGGAATTATTTTTGGAGCCTTAAATGAGCAATCTATTGCTTGGAAAGTTGCAGAGCGAGCTCATGAAGAAGGAGCTACATTTGTGTTAACAAATGCACCTATTGCAATGCGTATGGGTGAAATTAACAAGTTGGCGGAAGCAACTGGTAGTACAGTGATTCCAGCGGATGCTACAAGTGTTGAAGACATCGATAACTTGATTACTCAATCTATGGAGATTTTGGGTGGTAAGATTGATTTTGTTTTGCACTCAATTGGAATGTCTATCAATGTTCGAAAAGGAAGGCATTATACAGATGAAAATTATGACTTTACAATGAAAGGTTTAGATGTTTCGGCTCTTTCTTTTCATAAAGTTATGCAGGCTGCTATGAAACATGATGCTATGAATGAGTGGGGGTCTATTCTTGCTTTAACGTACATTGCTGCTCAGCGTGTATTTCCAGATTATAACGATATGGCTGATAATAAGTCTTACTTAGAGTCTATAGCAAGAAGTTTTGGTTACCATTATGGAGTTGCTAAGAAGGTGCGTGTAAATACAATCTCTCAATCTCCAACAATGACTACTGCAGGTAGTGGTGTTAAAGGATTTAATGAGTTTATCAATTACTCTAATGCAATGTCTCCACTTGGAAATGCATCAGCTGTAGCGTGTGCTGACTACTGTATTTCAATGTTTTCTGATTTGACAAAGTATGTGACAATGCAAAACTTATTTCACGATGGTGGATTTTCTAATACAGGAGTAACTACAGAGGTTATTTCTAAGTTCTCAGATTAAAAATAAAAACCGAATTCAAAAAAAGACGCATCATTGATGCGTCTTTTTTTTGCTGTAATATAGTAGGGGTGTTATAAAATCCCTTTGCTAGAAAGGTACTCCTCTAAACCAATTTCATCAGCATAAAGAACTTCTCTTGCTTTACTGCCTCTAAATGATCCTATAATTCCGTGTCCTTCCAATTGATCAACAATTCTACCGGCTCTATTGTATCCCAGTTTTAATTTACGCTGCAGTAAACTTGCAGATCCTTGTTGGTGCATGACAACAATACGGGCTGCATCTGCAAATAAGGCGTCTAAATCTTCATCATCCATGTTTCCACCACCTTCGGCAGACTCTCCAATGTACTCAGGCAGTATTAGTGCTTCAGGGTACCCACGTTGTTCGCCAATGAATTCACAAATGTCATCTACCTCTGGTGTGTCAACAAATCCACATTGTAAACGAATAACATCTTGCCCAGTACTGATCAGCATGTCGCCACGACCAATAAGCTGGTCTGCTCCTGAGGTGTCTAAAATTGTCCTTGAATCTATTTTAGATAAAACGCGAAACGCAATACGAGCAGGGAAGTTTGCTTTAATCATACCGGTAATTACGTTTACAGAAGGGCGTTGCGTTGCTACAATTAAGTGGATACCGATTGCTCGGGCCAATTGAGCTATACGTGCAATTGGTTGCTCAACTTCTTTTCCAGCGGTCATAATTAAATCTGCAAACTCATCAATCAATACGATAATGTATGGTAAAAAACGGTGCCCATTTTCTGGGTTTAGCTTTCGGGCAACAAACTTTTGATTGTATTCAATGATGTTTCTACAATGCGCGAGTTTTAATAACTCGTAGCGCTCGTCCATTTCAATACAAAGTGAGTTTAATGTAGCAACAACTTTGGATGTGTCAGTGATGATTGCCTCTTCTTCTCCAGGTAGTTTTGCTAAAAAATGCCTTTCAATTCTATTGTATAGTGTAAGTTCAACTTTTTTAGGGTCAACAAGCACAAACTTCACCTGTGAAGGATGTTTCTTGTATAGTAGTGAAATTAGAATGGCATTTAATCCAACAGACTTTCCTTGACCTGTGGCTCCAGCAACAAGTAAATGGGGTAGTTTAGCAAGGTCAAATGTGAACGTTTCGTTTGTAATTGTTTTTCCCATAACCACTGGTAGCTCAGCGTCAGACTCTTGAAATTTCTTTGAAGCAATTAACGATCGCATGCTTACCATTTGTGGTTTGCTGTTTGGGACTTCAATACCAATGGTTCCTTTCCCTGGAATAGGGGCAATGATTCGAATGCCTAGTGCGGCTAAGCTTAAGGCGATATCATCTTCTAAGTTTTTTATTTTTGAAATACGCACGCCTGGAGCAGGTATAATTTCATATAGTGTAACGGTTGGGCCAACGGTGGCTCTAATTTTAGAAATTTCAATTTTGTAATTCTGAAGCGTAGTTACAATTTTATTCTTGTTTTCCTCAAGTTCGCTTGTGTCAACAGCTGTTTCTGAATTTGATCCGTAATCTTTTAACAGCTCAATAGGAGGGAGCATATATTTGGATAGGTCTAGAGTAGGGTCATATTCTCCATATTCAGAGCGGTTTTTATCAACTTCATCTTCAGAAAGGGATTTGTCTTCTTCCGACTCTTTGGCAACTTCAACAGAAAATTCATCTGATGTCTCGGTTGAGTCTTCAGTATTTTTTTTAGTTGAATTTAAGGTGCTAATTTCTCCTAGTTCGACTATTTTTTCCTCGCTGTTGCTGTTTGTTTGTGGAGTTGGTTCAATGTCTTTGCTGTGTTGGTCTAGTACAACGGATGATATTTCTTCTTCTTCTTCTTCTGAAAATAAAACAGTTTTAGCAATAAGGTCTTCTGTTGTTTTGGTTGGATCGATCGTGTTGTTTACGTCTAAATCTTCTTCAGACTCAACTTCGGGTAAGGTTTCAGATAAATCCTTGCTTTGAAAACGTGAAAATCCAATGAAACCTAGTATTTTCTTTATGTTGATGTTAAAGATGAGCAGTGAGAACACGTAACCAATAACAAGTATGAATGCCAAGGAGCCAAACCGACCAAGCGCTAATCCTAACCAACTATTTACTTGATACCCAAAAGTACCACCAAGAAAACTAATAGAGCTAGAGAAAAAGCCTAAAAACAAGCTAAACCAAACCAAGGAGAGGGCTGCTGCAGAAAGGCTTTTGCTTAATGGAAGAAGTGTAATATTAAAAAGCGCTTTAAAACCAATAATGAATAAAGCAAACGGAATGGCAAAAGAGGATAAGCCAAACCATTTGTAGATAAGCAGGTGAGAAGTCCATGCCCCAAATTTTCCAAACCAGTTTGCTAAAGGTTCAGTGTTTCCGTCAAATAGAAGTTCTATAAGGCCTTTGTTTATTACACGATTTTGATCAATCTGCCATGTAGATAGGTAGGAGAAATTTGCAATCAGTAAATAGAACGCAAGTAATATGAATGAAATTCCAAGGGTGGATTTCACTTTCTTTTTATTGAACCTATCTTTCAATAAATTTAACGGTGAAGACCTAAGCTGTTTCTTTACTGATTTCGATTTTGAAGTCGATTTCGTTGACTTTGCTTTATTTCCCTTCGTTGATTTTGCTGTAAATTCGTTCTCTGCCATCCGTCTATGTGTATCTAACGAAGATACAAAGTTCTAAGGCCTGAATAATGAAGGGTGTATGGAAGTTTAAACAGCGACTTGTTAGTACTGCTATTGTGGTGTAGATTGAGCTTCTTTTTTCGCTTTAATTAACTGAGTTAAGAAATCATCAAAGGAAATTTTATCAAAATCGGAAGGTATGCCAAACAGATCGTTGTTAGGTGTGTATTCTTGAAATGTTACAAGCTCGTAGTTTAATGTTCCGTTTGTTGTTTGAATACTATATTTTAAGAGTAATCCAGGTATTTCTGTATGTATGTTTAAGTATTTGTTGGACCTGTTTTTTAGGTATAGAAATTCAATTGGTTCTTGAAATCCTGGGTGAGAAACAAGTATTCTGTTGGCCTTTTGTCCAGCTATTTTTCGTTTAAACCATTTTCTTTGGAAAACATATAGGGGCTCTTTTTGAATGGTATCGCTCTTAGAATGGTCGGTTTGAATGGCAAATTTTCCTAAGTCGGTAACCAATAGTAGGTATGATTTTTGTTTTTCTATGTGCCTAATTGCTACTTGTTGCCCCAGTTGACGGGTAAAGTTTTCTGTACGTGTTATCGTGTCATTGGTGTATACGAACATTTTATTTACAGGTGCAGTGGTGTTGTTTGAGGTGTCAGTTGAAGTAATTCTGTACTCCAGCATGCCTGTAAAAGGAATTTGTTTTTGAGCGTAACTCATGTTTGAACCTAAAAGCGAAGTCAAGTATAAGGCTAGTAATGCCAATAAATTTTGTTTAAAGTGAATCATATATTATTCAACTGTTTTTTTTGTGAAAGTTACTTTGAGACTAAATTAATGTAAAAATGATGAAATATCACCTTGATGGATGATTCATATCTTTCTATATTATAGTATTTTTGTTTCACTTAAATTATGATATGAAACGAGACATAACGTTATTAATTAATAAATCTGAGATTACTGCTGGTACACCAGGTTCATCTCTAGGTCCTGAAGCTGTTATGACTGCCGCAAGAAATGTGGGTAGTGGCTATTTTGGAAATTACCCAACAAAGCATGTTGATGAGTTTAATTTTATGTTGGATCATGATGTTAAGCACCCGTTTTCTAAACGAATAGAAGGGTTGGTTAAGGTTTTTAAGTCTGTTTCAAATGCTGTTCAAGGAATTGTTTCTGAAGGTAAATTTCCTTTAGTTATAGCTGCTGATCATGGTTCGGCAGGAGGGACGATAGCTGGAATAAAGGCATCGTATCCTACAAAACGACTCGGAGTTGTTTGGATTGATGCACATGGAGATTTACATACTCCCTACACAACACCTTCTGGAAATATGCATGGAATGCCATTATCTACGGCGTTAAATGATGACAATAGAGAGGTTGGAATCAATGCGCTTTCTAATGAGGCTGAATCTATGTGGGAGGAGTTGAAGTCGACAGGTATAAAAGGTGCTAAATTAAACCCTGAAGATCTTGTTTTTATTGCTGTTCGTGACACTGAGCCCCAAGAAGATGCGATTATGAACCGTTTAGGTATTAAGAACCATACGGTGGCAGATATTCGAGAAAAAGGAATGGCTGTGATCATGAATGAAGTAAATAATCAATTAAAGGAATGTGATATTGTTTATGTTTCATTTGATGTAGATTCAATGGACCCTGCATTTACTTCTCACGGAACAGGTACACCAGTAGATAATGGATTAAAGCCAGAAGAAGCAGAATTCTTTTTAGGTGAATTGGCAAAAAACGAAAAAACAGTTTGTGTTGAATTTGTTGAGGTAAATCCTTGTTTGGATGAAAAAACAAATAAGATGGCCGAGGTAACATTTGATTTACTTGAAAAAACAACTCGAATTCTAGAGAACGCATAAGATGGAGAAAGAAATAAAAGAAGTTTTAATAGCCAATTCTGAAGCTCTTTTTGGGTTTCAAATTGAAGAGAAGTTAATTCAATTCCAAAAAACAAGAAAAGATGTTGAAGGCGACCTGACACTGGTTATTTTTCCATTCGTTAAACTGCTTAAAGTTTCACCTCTGGATGCTGGAGAGAAGATTGGAACCTTTCTACAAGACCGTTTATCTTTCATACAAGAGTTTAATGTAGTAAGTGGTTTCCTAAACTTTACCATTAATGGGTCATATTGGCTTAACAAGTTGAAGGTAATTGCTGCAGACTCAAGTTTTGGTTACGCAGTTAAAAATTCAAAATCAACAATAATGGTGGAGTATTCTTCACCAAATACGAATAAGCCATTACACCTAGGACATTTAAGAAACAATTTTTTAGGATACTCTGTTGCAGAGATACTTAAGGCAAATGGGCATAATGTGGTAAAAACTCAAATCATTAATGATAGAGGTATTCACATTTGTAAAAGCATGTTGGCTTGGGAGAAATTTTCACCGTTGAATGAAAAAGGTGAAAGAGAAACCCCTGAAAATACAGGTTTGAAAGGAGATAAACTTGTTGGTAAGTATTATGTAGAGTTTGATAAGCAGTTTAATGCTGAGGCAAAATCTATTATTGATTTATGGGAATCTGGAAGTTTTTCAGGTTTTGATGATGCGATTATTGCCGAGTTTAACCGTTTAGATTCTTCAAAAGAAGGGAAAGAACCGAAGGCGATTACTGGAATAGATGCTAAAATTAAAGACTTAGCAAAAAATCAAACAGCACTATTGCTTGAGGCTAAACAGATGCTTGTAAAGTGGGAAGGGAGAGATCCTCAAGTCTATTTATTGTGGACCACAATGAACGGTTGGGTGTATGCAGGTTTTGAATCTACATATAATGCCATGGGTGTTGACTTCGATAAGCTTTATTATGAATCAGACACATTTGTTTTAGGTAAAGATTTAGTTACTGAAGGCCTTGATAAAGGTGTTTTCTTTAAAAAAGAGGATGGGTCAGTTTGGATTGATTTATCAGAAGATGGCTTGGATGAGAAGTTGGTGTTGCGCTCTGACGGAACAGCTGTTTATATGACTCAAGATGTTGGAACAGCTGTAGACCGGTTTAAAGATTACTCAGATTTAGATGGAATTATTTATACCGTTGGAAATGAACAAGACTATCATTTCAAGGTATTGTTTTTGATTCTAGATAAGTTGGGGTATGCATGGGCCAAAAACTGTTACCATTTATCGTATGGCATGGTCGATTTACCAACGGGTAAAATGAAATCTCGTGAAGGAACTGTTGTTGATGCAGATGACTTGATGGCAGATGTTGTGAATAGCGCAAAAGAAATGACACAGGAGCGTGGTCATATCGATGGCATGACAGACAAGGAGAAGGAGGAGTTGTTCAACTTGATTGGAATGGGAGGGTTGAAATATTACCTGCTAAAGGTTGACCCAAAGAAACGAATGATGTTTAACCCGGAAGAATCGATTGAATTGAATGGAAATACAGGGCCGTTTATTCAATATACACATGCACGTATCAAGTCGTTGTTAAGAAAAGCAGGAAATTTAGGTGAATTAAAATTAGTTTCAATTTCTGCTGAAGAAAAGGAAATAATGAAACACTTAACTGAGTTTTCATCGGTAGTTTCAGAGGCAGGAAAAAACCATTCCCCAGCTTTAATTGCAAACTATACTTATGAACTGGTTAAGTTGTATAATCATTTTTATCAAGCCGTACCTATTCTAATTGAAGAGGATCAAGAATTGAAAAGCATGCGTTTGATTTTGAGTGAAAATGTGGCTAAGGTGATTTACTTAGCAATGCGATTGCTTGGGGTTAATGTTCCTGAAAAAATGTAATTCAGTATAAGTTATTTCTCGGACTGAAGCAGTTGTATGATGCTTTTAACACTTATCATGCCTGACAATAAAGAAATGAATCCTCCGGCAGATAGAGCAGTAATAAACTGAATGGACCAATGGACGCTTAGCTGCGTTGAGAAATAACCTAGCACAATGATACAAGAAGAGAAAATACCTATTCGTATAAACTCTTTGTAGTCAACATTGATCTTAAGCGCTATAAAGGTAATAACCAATTGAATGAGGAGTGATATCACTTGGGTGATTAAGCTTGCAACTGCAGCTCCAACAGCCCCTTGACTTGGTATTAATATGTAGTTTAAAATTAGGTTTAAAATTACACCTCCTGCAGCTAGAATGTTGAGTGATTTTAAATTCCCGTTAGCTGTTAATAAGGTCCCAAAAATGTAGGTAGATGTAAAGGTGATGAAGCACAACATCAATAGCCCAAATGTTCGCGCGGCTTTGAAAAGCTCTGGGCCGGTCAAATCAAACCTCCATCCCATAATTTGTTCGCGATAAAAAAAGGCTCCTAACCCTAGTACAATAGAGTAACTTAGTATTAATTTGAAGGAAAAATAAAGAAGTTCATGTACGCTCTCTTTTTGCTTTAGGAGTCTTGAAAAAATCGGTAAGAGTAACCCTGCAAAGAGATACCCAACCATATTTAGTGCCTCAAAAAACCGGTAGCCTCGAGCGTAAATAGCAGCTTCTTTAGCGCCATCAGGTAACATACGTTCTAGCATGACGCTATCCGATCGGTAATAGATGGTCATCAATAGAATTAACAGGGCATAGGGTAAGCTTTTTTGAATAACCTCCTTGGAGAACTTCCAGTTAAAGCTCATTTTAACCTTTCCCGTTTTTTGTAGTACGAAACAAGCTGCTATTAGTGCTGTTATACCGTAGGCTGCTGTTTGAGCCCACACAAACCACTCTATTTGAAACGGTTCGTTGGAGACTCCACCCCACAGTAAAGTAGTGCAGATAATGATCAATAAAAAACGGTCTAAAATAGAGATGATGCTGTCTTGTTTAAATAAAAGTAATCCTGAAAGGTTTGACCTAAAGTAAAGTATAAAGGCAACTAGAATTTGATTGAAAGCTAGATATCCTAACAGTTTGAACTGATGTTCGTTGTACCCTAAAAAGTAACCGCTAATCAATATTAAAAACATGTATCCAACCGATAATAAACCTCTCAGTGTAATGATTCCAGAAAATTGTTCTTGAATAGACTGTTTGTTTCGTGCAATGTTTCGGGTGTTATAGTTTGTGATCCCAAGGTCCAAGAAGACATTTAAAATGAATGTAAACCCTAAAATTGAGAAGTATTCTCCATATTGACCAGGGCTGTGGGATTCAACTTGTTTTAATATTTCAGCATCAATTCCAAGTATGTAAAATGGCTTCACTAATACATTTAGTATCAATACTAAAACAAGATTTGTGAAGAATTTTTTTTTCATCCGAATTTAAATGGAGTTTAAGTTGATTACTGCTTATTAGCGTACAAATTTAATAATATTGCTATGCGTTGAAGTGTTCTTTTAATGCTTGGTATACATCATGTATTGGCAATCCCATTACGTTGTAGTAGCAGCCCTCTATTTTTGATACCCCGATATAACCGATCCACTCTTGTATTCCGTACGAACCAGCTTTGTCCATAGGTTTATATTTGTCAATGTAAAATGAAATTTCATCGGTTGTTAAGGGTGAAAAATAAACTGTTGTAATGGATGAGAATGAAATGAGTTTATCAACGCTTTTTAATTGAACTCCCGTAATAACTTCATGTGATTTCCCCGAAAGCGTTTGAATCATTTCAAATGCTTCTTGTTTATCTTTTGGTTTTCCAAGAATATTACCTTCGGCCAAAACAATCGTGTCAGAGGTTAATAAAATTTCGTTGTGATTCAGTGTAGGTGCGATAGGGACAGCCTTTAAAGCAGCTAAAAATTCAGGTACTTTGTAAGGAGGCAATTCGGGTGGATAAATTTCTTCCACTTCTTTAGTGCGAATCTCAAAGTCAAAACCAAGTTCTTTGATTAAGGCTTGACGACGAGGCGATTTTGATGCAAGTACAATTTTCAACTTATCCATAAATGAGTAGTAACTTCCAGTATAATGGACTAATTAAACCTGCAATCATTGCCAGCTTTATGCCGTTGTTAATGATTTTTAACTGCGATTTCGACTGTGCTTTTGGGAGTAGTAGTAGGCAGGTTAGAATAAATAAAGCTGAAATTAGGATGGGGAACAATACCTTCGGTTCAATGGCTGTGAAAAATGAAAACAAAACACCGGAACTGATAATAGCTGTAGATAGAATAAGTGCAGATATTACTTTCGACTTTGCGGTACCTAAAACAATAGGGAGTGTCCTCGCGTTTATCTTTATGTCTCCTTTGATGTCTTCGATGTCTTTTATAATCTCTCTCGCTAAATTCAATAAAAATGCAAATCCGGCTAGGCCAAATGAAAGTAAAAGTATAAAGTTGTCTCCTTCAATGGGGAATGGTTTGGGGTTTTGAATAGAAATGTTTTGGGTGTCATGAAAATAAAATCCGACAATAATAGGAACTAGCGCAGTTAATAGCGCTATCAATACATTTCCGATTAGAAATTTTCGCTTCAGGTAGACAGAGTGGTACCACAGTAAATTAATCGAGAATAAATGAATGAACAAATACCAGAAGGTGTCTAACTTCCAGCTTAGGTATAGCGCAATTCCAAAAGCGAAAAAGTTGATAGTCCAATGTGCAGCAATGGCAACCCTGCGCTTCACAAACTTTCCAATTATTAAACGTTCAGGCTTATTGATCCTGTCAGCCTTAACATCAAAGTAATCATTGATGATATTTCCTGCAGCAGCAATCATTATTGTAGAAAATACAAGAAGAGCAAACTCAATAGACATTAGTCCAGCACCTTCGCTGTAGTCAGAAACACCTTCTAGGTACCATCCAAGACCATACATTGTTAGTCCAATGATGAATAGGTTGATTGGTCTTATTAGTTGAATGAAATGTATCATTTAATAATTTTATATTCTGTTCTACGATTTGACTGGTGTGCTTTCTCTTGTCCAGAGCTCATCGCTTTAATTTGTGCATCGGTGTAAATGGGCTTTGTAGAAGCGTAGCCTTTAGATGTTAAACGGTTTCTATCAATCCCCTTTGAAATTAGGTATTCCTCTACTGATTTCGCTCTATTTTCTGAAAGAATTTTGTTTTTGGTGCCATCTCCTCTAGAGTCGGTATGTCCACCAATTTCAATTTTTATTGATGCGTTCTCTTTTAAGAACTCAAGTAGTTTAGTTAATTCAACGTAAGATTCTTCTCTCAATGTTGATTGCGCTAAATCAAAGAAAATATTTGCTAAGATAATGGGCTCTGAATTGCTTTTTTCAATTGGAATCATGGGCACATCCATGTGAATTGCGTCAAGGTTTTCAGGACTCTTCATATTCACATTTTTAGAGAAGAAGGTATAGCCCGGGTAAGAAACGTTTAGTGCATATTCACGATTTGTTGGAAGTGAGACTATAAATTCACCTGTTAGGCGGTCTGCTTCAGATACAATAACAAGTTCCCCTGTTGCAATGTCTATCAGTTCAAATTTTCCAGGGATAGGTTTTCGTGTATTGATGTTATATACGAGTCCTTCAAAATAGAGTGTCTTTGTTGGTCGTAGGGATTCAGGCATTGTGAAGTAATAAATGTCTAAATTTCCAAAACCACCTTCACGATCAGATGCAAAAAAAGCAATTTCTCCATTAGGGGAGACCATTAGTGAGTTTTCATCGTATTTTGTGTTGATTGGATAGCCTAAATTTTCAGGTTTTGACCACGTTCCATCGTTGTTTAAACGGCACAAGAATAAATCTAGTCCTCCCATTCCAATGTGACCGCGAGAGGCAAAGTATAATGTTTTTCCATCTGGGTGAATTAAAACCGATTCCTCAAGTCCGGGAGTGTTAATGTAGCTGGGTAAGCGTTTAGCTACTCCCCATTTTCCATTATGATCTAAGTGTGTAACAAAGATATCTGAGTTTCTTGGTTCACCACGACGACTAACACGACGAATAAAGTACATTGTTTTTCCGTCAGCAGAGAGGGAGGGTTGAGACTCCCACGCAGGGGTATTTACTTTTCCAGGCAAATTTATCGGATTGGTCCACGTGTTTCCTAGTTTCTTAGAATAGAATAAATCACAGCTACCTTGCCCATTTCTATCAGTGCCATAATTTCCCCCTGTAATATCAGGACAGGCTACAAAAACCAATGAACGGCCATCTGCAGATATGGATGGTGCTCCTTCGTTGTTTACAGTGTTTACATTAGAAGGCATCGCAATGGCTGTTTGCCAAATGGTATCACTCGTTAGGTGGGAAATGAAAAAATCTTCTTGAGTTTTGCTAGGAGTGTTAACACGTGAGTCAGTAATTTGTCGGGTAAATAAAATTGTTTTTCCATCTACAGTAATTGTTGGAAAGTACTCGGGGTCTTTTGTATTTATTCCAGGGCCAATATTAATCGGGTTAAAACTTGAAGGATTTTCCATCGCGTGTTTAGCAAAAACACAGTTCGCTCTTATTTGTTGTGCGTTTTTGAGCAATTTTGGGTTGGCATTTCGAAATGTTTGGAACAGATCAATATTGTTTATGGCAGCGTCATAATCGCCAACAGCCAATTGAAGGTTTGCTAAATAAAAATAAGTACTTCCTGTAGAACTCGGTTTTGGGTTAAGACTTAGCGCCTTTTTGAAATGATAAATTGCAGCAGGGTAATCGTGAATTAATTCACTCATTTCTCCTGCAAACATATGTGCTTCCCAGAAGTTCGGAGCTTTTTTTATAGCACGTTCCATTAAACGAATGCCTTCCTTGTAATTTGGTGTGCGTGTTTGTTGATCTATTGATTGAGCAGGGGCAACTTTTCCTTGTTCAAAGAGTTTAATGGCTTTTTTGTTTTTTGTTGAGTAGTATTGCGATGTTGAGCATGACACCGCTAGCGTAAGGCTAATAACAATTAGAAAGCACTTTAAAATCATGGTATGTTCATTGTTTTGTGTGTCTGCAAAGAAATTTTCCATTGAGGATTATTCTTTACGTAATCAATGATTAAAGGCAAAAATCTTTCCTGTTTTGACCACTCTGTTTGCAGGTATAATTTGCAATTGACTGAAACCTTTGTTGCATGAACCTCTGCCCAATCAAAATCAGACGGGTGATTAATCACAACCTTTAACTCGTCAGCTTTTTTATAAGCATCATCAACTGGGGCTTTGAATTTCTTTGGAGAGAAGCAATACCAATCAATTTCTCCCTTTAAGGTGTAGCAACCTGAAGTTTCAATGGCCAATTCAATGTTCTTCGATTTAAGCTTGTTTGTTAAGCTTGTTAAGTCATACATACAAGGTTCTCCTCCTGTTATAACACAAAATTCAGTACCGCTGTTAACTACATTTTCTACGAGTGTATCTAAAGGTGTTAGTTGATGATTTCCAGCAGTCCAACTCTCTTTTACATCACACCAAACGCAGCCCACATCACAGCCGGCAATTCGGATGAAATACGCAGCCCGGCCTGAGTGAAAGCCTTCTCCTTGAATGGTGTAAAACTCTTCCATAATTGGAAGTTCGGCGGTCGTGTTAATTTGATTAGGCTTCATTGTTTCAAAAGTAAGCATTAATCCAAAGGATACAACTTGGTTTAAGATATAAACGATTGTTTCTAATTAATATTTAATAGTTTCTCCTTGAATCCATTAATTTCTATATTTACATTCTAACTTAAAAAAATTCAATATGAAAAGAATATTACTGCTTACGGTATTAACTTTTATTGGAACCTATTCTTTTGCACAAGGTCAAATAGGAAATGGGGACATGGAGTCTTGGGCAAATAACGATGAACCAGACAATTGGAATAGTTTTTTAACGGCTACAGGAACGTGGTCTTCTTTTGCATCAGATCAATGTGATGCATCTTCAGATGTTAGACCGGGGTCTTTGGGGACTACAAGTTGTAAGATTTTTTCAAACAGTATTTTAGGTACTGTGGCAAATGGAAATGTTACCTTGGGACAAATTGTTATGGGAAGTACAAACCCAACAAGTCCTGATAATCATAATAAAACAATTACAGGGGATGTTGATTTTTCTGAATCGCTAACGGATACGCCTGATTCAATCGTGTACTGGGTTAAGTATACGCCAAATGGAGGGAATGGTAATGCTAGAATGAAGGCAACTTTACATGCAGATTATGATTACAGAGATCCAGAGGATGCTGCATCTGCAGCCCAAGTTGTGGCTACTGCGGTTGATAATTACCCGTCTACACAAGGTGAATGGGAGCGTCATGCTATTGCATTTGATTATACTGTGAATCCAGGCCTGTTTAGCGCTTATATCTTAGTCACGTTTACAACCAATGAAATTGGAGGGCAGGGAAATGGTAACGATGTGGTGTTAATTGATGATGTTGAGTTAATTTACAACTCAAACGCGATTGCTGAAAATACGGATGAGCATATTTCTGTTTCAATAAACAATGCTACAAATCAGGTTTGTTTCAATTCTGAGAATGATTTGAAGGGAACCTATGCAGTGTTTAATACGTTGGGACAAGCTGTTCAAACTGGAAATATTTCAAACCAGGTTTACCTTGAAACGGTTCCGGGTGTCTATTTTGTACATCTAAAGACAAAGGGAAGGGTGTATACGTTTGAAGTTATAAAGAACTAAGAACCCGAACAAAAAAAGAATTATTTTGGGGTCGTATTTTCTTAATGCGACCCTTTTTATATGCATATCATGAAGCAATTATTAATCGGAATAGTGTTGTTCTTTTCAAGTTTTTCTTTTAGTCAAGAAGGAAGGGTTGTAGGGAAGGTTTTAGATGAACAAGGGGAGCCTGTAATGGGAGCTTCAGTAATTTATCGTAAGGATGTAACTATTGGAGCGTATTCAGATGACTTGGGTAATTATGAGCTGGAAATACCTACGGGTAATTGTAGAATAATTTGCCGCTATTCAGGAATGATAACAGATACATTTAACATCACTGTTTTTACAAACAATGATGTGGCTCATGACATTGTTTTAAGGTCTTATGTGCAGGAAATAAAAGGAGTTGATGTAAAGGTTGGAAAATTTGATAAATCACTAGAAGACCAAACAGTGTCAATGGAAATTATTAAACCTGAACTCATTGAAAATAAAAATACACGAAGTATCGAGACTGCTTTAGATCAAACGCCGGGACTAAATATTCTTGATGGCGAACCACAAATTAGGGGAGGGTCAGGCTTTACCTTTGGTGTAGGGTCAAAAGTTGCTGTTATTGTAGACGATATGCCAATGCTATCTGGAGATGCAGGAAGGCCTGAATGGGGATTTATTCCTGTGGAGAATATCCACCACATTGAGGTTGTTAAAGGTGCGGCATCGGTATTGTCAGGTAGCTCAGCATTGTCAGGTTCTATCCATATTCGAACAGCTTACCCAAAAGCAAAACCAAAAACGAAAGTGAATTTGTATTCGGGATTCTATTCTAAGCCGAGTCAAGATGGAGCTACATGGTACGATAACTACCCATTAATTTCAGGTGTCAATTTTTTACATTCAAGAAGGATCAAAAACCTTGATGTTGTTGTGGGGGGTAATTTTAATTATGATCACGGATATATTGGTCCACCAATAGAAGATTCGATTGTATCAGTATCTCCATATGCAGACACTGTTTCAAACTTTAATGAAAGGCAGATGGCATCTAAACGCGCACGAATTAATTTTAATTTACGCTATCGGTCAAAGAAGTATAAAGGCCTTAACTATGGTATAAATGGCAATGTAATGCTATCACATACCAATATGGCTTTTGCTTGGCTGGGAGACTCAACAGACTTATTTCGTGCATATCCAGGAGCTGTTTTTCTCCAAGAGCAATTTATTTTTAACCTAGATCCTTACCTTAACTTTTTTACACAATCGAATGGTAAGCACGCATTGAGAGGCCGTTTGTTGCATTCTGACAACCAGATGACAGCGAATCAATCGAACAGAGCAACAACTTACTATGGAGACTATATGTTTCAGAAGCGCTATAAGAATTTAGGAAACCTTGATTTTATTGGTGGAATTACAGGAACCTTTACAAACTCATTTGCCAACATGTATGTTGGGTCGGGGAGTCCTAATAATCAAATGATAAACGTATCTGGATATACCCAGCTTGAAAATAAAATTAAAAAAGCAATTAATTTGTCTGTGGGCGGAAGGTTAGAGTACTTTCAGCTGAATGATTCCATTACCGCTTTAAAGCCGATATTTAGAGCAGGAACAAGCATTAAAATTTATCAAGAAACGTATTTACGAGCATCTTATGGTCAAGGGTACAGGTTTCCAACAATTACAGAACGTTTTATACGAACAGGAGTTGGTAATTTTGGTGTGTTTCCAAACCCAGATTTAAAACCAGAAACCAGTTGGAACGCTGAGGTTGGTGTAAAACAAGGCATTAAATTAGGGCAAATTTATGGCTACATTGATGTCGCTGGTTTTTGGCAGGAGTATCAAAATACAATTGAATATACCTTTGGTTTTTGGGGGGACGGTAGTGACCCGTCTAATTTTGCAGGATTCCGATTTATGAATACGGGCCAGTCAAGGGTTTTAGGTATTGACGCCTCCTTTTCAGGAAAAGCTAAAATTGGAAGAAAAACAGATGTTACATTTATGACAGGCTACAACTACATTGTTCCTACATCACTCTCTCCCGATTTTGTTTATGCTATTGACTCTGTATATTACAATAAAGAATACAGTTATAACTCAACTTCTTTAGACCCTTCTAATAAAATTTTAAAATATCGATTTTTACATAATGTTAAAGGGGACGTTGAATTTACCTTTTGGAAGAAACTAGGAATCGGGATAAGTGTAAAATACTTCAGTAAAATTGAGAACATGGATATTGTTATTCAGGACTTTGAGGAGCTAACACAAGATTTAGCATTTATTCAAAAAATTGAATACATGGATTTTTATAATTCACACAGACATGGGAATTGGGTTTTTGATGCGCGGGTGTCATATGGTATAAATGACAAGCATAAGCTGGCTATTATTAGCACAAATATTGCAAATAGAACATATTCTCTTCGTCCACTTAAAATAGAGCAGCCACGTACAGTTATGTTGCAATACACATTTAAGTTGGATAAGAATTAGTTGCGCATTCTCATTTGAATAAATGTCGTACATTTGTCTTGACTTTTGGTTCACGGGGTGAACAATAAGGAATCTGGTGTAAATCCAGAACTGTATCTGCAGCTGTAAGCGCTTAAAGTCAACTTAGTATACCACTACCTTCATAGCTAGGGTGGGAAGGTTAAGTTGATATGGTGTGAGTCAGAATACTTGCCAAGGTCATATTATAAAGAAGGCTTCAGAATAAAGTCGGATTTAGTATGTGCTACGGTTCATATCATTTCTCTTTACTGATTTTTTCAACGTTTTACATTATTTAATTTAATTGCGATGAAGAAAATTTACGTATTAGCAACAGCTCTATTGCTTGGAGCATCATTACAAGCACAACAAACGGTTGATTTTGAATCCGTTGTATTATCTCCAAACTCTTATGACAATGGCTCATCAGGAAATGGTGATTTTTTACTTGGGTCAAGTCCGATTCGTTTCTCAAACACATATACTTCAGCGTGGGATTCTTGGACAGGTTATGCAATATCAAACATGGTAGATACAGTTACTGCAGGTTATTTAAATCAATACAGTGCATTTACTGGAGCAGGTTGTGATAGTTCTTCAGCCTATGCTGTTGGCTATGGTAGTAGTGGCAATATCTCTTGCGAAAATGAATACCAATACATAACATCATTTAAAATTACAAACTCAACGTATACTGCAATTTCTATGAGGGATGGTGATGCTTATGCAAAACAATTTGGGTCTGTGAATAATGCAATGGGAATTCCTGATGGAACAAATGGTGAAGATTTTTACCGTGTTTGGGTTTATTGTGAAGATTATTCAGGTGCAAATAAAGATACGATCGAAGTTTTATTGGCAGATTATCGTTTTGCTGACAGTACGCAAGATTACATCGTCGATGAATGGTTGGATGTTGACTTTCAAAATGTTGGATTTCCTGTAAATCGAATTCAATTCGAATTGGAATCGAGTGATATTGGAGATTTTGGAATGAATACTCCAGGATACTATGTTATTGATAATGTTGTTTCTGATTTTCCAGTAGGATTGATTGAAAATGAAGCCCTAACAGTTTCTGTTTATCCTAATCCTGTAAACAACTTTTTGAACATTGAAGGTGAAAATGGTATGCTGACTTTGACCAACTTAAATGGCCGTGTCGTTTTATCACAAGAACATACTGGAACTTCAAAGGTCGATTTCTCGAATTTAAGTAACGGAGTGTACATTTTGAGTGTAACTAATAGCAGTGGGAGGTTTTCTGAAAAAATCGTCAAATAAATAAAGAAAAATCGGCGTATTCATGCGCCGCTTTTATAGAATGGCAAAGTGTCTATACATATTTATTGTACTGCTCTGCTTCCATGTTCGGGGGCAGGTCGATTCCATTCAAATTATTCGCCAAGTAAATGTTTCAACGTTTATGGCTTTACTAAAGGAAAAGTCTTACAACTTAGTAATAGATAGGGAAGACATAGAAACATTGCAACCAACAGATATTGGTGATTTATTGCGAAAAACCCCTGGAGCCAATTTAAAATCATATGGTGGTTTAGGAGGCTTGAAAACAATTTCAATGCGCGGGTTAGGAGCAAATCACTCCTCAATGGTTGTTGATGGAGTGCCTTTAAATAATTCACAAACGGGGCAGGTAAATTTAGGCCAGCTGATTGTTGATAATGTAGAACAGTTAACGAGTTCCATTGGATTGAATTCAAATTTTTTGATCCCAGTTTCAGCTCAAATTAGCGGAAGTAACTTCATGATTAAGACAATGGAGAATTCATTTTCTTCAGATACACTTACCATTCGTGCCAACTTTGGTTATGGTTCATTTGGTCAAACAAAGGGGTATATCGGAGTAAAATTTAATCCAAATAAGTTTTTTGTTAGTGCGTTTGGATCAAGGCAACAGGCAGAGGGGAATTATAATTATTCTATAGTAAACGGCTGTTTTCCATTAAATGAAACTAGAAAAAACAACAATTATCTGGACCATAACTATGGCGTGTCGGGAGGTGTTAAACTTAAAAAGGGTACCTGGAAGATAGGGTACCATCGTAAATCAATTCGGCAAGAGTTACCTGGGGCGGTTATTTATTATAATGAAACAGCAGATGAGAAGCTGGAAACGGATTCTGATCGGTTGTTTACAGATTTCAAATGGCGAGCTAATAAGTTATACGCACGTGTATTTTTTAATGGTACGATTGAAAAACAACGCTATTTTGACCCTACATATTTGAACGTTGCAGGGCAAATAGACAATACATATACAAATCGAAACTTGAATGGGGGTGTTTCTTTTATGCGTTACTTCAGACAGTGGAGTATGTTTGGAGGTGTTGAAGAAACCGTTTCCGATTTAGTTGTAAATGACTCACTCTTTGCAAAACCGATTCGACTTCATACTTATGCTATGCTTGGTGTAAGGTACAACCATCCATTGTTTTGTTTAACCGGTCAGGCTTCGTCACAATATGTTTACGAGCAAGATAAAAATGGAGGTGATTCAAAAGAACGCGTTCGCTTTAATCCGTTTTTAAGCTTAAAAACCAGAGAGTTAGGGGAGGGTTTACAACTTGAATTGTGGTATAGAAATTCATTTAGAGTCCCTTCGTTTAATGAGTTGTATTATACCAATATAGGTAATGTCAATTTATTACCTGAAGACGCTCATCAAATAAATATGGGGTTTTTATGGCTGTTACAAGGTGATAAATTTAATTTTGATTTAAAGTCAAACATTTTTGTTAATCATGTGAAAAATAAAATTGTAGCGGTTCCAACCAAAAATTTATTTATTTGGTCAATGCAAAATGTGGGTAGAACAAATACGTTTGGTGGAGAGTTAAAACTAGAAGCTAAGTACAAGACAAGGAACCATTGGGCGTTTGTTTTGAACACAAATTATACGTATCAAAAAACAGTAGATGTAACAGATCCAAGTTCACCAACGTATCTCCACCAAATAGCCTATATTCCAGAACATACCGTAAATACTGATTTAACGTTGATGTTTCGTCGTACGGGTGTCCGTATTTCGAATTACGTTGTTTCTAAGAGGTATGCGTTGAATGAAAACATTCTTGCAAATGAATTAGAAGGTTTTTTCTTAATGGATGCCAGTATTTTCCATACATTCAGAGTTGGTTCTAGCCAGAGTTTAAAATTAATAGGAAACGTGAAAAATGCATTAAACTCCTCATATGCTTACATTCGTTCTTATATAATGCCAGGTATAAATTATTCAATATCGTTAAGTTATGCGTTTAATTAGTTTAGTATTTGTACTGATTTTAGTCGTCTCGTGTATAAAAGACAAACCAAAACCTGTACCATTATCAGGTGTACTTTCAAATGGAGTCGTTGTTTTGTGTGAGGGTTTATTTCAACAGAACAATACTTCTTTATCTTGGGTTGGCAATGATGGAAGTATTTCAAACACCTTGTTTGCCACTAAGTCTGGTCGTCAGTTGGGCGATACAGGTAATGACATTAAACGCTATGGAGCTAAAGTTTATGTAGTTGTGAATGTTTCAAGTACGGTAGAAGTTATTGATGCGAATACGTTTAATCCCATTAAACAAATTTCGATGCAAAGTGGAGGAGTTCCAAAGCAACCCAGAAGTATTGATTTTTACAATGGAAAAGCCTACGTTACGTGTTACGATGGTTATGTAGACGTTATTGATACCGTATCATTGGCTGTTATAGAACGTATACCTGTTGGTTTAAATCCTGAAGGTTTAACGGTTTCAGGCAGTAAGCTGTATGTTTCTAATTCAGGTGGATTAAATACTCCTGTAATGGATTCTACACTTTCTGTGATTGATTTAAATTCAAATACAGAAATACAGAAAATAACTGTAGGGCTAAACCCAGGTAGATGTATTACGGATGATGAAGGAGATGTTTATGTGGTTGCAAGGGGAGATTATGCTGGTGTTAGCTCTAAAATGATTCGAATTAATACTGTTTCAGACAATGTAGTAAATAGCTTTGATTTAGGGGTTTCAGGAATTACAAAAATGAATGATAAATTTTTGATTTCGAATTATGATTTTTCGTCGGGACAATCGAGTTTGGCTTTGTTTGATCCAGTGTTAGATGTTGTTGTCAATTCTTCTTATATAGATGTTTCAGGGTTTACAACCTTGTATGGTGTTGGATTTAATCCGTACACAAACACACTCTTTATTAGCGATGCCATGGGGTTTACGAATTCAGGGTACGTGTATGAATACTCCAGTTTAGGCACACAGATTTCGAGCGCTCACGTTGGGTTAAATCCTTCTAAATTCTTGTTTTATGAATAGGTATTTATTTTTTTTTAGCTTGACATTTTCCTTTTGTTCATGGAGTCAATCATTTGCTCCTGCTCCGGGAAATATAGGAACAACTGCAATTCACTCTGACTCTTCGATTATTATTGATTGGGCGTCAGGCGTCTTGGTTAATCGCGGCCCAATGAACATATTGAATCCAGGTTTAGGATTGGCAAATTTTGGTGTTGAAGCAGACGCAATTGGTTTTTCGACCGGGGTTGATGTTGTTTCTTTAGGTGATGGAGGTGATGCGATAGTTACATTCAATGACGCTATTACAAATGGGATAGGGCCTGACTTTGCAATATTTGAAAATGGTTTTACTGACAACTATATTGAGCTAGCTTTTGTTGAGGTGAGTTCTGATGGCATTAATTATATTCGATTTCCCGGTATTAGTGAAACACCTACCGATGTTCAATCTACAAATGCGACGTTTACAGACTGTCGATATATTCATAACCTTGCAGGTAAATACAGGTCTGGTTATGGAACACCATTCGATTTACAGGAATTGTCAGGAGTTGTAGGGCTAGATGTTAATCACATCACGCACCTAAAAATTATAGATGTGATAGGGAGTGTCGGTCCTCTTGTAGGAACCGTAGATAGTCAGGGGAATATGATTAACGACCCATTTCCAACAGCGTTTGAATCGGGTGGGTTTGACCTTGATGCAGTCGCTGTTATTCACAGTGCAACGGAATCTCTAAATGAATTGACTGGCATTGATGTTCATGTTTCTCCAAACCCGTCAGACGGAATGTTTACAATAAATACAGATCAACAATTAAATTATTCAATTGTTGATTTACAAGGTCAATTTATTCTTGAAGGATCAACGACAGGAGTTTCTAAATTAAACCTGTTGGGTTTTGAGCCTGGTATTTATTTTATACGATTTAATTCCAAGTTGTCAATGTCATCAATTCGACTTATTTTAAAGTAATGGAACGCTTATCAAAAGAGTTTTGGAGCAGTCGATATCAACATAACGATACGGGGTGGGATATAGGCGAAATATCCACACCAATTAAAGCGTACTTTGATCAAGTGCTAGATAAGGAGTTAAAAATATTAATTCCAGGATGTGGAAATGGATATGAGGCAGCGTATTTGTTTAAGGCAGGATTTACAAATGTGACTATTCTTGACTTTGCGCAGGAACCATTAACTCAATTTAAAGCCCGGAACAAAAGCTTTCCGAAACCTCAAATTCATCAAGGTGATTTTTTTAAACATACTGGAAGGTATGACCTTGTTGTAGAGCAGACCTTGTTTTGTGCGATAGCCCCTGATTTACGTCAGAAATATGCCGATAAAGTACATGAACTATTAAAACCTCAAGGTAAATTGATCGGTGTTTTGTTTAACCGAGAATTTGAATCTGGACCTCCGTATGGAGGAACCAAGCAAGAGTATTTATCCTATTTCGCCAACCAGTTTGAACAGATAACCATAGAAGATTGTTACAATTCAATAAGCCCTCGAAAGAATAGCGAGTTTTTTATTAAGATGATCAAGGTTTAATTCGTGAAACGAAATTTGTTGCTGTTTTTAGGGTGTTTTCTATTAGATGACATAGGGCATAATAGAGTGGGTATATAAGTTTATTTCATTTTTTTTTGCTAGCTTTAAATAAAAACGATATGAAAAAAATAGCCACTCTTTTTCTGATTTCAGCATTTGTATTTACGGTAAATGCCCAAGATAATACTATACCGACAGCGGGAAATGTTGGTATTGGAACACTTAATCCATCGTCCAGATTAGATGTTAATGGAACGGTAAAAATTGATTCTTGTTTGATTGTAATGGACACAGTGATTTTTGAAAAAAAAGCAAGAATGGAGGGGGATGTTAGGATTGAAGCAAACCTTTATTTGTAAAATGTCAGCCTAATGTTTACCACTTAAGAGATAAAGTTAAGTAACAGTTTATTACCTTGAAAGAATAGAATTAAATGTCCAAGTGAATTATGTTCCCTTTCGAGTCAGTTTATTTACTGTAGTGGATGCTGTTCTAAGTCATCCACAATATCTTTATTTATCAAAAAATGAAATATTTAATGCTAATATTGGTATAGCATATTTTTTTAGAACAAAAAGTGAGTAAAATTAATAACGGGTGTGTTTAAGAAGTATATTTCTCGAAGTGTGTTAAAAGGCTAGCTAATCTCTCTTGATTATAAAAAAGAGGTTTCCACGGAGGAACTAAAGATGAATATGTAAACTATTTGGAAAAGTAATACTGAATTAATGCCCTTTTGGAACTTTTTCACCAGCATTTATTGCTGTTTTTAAGGTGTTTGCTTTGGGAGGAATAGGGCATGAGTACCGATAGGAATAGGCACAATAAGGGTTGTAGGCTAAATTGAAATCGATTAGCCACAATTTTCCCTTTTGCTTTTCGATGTCTAGATAACGTCCTCCTCCATAAGATTCAGTTCCACACGTTTTATCTCTGAATGGAACAAACAGGTAGTCTCGATATTCTTTCGACTTGCTTAGCCGAATGTTTTGATATACTTCAAGCTCTAAGTTTTTTCCATCTAACTTAAACGTAAGTGTACCAAATCGTCTATAAATAGGTTTGCGATCAGTTGATGTGGCCATTTCAAACTTAGGACCTTTATCCTTCTTAAAAATAGCAGTTACTTGATATGCAGAATTAAACTCAAAGTAGTCTAGACCTTTAAATGCGCTTATTTCTTCGGGGGTTAAAATCCCCTTTTTAGCATCAAGTAATTCTTCAAGGTGTGAATTTCTCCCCGTGTGAATTTCTTTTTTAGTTTTTTGAGCAAAACCAAACGTACTAATTAAAGTAAGTGCTATTAAGAGTGTTAATTTCATCGCGAACCAAATATAGAGCTTCCAACCCGAACCATTGTACTGCCTTCTTCTATAGCAATCTTATAATCGTTACTCATGCCTATTGAAAGGTGTTCAAAGCTAGGGTTAAATTTAAAAAAATGACTCTGAATTACATGAAAGTAGTTTTCAAGCGTTCTGAATTCTTCGCGCACTTGTTCTTCATCTTTGGTAAACGAGGCCATTCCCATTAAACCAACAATTGAAACGTTTCTCATTTCTGAAAATGCTTCTGTTTCTAGAAGCTCTTTTGCTGATTCTAAGGTTAAACCAAATTTTGAATCTTCTTCAGCAATGTGAAATTGAAGTAAACAGTTGATTGTTCGGTTGTTCTTTAAGGCTTGTTTATTAATTTCCTTCAACAGTTTCAAGGAGTCAACAGCGTGAATAAGCGTAACAAAAGGAGCAATGTATTTTACTTTGTTTGACTGTAAGTGGCCAATAAAATGCCATTTAATGTCTTTGGGTAGTACCTCTTGTTTTTCGACTAACTCTTGTACTTTGTTTTCACCAAAAACCCGCTGCCCTAAATCATACGCTTCTTGAAGCATAGCAATGGGTTTTGTTTTAGACACAGCAACTAAAGTTACATTTTCAGGAATGCTATTTTGAACAGCTGCTAATTGACTTGTAATCATTCGTTGATGTTATAAATAGTAAGCCCGCTTCTTAACTTAGGGTCTATCCAGGTAGATTTAGGCGGCATTGTCATGTTGTTGTCCGCAACGCATTTTATTTGTTCAATGGTTACTGGATATAGAAAAAAACCAACATCATACATCCCTTCTCGAATATTACTCTCTGTAACTAAAAGGTCTTCTTTTCCACTTATGAACTCTATGTTTGAATCGGATTCTAGGTTGTGAATATTGAGAATAGGTCCTAAAACTGATCGGGTAAGAATTTCAGAGTCTAAACATTTAACCGGGTGTGTTTTGTCTATAATGGATGGTTTACATGTTAGTTTATACCACTGATTATCGATAAACATGGTGAATTCGTGTTCTTGGGTCGGCTTTTGAGCACAGTCAAGTGGTTCAACCGTAAAGCTTACCGCTAAAGCTGTAAGTAAATCTGACGCAGATAGACCGTTTAATTGCTTAACCAACCGATTGAATTCCATAATTTGAAGTCGGTCTTCATTGATGAAATAAGCCAAGAAAAAATCTTCGTTTGGAAAATTATTTGCGCCATTTTCAGCTCTAAATTCTTTCAGTCGGGCAGAAGAAGCAGAACGGTGATGACCATCAGCAATATAGGAAGATTGAATAGTGTCAAAAGCGTTTATTAGGTGTTCTGATTCCGAAGAATGAAAAAGCCATAGCTCATGCTTAACTTCGTCTGTCGTTCTAAATTCATACTCAGGACGACCTTTAATCTTTTGTTGTAATAAAGCTTCAATTTCGTCTTTTGGGTCGTGATAGGATAGGAGGACGGGTTCAGCATTATAGCCAACAATATCTAAGTAATTTGTAAACATCGTTTCACGCGCTTTAATTGTAGCTTCGTGTTTCTTGATGGCTCCGTTTTTGTATTCTTCAATACTAGCCCCGGCAATAATACCTAAATACGCATTTTCTCCCTTTATTTGCCTGTAAATGTAGAAATGTGGATTTTCGTCTTGAATCAAAACCCCTTTGTCGATAAAATCAACATAAGCCTCTGATATTAGATTAAATCGCTCATTCGGATCAAGGTCTACAGAAGATTTATTCCTAAATTCAGGATTAATGATGTGCAAAAATGTATACGGGTTGTGTTTTAATTTTGACTTTAAAACACGTTTGTTATATATATAATACGGGCGAGTAGGCACTAAATGTGCTTTATCTCTCGTTGGTCTAATTGCTCTAAAAGGACTTATTTTAGTCATACAGATAACAGGTAAACAAACTTATTTTTGACCAAATTCAGCTACTATTTTTTCAGCTAATTCTGTACCAATTCGATTTTGAGCTTCTAAAGTTGCTGCACCAATGTGTGGAGTACAGGCAATTAAAGGGTGTGCTAATAGGTCTTGGTTTGGTGTAGGTTCGTTTTCAAACACATCCAAAGCAACGCCAGCAATTTTACCACTGTTTAAAGCATTAATCAAGTCCGATTCGTTAATTACACCACCTCGTGCAGCGTTTACAATTCGAACGCCGTCTTTCATTTGAGCAAATTCTTTAGCGCCCAAAACAGCAGATCCGTCTGCTTGTTTAGGAATGTGTAATGATATGAAATCCGCACCTTTTAATTCTTCCATCATGTTAGAAGAAGGGGTAATTACAGTTTTTGTTTCAATACCGTTACCAAGATTCAGCTTTAATTCAATAGGTTTAGAATTCATATCTACTGAAGAAACATCCATGCCTATTCCAAGTGCGTATGAAGCTAAGCTTTGGCCAATACGTCCAAATCCTACAATAACTAATTTCTTTCCGCGTAATTCAACACCTTTTGCATACTGCTTTTTAAGTGTCTTAAAGTCTCCTGATTCCATTTGTTTATATGAATCGTTCAAAGACCTGGAAATGGCGCACATGTGTCCTAAAACAAGCTCTGCTACAGATTGTGATGATGCAGCAGGTGTGTTTATTATGGTTCTGCCAATAGATCGGGCATATTCAACATCAATGTTGTCCATACCAACCCCTCCACGACCAATTAACTTTAATTGTGGGCAGGCGTCTATCAAATTTTTTCGAGCAGTTGTGGCTGATCTTACAAGTAAAACTTCAATTTTTTCAGCGTTAATGTAATCTACCAAGTTTTCTTGTTCAACTTTTGAGGTGATTACATTATACCCAGCGTTTGTCAATGCATCAATTCCTGCTTTGGAAATGCCATCGTTTGCTAATACATTCATTTTATCCGTTTTTTCTTGTAAATTCTTTCATAATTTCAGTAAGTACATTTACACTTTCAATTGTAAGTGCGTTGTACATAGATGCTCTGTAGCCTCCAACTGACCTGTGTCCTTTTAACCCAATAATTCCTGCTTCATTCCACATGGTGTCAAATTGATCTTTTAAAGTATCATTCGTTAACAGAAATGTAGCGTTCATTTTAGATCGGTCAATCCCTTGAACTGCAGATTTAAATAATGGATTTGAATCAATTTCGTTGTAAAGTGCTTTTGCCTTTGCCTCGTTGCGAGATGCAGCAGCAGTAACGCCTCCATTTTCAATTAAATGTCTAAGGTTTAGCATTGAGGTGTACACTGAAAACACAGGAGGTGTGTTTAACATTGAACCCTTATCAACATGGTTTTTTAGGTTCAAGTACTTTGGCATAAAAGAGGAACTGGATTTGCCTAATATTTCATCTTTAACAATGAATAATGTTGCTCCAGCTGGTCCTAAATTCTTTTGCGCTCCTGCGTAAATAATATCAAATTTACTTACATCAACTTGTTTGGAGAAAATATCAGAAGACATGTCGCAAACAAGCGGTAAGTCTGTGTTTATAATTTCTTGAAATTGAGTACCGAAAATAGTATTGTTTGAGGTGTAATGAATGAAGTCAACACCGTTAGGAACAATGCTATTTTTTGGGATGTAATTAAAGTTTTGATCTTCAGAACTAGCGAATACGTTTACATCAATGCCAACAGCCTTCGCTTCATTAATTGCTCCCTTTGCCCAAGTTCCGGTGTTTATGTAACCTGCAGACTTAGTGTTTCGCATCATGTTGAGTGCTGAAATTGTAAAGCCTAAAGATGCACCACCTTGCAAGAACAATACTGAATAGCCATTCGGGACGTTTAATGCTTTTTTAACCAATGACTGTGCTTCTTCCATTACAGCGACAAAATCACTGCTTCTATGAGATACTTCCAAAAGGGATAACCCATTAAAATCTAATACTGCTTTTGCAGCATCTTGAAATACATCTTGTGGAAGAATACAAGGTCCGGCTCCAAAATTATGTTTCATCAATTTGTATATATATAATTAAGTAAAAAAAAAGCTGCCTAAAAGGCAGCTAAATAATTAGTCCTCTTTTTTCTCGGAGGCTTTCTTTGTTGTTGTCTTTTTAGCCGTCGTAGCTTTTTTCTTAGGAGCTGCCTTTTTTACCGCAGCCTTTTTAGCTGGAGCTTTAGCTGTTTCGGTTTTTTTCTTAGGAGCTGCCTTCTTTACCGCGGTCTTTTTGGCTGGAGCTTTAGTTGTTTCAGCTTTTTTCTTAGGAGCCGCTTTCTTTTTTGGTTTAGGAGCTGCCTCAACTATTGGAGAAGAACTCTTCTTTTTACGAGATACTCCATATGATCCCATTGCTCTTTTTCCTTTCTTTGATTTTTTGTCTCCTCTCCCCATAATGTGATAGTAATAAATTTGATTAGATAAATAGTTAATACAAATATACTATTATTCCGATTCATTTAATCGTGCTCTAATCTCTTTCTCAATATTTTCTCCTTCCCGTAGTATTCTTGTGCACCATTTAATCTTTAATCGTATTTGCTCTTCTTTTGACAATTTCCAATCAACACTGCTTTCTTGTAGTTTTGTCCTTAAGATATTAAGCGCTATTGCCGCAGATACACTTATGTTAAAACTTTCAGTAAAACCATACATGGGTATTTTAACGAGCTGATCAGCAACTTCGTTAACCACAGAAGAAACGCCTATTTTCTCTGTTCCAAAAACGAGTGCAATGGGCTTTGTTATATCTAGGTCTTGAATGCTTTTGTCGGTGTGTGGTGAGGTTGCAACAATCTGATAACCTTCAGACTTTAACTTTTTAAGACACTCTTTTGTTGGTGAGTCTCCTTCAGAATAGGTGTGTAGGTCGACCCAGTTTCCTGCGCCTAAAGCAATGTCGCGCTGAATCTCATAATTGACAGACTTTTCAATAGCGTGTAAGTTTTGAATACCAAAACAATCACAAGTTCTTAAAACAGCCGAAGCGTTGTGGTCCTTTTGAATGTTTTCCATTACAATGGTTATATGCTTTGTACGTTCAGATGCAATGTGTTCATATTTTTCAATTTTATTATCTGTGATAATATTATAGAATTCATCAAGCACTTTTTGGTCGGTCGTCATAGGATGTTTTGCGCATAAAAAAAGGGAACCCTAAGATTCCCTTTTAAAATAGAATAAAATATTCTTAGTTTACTTTAGTCTGTAAGTCAGATCCAGCTTTGAAACGTACAACGTTTTTAGCAGCGATTTGAATTTCTTTCCCTGTTTGAGGGTTACGTCCAGTTCTTGCAGCACGGTTAGATACAGAAAAAGATCCGAATCCTACTAGAGAAATTCTGTCTCCTTTCTTAAGCGCACCAGTAGTTGCGTTTACAAATCCTTCTAATGCTCTTTTTGCATCTGCTTTTGATAATCCAGCGTCAGCTGCCATTGCATCAATTAATTCTGCTTTGTTCATAGTGTGGTTTTTTTAATGTTTATTAATAATTCTTAAACAAATATATTGTAATATCCCAATCACACAAGGGTTTTAGCTAAAAAAGTATGTTTTTTGTTGAGAAAAGTGGTTTTTTGTTGATAACATGCCCTATAAATCATGTGTAGTAGGGTTTTTCTTCAGTTTTTGAACATAGAGAATAGGGTTTATGGTACTTTAGCTGTTATTTAGAGAAAGGGTTTTAATAGAGTTTCCCGCTAAAAAGTCTTTGTAATTCATTCTTCGTTTGCCTTCTGGCTGAATTTCATCAACTTCTAAATAGTAATCGTTACACGGGAATAGAATTCCATTTTCACTTGTTCTAATGTCTTTCTTTTGATCTGTTCTAATTGACGTAATTCTGGAGTTGAATAGTTTCATTGTTTTAGTTGTCCCATTTGCGTCATCGTTTAACCTAATCCAAGCTGCAGGGTAAGGGGAGAGTCCCCTGCAAAAATCGTGTGTTGTTTTTACGGTTTTACTAAAGTCAACCCTGCAATCTTGTTTGAATATTTTAGGGGCTGGTTTTTGGTCCGAGTCTGTAAAGTTATCTTGCGGAGTTGATTGGGTGTTGTTATTGAAGATGGAGCGTACTGTCTTTAGCATTACTTCTGACCCTAGCGTCATTAATCTGTTGTATAGACTACCAACATTTTCATTTTCACCAATGTCTAAAGGTTCTTGGTCAATAACTTTTCCTGTGTCTATTTCTTTTTCAATAAAAAATGTGCTTACTCCTGTTTTTTGCTCGCCGTTGATTATTGCCCAGTTTATTGGTGCAGCTCCTCGGTAATTCGGTAGTAGTGATGCGTGAAGATTAATTGTTCCTTTTTGTGGCATTGTCCAAACAGCTTCAGGGAGCATTCTAAAAGCAACAACAACAAATAGATCGGCTTGCAGACTCTTTAATTCTGAAAGAAAACCTGCTTCTTTTAGATTTGTAGGTTGCATTATTTTGAGTCCATGCGCTAAAGCATATTCTTTAACAGCGCTTTGATTAATCTTACGACCTCTTCCTGCTGGTTTATCTGGAGCTGTAACAACGGCTTCTATTTGTACCCCATTCTCATGAAGTGACTGGAGTATTTGTACTGCAAATTCGGGAGTCCCCATAAATACAATACTTTGATTTTTTGCTATACTTTGATCTTTTGCCATTTGAATTTTTTTAAATAGATAACAGAGAGTAGCCCTATGGATATAAAGTAAATATATTCTACGGACCAAACCCAAAAAATACGCACTTCAAATACTTTTATTAAAAGGTATGCAGATATTATATATATAAATACGGCTATTAATTCAATATAGAACGTGACTCTAGTGTTTCCACTTCCGTTGATGGTTTGAAAAAATATGCTTCCAATGGAGTATAGGGCAACAGCCCCTGTGGTGAATTTCAATACCTCAACACTGTCTTTCATGTATAGCTCGTTTGGATTGATTAGCGAGATAAGTTGTTCGGGGTAGAGGATAGCGCCATGAAAGAAAATGAATAGAAATACCAATGATAGTAATTGAATTCGTTTAATAATTGTTTTAACTTGAGTAAGGTATCCCTTGCCAAGGTATTGACTTATGTATGTTTTTGTGGTGGCACCAAACCCCCATACAGGAACAAATGCTAAAAAGTACAAAGAGCGAATTGTTTGAGAGATTGTTAATTCATACTCTCCAATCTGTTCTATCCAGGTGAAGAAAATAGTCCAAGTGAATAAGGCAACAACACCTTGGAGTACAATTGGAGATCCGATTCGAATAAGTTCTTTTAATGAATCAGAGTTATACGTTAGTTCTGTAAATAACTTTTGATGTTTGCTGAGTGCTAACGCTATTAAGAGGAACACCATACCAATTCCATCGGACATGGTTGAAGCTAGGGATGCTCCTTTAAGTCCCATTGGAGTAATGGTGTCTGTTCCAAAAATTAGAAGGTAATCCAATCCAATGTTTGAAATTGCAATAAAAATAGCACTGATAAAAACAATGGTCGTTTTACCTATAGCCATTAGGTATGCATTTATTGTAAGTGAAACTACAGCAAATAAAAGACCGAATGCCCGTATGTTTAAGTAGTCTATTTGTCCTGTTGCTATTTCTTGATTTTTTGCACAGCTAGTTATGATGTTAGGTATAACGAACATAATCAATAGAATTAATGCTATTGAGGTAATTGCGTTTGCAAATAGCGTGGTCCCAAATATCCGAGCGAGTCTATTTTCTTTGTTTTCGCCAATCCTTCTAGCCATTAATATTTGTGCTCCATCACTTAGTCCTACGAGAGCCATAAAGCAGGTAATGTAAATTAAGCCGCCATTTCCAACGGCATCAAAAGCAATGGTGTCATAGCGACTTAAAAATGAAGAGTCTGTAATTAAAACGATAGATTGAATAAGAGTAGAGGCCATCAAAGGCAATGCCATTCCTAGTATTGATCTATATTTTAAGTCTAGCATTAATCTACTTGAATTACCAGTCCTTTTAGGTATTCTCCCTCTGGGTGAAAGGCATTGATTGGGTGGTCTGATGGTTGGTGTAATTGTTCCAGTATTCTTACGTTTCTACCAGCTTCAATGGCAGCAGCTATAATCGTATTTGTAAACAAGTATTTATCGACAACCTGCGAGCAAGAAAACGTGAAAATTATCCCCCCTGGTTTTATTTGCCTAATTGTGTGAGCGTTTAATCTTTTGTAGCCTTGAATAGCTTTATGTCTTTTGTCTCTATGTTTTGCAAATGCTGGAGGGTCTAGAATAATAACATCGTACTCCTCTTTCTTGAGGTCTTTCATGTATTCCATTGCGTCAGCTACAATAGAGGTGTGTTTGTCTTCAGAGTTATTCAGTTTAACGTTTTCGTCAGTTAAGGCAATTGCTTTTTTTGAACTGTCTAGTGAATGGACTTCTTTAGCACCATTCTTTAATGCCAATAAACTGAATCCTCCTGAATAGCAAAAGGTATTTAATACTTTTTTGTTTTTAGCGTACTTGGTGAGTAGCAAACGATTTTCCCTTTGGTCAATAAAAAAACCTGTCTTTTGCCCGTTGATCCAATCAATATTGAATTTTACACCATTCTCTAAAGCTAGATGAGGTGTTTTGCAGTCGCCAAACAGATAGCAATCGTCAACATCTTTTTTTAAAGTGTCAGATGATTTTGAATAGATGGCAATTAATTCGTGTCCAAGAACAGTTTTTAACGCTTCTGCAATTAAATGAACAGAATGAAACATCCCGATACTGTGGCATTGAATTACGGCTGCCCCGGCGTAATAATCAATAATTAGACCGGGTAGGTTATCGCCTTCGCCATGAACGAGTCGGCAAATGTTATTGTCTTCACGGAAAAGGTTTTGTTTTTTTCGAACCTCTACAGCATTCGCTATTTTTTGATTGAAAAAGTCTTGGTTAATATCTTCGTCTGTAAACGTTAATACACGAAGCGAAATTGTAGCGTGCTGAAAATGACCTCTTGCCAGAAAGTCTCCTTTTTTATCAACCGCAGTAACGATGTCGCCATTTTGAATTTTTGAGACATCAGAGTTGATGGCGCCAGAAAAAATCCAAGGGTGCTTACGCTCTATTGAATGTACTTTATTCTTACGGATTTCAATTTTCATAGGTGTTAAAATTGATGATAATGGAGTCAAATGTAATAAAACCCAGTAGCATCACTGAATATTCTTAGGTTAAATCTGAACAAAGTTGGTATTTTTGTAGAATAAACTTGTTTTATGAAATGTAGTGTACACTTTTACTTAATGAACGATCATTTTTCCAAAGAACATGCGGAAGCAAATTATGGTGGGAATGAATCTGAATTGAATCGTAAGTTTGAATGGGAGGATGAGTTGAATATAACCACAGATATTGATGAGGTTATCTTTCATCAAGGTGCTGTTTATCCGCTAAGGGGTGAAACGCCTGAAGGGGCTTTTTCTTATGATGTTGGCGATATGAACCTGTTTGAGTTAAAATCTAAAGAAGATGGTTCAACTTACGTTGGTTGTTCTGCGAGTCTTATGGATTCTTATGAGCTTAAAGATGATGGTGAGTTTGTTCTCAATGTTTTGTTGAAAGATTTTGAGCCGATGTCTAACCCTGTTCCGGGAATTTATATTTCAGCCCAAGCGTTTCCAAAAGAACTGATTAAGCACGTTTAAACTATTTTTTGATTAAAATACTGTCAATATTTGGTTGTAATCTAAGAAATGATTAGTTTTCCGACAGCTTATTGACGAAATTTTAAACATGGTAGTAGGACAGAATCTTAAATTACTTAGAAATAGACTTCGGAAATCTCAAGAGGAGATTGCTAAGGAGTTAGGGTTAACACGTAGTTCGTATTCGGGTTACGAGAACAATGTTGCACAACCTAACCTTGAGAGCTTGATCCTGTTTAGTGATTATTTTAAAGTGTCAATCGATGACCTTGTTCGTAAAAATTTTGAGGAGTACAAGACGAGTGAGTGGGAGAATATAGATAAAGGACTTAATATTGATGTAAAAGGAGGTAAGCTCCGTGTGCTAACCGCTATTGTTGATCAGCACAATGAGGATTTAATAGAATTGATTCCTGTAAAAGCTAGTGCTGGATACACCTCTGGTTATGCTGACCCTGATTATTTAAAAGTGTTGCCAACGTTTCATTTACCATTTTTGTCAAAAGATAGGAAGTATCGATCTTTTCCAATTAAAGGAGATTCAATGCCTCCTGTTGTTGAAGGTTCTTTTGTGGTTGGGGAGTTTGTCCAAAATTGGATGTCTATTCGTAATGGTACTCCGTGTATTGTTGTTACTAAAGATGAGGGGATTGTTTTTAAGGTGGTGCATAACCTGCTAAGCTCAGAGCAATCATTTCAGTTGTCTTCTACAAACACATTTTACCAGCCCTACCTAGTGCATGCTAATGATATTTTAGAGGTTTGGAAGTTTGTAAATTATATTTCTCCAGAATTGCCTGATGTTCGTTTAGATGACAATGACCTTTCGAAGTCGTTAAATACGCTTCAGAGAGAGGTGAGTGAACTGAAATCGATGTTGAAAAACTAGTTGTTTATTTTGAATTTGTGTTCGGAGTAAATTATGTGTTGGCCCAGTATTAATTCTCTTAGTACGCGTTGAGCTAACTCTTCATTTATATTAAGGTTTTCTACGATTTCATGGAGGCTTGAAGGGAGTTTTGAAGGTATAATTTTGAGTAACTCTTCGTAGCTGTGATTAGCATTTTTGTTAGCTCTACATACATCGCATTTTTCACACGCTTTAGAGTCGGATCCAAAATAGCTGCTTATTTGTATTGATCGGCACTTATTTGCTTTGATGTAGTTGGTGATGGATGTTAGTTTTTCTTCTTCTACCTGTTTTCGATTGGCATATACGTCGGGTCTAATTGTGAGTTGCCCCTCAGGTAAGCGTTCAATTAACAGGGTTATTTTGGGTAGGTTTGATTGGTAGTTTATATCGATTACCCCGTATTGTTCAAGGAATTGAAGTTTTTTTGTTAATTCAATCTTGTTTATTTTCAATCGTTTTGATAGTTCAATTTCATCTATAGCGATAAATCGGTCAAAAATACCGGGGTAGCTTCGTGTTAGTAGTGTTACTAGGCTAGCTATATTGTTGTTTCCAATTTGAAAATTGTACAGGGCTGAATTACCAATTGCTATTTTTAACCTGGTAGGGTGGAACCCATTTTCGGTTAGGTTTATTGTTCCGTTAAGCTGTAGTAGTTTAAGTGAGTTGTAGGTTTCTATTATGGGTATTTCAAATGCTGTATGGAATTTTTTTATATCAAACTCATAAGTTTCTTGATTGCCAGAACCAATAGCTATACTTAAGAAGTTGCATACGGAGTTGTAGATGTGTTTAACACGGCTTAAATCAGGGTATTTTTTGATGTGATGCTCTTGCATTGTGTCCAGGTCTTTTTGTTCCCAGTATGCAACTGCTTGAGATTCTTGACCATCTCTTCCGGCACGACCAGCTTCTTGGTAGTATGCCTCAAGGTTGTTGGGTATTTCGTGATGGAGTACAAGCCGTACATCCGGCTTGTCTATCCCCATTCCAAAGGCATTTGTAGCGACCATAACCCTGATGTTGTCTTTCATCCAGTGTTCAAGCATGTATTTACGATCTTCGGGGGCTAGTCCTCCATGATAAAACCCTGCATTTATACCTAGAGCTCGTAAGTGAGTTACAACGTGTTTTACGCTCTTTCTTGTTTGGCAGTATATAATGCTGCAGTTTTCTTTATTGAGCTTTAAAAGTTCAGTAATTCTGTTTAATTTGTTTTGAGCTGCTATTACTTTGTAACTAATATTGACTCGTTCTAAACTTGCCTCAAAACAATTTATATTTTTTAACTCCAGTTGTTTTATGATGTCGTCTTTTACACGTTGGGTAGCAGAGGCTGTAACGGCAATAAATGGAGTGTTTGGGTGGTGTTTTTTCAGTTCGGCTATTTCTCGATAGGCGGGACGAAAGTCATGGCCCCATTCTGAGATACAGTGGGCCTCGTCAACCACAATTAACCCAATGTCCATTTGTTTAAATCGCTCTATAAAGAGCTCTGATTTTAACCGTTCGGGAGAGGTGTATAAGAACTTTGTGTTGCCAAACCGTGCATTGTCAAGTGTGATGTCAATTTCTCTATAACTCATAGAGCTAGTAAGTAAATTTGCATTTATTCCTTTAGAGTTTAAGTTGTTTACTTGATCCTCCATTAGGGCTATTAGTGGAGAAATAACGAGCGTTATCCCTGATAAAGCAATTCCTGGGATTTGAAAACAAATGGATTTGCCTCCACCTGTTGGTAGTACAGCGAGGGTATCGCGACCATAGATGACACTGTCAATGATTTCTTCTTGCAGCGGTCTGAAGTCTTTGAACCCCCAGTATTTGGTTAATATGTCTTTACTTTTAGTCAACTTGTTTTCAAACATCAAAGCTACTGAAATAATTTATTGCTTATTCTGAAATTGCTTTTTGAAAATTCACGCATTATGAGTACTTTTGCAACTTAGAAACAGATGTATGTTAAACGAGACTTTATCAGTTAAAATAAATAAAACGCAAAATTCAAAAATTGAAAGCGTTGATTGGGAGAACCTTCCTTTTGGGAAAGTGTTTTCAGACCACATGTTGGTCATGAATTATAAAGATGGAGCTTGGATGTCTCCTGAAATTAAACCTTTTGCAGATTTATCTATGCATCCAGCTACATCTGCTATTCATTACGGACAATCTGTTTTTGAAGGAATGAAGGCGAATAGGTCAGAAGATGGTAGTGTGCTTTTGTTTAGACCAGATATGAATGCTAAGCGATTTGTTGAGTCTTGCGAACGTATGTGCATGCCAACGATTGATGAAGATGTTTTTACTGAACTGGTAAAGAGACTTGTTGATGTTGATAGAGATTGGATTCCTGAAAAAGATGGGTATTCATTATACATTAGACCTTTTATGTTTGCTACCGATGATTTTATTGGGATCAAGCCTTCAGATACATATACCTTTATGATTTTCACGTGTCCGGTTGGAGTTTATTATTCCAATCCAGTAAATGTGAAAATTGAAGAGTTTTACACAAGGGCTTCGCAAGGGGGTGTTGGTAGAGCTAAAACAGCCGGTAACTATGGGGCGTCTCTTTATCCAGCTAAAAAAGGAAATGAAGAAGGTTTTCATCAGTTGATTTGGACGGATGGCGTTGAGCATAAGTATATTGAGGAATCGGGTACAATGAATATTATGTTTGTTGTTGATGGTAAGTTGATTACTCCATCAGAAGACTCTGATACGATTTTAAAAGGAGTGACAAAAAGGTCTGTGGTTGAGATTACTCAACACTGGGGGCTTGATGTGGAAGAACGAAAAATTACAGTTGAAGAGATTGTTACCGCCTTAAAGGAAGGTAGAGTGTCTGAGGCGTTTGGTGCCGGCACAGCAGCTACAATAGCTCCTATTGCTAAAATAGGGTTTAGGGGTGATGTGTATGAACTTCCTGCAGTAGAAACGAGAGAAGTTTCCAACAGGGTGAGTGAGTATTTAACCAACCTTAAGCTTGGTAAGGCTGAGGATGAAATGAATTGGCTAGTTACTTTTTAGGATTTTAAATAAAACAAAAGAATGCTCGTCAAAATGATGGGCATTTTTTATTTAAAGAAGTTTATTTTGTGCTATATTTGCCTTATCTATATTTATTCTAAATAATGAACATTGTATTAGCAGATAGTAATGATTTAATTCGAATTGGTATTCGTTCTATATTGAATGCTGAGTTAGCTGTTGATATTGTGGGGGAGTCCCAGAATTCAGAGGCTCTTTTAGAAATATTGTCTTCTTTTGATGTTGATGTAGTTGTTATTGATTATACGTCAGTTGGCTTTGATATTAATGTACTGCCTAAGATAAGGACTTTTTACCCAGAGGTGAAGCTGCTGGCCATTACGCCAGAGCAATCCGCTCAAGTTTTAGTTGATGCACTTAGATCAGGTGTTACAAGTTATGTTAAGAAAGACTGCTCAATTCCGGAGATATTAGATGCTGTAAAAGAAACATCAAAGGGAGAAAAGTTTTTCTGTGGCACTATTCTAGAAACAATACAAAGTGCCAACTTAGATGTTGATGATCTAGATATGAATTCTCTTTCTTGTGAGGCAGTTGTTATTTCTAAGCGAGAATGTGAAATTGTAACTTTCATAGCGGAAGGAAATACAAATGCGCAAATTGCAGAAAAGCTCTTTTTAAGTTCTCATACGGTAAGTACACATAGGAAAAATATAATGGCAAAACTTGGTGTTAAAAATACAGCGGGTATTGTTATGTATGCTATAAAGACAAACCTTACCTCTCCAAATAAGTTTTTGTTTACAGCGGCCAATAACGCTTAGTTTTTAAAGCTTTTTTAGGTCTAGACAATAGAAAACTAATTGTTTAGATTAGCGGTGTTTAATGTCTCATTATAAGTGGTTTGACTTTAATTACAACTGTTGTTTTGTAATCATTTTGAATTCTTGTTTTAGCCTTTCATTGATATTTTATATATTCGAGTCCTGAACGTATAGCGTTTAAGGTGAAATAACGTTTAATAAGGGAATGGATACAGCGAATAAGGAAGAGGTGTTGCTACAGAAAAGCCAGGTTTTTGACCGTGATTTTCGAGTTGTATTGGATTCGGCTTGCACTGTAGGGTCTGGAATTATTCGTGTTGAAAACAGTAATAAAAAGAGGGCTATTTCAGCTTTTAATGCCTTGGGTGTAACCCCTTCTTTTTTTATTCCTGCTTCTGGTTCTGGCTCAAGAATGTTTAACTTTTTATACGAATGGCTAGAGAATGGGGAGGATAGCGATATGATTAGCGCTTTTTTTAACCAGTTTGAATTATTTCCTTTTGCTTCAAATGTTAAGTCTCGAAATCATAGAGCTAGTATTGCTAATGAGCTCTTGGGTGAGTCTGAGTTAAATTATGGTGAAATCCCAAAGGGATTGATTCCATTTCATATTGAAGATGGAAAGGTTTATTCAGCGTTTCAAGAGCATGTTCGGCAAGCAAAGTCGTTGTTAAAAAAAGATGTGAAAATTCATTTTACAATTCAGCAAAAATTTGAAAAACGAATTATAGAAAATATAGCAGCGATCAATAAAGATGTTGTGTGTACATTTTCTTACCAGGAAGTATCTTCAAATGCATTTTGTTTTGATGATAATCAGGATCTTGTGATGCGTGAAGGGGTTTGTTTGAAAAGACCTGCGGGACACGGTTCTATTTTATCTAATTTAAATGAGCTTGATTCAGATTTAGTTTTAATTAAGAACATTGATAACATACAGCACAATTCTAAAGCTGCGTTAACGGAAGAGGTTTGGAAGGTGTCTATAGGAACGTTAAAGAATTTTCAGGAAGATTTAAAATTATTAGGTGAGGCATATTCGTTTGATGGGTTGGTGGACTTAAATTTAAAATACCAGTTTTTATCTGAACAAGAGTTGGCTGAGTTTGATGAGTTGAAGTTTGAGGTCTTAATGAGTAGGCCGACTCGGGTGTGTGGAATGGTTAAAAATGAAGGTAGACCTGGTGGTGGTCCTTTTTGGATGAGAAATCAACATGGTGTGACAAAGCAAATTGTCGAAAAAATTCAAATTTCATCAACGCCTGAACAGATGAGTATTGCTCAAAACAGTTCGCATTTTAACCCTGTTTTTATGGCTGTTTGCAAAACGGATGTTCATGGGGATAGACTTGATTTGACAAGGTTTACAGATGAGCAGGCTTATTTTGTCGTTGAGAAGATGGATAAAAATGTTTCTGTGAAATACCGTGAGTTACCAGGGTTGTGGAACGGTGGCATGAGCAATTGGAATACGATTTTTATTGAGATTCCATCGGCTGTGTTTAGCCCGGTAAAAACAGTGTTAGGTCTAAACAATCCTGCCCATAAAGCTTAGTGAAGCTTTTGACGTTTTAGCAAGTATCTTAAAAGTACATCATGGTAGCCGTTGTTGATGTCAGCTGGCATAAAGTCGATCTTGTAGTCCGCACATTTTAATTCTATTTTTTTAAAGTAGGCCTCGATTGTTTTTTTGTAGCGATCTTTAAGTTGAGTTGGTTGTAGTTTTATGTGTTCACCTGTTTCCATGTCAATAAGCTTGTATGGACGATTTTCAAGTTCAAAATCTACTTCTTTCTTTTTGTCGATGGTGTGGAAAACAATAACCTCGTGTTTGTTGTGTTTTAAATGTTGTAGCGCTTGAAAGAAATGATCTTGTTTTTTCGGATCGTCTAATAGGTCAGAGAAGATGATTATTAGTGAGCGCTTGTGTGTCAATTCTGCGATGTCATGTAGTGCCTGGATTGTTGCTGTGCTTGTCTTTGTTGCTTGCGTGTACTTGTTTAGGTTTTTTTCAAGTTCACTGTACAGGTACATGTGGTGACGTGTAGATGATTTTGCACTTGTTTGCAGGTCCAGTTTGTCTGTAAATAATGACACGCCAACAGCATCGCGCTGGCGTTTTAATAGTTCAATTAGTGATGCGGCTGTGTATATTGAGAATGATAGTTTTGACTGTTCCTCGTCTAAAGGAAAGAGCATTGAGCTTGAGCAGTCGATTACTATTTGACATCGTAGGTTTGTTTCTTCTTCGTATTTTTTTGTGAATAGTTTTTCTGTTTTTCCATAAAGTTTCCAATCAATATGCCGTGTAGATTCTCCTTTGTTGTATAGCCTGTGTTCTGCAAACTCTACAGAGAATCCATGGAAAGGACTTTTGTGTAGCCCTGTAATAAACCCTTCAACAACTTGTTTTGCTAAAAGTTCAATGTTTCCTGTTTTGGCTAGTTTGCTGCGGTCTATTTGATTCATCGTTTTAAAATTAAGAAATTCTATCGATTAACGCTTGCGTATGAGTACGTTTACTATTACACCGCCAATTACAAGGCACATTCCAATGTTTACAACGGTGCTTAAGGTTTCATCAAATACAAAATAGCCAAGGAGGAAGGCGTAAATAGCTCCTAGGTATTGAAATGGTGTAATTGTAGATGCGCTTCCGTTGTGTAGTGCGTATGTCATTAGTATTTGTGCAAACTGGGTGAAAATTCCAATTAATAACAAGATGATCCATTCAATCCCCTGGGGCATTGTAAAACTGTAGAAACAAAGTAGAATCATGATAGGAGTTGCTATCATTGGGAAGTAAAGCACAATAGTTATTGGTGCATCGGTAGATTTAAGTTTAATAATAGCGGTGTATGCCAGTCCTGAAAATACTGCAGAAATAAGGCCGAGTCCAATCCAGAGGAAAGAAATGCCTCCTGGTTCAGAGTCTATTCCGCTTATTTTGTTTAGAGCAATTAATGCTACTCCAGAAAAAGAGACCCCAATGAATAACCATTGAAGTAATTTTACACGCTCCTTTAAGAGTATCATGGCTATAATGATTGTAAAAATAGGTGCGAGGTATTGAACTGTTGCTGCAATAGCGAGTGGTAGGTAGTGAATGGTGTAAAAGAAAATGGTGAGGGCTATTGTTCCTGATAATCCTCTAATAATAAGCCATTTTTTGTTTTTTCCAAAAACGGGTATTTTCCTTTTTTTAATGACGGCTAAACTAATCGCTAAGGAGACGATAGATCGTGCAAGAACCAGTTCGTGTCCGGGGTATTTTTGTAAACCTTCTATGATGTTTTGAGAGTTTCCGGCACCCAGTAGTTTGACAAAAAAATTAACAATAATAAAACAGAATCCGGATAGAATAATGTAAAGAATGCCTTTGTTCATATCGCAAAATTAATGATGTTATCGAGAGTAGTTTAAAGAATGAAATTTAATTGGTAGATTAGCGTTAATAAGTTTATATGAGACCTATTTTAGTCATTGTTTTAAGTTGTTTTTTAAGTGTTCAGTTGAATGCTCAGAACCAAAACTCAGGTTATACCTTTAATATGGATATCGGTTTACCTATTTCGGTAGGAAATGAATCGTTTCAGGATATTATGCAAGGATTAGCTTGTACGAATGTCTATGGACAATATACCTTCCCTTTTCAGTTGAATCTTGGTGTGGGAGTTCGCTATTCATTATTTACAATAGATGAGTTTGCTATCTCTGAAGATAATATTGGTCAAATTCATTTAGGGGCTGCTTTTACTAATGTGGGGTATAGTTTGTTTCATACAGATCGTTTTGCTACAGATTTTGGAGTTAAAGTAGGGTATTCATGGAACTATGCCGATACTGATTTAAATAATGCCTTGGGATTAAATCCTGTTGTATTTGAGTCTGTTCTTGTTGAACCTACACTTGGGTTGGTTCTTTTTACAGATAAACAAAATTCATACCGGTGGAATATTGGTTATTGCATTCAGGGGTATGGGTTTAGGCCTGGTACAATTGGATTGTCTTCAAATTCAGCATATGATAGTGCAAAGTTTGATAATTTGACAAACTATTTTGTGGTAGGATTTGGTTATACGCACTACTTTGGAAATACATCTAATTAATGTTTGTTAAGCACAATAATCTCACTGAAATTAAAAACTATTTTAAGGTTCAGTTGACTGAATTTTCCAACACGGAGCGTAGTTCGATGGTTAGGCAGTTGGCAGTTAAACGGCTTGGAATTTCTGCTGCAGAGTTTTTACTTTCTGACGATGTGTTGCTTTCAGAGTCAGACTTGCTTTATTTTAGATCGGCGGTTAAAAGGCTTCAGGCTAACGAACCCTTTCAGTATATTCTTGGTGAACTTGAGTTTTATGGGGTGGTTTTGAGGTCGGACCGTAGGGCTCTTGTTCCTAGACCTGAAACAGAAGAATTGGTTGATTGGGTTGTGCAGACTCTAGATGGATGTGAGTCAAAGCTTGTTCTAGATTTGTGTTCAGGTTCTGGTTGTATAGCTTTTGCTTTAAAGAGGGCTTTACCAATGCTTGTGGTTAAAGCTATGGAGCTTTCTGAAGAGGCTTTTGAGTTGATTCGTGAGAATACTGAACTTACAACAATAGCCATTGATGTTGTTAAGGCGGATGTCTTAATTCCGGAGAGTTATTCGCGTTTCCAAAAAAAATCTTTTGATGTTTGGGTCTCAAACCCACCCTATATACCGGGCTCAGATAAGAAAAGAATGCATAAAAATGTGCTCGATTTTGAGCCACATATGGCATTGTTTGTAGCAGACAAGGATCCTTTGCTGTTTTATCGGGAAGTTGCTATAAATGCTAAAGAATACTTAAAGCATGAAGGGTATTTGTTTTTTGAGATTAACGAAGATTTTGGTGCTGAAATGATTGATTTGTTGAGTTCACTGGGGTTTGTTAACATAGAGTTGAGGAAAGATATGCAGGGGCGCGCTCGAATGATGCGTGCACAAAATGTACTTTTATCATATGAATCAAAATGAGGCGATAGCACGCATTAAAGAACTGACAACGGTTCTTAATCGGCATAATCATTTATACTATGTTGAAAGTAATCCTGAAATTTCGGATTATGACTTTGATATGTTGCTCAAGAAGTTGCAGGCATTAGAAATGCAGTTCCCCGATTTTGTAAATGATCACTCTCCAACAAAACGAGTGGGAGGCGATATTACCAAAAAGTTTGAGACTGTTGTCCATAAATACCCAATGCTATCATTATCAAACACCTATTCTAAAGAGGAGATTGAAGATTGGGATGCTCGTGTCAAAAAAATGGTCGGGGATGACTTGGAATATGTTTGTGAGTTAAAATACGACGGTGTAGCGATTGGTATTCAGTACGTTGATGGTAAGTTGTTTAGAGCTGTAACACGAGGTGATGGCGCGCAGGGAGAAGATGTTACCAACAATGTGAAAACAATTCGAACGATTCCTTTGGTGTTGCATGGTGATTATCCTTCTGATTTTGAAATTCGAGGAGAAATCTTTTTCCCGTTGAAAAATTTTACAAAATTAAATGAACAACGTCTAGAGGCTGGTGAACCTGAGTTTGCTAATCCTAGAAATACGGCTTCAGGAACATTGAAAATGCAAAACTCTAAAATTGTTTCTGATCGGGGTTTAGACTGTTTTCTTTATGGTGTTTACGGTACAGGAAACCTAGATCTTGGTCATATTGAAACAGTTGCTAAGGTTGCAGATTGGGGCTTTAAAATTCCGTCTGAACAAGATCGATATATAGCAAAAACGAACTCCATTGATGGTGTAATGGATTTCATTAACCATTGGGATGAGAATCGTGATGCACTGCCTTTTGAAATAGATGGAATAGTTATTAAAGTAAACCAATACCATCAGCAAGAAGAATTAGGCTATACAGCAAAATCTCCAAGGTGGGCTATTTCGTATAAGTTTAAAACGGAACGTGTAGAAACTAGATTAGAGTCTGTTATTTACCAGGTTGGAAGAACAGGAGCGATAACCCCTGTGGCAAATTTGACACCTGTACAGTTGGGGGGAACAACAGTTAAGCGTGCTTCACTACATAATGCTGACCAAATTGAAAAATTAGATCTACATTTTAATGACGCTGTTTATGTAGAAAAAGGAGGTGAGATTATTCCTAAAATTGTCGGTGTAAATACTGCGTGCAGAACAGTTGATGCTAAACGTGTTGGTTTTATAGATTTTTGCCCTGAATGTTCTTCTGAATTAGTTCGGGAATCAGGTGGTGCAAATCATTACTGCCTTAACGAAACAGAATGCCTTCCACAAATGAAGGGAAAGGTAGAGCATTTTATTGGGCGTAAATCGATGAATATAGATGGCCTTGGCTCAGAAACGGTGGATGTCCTTTTTAAAGCAGGGTTAATAAATAATGTTGCAGATTTGTATGAGTTAAACTTTGAACAAGTTGTTGAAATGGAACGGACAGCAGATAAGTCAGCGAATAAATTGATAGATGGGGTTAAAGCCTCCAAGGGAATGCCATTTCACAAGGTATTGTTTGGATTGGGGATTCGTTTTGTGGGTGAAACTGTCGCGAAAAAATTAGCCAAGTCACTAAATAGTATGTCTGCGATTTCGGTGGCGACGTTTGATGAATTAATTGCTGTAGATGAGATTGGGGATAAAATAGCAATGTCCATCCAAGCCTATTTTTCGAATGAAGAAAACTGTCTTATTGTAGACCGACTCACTGCTTTTGGTTTAAATATGGAGGTAGAAGAGAAAGAGCAAGCCTCGGCTGTATTGAAAGGAAAGTCGTTTGTTGTTTCGGGTGTGTTTAATGCTTTTTCTCGACCTGAATTAAAAGAAATGATTGAGCTTAATGGTGGGAAAAATGTTAGTTCTATTTCAAGTAAGACTGACTATTTACTTGCTGGAGACAAGATGGGTCCAGCCAAGTTGAAAAAAGCAACAGATCTTGATGTCACAATCCTTTCTGAGGATGCCTTTATAGCAATCTTAAAAAATAATGAGCATGTCAACTAGTATTTGGAGTAAGATGTCTCGTGTTTTGTTCGTTGTAGAGTATACGACAATGGATGACCTTAAAAATTACAGAGACGCTGTTAAAGCTGTAGGTTTAAATATTCACGATTGCATTATCCTAGCTATTGTTAAAACGAAAAAAGAGAAAAATGTTTTAGCTGAACAGTATAATGTAGTGTTTATTTCTGATCAAGAATTTAATTTGTTCGGAAGGTTAAAGAACGAGGAGGCTAAAAATATTGCATCTAGGTCTTACGATATGATTTTGTATAGTTCAGATGTGTCTCGTCGAATTGCTAAGTTATTACTGAAGACGAATAAAAAAATATCGGTTGGTGTAAATTGTGCTCTGTCAGAACAGATGATTAATCTTAAGACTGAAGTGAATACACCCTCGCATTTAATTAACTTTGCAAAACAAACGCTTGAAAAATTAAGATAGTATGAATAATCCTTTTAAAGGTTCCGGTGTAGCTTTGGTGACGCCATTTAATGAAGATTTAACAATTGACTTTACTGCATTGAAACAGTTGGTAAGGTATCAAATCGAAAATGGAACAGATTTTTTAGTGGTCCAAGGAACAACAGGTGAGTCTCCAGTGTTATCAATGGCTGAGAAGTTAGAAGTCTTAAAAACAGTCCAAGAAGAAAATGATGGTCAATTGAAAGTTGTTTTCGGTGTTGGAGGAAATGATACTGTTGCAGTGGGAGAAATTTTAAAGCAATTGCCTTCTGGTATTGATGGTATCCTGTCTGTTTCACCATATTACAATAAACCAACCCAAAAAGGAATTGTAGAGCATTACAGGTACATTTCAGCATGTACGCCACTGCCTATCATTCTTTATAATGTTCCTGGTAGAACAGGGTCAAATGTTTCTGCGGAAACAACGTTAGAGTTGGCAGAAATTGAAAACATTGTAGCAATGAAAGAGGCTTCTGGGAGTTTTGAACAGATTATGGAAATCATTCAGAATAAACCAGAAGGATTTGATGTGCTTTCAGGGGACGATGCAATTACAATGCCCTTAATTACTGTAGGAGTGGCGGGAGTTATCTCTGTGGTTGCAAATGCTTTCCCAAAACGATTTTCTTCAATGGTTCATAATGCAATAGATCAAAAAACAGAATTGGCCAAGAAAGATCATTATGCATTGTTTTCAATTACAAACATGTTGTTTGAAGAGGGTAATCCTGGTGGTGTTAAAGTTGCCCTTGCGGCGCAAAATATAATGAAGCCATTTATGAGAAGGCCATTACACCCTGTATCTGACGGGTTGAAAGTAAGAATTGAAAAAGAGACTAAAAAGATTTTATCGTAGATGAAAGAGGCATATAAAATTGTTGAATTAATAAAGGCAGCAAAAAACATTGTGATTACAAGCCATAGGTCCCCTGATGGAGACTCCATTGGAAGTTCCCTGGGTTTATATCGTTTTATTCAAGCTTTAGGGCAGTCGGCTTCTATCTGCCACCCAGACCCTTGCCCGTCGTTTATAGAGTGGGTTAAAGATGATGCTGTAATTATTGATTTTGAAGAATCGAAAACAGAGGTGGTAGAGAAAATGCAAGCTGCAGACTTAATTTTTTGCCTTGACTATAATGGAGCCAATCGTTTGGGGCACGCTATGGGAGAGGTCTTGACAGCTTGTAAGGGGACAAAAGTAATGATTGATCATCATCTAAATCCGGATGATTTTGTTGATGTTTCTGTTTCAGAGCCTTCGGTATGTTCAACAGCTCAGCTTGTTTATGAGCTGGTGAATGATTCGGGTAATTCAGATCTGATGACTGCTGCTATTGGAACTCCTATTTATTTAGGGATTATGACAGATACAGGTTCTTTTCGTTTTTCTTCTGTAAGCTCAAGGACGCACGAAATAATTGCAAAATTGATTGATGCAGGTGTAGATCATACGGCTATACATCAGGATACATTTGATAATAATCGTTTGGATAAACTAAAGCTTCGTGGCCACATTATTGCAGAGCGTTTAGAGATTTTGGCTGAGTATAAGGTTGCAATTATATCTGTGACAGAAGACATTTTGGAATCGTTTAATTATATTAAAGGAGATACCGAAGGTTTGGTTAACCTAGCGCTTTCAATTGAAGGTGTAGAGGTTGCTGCATTTTTTACAGAGAAAGGAGAGGATGTCAAAATGTCTTTTAGGTCTAAGGGAGAGTTAGCGGTTAATGTAATTGCGAATGAAAACTTTGACGGAGGAGGGCATAAGTATGCTGCTGGTGGTATAAATCATGATACAGTTGAAAATACGATTGCTAAATTTAAATCGTTACTACCAAAATACTTTTAAATGAGATGTTTTGTTTTGTTTGCTGTAATCCTGTTTTTCACTTCATGTGGAGATGACCCTATTAAAGTACGACCTGAGCTTGATTGGAGCCAAGAGGATTCAACCAATTTAAATAAGGAATTGGCAATTGAAGAACAGCTTGATATTAGGCTCTTTTTAGAGCAACATAAAGATTGGGAACTTACGACTACCGGTAGTGGACTACAGTATTACATCTACGAACATGGGGCTGTAGATGCAGTGTGTAGTCCCAAGCCAGGGGATATTGCAGAGATAGAGTATGTTGTTCGTCTTTTAGATGGAACAGTGTGTTACCAGACTGCCGATGATGAGTATGAGGAGTTTAATGTTGATAATTCACAAATAGAATCTGGAGTGCAAGAAGGTATAAAAAAAATGAACATTGGAGATCGTGCAAAATTAATTATACCAAGCCATTTAGGACATGGCTTAATCGGTGATATGGATAAAATACCACCGTTAAATACACTTATTGTTGATGTTTATTTAATTGGAATTCAATTATGAAAAAGATGTTTTTATTGCTGTGGAGTCTTGTACTTCTTTTAGCCTCATGCGACACAGCTATTGTTGATGTTCCGTCTGTAGATAAGAAAATTGCTTTGAAAATGACAGATACACTTGTTCGTGTTATCGATTCTCAAGTAAAGGTAGTTGATACGATTACATTCGACAATGGGGTTAAAGTTAAATGGTTTAAGCATGGTTCAGGTGAAAAATTGAACTATGGAGATTGCGCCATGATTGATTACAAGGTTGCTATCAAAGGAAATAAAATTGTAGATGGAAATCACTTGTTAAACAAGGCAAGTGTCCCTTTCTTACTTGGGTTTAACATGCAGACTCCAGGGTGGGAAACTGCATTAAAAACGTTAAAGGTAGGAGATGTAGCCGAGGTGTTTATTCCGGCTAAAATGGCAAGGGGAACTAAAGGTATAAAAGGATTGATTCCACCTAATTCAGATAATATTTTACGGATTCAAATTCTTGAGAATAGAAAGCCGACACGTGAGGTGGATGGGAATAAAGTTTGGGTGTTTGAAGAAAATGATCGTCATAATTTAGCGTTTAACGATAGTACTAATATTGAATTTCATTGTATGGTTTCAACTCCTTCTAATTCAATGTATATTAATACATTCCGATCAAATAATCCGTTTAAATTAAGCTTAAAGGATGGGGGGGCTGTTCCAGGGCTGAAGAAAGCGTTAATTAATGCTAAAAAATCAGACCGCATGTTTGTTTATGTTCCATCTCTAGAAGCTTATGGTGATAAAGGTTATCAAGATGTTGTAATGGCAAATGAAGACTTATTTTACAATATATTGGTTATGGATGTTGTTAAGGAGTAAGATATAAATGATTAACTTTGAAGTGTGCTAAGATAGTCCGTTAATTTACCATCCATTTAATTATTTAATACATATGCGTTTACTCGTTGTTTTTCTAACCATTTTTCTTTCGAATTATTCGTTTTCTCAAATTATTGATACGCTTAAAACGGAGGAAGGTACAATGTTGATTTACTCAAATCGTACATGGGAGTACATGGAAGATCGCGATTTTGACGGGGTGCTAAATCGCCGTTTATATGATCTTGTTGAAGCAGATTCAAACTTAAATTATATTCAGGGCTGGGATTCAGATGTCTGTTATACATCTGATCTAAAGAATAATGTAAACAGTCTAAAAGACACATTTTGGCTCTGTGTTCAGGAAGATATTGATTCAGGGTTTGTTATGCCTTTTGATGGTAGGGTTACATCCCGTTACGGTTGGAGAAAAGGACGTAATCACAATGGAACAGATATTGATTTAACTACGGGAGACACTGTTCTTGCTGCATGGAGTGGTAAGGTTCGCTATGCAAAGTTTAATACGGGTGGTTTTGGTAATTTAGTGGTAATTCGTCATCACAATGGTTTGGAAACTTTTTACGCACACCTAAGTAAACTTTTAGTTACTCCAAACCAAACGGTTAAAGCAGGAGATCCTATTGGTCTAGGTGGGAATACAGGACATTCATACGGTTCGCATTTACATTTTGAAGTGAGGTTTTATGACATTCCAATGAACCCTGAAAACATCATTGACTTTAAGAAAAAGACGGTGAAAGATGAAAATTTGTTTGTCCACCGTGGCTTGTTTAAGGCAGGTTCGAGTGTGTCAAGTGGAAATAGGGTTTATCACCGGGTGCGTTCAGGAGATACACTGGGAGCAATTGCACGTAGAAATAGAACGTCAGTTTCACGATTGTGCTCATTGAATGGGATTCGTTCAACTACTGTTCTTCAGATTGGTCAACGAATTCGAGTGCGTTAAATCATATTAAAAAATCAACCGTTAATAACTATTTGTTTTATTTTTGTTTCAATGAAAAAAATTAAATTTTTTGTGTTTGTTATTTCTGCCTTAACTATTGTTGGTTGTACGGGGTATAACAAGGTGCTTAAGTCAGACGATTATACTTCCAAGTTTGAAATGGCCAATGAGCTATACGATGATGGACAGGAGTTAAGGTCTATAGCATTGTATGAGCAAGTATATCAGCGTATGCCTAAAACAGGCGAAGGGGAGTTGGCTTACTTTAGAATCGGTAAGGGGTATTATTTAGCAGGAGATTATTACATGGCTGGCTATTACCTGGGGCAATTTCATCAGCGATTTTCAATGAGTAAGCAAGCAGAGCAAGCGTTATTTTTAAGTGCAATGTGTTCGGTTAAGAATTCACCTGAATTTTCATTGGACCAAAATGAAACGGATTTAGCCATCAATGATCTTCAGCAGTTTATTGATAAGTTTCCAGCATCTACATTGTTGGATTCATGCAATTCAATTATTGATGGTTTGCGCTTTAAACTAGAGCAGAAGGAATTTAATGTTGTGAAGTTGTATTCGAAAACAGCAAATTATAGGGCGGCAACAAGTGCAGCGTTAACCTTTATGGCAGACTATCCAATGTCTCAATTTAATGAAGATGTTTCCTATTTATTGGTTTTAAATTCCTATTTGTTATCTAAAAACAGCGTAGAAATCAAAAAAAAGGAACGAATTGACCAAACTATTGAAAGATATCGTACTTTTGTAGCCAGCTTTCCTGATTCTGATAATATAGGTTTAGTTACTGGGTATTATAAGGAAATGGAATTAGAGAAATTAAAAGATCAGAAATAAATAACTATGAGTTTTAAAAATAGTACTGCTGAAAAAACGACTATTACACGTAACACTTCTGATATGGAGGTGAATACAGGTAATATTTATGAGTCAATTGTAATGATGTCGAAAAGATCAAATCAATTAAGTGTTGAGTTGAAAGAAGAGCTTACGCAGAAATTGCAAGAGTTTGCTTCAACTACAGATAACTTAGAAGAGATTTTTGAAAACAGAGAACAAATTGAAATTTCTCGTTTTTACGAAAGATTACCTAAGACTGTTGCTATGGCAATGCAAGAATTACTAGCGGACAAAATATACGCTAGAATTCCTGAGTCGAATGATGAAAAATAAAATAAATGCGAGGTAAACGCATACTTCTTGGAATTACCGGAGGTATTGCGGCATATAAAATCGCTTTCCTTATTAGGATATTAAAAAAAGCTGAGGCAGAGGTCAAATGTATAATGACCCCTGCCTCTTGTGATTTTATAAGCCCGCTAGTGGTCTCTACACTTTCAGGTAACCCTGTTGGAATTGAGTTCTGGAATAAGGATGATGGTTCTTGGAATAACCATGTCGAATATGGGCTTTGGGCAGATGTTTTTGTCATTGCACCACTTACAACAAATACATTGAGTAAAATGGCTGTTGGTAGCTGCGACAATTTATTGTTGGCAACGTACCTTTCCATGAAAACGAATACATTGGTTGCTCCAGCAATGGACCTGGATATGTATGTGCACCCATCAACACAAAGAAACCTATCAAAAATAGCAGAAGATGGCGTTGAAATTATTCCTGTAGAATCTGGTGAATTAGCTAGTGGCTTAGTTGGTGATGGACGTATGGCTGAGCCTGAACATATAGCGGACGCTATTGCGCATTATTTCGATTCAAAAACAGACCCAATTTACAAGGGGAAGCAAGTTGTTATTACTGCCGGACCTACTCATGAGGCAATTGACCCTGTCCGATTTATAGGAAATCATTCCAGTGGAAAAATGGGATACGCAATTGCAAATGAATTCCTAATGCAAGGCGCGCATGTGACGTTAATTTCAGGGCCTTCAAACTTAACGTTAGAACACCCGAATTTAACCTTGATTCGTATAACATCTGCTGATGAGATGTTGCTTGAAGTTCAAAAAGTTTGGTCGGAATGCACTTTTGGTGTTTTTGCAGCAGCAGTAGCAGACTACAAGCCCAAAGAACGTGTAGAGCAAAAGATTAAAAAATCAGAAGCTGAGCTGGAGCTTGTTTTAACTAAAAACCCGGATATCTTACTGTGGGCAGGAGCGCATAAAAGTGACGAGCAGTATTTAGTTGGTTTTGCACTTGAAACAACTGATTTAAGAAAAAATGCAACGAAAAAATTGGAGCGAAAAAATCTAAATATGATTGTTATGAACACGCTTGCAGATTCTGGTGCAGGTTTTGGTGTTGACACAAACAAAATTAGTATTTTAGATAATCGCAATAATTTTGAAACTTTTGAGTTAAAGTCTAAAGCAGAGGTGGCAAAGGATGTGTTGTTGTTTTTGAAAAAATATAATTCATGAAATTTTTTATACTAGTTTGTTTACTTATTGCTTCAGTGTTTAATCTGAGAGCACAAGAATTAAACTGTCAAGTCAGTATTATATCAGATGCCCGTTTAGAGTTAACAACGGTTGATCAAGAGATGATTTCAGAACTCGAAAACACGATTTATGAATTCATGAATAACACACAGTGGACAAAAGATAAGTTTACAGTAGAGGAACGAATTAACTGTAACTTACAGTTGCAAATAAATGAAATTCCTGTTTCTGGTACTTTTTCAGGATCACTACAGGTTCAAAGTTCACGGCCAGCGTTTAATTCAAGTTACAATACAACATTGTTCAACTTTCAAGACGATGACATCGCATTTGTTTATTCGCGTGGCGCAGCATTGTTATATGCACCAAACCAATATAGAGAGGAACTCTCATCTGTTTTAGCATTTTATGCATATTATATTATTGGAATGGATTATGATTCTTATAGCAGTAGAGGAGGAACTGAATTTTTGACAACAGCACAAGAAATTGTAACAAACGCACAATCATCAAGAGCAGCAGGATGGAAGAGCTCAGATCGTGGTAAAAACAATAGGTATTGGCTAGTTGACAATGCTCTTCATGAGTTGTTTTCTCCATTGAGAGATTGTAATTATGAATATCATCGTAAGGGGATTGATATGCTTTATGAAGACAAAACTATTGCAAGAAACAAGATAGAGTTGGCTTTAAGTAAGTTGGTTAAGGTTACAGCTACACGACCAAATTCATTAAATGTGTTGAACTTTGTTCAAGCAAAGACAAATGAGTTAAAAAGTATGTATTCCGAGGCAGAGATGAAAGAGAAAAATAAGATTGTAAATCTATTGAAACGAATAGATCCAGCAAATTCCTCTAAATATCAAGAGATATTAAACTAATGATTGACTCTTTACGAATAGAGAATTTTGCAATAATTGAAACCGCATTAATTAATTTTAATAGCGGTTTTACTGTTGTTACAGGGGAGACTGGCTCGGGAAAATCAATTTTATTAAATGCATTAAGTTTAATTTTAGGTGAGCGTGCTAATTTTACTGTTATCGGAAATAAGGGGGATAAATCTACCGTTGAAGCAGAGCTGTTAATTAAAGGATTTGAGCTAGAGTCTTTTTTTAAAGCGCATGAGTTAGATTATTTTGACCGTACCATTGTGCGAAGGGAAATCTTGAAGCAGGGGCGTTCACGTGCGTTTATTAATGATACACCTGTTCAGTTGAGTGTTTTAAAAGCGTTTTCAGGGCAGTTAATACACATTCATTCACAATACAATACACTGGAGTTAAAATCGGCAGATTTTCAATTGAAAATCGTAGATGTTCTTGCTGGAACATTAAGTGATCGAGCTGAGTTTTACGAAAGAAAAGTAATGTTTTCTGAAGGCAAAAAACAGCTGTTGAGGTTAAAGAAGGAATTTACTGAAGTGTTGTCGCAGGCCGATTACAACCAGTTTCAATTAAATGAACTGGAAGAGTTAAACTTACCTTTAAATAATTTTGACCAAATTCAAGAAGCGTTAAATCAAGCTGAAAATGCGGATGATATACGTGTTGGGTTTGGAGCTGTCGTTGATAGTTTTCAAAGTGAAGAAGGAATCAATGATAAGTTGAGTGCCTTAAAGGTTATCGTTTCTCGAAAAGCTGAGTTTGATAAAAATTTAAATGACATTCTAGAGCGGATTAATACTATTTTGATAGAGTCTAAGGATTTGACTTCAGAGGCGGAAGACCATCTTGCGCAAGTTGATGTTGACCCAAGGCGTATTGAAGAACTAACGGATTTACTAAACCGATACAATAGAGCCCTTCAAAAACACAACAAAACATCACAAGCAGAATTAGTTGCGCTTTATGATGAACTATCGGAATCATCATTTCAATGTACACAATTGGAAAATGATATAACACGCTTGGACCAAGAGTTGAAGTTGACCGAAACAGAGTTGTTGAAGTTAGCCAATGTACTTCATGAAAAAAGAAAGCAGGCCATTCCTGGAATTGAAGCGGAGTTGACACGAGAGCTGGTTGATTTAAAGTTAGAGAACACGATTTTAAGGTTTGATTTGAATCAGGAAGCGGAGTTTAATGCATACGGGAATTCACATTTAGAAATTCTTTTCAGTCCAAATGTTGGGGTTGACCCTGTGGCTATTCATCAAGCGGCAAGTGGAGGAGAGCTTTCTCGTGTTATGTTAGCGTTGCAAAGTGTAATGTCATCAAAGGTTAAGTTAAGAACAATGCTTTTTGATGAAATTGATACAGGAGTGTCTGGTGATGTTGCCCAAAAAATGGGGTCGATGTTAAAAAAGATGGGGGGTGATATGCAAGTTATAGCAATTACTCACTTGCCTCAAGTAGCTGCAAAAGGCGGACAGCATTTGAAAGTAATTAAAGATATTGAGGAGGGGGAGACAAAAACAATTGTTCAAGAACTCACGGGAGATGAGCGTATAGAAGAAACTGCACGACTTATGAGTGGTGATGAAATTAATGTGTCTGCCTTGGATAATGCACGAGCCTTAATGAAGTGATGAAGTTTAAATTAAACCTATTTATTGAACAAAGTGATTTGAAATTGAATCACATGGACAAAACAGTTCTGATTGGAAGTTGTTTTTCTACTGAAATTGCTGCTAAACTTAGTGGGAGTGGTTTTTCTGTAGTGTCAAATCCATTTGGAACATTGTTCCATCCAGAAGCCATTTTCAATGTTATTCATGCTGCAATTACAGATGATATTGATGTTGAGGTTAAACGTTCGGATGATGTTTTCCATTCTTGGGATAGCTCGGGAGGTGTTTTTAAAATGTCGGAGTCTGAATTGGTGAATGAGATCGTTAAACGTAGAAAGGAGCTTAAGCAGTCTTTACTGTCTGCAAAAACAATGATAATTACATTTGGGTCGGCGTGGGGATATATTCACAACGACTCATCAATGTTGGTTGGTAATTGTCATAAAGAGCATCAGGGTAAGTTTACGAAGTCACTGAGTTCTATTGTTGAGATGGAAAAAATGTGGTCAAGTTTGATTCAGTTACTAACAGAATTAAACCCAGAGTTGCAATTGATTTTTACGGTGAGCCCCGTTCGACACAAAAAAGATGGGCTTATTGAGAACAATAGGAGTAAGGCTAGGCTCATTGAATTGGTACATCGAATGGTAGAGTCCACTTCAGCGAAATATTTCCCAGCATACGAGGTTTTAGTAGACGAGTTGAGAGACTACCGGTTTTATTCAGAAGACTTAGTACATCCTAGTTCTGCCGCTGTAGATTTTATTTGGGATAAGTTTGAGCAAGCACATTGTTCAGGAGAAACGATTTCCTTAAGTCAAGAGGTTAAGAAAATTAAGGCTTCCGAATCTCACAAGGCATTATATCTCAACTCTAATGCAGATGTAAAGATGAAGGCTCAAGTTTTAGAATCAAAACGAGAACTGCTAAAAAAACACCCTTACCTTAACTTTTAGTGATTTTGTCATTTACCACGCTACGGGTATGATGTTTCCAAGGTATTCATTTTTTTCATGAGGTTCAGTAGTCTCCATGATTACCTTCCAGATATATGCCGACTTAAAAGAAACGAGTCTTCCTGTTGACTTGTCAACACCATCCCATCCAGCTGATGCATCACTTGTTTGATAAACGATATGCCCGTCAATAGGATCAATTACTATCAATGTAAATTGATTGTTTCGTTGAGTTAAGGCGTAAGGCATAAACGTACTCTTTCGTGTATCGGTAGATGTTGGCATGAATGAGTTTACGGCCATTAAATTATACGTTTGATCAATATATACCGATTTTGTTAAGGAGGCCGTGCATCCATTGCTGCCGGTTACGGTTAGTGTAACATCATGATCACCTTTGTTGTAGAAGTGTGCCGTTGTTTTTCTTCCTTTGCTGGTTTGACTTGTGTAAGCCCAAGAAAAATCGTGACCCGGAACAAGGCATTCGATGTGGGTGCTTGGAATCCCTTCTTCAAATTTTGTATCTGAATCAATTGTAAAGTCTACAGCTGGATTTGCTTTGACGAAAAAGGTGTTAACCTTACTGTTTTCAGTTGTATTTAAAAGGCTTATTGAATAATTGCCAGTTGCTTTAGTACGAATTGAACGCTTAGTGTTTGCGGGAATGATAAAACGTAGGCTATTATTTTCTATAAGAATTGCTTCATCGTTTTGATTCTCTATTTGTATTACCTCTCCCTCACAAACGTCAGAAACAATAGGAAGTACAATTATTTTAGGTACAGCAGTTTCACGAATTGTTCTGGGTGGGTTTATAGGTGTTTCTTCAATTAACAGTGGTTTTATTACTTCTTGTGGAAGTTGACTTATCTGAGATGCTTCAACTGAAACTTTTGTTTTGTTTTGTGGCAAAGTAGCATTACCGATGTTGCTCGTTTCAATTACTTTGTTTTGAGTTGAGTGAGCCTCAATACTATTTTTCTGTATGACCTCCTTGAGCTTAATGCTGTTAGGTTCATTATTCTCATTTGTTTTAATATTTTGTGTTTTTTGAGTAGGCTTGTCTGTTAAACGCTCTACTACTATAAAAGAGGTGATTACTACAGCCAGTATAGCTAAGACGGCAGCATATCCCTTAAAGTTGGGCTGTGTTGGTTTTTTTGCATCAAGCTTTTTCTGCATAGCAGTCCATGCGTCTCCATTATAAGGCACCTCATGATTTTCTAAACTATTCTTAATACCCTGTTCTATACTTTTTTTCATGTCATTTAATGTTCACGAATTGTTCATTTAAAATTCGTTGAAGGTTCATTTTTGCTTTAGATAAATTAGATTTAGAAGTGCCTTCACTAATCCCTAGAATTTCTCCAATCTCTTTGTGTGTGTATTCTTCCATCACATACAGGTTAAAAACGGTTCGGTATGCTGGAGATAGCTGGCTTATCGCTTCTAGTGCAAGTTCAGCTTTGATTTCGATAGATTCCAATTCTTCTGCTTCAACTATAGGGTCTTCAGCTCCCATCTTGAAGTCGTTGTCATTATCGGTTAATATCGGGTTCTTTTTAGATTTACGTATACTATCAATAGCCGTGTTCGACATGATTCTACGTATCCAACCTTCAAAGGACCCTTTGTAATCAAATACTTCTAATTTATCAAAGATCTTAATGAAACCTTCTTGAAGAACTTCTTCAGCTGAATCTCTGTCTTTGGTGTAGCGCATACAGACACTCAGCATTTTACCATAATAAAGCTTAAACAGCTGTTCTTGAGAACGTCTTTTGTTCTGCAAGCATCCATTGATTATATGCCTTAATTGGTTTTTATTCTCCACACTGTTTTCGTTGGTAAGACGCTGTTCTTATTTGGGGGTTGCCTTATGATGATGAATTAAATAATCCCCATTAAAAAAGACTGTAAAATAACTTAATTTAATAACAATTGTGTTAAATTTGCGTTACGATTTTTTTTCTAAACTAGATCAAAACAAATAAAATGAAAGTGACTGTTGTTGGAGCTGGAAATGTTGGTGCTACTTGTGCTGATGTATTAGCTCATAAAGAAATTGCTAACGAGATTGTATTGTTAGATATCAAAGAAGGTTTTGCAGAAGGTAAGGCGTTAGATATTTGGGAAACTTCTCCAATTGCATTGTACGATTCAAGAACGATTGGATCTACGAATGATTATTCTAAAACTGCTAACTCTGATGTAGTGGTTATTACTTCAGGTTTGCCAAGAAAACCAGGTATGTCTCGCGATGATTTAATCGCAACAAATGCTGGGATTGTTAAGATGGTTACTGAAAACATTATCAAGTATTCTCCAGACGCAAAAATAATTTGTGTTTCGAATCCTTTGGATGTAATGACATACTGTGCTTATTTAACAGCAAAAGTTGACCGTAGCAAAGTATTTGGAATGGCTGGTGTGTTAGATACAGCACGTTACCGTTCATTTTTAGCCTTAGAGTTAAATGTTTCTCCAAAAGATATCCAAGCGGTACTTATGGGAGGTCATGGTGATACAATGGTTCCACTTCCACGTTACACAACTGTTGCTGGTATCCCAGTTACTGAATTGATCTCAAAAGAGAAATTAGACGAAATCATTGAACGAACTAAGTTTGGTGGTGGTGAAATCGTTAAATTACTAGGAACATCTGCTTGGTATGCACCAGGTGCAGCTGCTGCTCAAATGGTAGAGGCAATTGTTAGAGACCAAAAAAGAGTATTCCCTGTTTGCGCATGGTTAGATGGTGAGTATGGAATGAAAGACATCTACTTAGGTGTACCTGTTGTTTTGGGTAAAGATGGTATTGAAAAAATTATTGAGTTAGATCTTAATGATGAAGAAAAAGCAATGCTTAATGAGTCTGCAGAAGCGGTAAGAAATGTAATGACTGTTTTAGATAACATGAATGTAAACGCTTAAGCGTAATTCAATTATATTTAAAACTTCCGTTCTTTATTGAGCGGGAGTTTTTTTATGGAAAAAAGAATTTTGAGCATCTTAGTTAATATGAAACAACTTCTTTTCTTTTTTAGTATGCTAAGTTTTGTTGGGTTTTCACAAGACTCAACTTGTATTCAAATTAAACTTAGTCAAAATGAATCGGGTGAAGCAATTCGTAATGCAGCGGTTTTAATTAAGTATGCCGACACGACTCTTTCTGGTCAAACAAAATCGAAGGGAGAATTTACTGTGAAAATTCCAAAAGGCGTTCTTATAGATTTAGAGTTTACTCATTTAAAGTATAAAACGTACACAACACGTAAAAAAATAAGCAATAAGTACACTGCTAAAGATACGGTGTTTTTATCGTATAAAATGGATTATATACGTGTTCAAAACCTCGATGAAGTTGTTGTTGCAGCGCCAGGAGTTCCTTTGATTTATTTTGGTTCTCCAAAGTTACACGTTTCCGATTTTGAGTTGATGAAAAATGGAGATGTTCTTTTATTGACCTATCCAAAGCGGTTGAAAAAAGGAAGCGAGTTGCTTATTTGGGATGGGCAGAAAATAAAAGGGAGGTTTGAGGTCCCTGAATTAGCGGAAGAATTACAGCGTGACTACCGAGAAAATCCGCATGTGATTTGTAAAGAACATGTTTATGGTGTTCATATTTCTGGCAATGAAATTGCACTGTCATCCTTAGAGAAATCTTACTTCTTAACGTATTTAGCTCCAATTTTAGATACGATTAAATCAAAAATGTATTTCTCAAACTTTAACACAAATTATCCTGCTTTCGACTATTATGCCTTTGACCAATTAGATTCTAGTTATACAAAAATATTGAACGTTCAAGATGACTTAATGATGGAGCTCTATCGGTCAGAATATAAGTGGGTAGACGTCCGGACAAAACTTTGGGCAAAAAATAAAGAACTTCAAACAGGAGTGGATGCTGAAGTTTGGGTAGGCTCCAATTATTTTACGAACTCGATTTATTACAAAGCGCTTTATGCACCAATGTTTCATCGGAATGATACACTTCTTGTCTTTGATTATTACAAGGATAAGCTGTTTAAATTTGATGCAGATGGTGTTAGACTAGATAGTGTTTCAATTTATCATCATTATGATAAAAAGCATACAGGGTGGGACGGTAATTTGATTCAAGATCGTGCAACCAGACAAGTGTATGCTACTTATGATCGTGCTGGATATCGTTATTTAGGCTGGGTAAACACAAAGACAGGTGAAATCAGGAATCAGGTTAAGTTGGAGTATAGGTATGCACACAACATTACGGTTCATAATAACCATGTGTACTACATCTATCGCCCGTTTGAATCTGCTCAAAAAAAATACCTTTATAAAGAACGATTGCCCTATTCGTTTTAGAACAAAGAGTTGATATAGCTAAGGCATACAATTTTTGTAAATAGATTTAAATTCATTTAAATGGAACGATTTAAATTATTTTATGCAACTTAGATTTCGTTAGTTTTTTGAGTGAATTATTAAATAAGAGTTAAGATGGATCAAGCGTTAATGATAAAAGTAATAGTCTTAAGTGTTTATGTTGGAATTCTATTTCTAATAGGGATAGTAGCTTCAAGACGTATTAAAAGCATGAGTGATTATTATGTTGGCGGTAAAAACATGGGTTTTTGGGCTGTAGCCTTTTCTGCACGAGCCACCGGCGAATCTGGCTGGTTATTAATTGGTTTGACTGGAATGGGAGCTATTGCTGGTTATTCTGGTTATTGGGTTGTTGCAGGGGAGGTTCTTGGTGTTTTTCTGTCTTGGCAATTTATGGCCAAGCGGTTTAAACGTCGTTCAGATGCGTTTAGAGCCATAACCATTCCAGATTATCTCCAAAGTCACTTCAAGACAACATCCCATACCTTGCGTGTAATTGCAGCGGCTATACTTGTTGTTTTTGTTGTTATTTATGTTGCCTCCCAAATTGATGTTACAGGCGTAGCTTTTAACTCTATGCTAGGAATTGACTACAGGTTGGGCGCTTTAATAGGTTTTTTGATAGTTCTATGCTACATTTTTATTGGCGGGTTTGTTGCTGCTGTATGGTCTGATTTATTTCAAGGTTTATTGATGTTTTTTGGATTAATTCTCTTGCCAATCGTTGTTTGGTTTTCAATGGATGGAGGAACTGAAATTACAGCAGGGTTAAATCAAATAGATCCTGCTCTTACGAGTATTTGGGGTAAGAGTGATGATGGCTGGATGAATTTATTTACAATACTAGGCTTTTCTATGATTGGCCTTGGTTTTTTAGGTTCTCCTCAGGTGTATGTTCGCTTTATGTCCATTAAGAATGAAAAAGAAATTCAAAAAGGAAAATCAGTAGCATTAATCTTTACGCTTTTAACAGATGCTGCCGCTGTAACAATAGGTATTCTTGCGCGTGTTATTTTTACTGAAAGTGGTCAGAATCCAGAGGAAGTTCTTGGAGTGGGAGGAAAGAATGTTTTAAGCATGGTTACAGAAGAATTTTTACCCATTGTTGTTGTTGCTATTTTTGTTGCTATTGTATTGTCTGCTATCATGTCGACTATAGATTCGTTGTTAATCTTAGCGTCTAGTGCAATTACACGCGATTTTTATCAAAAGATTTTCAGGCCAGATACCCAGGATGAAAACTTAACTAAAATTTCAAGATTGTCAACCGTTATTATGGCTATTTCTGCTTTGATTATAGCTATAATTCTTAATTGGGTTTCGCCCGATCGTCAGGTTTTTTGGGTTATGATCTTTGGTTGGTCAGGAATTGCCGCTACATTTTGCCCTGTAGTTATATTGACGCTATTCTGGAAAGGATATTCAGAGAAGGGAGCTATTGCCTCTATGGTTACAGGGTTTGTCTCTGTAATCATTTTTAAGTTTGTTGTACAGAAGTTAGATAGCGTAGGAGCGTATTTTGTTGAGTTGGATGTTCTTGTGCCATCTTTTGCTGTAGCTATGGTTTTTGGTGCGCTTGTATCTAAAATTTATCCACCAAGAAAAGAGGCTGTCGATGCATTGAATGAAATTGATGCAAGCGTTGGAGAGCTGGAATGATTTTAAATCCACTTCCAGTTTAATTCATTGAAATAAGGGATGTTTAGTTCCTTGTATCGTTTTATTATTTCTAAGTGATTTGGAACTTGATTTTTCGGTGTGATTAACGCTGTTCCTACTGAAAGTTTTATGTACAGCTGATTCTGAACCTCAATAATACTGTTGATTTCAGAAATGTTAATTTTACCTTCTCCTGTTTTGTTTTTTACAAGTACATACTCCCGGTGAATCTCAATAAATTCAATTTCATCAAGCAAGTTCGCGTAATTTTCAAGAATGAAATTTCGATACATTTTTGTGTACCTCCACTTGAAGTATCGTGGGTATAATATCCACACAGCAAGGGTTACAATAGAGAAATAGATGCTCATTCCAATATTGTTGGCCGTGTAGAAGTTGAATAGAAGGAATAATGAGATTAGTGTCATTGTTATTCTACCGGCTTTCTTTTTTCGATTAATACGCTCAGATTTTGATGCTGTATAAATCTGAAATTCCAGTAAGTCCTCTTCTTTAATTTTATATTGGTAATTCATTCAGTTATTGTACCGTAATTAAGAGTAGGAGTCTCTTCGCTTTGAACCATACTTTCGATTATTTCCTCCTCCATTTCTGTTTCCTCCACCAGAGTTGTTCCTGTTTTTGTTTCTAGGAGGTCTCTGTTGACGTTGCGATTTAGGAATTACAACTTCATCTTCTGCTTCAGCAGCAAATTCATGATCGTCAATAACAGGTATTTTTTGATTAATTAATTTTTGAATGTCTTTTAAGTAAGCGCGTTCCTCCATATCACAGAAAGACAATGCTGTACCACTTTCTTTTGCTCTACCTGTTCTCCCGATTCTGTGAACATAAGTCTCCGGAACATTAGGCAGTTCGTAATTAATTACCAATTCCAATTTTGAAACATCAATTCCACGCGCTGCAATGTCAGTTGCGATAAGAACCTGAATTCGTCCTTCTTTAAAGTTTCCGAGTGCTTTTTGCCGCTGATTTTGAGATTTGTTCCCATGAATTGCCGCTGCTTTAATTCCTGCCTTTTCTAATAAACGAACTACTTTATCGCTTCCGTGTTTTGTTCTAGCGAAGATCAAAGTTGAGTTGGCTCTTTTCTGGTTAAGAATTTGAACTAATAATTTAATCTTGCTTTTTTTCGGTACAAAGTAAACTGCTTGATCCACTTTTTCAGCAGTTGCTTGTTCAGGTTGAACAGTTACCTTGTCATAATTACCCAAAATTCGAGTTGATAACTCAACAATGTTTGGAGGCATGGTTGCAGAAAAGAAAAGTGACTGCCTTTTTGAAGGTAATTTGGCAATGATTTTTTTAATGTCGTGGATAAAGCCCATATCTAGCATTTGATCTGCCTCATCGAGTACAAAGTATTCAATGTGATTAAGGGTAATGTATCCTTGCTGAATTAAGTCTAACAATCTACCAGGCGTAGCAACCAAAACATCAACTCCAGCTTTTAAAGCGTTTACTTGAGTACCTTGTTTTACTCCACCGAAAATAACGGTGTTTCTAACATTTGCAAACTTACCGTAAGCAGTAAAGTTTTCACTAATTTGGATAGCTAACTCACGTGTTGGAGTAACTACGAGTGATTTTATTTTTCGACGACCCTTTTCAGTTGTTTTGTTGTTATACAAATGTTGTATAATTGGAATTCCAAATGCAGCTGTTTTACCTGTTCCTGTTTGAGCACAGCCCAATAAGTCCTTACCGTTCAGTAGGATTGGGATTGATTGCTCTTGAATTGGAGTAGGGTGAGTATAGCCTTGAGCATCAAGGGCTTTTAGTATAGGATCAACAATCCCGAGTTCTTTAAATGTCATGCAACGTTATATATGTTGCTACAAAGGTAGTTGAATACTTTGAATATACCCGAAATATCTAGGTTTGATTACATTAAGCTAAATAGGAAGCCCAATAAAGATCCACCAAGTACAATCCACATGGAACTTACTTTTTTAAAGCCAAAGATTAATGCAAAACTAATTACAGCAATTACAATTCCTTGCCAATTTACCAACGAGATTTTTGCCATTTCAAATAATACACCAGCCATTACTGCTACAGCTGCAATATTTACCGAGTCTAAGAAAAACCCAAGAACTTTGGATTTTCTCATTCTAGGCACAAGTGGATTAAGAATTAAAACGAATAGAAATGAAGGTAGGAATATTCCAAGCGTTGCACCTACAGCGCCCCAAAATCCTGTTAATTGATACCCGACAAATGTTGCTGTAGACAAGACTGGACCAGGTGTAAACTGACCAACTGCAACTGCATCCATTAATTGTTGACGAGTAAGCCATCCTGTTGTAACAAGCTCAGCATCTAGATAAGCAAATAGAACGTACCCAGATCCGTATAAAACTGAACCAACTTTTAGAAATGTCCAAAAGACTTTTAACGATGTAATACCGGCAACTGAAGCGGTTGGAAGTTGTAATAAGAATAAAGGCAAGATTGACTTAGGATTGTCGAACATTTTGTTTTTTGCACTGAAATAGAACGCCCCAACAACTCCTGCAGTTAATAGAGCAAGTATTTCATTAACGCCTAGAATGCTGGCTGCCAGAACGAAAAGTCCGAGTGTACCTAGTTCCCAGCCTTTTAGGGCTTTTTTTCCAAGTTTAAAAACAGCTCCTGCAATGATTGCTAGGACTGCAGGTTTAATCCCAATTATCCAAGGTTCAACATTTGGTAGGGTACCATAAAGAGAATAAAGCCATGCCAGAGTACCAGTGATAACTACCGCAGGAAAAATGAATGCAAAACCAGCTACGAATAGTCCTGGAATTCCTGCACGCTCATGACCACAGTGCATCGTCATTTCTGTAGAGTTGGGGCCTGGGATCAGGTTAGTTATCCCCATTAAGTCAAGAAAATGTTGACGATCCATCCATTTTCTTTTGTTAACGATTTCTTCTTCCATCATCGCAACATGTGCTGCTGGACCTCCGAATGCAATAACACCTAGTTTAAAGAAAACTTGTGCTACTTCTTTAATATTCCCTTTCTTTGACATAGTATAAAATTCCCGTCAAAAATACTGATTCAACGAAATTGAACACCAAGTTCAATGTTAAGAAATTATTAACACCTTAATTGAGTGAGAAATTGATTGTAACAGGTAAATGATCAGAATATCCCGCAAGATATTTTCTGCCTCCATAGGTTCTAAAAGGAACGATATTACCTTTATATGTATCCAAAAGGTACTTTTCACTATGGATTCTACCTGATTTCTTAGCGACACGCATACCTTTCTTTTTCAATAGTGAATTTGAAACCATGATGTGGTCCAACACATTCCATTCACCTCGATAGTTATGTGTCCCTCCAAACTCTCCAGACTCAGCTGTAATCATTGGGCGTAATAATTCAGAGATTAAAAGAGGTGCTCTATTATCTGGGTAGTCATTTAGGTCTCCCATAAATACAATCTTAATTTTGGGGTTAACAACAGTCATAGAATCTATGAATGATTTCGCTGCATAAGCTGCAACTAGTCTTTTTGGTTCACTTTCTACTTGACCTCCATATCTGCTTGGCCAGTGGTTTACCATTGTAAGAATGGTATCCTTTTTAGTGTAGAGTTTTGCCCATGTAATATCTCTACTTGGGCGGTTTTTGTCCGGCATACTGAAGCGAATTATTCCTGATTCAGCAAGACTTAATTTTGTGCTGTCGTAAATGATAGCGTTATCAATTCCACGTCGATCGAGACTCTCGTAGTGAACAATAGCGTGTGTGTATGCCAAGTTACCTCCTTTAATGATGTCTTGAACAACAGCTTTATTTTCGATTTCACAGAGTCCAAGTATTAATGGGTAGCGCATGGTCTCAATAACCGTATTGATGTGTGTGATTTTTTCTTGATACTTTTGAGTGTTCCATTTGCGGTCTGCACCCGGAAGAAATTCGATGTCGTTTTTACCTTCAGTATCTAAAGTATCAAATAAATTTTCAACATTATAAAACCCAACGATAGATTTTGTTTGTCCAAAAGTAGGAGTGAGTGATAATAATGTTAGGGCAAGAGCGAATAATGTTAAAGCTTTCATTGTCTATTGGTTAGGACTAAGTATTAGTGTTTTTCCATAAGTAGATTACGCGCCAAGGGTCCTTCACAGAAAATGGCATCTAAAATGGATAAACTTTCTTTGTAATTCGACTCTCCTGGAAATACTTGAATGTAAGGAGCTTTTTTAAGTGCTTGAAAATGCTCTTTTCCAGTTAGATTCAGTCTTAAGTCATGTTCGATAATTGGTTGAAAATCATCTGTTAACAGTAGTTCAGTGTTTAAGTCTAACCATTCTATAACACGTTTGGTTATGGCTGTATTAAAGCGAAGCAGGTTTGTTTCTTTTGAAAATAAAAGTTCTTCTACTTCAATACTATAGTAATCAAAAAAAGCGGCCGATTGATAGGCGCTAGTTATTGACCTCCAATGTCTAACCCTCCAGTTTTCTTCGTCAGATAGAATTACGTTGTCTGTTGATGTTTTTGATCCGTTGCTACGTTTGGTTGGAATTGATAATGACATTATGCCATCACCTCCCACAATTTCACAACGATTTCGATAGGTTTGTTTTGGAAAATGTTCTTTAGCTTCTATACGTACCACATCATGCTTAGCAATTTCTTTGAAGTAGGCGATGCTTCCAAAATAGGAGCTGGGTACAATCGGGCCCATTACTTTATCATATTGAATAATCTTTCCCAACGAATCCCCTTATAAGGACTTTTAGAAAACCAGACCATGGAAGCCTTTCCAACAATGTGATCTTCAGGAACAAAGCCCCAGATACGTGAGTCAGCAGAGTTGTATCGATTGTCACCCATTAACCAATAGTAGTTCATTGAAAAGGTGTATTTTTTAGCTAATTCTCCATCAATGAAAATTCCATCTTTTGTTTCGTGAAGTGTATGCCCTTCGTAGGCTGTAATTATACGACGAAACCATGCAATGTTATTCGTATCAATTTCCACCGTTTGGCCAGCGAAAGGAATTTGAAATCGGTTAAAGTCAGTTATCGTATTGTTTACGTAGAAGTCTTTCGGAAAGCAGTTTAGATTATCTATTAGACTGGCTGGTGAGGCTTTAGCAGAGTCAGCCAATTGAGGATAGTTTACTAAGTCAAAATTTCCTTCAGGATTTGATTTTTTCAATTGATTGAGCTGTCCTTGCGTTAGATTCATAATGTAACTTCCGTCACCATTTTGACTAGGGTAGTAGTCTCCACGAGAAACTTCAAGTCCATACTTTTCATCCATTGTTAGTTTTGACGGAACAAGTACGTTGGTTACCCTATACTGTAAGTTTTGATTCTCGGCAACAAAAGCTTTTTTGTCATTTACGTATAGTGTTGAATTTTTAATTTCAATCCAATCACCAGGAATCCCAACACATCGTTTTATGTAATTTTCCCGCTTGTCGACAGGACGATAAATTACACCATAGTGTTCAATTGTACCACCAGTACTTTGATCGTATGCAATTTTTTCAACTGCAAGTTTGTGACGGGCTTTGTTTCTCCATAGCTCAACATTGTCTATAAAATCTTGACCGTTTATATCTGTAACTCTTCTGGTTGCTTCTTGCGCTGCAAAGGCGTCTACACTACGCATGTCAAAATTCCCTTGTGGTGTCGACTGTAGGATACTGTCCCTTAGTTTGAATGATAGTTTAGAAATGTATTCATTATTCCCTTGCCATAGACGAAGAGCCTCTTTATTTACGATGCCGTGATAATCGTGTCCCATTAATCCATTCGGCATTCTAGGGTCGTAAACAGCAGTGTCACCAGATGGGTAGTTGAAAACAACGACGTCATTATTTTTAACCGTTGAAATACCAGGTAGTCGTGTGTAGTTTGATTTTTCTAAACCAGTATAAGATTTTATGTTAACCCATGGAACAGTATTGTGTACTAGTGGGTAGGATAGTGGGGTAACAGGTACTTTTGGTCCGTAAGCCAATTTGTTTACAAATAGAAAGTCTCCAACTACTAGGGTTTTCTCCATTGATCCGGTAGGAATCTGAAATGGTTCAAAGACGTATGTTCGAATAATACTTGCTGCAACTAAAGCAAAAATAATAGAGTCGCCCCATTCTTTCACTTTAGATTTTTTACCTGGCTCATGACGTGTTACTGCACCAATCCCTAGAGCGATTATGTGACCAATAATTGGTAGGGCAAGAAACAGTGCTAAATGATCTCCCCATTCACGTTCAGCCATTTCTTTGCTGTTAGCCCAGTTTGTTTCTGGGAGTATCGCATCCTTGTCCTTAGAAATTTTAGCCATAAGGATATATGGAAAGAAGACACCTTGCAATGTGTCTGTAAGAGAAAAGTAACCAAATCTACGAATGTAGGAAGTGTTGACAACTGACCACATAACGATGTGTGCACCTGGGACAATCATTAACAGTGCCCACCATGGTTTTTTTGCGCCGAGTTTAAACGCTATGTAGTAGTTATATACGGGTATTAATGCTTCCCATGATTTACGGTTTGCTTGTTTGAAGCTGATAAACCAGAGTGAAATGTATGGGTGAATGAGTAGTAAAATGTAGAAATAAAATAGGTTCATGTTCTTATAGTTTTATAACGTCTTGCATAGTGAAGACTCCTTTCTTGTCAGTAATCCATTCTGCGGCAATTACTGCCCCTAATGCAAATCCTTGACGATTTTTTGCGGTATGCTTTATTTCAAGTAGGTCAATTTCAGATTCATAACTTACTTTGTGTGTGCCTGGAATTCCATCTTCACGAAAAGAACTTACGGCAATTTGATTATCCAGTGTGTCAGGTGTTGTGTTTTCGCTATGTACCCATGAGGTGTAGCTGTTGTTTTCAAGCATTAAATCGTTGGCTAATGAAACAGCGGTTCCTGAAGGAGCATCTAGCTTTTCTAGGTGATGTATTTCTTCAATACTTGGCTTGTATTCAGGAGTGTTAGACATTAGCTTAGCTAAGCGTTTATTAATGTCAAAAAAAATATTGACCCCAATGCTAAAATTTGAAGCGTGTAGTAGCGCACCGTTGTTTTTTAAAACATAGTCTTTCACCTCGGGTAGCTGATTGTTCCAGGCAGTTGTTCCAACAATGACAGGAGTTTTTTTATCTACACAGTGTTCTATGTGTTTTTTTGCAAGTTTAGGCGCGGTAAACTCAATAGCTACATCGATGTTTGAAAAGTCTAACGTTGAAATTGGATTTTCCCTATTGCTTTTTCCAACAATTGTGTGCCCACGAGAGATAGCAATGTCCTCAATAGTTTTACCCATTTTTCCGTATCCAATTAAAGCTATTCTCATGATTATTAGAATTAAAACAAAAATAAAGTTTTACGCAGAGTAGACAATGCTTTTAACGAAAATTAAGAGCGAGCTTTATTCCTGGAGTTCGATCGTTTAGAACTACGGGGCTAAACGCCATTGAAAGGTTTTCGGAAACATCAAAATTTACAAAATGAGCTTCAACTCCTGCATCTGTTAATTGAAGTAAGTAAACGATTCCAACAGCAATGATAGATAGGTCACGCCAGTTTTGGTATTGATTATAAAGGGTTAAAATGTCTTGGTCGTTAGTATATTCAGACCATTGAATATTACCAGGTTCATTGTCTTGACGCAGTATGTGTTCTTGCATTAAAGATCTTTGAGTACGTTGATTTTTCACTAAAAAGTAAGAAGATGCACCAAGTCCAGTATATATCAAAGGAACCTTCCAAAATGCTTTTTTACTCCCTTTAGGCATGTGTATGTGATTGTATACTTGCCCGGCTCCAGGTAGTACTGCAGATAGTATAACGGCCTTTCGTATCGTATGTGGTCTAAGGGAGTCGTGTTTTAACTCAAGTTTTAACGAATTCGTATTGTAATCGTTCCTTTCAAAGGTTTGTGCATGCGCGAAAACAGCGGTAATACTAATGAAAATGAATGCAACTAAGAGTTTCATTACTTGTTGAATAATTCCATAATTCTATTCAGGTCATTGTCTGAATCAAAGTTTACAATGATTTTACCTGTGCCTTTAGGAGTCTTTTTTATTTCAACTTTGGTTGCCAGTTGATCGCTTAGGTGTTCTTTAAAAACGTACTCGTTTTCAGAAATAGTCGCTTTAAATTTAGATCCATTTTGCTTGTGACTTTTTGTGTGAGGTACTAGTTGTTCTCCACGTAAAATAGACTCAATGTCTCTTACGGATAGCTTTTCTATAACTACCCGGTTAAATAAATCAACCTGTGTTTTTTCATCACCTGCAGAAACCAGTGCACGAGCATGCCCCATTGTGATTTTTTTAGCGCGAACTCCAGCTTGAATTTCAACCGGGAGTTTTAACAGTCGAAGGTGGTTTGTTATGCTTGATCTACTTTTTGAAATCTTTTGGCTTAGTTGGTCTTGTGTTAAGTCACATTCTTTAATTAGTCGGGAATAGGATAGGGCAACCTCAATTGGGTTTAGGTCTTCACGCTGAATGTTCTCTACCAATGCCATTTCAAGCATTGTCTGATCGTTAGCTATCCTGATATAAGCAGGCACATCAGTAAGCCCTGCTAATTGTGATGCTCTAAAGCGTCGTTCCCCAGAAATTAACTGATACCTTCCTCGTCCAAGTTTTCGAACGGTTAAGGGTTGTATAATACCATGAGCCTTGATTGAATTACTTAAGTCTGTTAAGGCATTTTTTTCAAAGTTGGTACGCGGATTGAATGGATTTGCTTCAATAGCTGAAATAGGAAGGGTTGAAATAGACCCAACTACCCCTTCTTCATTTGATGGTGCTATTGTGTTTGTTTCGGCGTTTTCCAGTAATGCACTCAGTCCTTTTCCTAGTGCTGAACGCTTTTTTGTATTAGAGTTCATCGCTAATGTTAATTTGTTTGTCGTCGTTTGAAATAGTAGTAGAGTCGTTCTTTTGAAGAATTTCTCGTGTAAGGTTAAGGTAATTTACAGAACCTTTACTTGCTGAATCATGCATGATTATCGTTTCTCCATGACTGGGTGCTTCTCCCAGTTTTGTGTTACGGTGGATAACGGTGTCAAAGACAAGTTCTTGAAAATGCATTTTAACTTCATCTACAACTTGATTTGCAAGTCGTAATCGTGTGTCATACATTGTGAGTAATATACCTTCAATTTCTAAAGCTGTATTTAATCGGCCTTGAACAATTTTTATTGTATTCAATAATTTCCCTAATCCTTCTAATGCAAAGTACTCACACTGAACAGGAATTATAACAGAGTCTGCTGCTGTTAATGAATTTACAGTAATCAAACCTAGAGAAGGTGAGCAGTCAATAACAATGTAGTCGTATTGATCTTTAATTTTATCCAAAGCAAACTTGAGCATGTGCTCTCTATTTGGGAGGTTAATCATTTCGAGCTCAGCACCAACTAAATCAATGTGAGAAGGAATAATATCTAAATTTGGATTATCTGTTTTTATTATTAAATCTGTTGGATCAACATCGTTAATTAAACAATCGTAAATGTTTTTTGAATTGTTGGGGTCAAGCCCTACACCAGATGTTGCATTGGCTTGAGGGTCAGCGTCAACCAGTAGTGTTTTATATTCAAGAACGCCTAAACATCCGCTTAAGTTTATTGCTGTAGTTGTCTTTCCAACTCCACCTTTTTGATTTGCGATAGCAATAATTTTCCCCATTAATCTAATATATTGAGTCATAAAGATACGCCAAATCGAAATTAAATCGAACTAATTTTATTAGGAGTTATCAACTAATTTTAGAATTCAGTTAGTGCGGTGTGTTTTTCGGCTCTTTTTTTTGAGTGTCTTCAGCAAGTTGCTTTTTGTGGAGGTCGGCATACATGCCATTTAATTCGATTAATTCAGAGTGAGTTCCCTGTTCTGTAATTGAGCCATTCTCAATGTTTATGATGCGAGAGGCGTTTCTCAAAGAAGAAATTCGGTGACTAATTACGATAGAGGTTGTCTGTCGTTTTTTTAAGTTGCTTAAAATAATGTCTTCGGTTTCGGTATCAACTGCAGACAAGCAATCGTCTAATATTAACAGTTTTGGGTCTCGAATTAAGGCACGTGCAATACTTATACGTTGTTTTTGACCTCCGCTTAAATTTACTCCACGCTCTCCTAGTATAGTGTTGTACTGATCTTTGAAGTCGATAATATTGTGGTGGACGTGTGATTCTTTTGCGGCGTTCTCTATTTTTTCGGTTAACTCATTGGGGTGGCTACTGCCAAATAAAATATTGTTTTTGATGGAGTCAGAAAATAAAAATACATCTTGAGGTACAATCCCGGTTTGATTTCTAAATTGATTAAGATTAAGTTCCTTTAAATCAATTCCATCAATAAGAATCTGTCCTGAAGTTGGTTCGATTTGCCGCATGATGAGCTTAAGGATTGTTGATTTTCCTGCTCCGGTTCTCCCTACAATCCCAAGTGACTCTCCTTTGGTTAGCTTGAAGCTTAATTTATTAATTGCATTTATTTGTGAGTTAGGGTATGTATAACTTACCTTGTTAAACTCAATGTCGCCTTCAAAATTAAACGCATCATGATTTGTGTTTGTGATTTCCACACGCTCTTTCAAAAACTCATTAATTCTAGTTTGGCTAGCGGCTGCTCGAGAAATTAAGGAGGAGACCCATCCGATCGAGGCAAAAGGCCATGTTAACAAATTAACGTAGAAGATAAATTTTAAGATTCCACCTTGTGTTATTTCGTTGCTGTAGTATAATTGCCCACCTAAATATATGCAGAGAATTGTGCTAACTCCAATTAAGATAAATATTGTAGGCGTAAAAAGAGCGTTCGTGAGTACAAGACGCATGCTCTTCGCTTTATAGTCTTCTGCAGATTTGGAGAGTCGTTGGTTAATTTCACTGCTCCTGCTGTATGCTTTAATCACACGAATTCCAGAGAATGTTTCTTGTACAAGTGTGGACATTTTAGATTGCTCCTCTTGTACTTCTGCACTAAGTTTACCTATGCGGTTAGCGACTTTGTAAATTATAAAAGACATAAGTGGAAGAGGAATCAATACAATGATGGTTAGATATCCGTTAATGTTAACCATGTTCCGAATCACAAGAATGCTTAAAGCTACAAGGTTTATGGAGTACATGATTCCTGGGCCTAAATACATACGCACCTTATTAACATCTTCTGAAATTCGATTCATTAAATCTCCCGTATTGTTCCTTTTGTAAAAAGAATAATTTAGCTCCTGATACTTCGTGTAGATTTCATTTTTTAAATCATACTCAATGTGCCTTGACATAATTATGATCATTTGTCGAGTTAGAAAAAGGAAAAAACCTGATATAAAGATTAAAAGCATAATAATACCACCGGCTTTTAATGCAATATAAATAACCTCATCAGTTGGTTTTGAGGTGTCCCAGTTTTTTAATTCATCCGTAAAGTTCCCAAAGAATTCAGGCATTGCGACTTTAAACCAGTTGCTTCCAATGATAAATAGTACCCCAAAAAGGAATCTCCATTTATACTTTATGAAATATTTGTTGAGGTAGCTAAGTGACTTCATCGATAATTTCCTATTTTTGCCACGCTCATTTACATGACGTTGTAAAAGTATATAATACACTTGAGAAAACATTTAACATTTATGTTTGAAGTAAAAAATATTGAGGACACGAACCTCGCAAGTAACCCTGTAATTGCTCAGATGAGTAAGTACAATCATGAACAGCTGCTTTTCTGTAATGATAATGACACGGGTTTAAAGGCAATTATTGCAGTGCATAACACAATTTTAGGTCCAGCATTAGGCGGGACTCGTATGTGGCAGTATGGTACTGAAATGGAAGCGCTGGACGATGTCTTGCGCTTGTCTCGCGGAATGACGTATAAAAATGCCATATCTGGACTGAATCTAGGTGGAGGTAAGGCTGTTATTATTGGCGATGCAAGGTCAATGAAGTCAGAAGCTTTATTTAGACGATTCGGAAAATTTGTAAACAGTTTAGCGGGTAAATATATTACAGCAGAAGATGTAGGGATAAATCCTGTAGATATGTCTTATGTTGGAATGGAAACAGATCATGTTGTTGGTTTACCAGGTAAAAGTGGAGATCCATCACCTGTTACGGCTTACGGAACTTATATGGGAATGAAGGCTTGTGCTAAACAACAGTTTGGCTCAGATTCACTTTCAGGAAAAGTTGTTGCTGTTCAGGGAGTTGGTCATGTTGGTGAATATTTAGTAAAGTCACTAACAGAAGAAGGAGCTAAGGTTTATATTTCGGACATTCATGAACCTTCGTTAAAGCGTGTGGCAGATCAGTATGGAGCAACAGTTGTTGGTCTAGATGATGTTTATGACCTAGATATGGATATATATGCTCCATGTGCTTTAGGAGCAACCTTAAATGATGATACATTAAGCCGATTGAAATGCTCAATTATTGCTGGTGCAGCAAACAACCAATTACAGCAGGAGGATGTGCATGGTAGAGTTGTTATGGATAAAGGAATGGTTTATGCTCCTGACTTTGCATTGAATGCAGGTGGGGTGATTAATTGTTATTCGGAGGTGAAAGGACTTTCTTCTGAGTGGGCAATGCATAAGTCTGAAGAGATTTACACGACAATATATAATATTGTGAAGCGCTCTAAGGAAGAAAATGTTCCAACATATCAAATTGCGAATAAAATGGCTGAGGAAAGAATCTCAGCAATAGGAAAGGTTAACTTGTTTTTATAATACTCGATGCTCAATAGACGACACTTAAGAATAAAAGTACTTCAATCGCTTTATGCATTCTTCCAATCTAAAGATGAAGGATATGGAAGTGTTGAAAAAGAAACATTGAATTCTTTGGAGAGAATTTATGATTTGTACATATACTTTTTACTAACTTTTTCAGAATTGAAAACGTTTGGAGAGTACCGTATGGAAGAGAATAAGAAGAAAATATTCCCAACAGATGAGGATGCTAATCCAAATCGAAAGTTTGTTGACAGCGCTATTATTGATATTCTTGAAAAGCAACCAACCCTACGTGTGCTTTCTGAACAAAGAAAAGTAAATTGGGTTGGCGATGAAAACCAGCAAATGTTTCGTAAAATATATAACCAGCTTAGGGAGGGTGAGGTGTATGATTCATACATGAATAATGAGGTTAAAGGCTTTGAAGAAGATAAGGCATTTGCCATAGCTTTATTTAAGGCTGAAATTGCAAATTCAGAAGTTTTATACGATTGTTTGGAAGACCGAAATATCCACTGGATTGATGATATTGACTTAGCTTGTTCAATGGTTATAAAAACAATTAAATCATTTGAAGAAGGGCAGGAGCCTGCTATTCTTGATTTGTACAAGGACAAAGAAGACGAAACAACTTTTGTTCGTGAGTTATTGAGAAAGACAATAGTCCTTGATAAGGAAAATGAATTGTTGATTGATGAGTTGACTTCAAATTGGGAGCTTGACAGAATTGCTAAGATGGATGTTATTTTAATGAAAATGGCGATTACAGAATTGCAAACATTCAATAATATTCCAACAAAAGTTACGCTGAATGAATATATTGAGATTTCAAAATTCTATAGTACACCTAAGAGCAATAGCTTTATTAATGGTGTTTTAGATAAGGCGATTTCAAGGTTGGTGAAAGATGATAAGATTAACAAAGTCGGTCGTGGCTTGAAAGATTAGAAAAATGAAAAGTTTATTGGCTCTTTTTGTGACTTTATTGCTTCTGTCTTGTGGGGGAGGTTCAAAGGTTGAAGTTGGTAATAAAACAACCATGGAGGTTGCTGCTGTTTTTGATGCAGGTGATGTATTAAAGGGTGAGGTTATTACTGCAAAATTTATTATTACAAATACAGGAGAATACCCACTGGTTATAGGAGAGGTTAAAGGCTCTTGTTCTTGTACTGTTGCTGAATACCCTGAAAATCCTGTTTTACCAGGTGAATCTGGAAAGGTACTTGCTTATGTTAATACAGAAAAGGTAGGAGCGGGTGTGTTAAACAAATCAGTTCGTATTGTCGCAAATACGACACCTTCAATAACCCAGGTGGTTGTCAAGGCAAATGTAATTAGAAGATAATTTTAAAATAAAAATAACAGATATGAATCAAATAGTAATGTTGGTATTGATTATGGTAGTGTTCTACTTTTTTATGATCAGACCTCAGATGAAAAAACAAAAAGAGTTAAAACAGTTTAGAGAATCAATGGCTGTGGGTGATAAAGTGGTTACCATTGGTGGTATTCACGGAAAGGTCCTTGAGGTGGCAGAGTCTACAGTTTTAATTGCAACAGAAAGTGGAAAGCTAAGGTTAGATAAATCTGCAATTTCAAACTCTGTTGAAGATATGCTGGGAGCGAAATAAACAAGACATAAGGAAATAAAAAAAAGGACTGATTTTAATCAGTCCTTTTTTTTATTTTTATAAATCGTATTGACTAGTAATAAATTGCTCTTCTTACTTTAGAAATGTATTTTGCTAGACGAATAACTTGTTTTGTATAACCAAACTCGTTGTCGTACCATGCGTATATAACTGCATTTTTACCATCTTTAGAAACGATTGTAGCATTTGAGTCAAATACACAACAACATGTATTCCCAATGATATCGTTCGATACCAATTCAGGGTCTAGAGCGTAGTATATCTGATTAACTAAATCGCCGTTTAATGCCGCATCCTTAATGGTGTTGTTTAATTCTTCCACTGAAGTTTCTTTTCCCAGTTCAAGGTTAAGAATTGCTAGTGATCCATTTGGAGTAGGGACACGTACAGCATTTGCTGTTAATTTGTCTTTTAAGTCTGGAATTACTTTAGTTACAGCATTACCTGCACCTGTTGAAGTAATTACCATATTGATTGCAGCAGAACGACCTCTTCTTGGTTTTTTGTGCATGTTGTCGAGTAGGTTCTGATCGTTTGTATAGGCGTGCACTGTTTCAATGTGTCCTTTTACAACGCCTAACTTGTCATTAACAACTTTAAGAACAGGGGAGATTGCATTTGTTGTACAAGAAGCAGCTGAATAAACCTGCTCATTTTCAAGGTCTAATTCTTTTTGATTGATTCCGTAAACGATGTTTGGTATCTCCTTACCTGGAGCTGTTAAAAGAACTCTAGATGAACCTGAAGCTTTTAGGTGACGAGATAGCGCCTCTCTATCTGTAAAGACTCCTGTATTGTCGATAATCAAGGCATTGTTTATTCCGTGAGCAGTATAGTCAATATCTTCAGGATTCTTAGCGCAAATCATTTTTACAATTTGCCCATTGATGATTAATGCTTCGTTTGCAGCATCTACTTGTACAGTACCATTAAACGCTCCGTGAACGGAATCATTTTTTAGTAATGCGGCTCTTTTGATTAAGTCTGCTTCAGAGTTGCTACGAGTTACAATGGCTCTTAATCTTAGTTGCTGACCTTTACCAGCCTGTTTTATAAGCTCTCTTGCTGCTAAACGACCGATACGACCAAAACCGTATAGTACAACATCTCTTGGTTCAAAGTTCAGTGTAGTTGAAGTTGCAAACCCTGCTAACTTTGCGTTAAGAAAATCGATCATTGTTTCAAAATCACCTTTCTCATTTAACCATTCGCTAGCTAGCTTACCAATGTCTAGTTTTGCTGGTGCAAGATCCATTTCAAGAATTGCTTCTGCCAGGCCAGATGTTGTGAAAATATCAACAGGTTTGTTGACTACATTTTTTGAATACTCATGTAGATTTAATACTTCGGAAATCGTTAAATCGATCAATGGGTTTCTGAATAAAACCAATTCGATTCCTTTGTCGTAAAGAAGTTCTCCTCCTTTACTTGATAGTTTTACTGCCGCTCTTTCTTTTTTGATATGCGACTGTAATTCGTTTTCGTAACTCAACGCTATTCCCATTTGTTTTAAATTATAAGGTATTGATATTTAAGTTTTAGTATATAAAAAAGGTGCCTATGTTAGTGGGCACCTTTATAATTTATTATCCTAAGTAAGCTTTAAGTAGTTTGTTTCGAGAGGTATGTCGCAAACGGCGAATTGCCTTTTCTTTAATTTGTCGAACGCGCTCACGTGTTAAATTGAACTTGGCTCCAATTTCTTCAAGTGTAAGCCCATGATTCATTCCAATTCCAAAGAACAAACGAATAATTTCACGCTCTTTGTCTGTGAGTGTACTTAATGATCGCTCAATTTCTTTTTGAAGAGATTCAGCCATTAAAGAGTGATCTGCTTTAGGCGAGTCGTTGTTTGCCATAACGTCCATCAGTGTTCCACCATCTTCAGATGTTGATAGGGGAGCATCAATAGAAACGTGACGACCAGATACATTTAAACTCTCTTTAATTTTATCTTCAGGAACCTCTAGTGCTTCAGCTAATTCTTCAGCTGATGGAGGTCTTTCGAATTCTTGCTCAAGGCGAGAGAAAGCTTTGTTTATCTTGTTTAGTGATCCTACTTGGTTTAGAGGTAATCGTACAATTCGCGCTTGTTCAGCAAGTGCCTGTAGTATTGATTGACGAATCCACCATACGGCGTATGAAATGAATTTAAAACCACGTGTTTCATCAAATTTTTGTGCCGCTTTAATCAGGCCTAGATTTCCCTCGTTAATAAGATCGGGTAGTGTTAAACCTTGGTTTTGGTATTGCTTAGCAACAGACACGACAAATCGAAGGTTGGCTCTTGTTAATTTCTCAAGGGCTCTTTGGTCACCTTGTTTAATTTTTCTTGCCAATTCTACTTCTTGCTCAGCAGTAATCAACTCTTCTTTACCGATATCCTGTAAGTATTTATCTAATGACTGGCTCTCACGGTTGGTAATAGATTTCGTAATTTTAAGTTGTCTCATACTTTCTTGTCGTCTTCTATTTTATTAGTGCTAAATAATGGCGCGGACAAAGATACGATGAAAAGAACTCATTATCCAAAAAAAACGTTCATAAAATTCTCAATATTACCAACTTCAGCATCAATGAATTCATTTAATGGTTTAGAGGCCGAACCCTACGTAGTCTCTTTTACCGCTTTTGGTCATTATTTCTAATAAGACACCTCTGTTGGCGCTATTCAACTTGCTCGTTAGTTGCTTAATCGATTTAATTGCTTCGTTGTTAATTTTTAAAATAATCATTCCTTCGGTGAGACCGAGCGATTTTAACTTTCCAGCGCTAAGTGTTTTAATTTTCACTCCATTTGAAATGTTTAATTCGTCTTTGTCTTTGGTTGTTAATTCTATGAAGGTTGCTCCTAGGGCAGTGTTTTTTTTAACTTCTTCTTTGCGAATGAGTGTTGTTTTTCCGTCGCTGTTTCGAAGTGTAACTTCTTTGATATACTCACTTCCTGTTGAATTTCGGATGGTGATGTTAACCTTGTCTCCAGGCCTTCGTTTCCCTACTTCTTCTTGCAGTGAGGCTACTGAATTCACTGTTTTTGTTCCCACTTTTAGAATGACGTCTCCATCTTTTAGCCCTGCTTTTTCTGCGCCTCCATTTTCTGAAACACGTGCAATATAGACTCCTTTTGTGTTGGCTAGCTTTTTTTCTTCAACTAATTCTTGTGTAATATTAGAAATTTGAACCCCTAAGTATCCACGTTGAACGATGCCATAGTCTATTAGATCTGTTAGTACTTTTTTTACAAGGTTAACAGGAATAGCAAAAGAGTAACCACTATAACTTCCTGTTTTTGACGCGATGGCTGTGTTTATTCCTACGAGCTCTCCTTGCGTGTTTACAAGTGCTCCTCCTGAGTTTCCAGGGTTTACAGCCGCATCTGTTTGAATGAAAGATTCTATCGGAACAATATTGGTACTAGACTGTTCTGATAATAGGTTGATGTTCCGTGTTTTTGCAGAAATAATTCCAGCCGTAACGGTGCTTGTTAGGTTGAATGGGTTTCCAACGGCTAACACCCATTCACCAACCTGAATATTATCACTGTTTCCAATAGGTATCGCTAACAAATTTTTCTCCTCGATTTTCAATACAGCAACATCTGTTGATGGATCTGTACCAACAACTGTGGCGGTGTATTTTCGGTTGTCATTTAGCGTTACTTCAATTTCCTGTGCATCTTGAATGACGTGGTTGTTTGTTACAATGTACCCGTCGGTTGATACAATTACTCCAGACCCTGCACCAGAACCATATTGCTTAAACTCCCTTCCGCCAGCTCCAGGACCGTATAGGAACTCAGAAAAAAGATCCCTTTGGAATGATGTTGTTTCTACCTTGGTAGTAACGTGAACTACTGAGTTTAAACTATTTTCAGATGCGCTAACAAAATCAATTTCCGTAGCTGAAGTGTAGGGTCTCAATGCTGTTTTAGTGCCAAATGTTTCCGTTTGTTGATTTGTAACGGTGTCTAGTTGTGGTGTTGAGTTAGTTTGGTTGAGTGTTATAAAAATAATAAGTGGAAGCATTCCACCTATAAGACCTATTCCCAAAAGTTTAAAATTATTTTTCATCAGCTTTGCGTTTATCAAGTTATCAATTATAACAATAAAGAATCAGAAATGTTATATGCGGCTGCTGTTAAAAGATGTTAAGCAAAATGGCATACATATCGTTGATATGCATTACAAGTGAAAAAAATCCCACAGGTAAATAAGCAATAACACCCTTCGGGATGTAACTACTCATACACATATCGTTGGCGATAATTTATGGAAACTGAATTAATTGGCATCTAAATAAGAAATAATCTTTTGATTCATTCAGTAATTTAATGAAACAGTTACTATTCATACTACAGTAAATTACTTAAATACATCTAACTTCTTCTAAATCAATTTAGTTTTCATAATACAAGAATAATAGATATAAAGAAGTTAGGTGTATCGTAGTAAATCTTAATAAAGAAACCCACTCATTTAAGTGGGTTTCTTTTTGGTGGAGCCGGAGGGAGGCTTCTCGAACTTTTTGGAGGGAGATATTGAGCTGTTGATAATGATGTTTTCCGCTATGCGTTAGAGGGGATGAGTTGGCGGGAATAGGGATGATATTTTATAAAATTAATGCGACAGAACCTGTTTGTTTATTCTTACTAAGCCTTTGAATAGTTCGTATTCCGTTATGTTATATTTAGTTTTAATTGTTTTTAATTTTTTTGTGACCTGATCATTCTCATGTAATTCAGATTTTGTATTGAATTTATCGAGCAGCTTTTTTGCTGATAATCCAGAGTTCTGACTAAATGATTTTAAATCTTTTTCGATTTGTTCTAAATTTTCGAAACTGTTATCATGATTAGAAACTCCACCTTGAATGAATATCAAATCTTCTCCTTTTTTTACTGTCAATGAATACTCCGGCGTATATCTCGCGCCAACAAAATTATGTGTTATATAATAGCTAAACTCTTTATTATGAAAAACAATTTGAAGTCCTCCATTTCCAGTTATTTCCTCCCCATTGGTAATAATAAGATCGGGTCGCGAACTTTCTTTTTCTCCTATTTTCCATGATGCATAACGATATTTCTCTCCTTCGAGTTGGTCAATTCGAACTAAATAATCATCCGTCTTTATTTTGACAAACGGAGTTTCATATTCTTTCAATGAGTGATGGAGAGTCATTTTTTCTTTTTCAATTAATTCTGCTCTATATTCTTTTTCTCTTGAACTTGTAGGCCAAATATCCTCAATTAATCCATGGTGATTTAGTTGATATAATCTATTCCAACTATTGTCTTCTTCGATAAAAAATAGCCAAATGCCATAGTCATCTTCAAGCCAATCTTCAAGAGTCGATTTTTTTATCGGGTCTATGAGATATGGATCAAATATCTGATAAAATCTTTTTTGAAACTCTATTTCATTATTTATTTTTGGGATAGGAAGAATTCGTTCTAAAGGATAAGAAACAAACTGCGATATTCGTTCAATGTCCATATCTTTAAAAGCGTTAATTATGGACTGTATGTTGTTATTTCGAACCGCTATTTTAACACCCCATATGGTGGTATCATTTTTATCAACGGATTCAATTTCTTGTTTTATTGAACTTTCTAATTGTAAAGTGTCTTTGTACACATTTGATTTAGATTTGATTTGTTGTTTCACACTGCCTTCGTTGCATGCAAATAAGATTATTCCAATTAATAGTATGCGGTGATTCACTTAAATTTTTTAATTACTTTATTTACTTTTTGGGCTCTGTCGCATTAATCATTTCTGATTCTGGAATTTAGTAATTATCGATGAGTTATGCTGCCAAAGAACAAAATATTTTGAACATTGGTTTTCTCGAATCAGCGATTTGACCCTTCCTAATAACGTTGACAACTTTGATATATGCCATGGTAAAATTGAAGAAATCTATTGATAAGCAGAAATCAAGGGTTCTGTCGTATTAATTATTTTTCGACGATTTTTCATCAAATTCCTTGAATGTTTAAAAAGTTAACTCGCATTATTTCAACGATTTATGGTTTTTTGTTTTGTACGAATTAGGCTTCAAATAGTGATTTTTTAGTTAATGCGACAGAACCTATTCACAAAGGTTTCCTGAGTCTGTTGGTTATTATGCGGCAGATGGTAAAGGAGGACTAAGGGAATATGCAAAATGGGCAAATGAAGATGGAATACCGGTAATGTTTGGTTCATCGTCACCTTCCAATGTTAAGGCTATATTTATTAATATTCCACCAAGCCTAGATTTACCTAATGAGAAAAGCAATAGTAGGTTCCTTATAAAATTTATTTGTAATGAGGGGAGTTTAACCTCCGGGAATACTGCAATAAATATCCAAAGAGCATATTATAACTAATGCAGTTTATGTTTCCGAGGATTAATGCGGTGTCACATTCTATGGATAAATCTAAAAGTTAACTTTGGTGGAGACGGGGGGAGTACTTGGGATGAAAAAGAAAATCCCAACACGAATGAACGGATTGGGATAACAAAAACATACAGCCGAAAAAGAGCGAAAGTGCACCCGGCCGGCAACTCATCACAGCATAGGATTCAGCTTGCTACGCAAGACACAGCCACTTCACCACCCTCAACCTGAAGCGAGCTTCGGTTGAGACTGGTTTCGCAACTGCCACAACTTCGTTGTGTGCAGAATCACTTTTGTGATTTCGTGGAGTCGGAGGGGATCGAACCCTCGTCCAAACGACGAATAATTAAGTTTTCTACATGTTTAGTCTCTGGTTAATTTTCGATAAACCCTCGGGCAAAGACACCCAAACAAATCTACTTATCTTCTGAGTTTCAAGTTAGCTTAGAAGTGTCACTAACTCTATTCTGTAATTATTAATCCTTCTGATTCCTCTCTTAACAGACGGAAGAAAAGGAGAAGGAACTTGTCTGTGTACTATACTTCCACTAGATTAAGCTTAATTAGCATTCCGCTAATTAGGCAGCAAGTCTGTATGACGTGTTGTCAATTATAGTTTGCGGCAAGATATTTACGAGCTTCACCACAACGCTCGACATGCTTACACCCAACAACTGCTATCGCTGTCAAATCCAATACGACCCCAAAGAACTGATACAAAGATATCTGTTTTTTTATGGTATGTAGTAGAAATCAAATCTCTTTTTAGAGATTTATGACGGAGGTGTAGTCGAAATGCTCTGATTGGGGCTAAACTTCGAACGGCTGCCGGTTAATTAAGGAGCGGCTTAATGTAATTTCATCTGCATACTGTAGTTCTGCACCTACAGAAACACCGCGAGAAAGCGTAGAGATAGAAATGTCTAGACCTTGAAGCTTACGATAGAGAAAGAAATTTGTAGTGTCTCCCTCCATGGTAGCGCTTAATGCAAAAATTATTTCTTTTGTGGGCTCTTGTTGAGCTCTTTGAATTAATGATGGGATATTTAAGTCATTGGGTCCAATGCCATCCATTGGAGATATAATTCCACCAAGGACATGATAAACTCCCTTGTATGATTCTGTTGCTTCAATGGCTAAAATATCTCTGACATCTTCTACAACACAAATTAAACTGTTGTCTCGTGTTGTGTTGCTACATATGGTACAAAGTTCAATGTCAGATATATTGCCACATGTATTACACTTCTTAACATTCGCTTTCATTAGTGTGAATGCATTTGAAAAATCTTCAATTTCTTCTTTCGATCTAGTCATTAATTGGAGAACAAGCCTTAGTGCAGTTCTTTTGCCTATACCAGGTAAAGAGGATATTTGATCTACAGCATTCTCTATATATTTAGAAGGTATTTTCACGCTGTAAAGGTATTGATTTATTCAGTATGGAAATCGATTAGAAGTATTACTTTTGTTGGAACACTAAACGTTGTTTTTAAAATTGACACATCAGTTGTGAAGAATCAGATTAACATAAAGAATAAGAGGGCTCGCTTTGAATATCATCTATTAGAAGAGTTTACAGCAGGAATGGTGCTTACAGGAACGGAGATTAAAAGTATCCGTATGAGTAAGGCTAGTATTCTAGAAGCTTATGTTGTTTTTGACAATGGTGAGGTCTGGATTCGGAACATGTATGTGAACGCATATGAAAATGGGTCTTTTTACAACCATAAACCGCGTGGAGATCGTAAGTTACTATTGAATAAGAAAGAGATCAACCGTATCGAGAAATGGCTTAAAGTGAAAGGAAATACAGTTGTTCCGTTAAAAATGTTTTTGTCTGAGAAAGGTTGGGTTAAATTAGTGGTATCTACTGCGCAAGGAAAAAAACTACATGATAAAAGGCAGGACCTGAAAGAAAAAGACGATAAGCGTGATATTGATAGAGCAATGAAAAGCTTTTAGTTTTACAGCACGTATCTTTTTGAATCAGGTAATCCCTTAATTGTAAGGGATCTGTTTATTTTTCCGCTTGATGTGTAGTTGAATTTATTGATATAGTATATTTCTTTCGGAATCTTGTAATTGTCTAGCATATCGAAATCTAACTTACTCAAATTAAGACCTTTGTTGTTTTCAATTACGAGTATGTGTCGCTGTCCTAGCTTTTTGTCAGGAAGTCCAAAGGAAAAGAAGTTTTGTTGAATGAGCGAGCTAAGTTGTTGTTCTATAAGCGATGGGATAATCTTTATTCCGCCACTGTTTATTGCAAAATCACTTCTTCCTAGCCATTTAAAACTCGTTTCTGATTTTAATTCAACAATATCATTTGTAACCAACCGATTTAAACCCAATGCTAAAGATTGAATGACAAGGCAGTCATTTTCTGTTTTTATATCTACCTCATCAAGTGTATGATAGCAGTCGTCGCTTGATTTTATATTTTTTAAGGCAATGTGAGAGATGGTTTCCGTCATCCCGAACGTGTGATAAACATTGGGGCTAATGTGTTTCAGTTGATCTTCAAGTATTTTAGATACCGGACCACCTCCTACAATTAATGTCTTTATTAAGTCAAACTTTTCAGGAGAAGATTCTAACGATGTTTTTACTTGAATAGGTACCATTGCTGTAAAATCGATGGGTTCATTCAGTGCGTTAAGTGGGGTAGTGCTTACATCTGTTACAATTAAATTTAACTCCAATACGATAGCCCGAACAATGACCATCATTCCACCAATTGTTTTTGGGGATATGGCTAATAAGATAGATTGATTCGTTTTTAAGTCGAAAAAATCACCTGTCATTTGCGCTGAAGCAACCATGTTTGATTTACATAGTTCAATCAATTTAGGAGCTCCGGTAGACCCAGATGTGTTTACTGATATAGTAGATGAAGGTTTTCGCCATTCGGCAATAAAATCATTTACCTCTGTAATTAATTGGCTGTTTGTCGTTATAAATTTTGGAGTCATTCTAGTTTTGGAATGAATTTTGTTTTTAAAGGTAATAACTTTGAGTTGTAAGAAAAGGCAAAATAGACTTTTAAGCTTGTGATGAAATGATTAATTTAACATTCTTAATATTATAGATGATGAAAAGTGTAAAAATAGTACTCGTAGCTTTGGTTTCCGTTTTAATGATGTCTTCTACCGGTAAAGAAGGAATTTCATTTAGCGACTTAACGTTAAAGGAGGCAAAGGTTTTGTCTAAAAAAACAGGAAAGTTAATTTTTATAGATTGCTATACAGATTGGTGTGGGCCATGCAAGCGTATGGCGGCTACATCTTTTTTAGATGAGGCGGTTGGTAAGGTGTTTAATGATAAATTTATTAACCTTAAGGTTGAAATGGAAAAAAATCCCATCGGAGTTGAATTAGCTAAACGATATCGAGTTAGAGCTTATCCGACGTTATTGGTTATAGATTCTGAAGGAACGTTGATTAAACAAGTTGTTGGAATGCAGAGCTCAAATGGATTGATCACAATGGCGAATTCGATTCGTTAGTATAAAGTAAAGCGTATTGTAGAAGAGGGGTGCTTTATGGTGACTCTCTTTTTTTATGTCTTAACTTTTCTGTTGGTGAACAATATTAATTCATAGGTTTGTTTGATACTAGTAATCTAAATCTTACTTGTATTTATCAATAGCTTAAGTAGAGTGGCGGAGGGTATATAGCAAAAAAAAAGACCTTGAGAAATCAAGGTCTTTTTAAAGTATATTGGAGTAAGGTTACTTACCTTTTTCCATTTTCTCTTTTAACTCTGCTAACGCACCTAAGTCACCTAATGTAGACTTTTCAACGTTAGAGTTGTTTGCTTTGACTGCTTTAGAAGCACCTCCGCCACCAGATTTACCTTTAGAAGCTGAAGGTCTGTCTTCACCTGCTTCAAAAGTTCTTGTGTGAGATACAACGATCTTACGAGCGTCTTTGTTGAATTCAATAACAACAAAATCTAATGTTTCTTCCACTTGCGCGTTAGCTCCATCTTCTTTTCTCATATGACGCGCTGGGCAAATACCCTCAAGTCCGTATGGTAAAGAAACGATTCCAGATTTATCTTTGTTTTCAACAATTGTTCCTTGGTGTGTTGAGCCTTCCGTAAATGTAGATTCAAATACTTGCCATGGATTCTCTTCAAGCTGTTTGTGTCCTAGAGAAATACGACGGTTTTCACGGTCTATTTCAAGAACAATAACTTCCATTGCTTCATCTACTTTGCAGAATTCAGATGGATGCTTGATTTTCTTTTGCCAAGAAAGGTCAGAGATGTGAATTAATCCATCAACACCTTCTTCTAGTTCAACAAAAACACCAAAGTTTGTAAAGTTTCTAACTTTAGCAGTGTGTTGTGTATGAACAGCATACTTTCCTTCAATAGCTTCCCATGGATCTGGCATTAATTGCTTGATTCCAAGAGACATTTTTCTATCTTCTCTGTCAAGAGTTAAAATAACAGCTTCAACTTCGTCACCAACTTTTAAGAAGTCTTGTGCCGAACGTAAGTGCTGAGACCAGCTCATTTCAGAAACGTGGATAAGACCTTCAACACCAGCAGCGATTTCAACAAAAGCACCGTAATCAGCCATAACAACTACCTTACCTTTTACTTTGTCTCCAACGTTCACTCCACCATCAAGAGCATCCCATGGATGAGCTTGTAGTTGTTTTAATCCTAATGCAATTCTTTTCTTTTCGTTATCAAAGTCAAGAATTACAACGTTTATTTTTTGATCTAATTCAACGATTTCTTCTGGGTGGTTAACACGTCCCCAAGATAAATCAGTGATATGAACAAGTCCATCAACACCACCAAGATCGATGAATACACCGTATGAAGTAATGTTCTTAACTGTTCCTTCCAATACTTGACCTTTTTCAAGACCAGAAATAATTTGTTTCTTTTGCTCTTCAAGCTCAGCTTCAATAAGTGCTTTGTGAGAAACAACAACATTTTTAAACTCTTGGTTGATTTTAACAACTTTGAACTCCATGTTTTTACCAACATAAACATCGTAATCTCTAATTGGCTTAACGTCAATTTGAGAACCTGGCAAGAATGCCTCAAGTCCGAATACGTCAACAATAAGACCACCTTTAGTTCTGCATTTAACAAAACCTGTAATAACCTCACCTGTTTTAAGTACTTCGTTAACTTTGTTCCATGCACTGTGTACACGAGCAATTTTGTGAGAAACAACTAATTGACCATACTTGTCTTCTTGTGTCTCAACGTAAACTGGTACAACATCTCCAACTGCTAAGTCAGGATTGTAACGGAATTCGCTAGTTGGAATAACACCTTCAGATTTTGATCCGATGTTAACTACAACTTCTTTCTTGTTTAAAGATACAATTGTACCTTCAATAACTTCACGCTCTGCAACTGAATTCAATGTAGCTGTGTACATATCTGAAAGTTCAGCTCTTTCAGCTAATGAATAACCGTCTAATGCTAATGCATCCCAGTCAAATTCTGCAGTTCCCTGCATTTGTGTGTTTTTTGCCATCTTGGCTTTATTCTTTGTATTTCGAGCCGCCTAAAGTCTCGAAAGGATTAATAAAAACCGCTGATATAAAGGCTTGCGGTTTATTTTGGTTTCTAAGAACCATTCCTAGAAGTGCGCAAAGATAGGTATAATATCTGATTTACTACTAGTTAAGCAATAAAAAAGGCACCCAAAATGAGTGCCTTTTCAAATTCTTGAATTAACTTTTAGAGCGAGTCAGCTCTTTTTTTGTATTCTAATGCTTTTGCTGAGTTTCCAAGGTTTCGATTAATTTGGAAAAGAATTGTTAAAACAGCTTTATCGTTTGGATAGTTTGTGATATATGCCTCTAGTGGAACTAGTGCTCTTTTGTAGGTTTGTTCACTTTGATTTAGTAAAGTGTTGTAATTAGGGTCTCCAAACTTTAATTGATTGGCCTCTGTTTTTAAATTACCAGCCCAAGTAACCAAGTGTGCTCCTAATTGATATTGCGCATCAGCATATGTATTATCCAACTCTAAGGCTTTATTTAGTGCTTCTTCTGCCTTTGAGTTTTCTTTTAGTTCAATGTATATTGTACCAATTGTATAATGCAATTGCTTGTTTGTTGGATCGGTGGTGATGGCATCATTTAGTGCAGCTTGAGCTCCAGCAGCATCTCCAGCTTCAATGTTCGTATTTACGAGCTCTAGTAGTAGATCACGGTTTGATGAGTTTGTTTCTCTAGCTTTGTTAACGATAGCCTTTGCTTCTTTTAGATTGCCAGCTTTCCTGTAAGCTGAAGAGGCGAGTATCGCACAAGAAGTTCCTCTGTATCCTGCTTTAGATAGTGTTGCGTACCCTGTTGCCGCAGCTAAATACTCTCCTGATTTTTCATGACACAAAGAAGCGTTGTAGATTGCAGAGCTGTCAAGCATATTAATTGCGTCGCTATATTTAGCTTGATATTCGTATACTTCAGCAGCCTCTTTAAATTGCTCAGCTTTATAAAGCATATTTCCCATGTTGTTCAACATAGAGATGTTACGGTAAACAGATTCTTGAAAGTCACCCTTCATTTTTTTGCCGAGGCTGTATCCGTATTTAAAAGCCGCAATACTTTGATCCATTGCATCTTCACCAGCAAGCTTCATTAGGTTTGTATCTTGTGCTTGCATTCCGAGTACTAGGAAGTTAGCGTATATCTCTCCTTTGAGCCAGTTTGTTTTTTGCCTGTCTTTTGTGTCAATATGCACGGCTGCTAGGTCAATAAAGTTTTTGGCGGATATCAATGCTTTTTTTGCAGTTTCGAAATCTCCCTTTTGCATTGCTGCGCGGTACTTGTTCTTGTATTCAACTGCAGCGCTGGTCTCATTTTTCTTTTGAGCAATGGAGGTTGATGTTATGGCTAATGCTACAACAGTAAGGCTTATGGTTTTTAGTAGTGTATTCATTGTTTTTTTTATTTAGATGCAATAATTGTTTGTATTCCACAAATTAGATTTCAATATCTGTGCCATTTTATTTATTGTCATCGTTGTCTTCCTTGTTTGTTGCTTCTGTATCGGTAGTATCTTCAGTTGTTTCAATAACTTCTCCGTTCTCATCTAATACAACAGCATCTTCTTCCTCTTCACTTCTTGGTACGCGTGCTACTGCTGCAATTTCAGAAGTTCCTTTCAGGTTGATTAGTTTAACTCCCTGTGCAGCTCTACCCATTGTGCGTAATGTGTCAATGTGCATACGTATTGTAACTCCTGATTTAGTAATGATCATTAAATCTTCTTCGTCAGTTACATTTTTGATTGAGAGTAACTTTCCTGTTTTTTCTGTAACGTTCAATGTTTTTACTCCCTTACCGCCTCTGTTTGTTATTCTGTAAACTGGTTCGTGATCTTCAGGGTCGTTTAGGTAGGTGCGTTTTCCGTAACCTCTCTTAGATACTACAAGAATAGTAGAGTAGATGTCTTCTACGCAAATCATACCAATTACTTCGTCGTCTTCACTGCTTAGAGTTACACCTCGAACACCGGCGGCATTTCTACCCATTGCCCGAACTTTCTCTTCATTAAATCTAATTGCACGGCCATTTGAAGTGGCAAGAACCATTTCGTTGTTTCCGTTTGTCAGTTTAGCTTCAAGTAATTCATCGCCTTCACGAATCGTTATGGCGTTAATACCATTTGTACGAGGTCTTGAGTATGCTTCTAGGGAAGTTTTCTTGATTACACCTTTCTTAGTACACATTACAATGTAGTAACGGTCAATTAATTCACCAACAGTTTCAGCTAGCCCTTTGTCAACGTCAACTTGTTCGGCAGCTCTTTTTATAAATTCAGGATCTTTTACATCACCTGTATTGATAAATGCCATTACCTTATCGTCTTGCTCAATGTTTAGTAGGTTTTGGATAGCTCGACCTTTACTTGTTTTACTACCTTCAGGAACCTCAAATACACGCATCCAGAAACATTTACCTTTTTCAGTAAATATTAATAGATAGTTGTGGTTCGTGGCAACAAATAATTCTTCTAAGAAATCTTTATCTCTAGTGGCAGAACCTTTAGATCCCATTCCACCTCTGTTTTGAACTTTGTATTCAGCAAGACTAGTACGTTTGATGTATCCGGCATGAGAAATTGTTACAACAACTTCTTCATCAGGAATCAAGTCTTCAATTCGCATTTCATTTGCAGAATATTCAATTTTAGACCTGCGCTCATCACCGTATTTGTCTCGAACTTCGATTAATTCGTTTTTGATTATTTCCATTCTGCGCGATTCGCTTGCGAGAATATCTTTTAAATCAGTAATTAGAACCATTAAGTCGTCAAATTCACCTCTTAACTTGTCTTGCTCAAGGCCTGTTAGGTGGCGCAGTCTCATTTCAACGATTGCTCTAGCTTGGAGGTCACTTAAATCAAATCGTTTGATTAGGTTTTCTCTCGCTTCTTCTGGGCTTTTTGATGCTCGAATAATCTGGATTACCTCATCAATGTTGTCAGAGGCAATGATTAATCCCTCTAAAATGTGAGCTCTTTCCTCTGCTTTTCGTAATTCAAACGTTGTTCTTCTGATAACAACTTCGTGACGAAATTCTACGAAATTCGAAATCATTTGTTTTAAATTCAGTAGTTCAGGCCTCCCTTTTACAAGGCAGATGTTATTTACTGAGAATGAGCTTTGTAACGCAGTGTATTTAAATAATTTATTTAAAACTACATTTGGAATTGCATCTCGTTTCAATTCGTAAACAATACGCATTCCGTTTCTATCGGACTCGTCTCTAATGTCAGATATTCCGTCAATTTTTTTATCGTTAACAAGATCGGCAGTTTTCTTGATCATGTCCGATTTGTTTACTTGGTAAGGGATCTCAGAAACAATGATGACTTCTTTTCCAGCCTTGTTTTCTTCAATCTCTGCTTTTCCACGCATAACGATTCTTCCACGACCAGTTAATAAGGCATCGCGAACGCCTTCGTATCCGTAAATCGTTCCTCCTGTAGGGAAATCAGGTGCTTTTACATGGGTTAATAGCTCTTCGCCATCGATGTCGTTGTTGTCTACGTATGCAATGGTACCATTAATTACCTCAGTTAAATTGTGTGGAGCCATGTTTGTGGCCATACCTACAGCAATTCCACTTGCACCGTTAACAAGAAGGTTGGGTATTTTAGATGGAAGTACAGAAGGTTCTACCATGCTGTCGTCAAAGTTAGGGACGAAATCAACCGTTTCCTTTTCTAAGTCTCCAAGCATGTCTTCAGAAATTTTCCGAAGTCTTGCCTCAGTGTAACGCATTGCTGCAGGGCTGTCACCATCAATAGAACCGTAATTCCCTTGACCATCTACTAGTGGGTAGCGTAAGGACCATGGCTGAGCCATACGTACCATTGTATCATATACAGAGCTGTCTCCGTGTGGGTGGTATTTACCCAGCACCTCACCAACAATTCTTGCTGATTTTTTATATGGACGATTGGAGTAGACACCTAGGTCTTGCATTCCATAGAGTACTCTTCTGTGAACTGGTTTGAAACCATCTCTAACATCTGGAAGCGCTCTAGAAACAATCACTGACATTGAGTAATCAATGTAAGCTGATTTCATTTCATCTTCTATGTTAATTTGAATTATTTTTTCTCCGTCTGCCATCTTATCAAATAATAATTATTGTACGCTATATTGCTGCTTTTAAAGCAAGTTTCGAAATTAGTCAATTCAAGCGGTATTTCTATTCCTTATTTTAGGGTATTTACTAACAAAAAACTGTGGAAAATTGAGTATTAGGTAGACTTATTAACAATTTTATTCGTTATATATTTGTAAGTGGTATAAAATGCTCATTTTTACCAGTACACGAACATAGTGTAATACCTTTTTAAATAAATTTATGGAAGCGAAATTTTCACAACGCGTTAAAGACGTAATAAGTTATAGTCGAGAGGAAGCGCTTCGGTTAGGTAATGACTTTATAGGTGTTGAACACCTTCTCTTGGGTTTAATTAGAGAGGGTGACGGTAAGGCTATCATTGTTTTAAAGGAGTCTCAGTTGAATCTTAAGATGATTCGAAAGGAAATTGAGCAGAATTTAACGAGGAGTACAAGTGTTGTTAATCAGAGTTTGTCAAACATACCATTGGTAAAGCAAGCGGAACGTGTATTGAAGTTAACTTACTTAGAGGCTAAATTGCATAAGAGTTCAATGATTGGGACAGAGCACTTGTTGCTTTCAATTCTGAAAAATGAAGATAGTGTTGCATGTAGTATTCTGAACAAGTACGGAGTGATTTATGGAAATGTAAAAGATGAATTAGAAGCCATGAAAGATGAAAATATAACTCCTCGCGCTGAATTCCCAGGAGGGACAGAGGAAGAGGGTGGAGCGGAAGATTCTTTTTCTGCTCCAAGAAAAAGTGCAGATCCTAAGTCTAAGACTCCGGTTTTGGATAATTTTGGTAGAGATTTAACCTTGATGGCTGATGCTGGAAAGTTAGATCCTATTGTGGGGCGTGAGGCTGAGATTGAACGTGTAAGTCAGATATTGTCGCGTAGAAAGAAAAATAACCCGATACTTATAGGTGAGCCTGGTGTTGGTAAAAGTGCTATTGCAGAAGGGTTGGCGTTGAGGATTGTGCAGCGCAAAGTTTCTCGAGTTCTTTTTGATAAGCGAATCGTGTCTTTGGATTTGGCTTCTTTGGTTGCTGGAACTAAATATAGGGGTCAGTTTGAGGAGCGTATGAAGGCTGTAATGCAGGAGGTTGAGAAGAATCCTGATGTTATTTTATTTATTGATGAAATCCATACCATTGTTGGTGCTGGTGGGGCTTCTGGTTCGCTAGACGCTTCAAATATGTTTAAACCTGCGTTAGCTAGAGGTGAAATGCAGGCTATAGGGGCAACGACCTTAGATGAGTACCGTCAGCACATTGAGAAGGATGGGGCTCTTGAGCGTAGATTTCAAAAGGTAATTATTGAGCCAACTAATATAGAGGAAACAGTTCAGATTTTAGAGAACATTAAGGAGCGTTATGAAGATCATCATTCGGTAGTTTATGATGTTGAAGCAATTAAGGCTTGTGTTGCTTTGACGGAGCGTTATATAACGGATAGGCATCTGCCTGACAAGGCTATTGATGCGCTGGATGAAGTTGGTTCTCGCGTTCATTTAACGAATATAAGTGTCCCTAAAGAGATTACGGATATAGAAAAAAAGATAGAAGATTTAAAGCTAGAGAAAAGTGAAGTGATTAAGTCGCAGCAGTATGAAAAAGCGGCTGAGCTTCGTGATGTTGAGCGTAAGCTGACGGAGGAGCTTGATGTGGCTAAGCATAAATGGGAGGCAGACTCTAAGCGCAATCGTGTAGTTGTCACTGAACAGCATGTTGCTGAGGTGGTTTCAATGATGAGTGGGGTTCCTGTAACGCGTATTTCTGAATCGGAAACAGGTCGTTTAGCTACAATGGCTGATGAGCTTAAAGGAAAGATTATTGGTCAGGATGTAGCTGTTGAAAAGATTGTTCGAGCCATACAGCGTAATCGAGCAGGGTTAAAAGATCCAAACAAACCAATTGGCTCCTTTTTCTTTTTGGGCCCAACGGGGGTGGGGAAAACGCAATTGGCAAAAGTTCTTGCTCAGTATTTGTTTGATTCACAAGAATCTTTAATTCGTATTGATATGTCTGAGTATATGGAGAAGTTCTCTCTTTCTCGATTGGTGGGAGCGCCTCCAGGGTATGTGGGGTACGAAGAAGGAGGGCAGTTGACAGAAAAAATTCGCAGAAAGCCATATTCAATTGTTTTGTTGGATGAGATAGAAAAGGCACATCCGGATGTGTTTAATTTATTGCTTCAAGCCTTAGATGATGGTCATATGACAGATGGTTTAGGTCGAAAAATCGACTTTAAGAATACGATATTGATTATGACATCAAATATTGGTGCACGTCAACTGTCTGATTTTGGAACGGGTGTTGGTTTTGGAACCAAAGCACAGTCAGATCAAAAATCAGAGCACTCAAAGGCGGTTGTTCAGAAGGCGCTAAGAAAGGCTTTTGCTCCTGAGTTTTTGAACCGTGTTGATGATATGATTATGTTTAACGCCCTTTCAAGGGAGGATATTCATAAGATTATTGATATTGAGCTTTCTAAATTATATGGGAGAATTTCTGACCTTGGTTATTCTATAGAAATGACAGATGCGGCAAAAGATTTTCTTGTCGAAAAAGGGTATGATGAGAAATTTGGTGCCAGGCCATTGAAGAGAGCAATTCAGAAGTATATTGAAGATCCTTTGGCGGAAGAGATTGTTAAGTCTCGTTTAAAAGAAGGAGATTCTATAAAGATTGATATGAAAGAGGGGTTGTCGGAGTTGATTGTTGGTATCAAGAAGCCTAGAAAAAAACCTTCGGAAAAGAAGTAGATATATTTTTTGTGTATTAATGTAAAAGAGGGGGGAGACTCCTCTTTTTTTTGTTTTAGTAGTGTTTACTTCTTGTTGAATGAGTCGATTGCCTTTCTTACGCTACCGTGTGTGTTTAGTAGGTTTTCCCCTTCTTCGTATGTGGTGTTGGTAGCGTCTTGAATCATTTTTATTCCACGGTCAACAAGTTTGTGATTGCTTAGTTGCATATCAACCATTTTATTCCCTTTGACTTTTCCAAGTTTAATCATTAGGCTTGTACTGATCATGTTTAGGATTAATTTTTGAGCTGTTCCTGATTTCATTCGTGTACTTCCTGTTACGAATTCAGGGCCTACGATTGCTGTCATGGGGTGTTTGGCTTCTAGTTCAATAGGGTTGTTTGGGTTGCATGTAATCGCCCCTGTTAATAGTCCGTTTTGATTTGCGTTTTTTAGTCCGCCAATAACGTAGGGAGTGCTCCCTGATGCTGCGATACCAACAATTGTGTCTAGCTTTGAAAGCTTGAATTTTGACAGGTCTTTCCAGGCTTGATTTGTGTCGTCTTCAGCGAATTCAACGGCCTTCCTTATAGCGGAATCTCCGCCTGCAATAATTCCGACTACAACCCCATGGTCTACTCCAAAGGTTGGAGGGCACTCGCTTGCATCTACAATCCCTAGTCGACCACTTGTTCCGGCTCCGATGTAAAATAACCGTCCTCCCTTTTGCATGCGTTCGTAGCATGCATTTATGAATAGTTCAATGGAGGGGATTATCTGTTTTACTGCATCTGCAACGGTTGTGTCTTCTGAGTTTATACCCATGAGCAATTCCCTTGTAGACATTTGATCAAGGTTGTCGTGGTTTGATGTTGATTCCGTTACTTTCATTATACTAGGTATGCTTTTTGCTCTGGTGTGTTGAGTGTTATTTTTACACGTTCTTTCAGTGTTGTTGATAATTCCAGTCCTACAAAATCTGCTTTGATTGGAAATTTTCGGTGCTTTCTATCGACAAGGGCTACTGTTTTAATGGCTTTTGTGGGGAAGCGTAATATTTCCGTTAAGGCGTATTGCATTGTCTTACCCGAGTTTAAAACATCGTCTACAAGTAGTATGAATCCATCTTTTAAAGTGTTGACTCCTGCTGACAATGTAATTGATTCGGTCCAGGGTTTTGATTTGTTTAGTTGAATCTCAAATGTGTTGACGTTTAAGTCGGAATGTTCTGTGATGATCTTGGATAGTTTCTCTGCAAGAAGTACACCGTTTCCAATAACACCACCAATGTGAATTTCATTTTCTTCAAAAGAATTTTCAATTATTTGGTGTGCTAAGCGATTGATCTTTTGCTCAATTTCTTGACTTGAAAGTATTTCTTGCATAATGTATTTGTTGGTGATATAGGTGGTAATTTACAAAAATTATTGATGTTTGTTTCGTGTAAAAATAATTCCTTTTTTTGAGTAGGATGCGCCTTCTAGGTGTGGGTGTTTGAAAGTTATTCACGATTAATGTTAACAACATCTCTAAAAACAATTTAAAAACAGTCTAGTCAACGCCTTTTTTCCTTAAATTTGCCTTCAATTTGGCGCAAGCTTTGCGCAGTAGTTGAACACCATAATTTGAGCATAATATGCCGAAAGATAATTCGATTAAATCCATACTAATTATAGGTAGTGGACCAATTGTAATAGGTCAAGCCTGCGAGTTTGATTATTCTGGATCACAAGCAGCAAGATCTCTTAGAGAAGAGGGTATTGAAGTAACATTGATTAATTCCAACCCCGCTACAATCATGACGGATAAGGTTGTTGCTGATAATGTTTACTTGAAACCTTTAGAGCCTGCGAGTATTATAGAAATCCTTGAGAAGCATAATATAGATGCTGTTTTGCCAACAATGGGTGGGCAAACAGGATTGAATCTGTGTATCAAATGTGATGAGATGGGCGTTTGGGAAGATCATAATGTGAAAATTGTTGGGGTTGATATTAATGCGATTGAGATTACAGAAAACAGAGAGGCTTTTAGAGACTTGATGCTTTCTATTGATGTTCCAATGGCGCCACAGCAAGCGGCAAAATCTTTTTTACAAGGAAAAGAAATTGCACAAGAATTTGGTTTTCCTTTGTGTGTAAGAGCTTCTTATACTTTAGGAGGGGCGGGAGCCTCTATTGTACATGATCCTGCTGAGTTTGATACTCTGCTTGAAAGAGGGCTGCAGCTTTCACCGATACATGAGGTGATGATTGATAAAGCACTTTTAGGTTGGAAAGAATATGAGCTGGAGTTGTTGCGGGATTTAAATGATAACGTTGTTATTATTTGTTCAATTGAAAATTTTGACCCGATGGGGGTGCATACAGGAGATTCAATTACTGTAGCGCCTGCAATGACACTTTCAGACACGACATTCCAAAGAATGCGTGACATGGCAATTAAGATGATGCGTTCAATCGGTAATTTTGCTGGTGGATGTAACGTACAGTTTGCTGTTTCTCCAGACGAAAATGAGGATATCATTGCAATTGAGATTAATCCACGTGTATCAAGATCTTCAGCTTTGGCTTCAAAAGCAACGGGTTATCCTATTGCTAAGATTGCGTCAAAGTTGGCGCTTGGTTATAATTTAGATGAGCTACAAAATCAAATTACTAAAACAACATCTGCTTTATTTGAGCCAACGTTAGATTATGTAATCGTTAAGATTCCGCGTTGGAATTTTAATAAATTCCCTGGGTCAAATAGAGAACTTGGACTTCAGATGAAATCTGTAGGAGAGGTGATGGGGATTGGACGCTCCTTCCAAGAGGCATTGCAAAAAGCGTGTCAGTCATTAGAGATTGGTCGAAATGGTCTTGGAGCAGATGGGAAAGAAATCACAAATCAAAATGAAATACTTCACAGCCTAGAGCATCCGTCTTGGAATCGTTTATTCCATATTTATGACGCGATGAAGCTGGGGATTCCTTTTAACCGTATTCAAGAGAAAACAAAAATTGACAGTTGGTTCTTGAAGCAAATCGAGGACATGGTTAAGATGGAAGGGGATATTGAAAAATTCCGTTTAGACACACTTCCAAAAGAATTATTGTTTGAAGCAAAACAAAAGGGATATGCTGATAGACAGGTTGCTCATTTGTTGAGATGTTTGGAGTCAGAGGTCTACTCTAAGCGAGAAGAATTTGGAATTAATCGTGTCTACAAATTAGTTGATACATGTGCTGCTGAATTTGAAGCTCAAACACCATACTATTACTCAACATTTGAATATGAAAATGAAAGTGTTGTTTCAGATAAAAAGAAAGTAGTTGTTTTAGGCTCAGGTCCAAATAGAATTGGTCAAGGTATTGAGTTTGATTACAGTTGTGTTCATGGGGTTTTAGCCGCAAAGGAGTGTGGTTATGAAACTGTTATGATTAACTGTAACCCTGAGACTGTTTCGACAGATTTTGATACGGCAGATAAATTGTATTTTGAGCCTGTTTTTTGGGAGCACATTTATGACATAATTAAGCATGAAAAACCAGATGGTGTTATTGTTCAGTTGGGTGGACAAACAGCATTAAAGCTTGCGGAAAAATTAGAACGTTACGGAATTAAAATTTTTGGAACGAGCTATGATGCATTAGATTTAGCAGAAGATCGTGGGCGTTTTTCTAAGGTGTTAGAAGACAATGGCATTCCTTTCCCTAAATACGGAGTGGTTGAAAGTGCTGAACAAGCACTGGTCTTGTCAGACGATTTAGGTTTCCCGTTGTTAGTTAGACCTTCTTATGTTCTTGGTGGACAAAAAATGAAGATTGTGATTAATCGTGAAGAGCTTGAGCATCATGTTGTTGACATTTTAAATGAAATGCCAGGAAATCAAATTCTTTTGGATCACTTCTTGGGTGGTGCAATTGAAGCGGAGGCAGATGCAATTTGCGATGGAGAAGATGTGTATATCATTGGTGTAATGCAACACATAGAGCCAGCAGGTATTCACTCTGGAGATTCATATGCTTTACTACCTCCTTATAATTTAGGTGACTTTGTAATGCAGCAAATTGAAGATATTACACGCAAAATTGCTGTAGAATTAAAAACAGTTGGTTTGATGAATATCCAATTCGCTGTTAAGGATGATATTGTTTATGTGATTGAGGCAAACCCTAGGGCTTCTAGAACGGTTCCTTTTATTGCTAAGGCATACGATGAGCCTTATGTAAATTACGCAACAAAGGTTATGTTGGGTGAGAAAAAGATTAAGGATTTCAATTTCCAACCGAAGAAAAATGGATACGCAATTAAAATTCCTGTTTTCTCTTATGAGAAATTCCCAGAAGTTAAAAAGGAGTTAGGTCCAGAAATGAAATCTACTGGAGAAGGAATTCTTTTTATAGATACATTAAAAGATCCTTACTTCTTGAAAATATACTCAGAGCGTAACATGCATTTATCGAAATAATGATCGTTGAAGCTAGCGCTACCGGATTAGTTAGAACACTCCTCATAATTGGCGGAGTGTTTTTGCTTTTACGCTTTCTAGGACAGTTGATGGTGGCTAAAAGAAACATGGAAGAGGAGCAGAGTTTTAATTCTAAGCAACGCAAGTTTGAGGCTGAGAAAAAAGTAAAAAAACAAACTGAAGGAAAGACTAAAATCCTCGGGAAGAACGTTTCAAATAACAGCAATATTCAAGATGTTGATTTTGAAGAGGTCGATTAGTTCTTAATCTTCCTTATTTTGATTGATAATTAACTGTTTCTTCTGATACATTTTAATTATCTTCAACCCATTAATTTATTGATACTACCTTACTATGGACCTTAAGTCATTTTTCAAAAAGAATTGGACTCATTTTGCTGTTCTTGCAGTATTTCTTATCGTTACAATCGCTTGCTTTTCACCTGATTTTGATGGTTACAGTTTAAAGCAGCATGATATTGAGCAGTTTAAAGGAATGTCTAACGAGACAAAACACTTTAGAGATGCTACTGGCGATGAGCCTTTTTGGACGAATTCAATGTTTGGAGGTATGCCAACAGTTCAAATTTCGACACTGTATCATGGTAATGTTTTTCAGACAATAACAAAGTGGTTTCTACTTCACATGGGGGTTCCTTCAGGAATCTTTTTCTTGCATCTTGTTGGGTTTTATATTTTAGCATTATGCTTACGTATAAAGCCGGTTGTTGCTGTTTTTGGCGCTTTTGCTTTTGCTTTATCTACCTATGAAATTTTAATCTTACAGGCAGGGCATAATTCCAAGGCTATTGCTGTTGCTTTTATGGCTCCGGTTTTAGGTGCTTTTATCATGTCCTATCGAAACAATTGGAAATGGGGAGTTGTTCTGTCTTCTTTGTTTATGGCTTTTGAACTTTCCGCTAATCACTTGCAGGTAACGTATTACCTAGGAGGCTTGCTATTTTGTTTAGGGTTGTATGAATTAGTTAGCGTTTTTAAAACAAAAGCATTTAAGCAATTTGCAATGACAAGTGCGGGTTTAATAGGTGCGTATACCGTAGCATTACTTATTAATTATGGGAATATTACCGCAACAAATGATTATGCAAAACATACCATTCGTGGGGCAAACGACCTAGCGATTTCTCCCGATGGTTCTGAAGCTAAAAACACAGGTGGTTTAGATGTTGATTATATTACTAATTGGAGTTATGGGGTAGGTGAATCATTTACTTTTTTATCACCGTATGTTAAAGGATCGCACTCGAATATATTAGCGAATATGCCTTTTAAAGAACAGTTAGAACGCTCAGGTAGAAGTTCTTCTGAAATTAAATCTGTACTTAGCGCATCTTATTTGCAAGCTGATGGCCGTGGAGGCGTTCAGGGCAGGCCTTTTTTGTTATACTGGGGTGAGCAACCTATAACGTCAGGTCCTTTTTATTTAGGTGTTGTAGTTCTGTTTTTAGCAATACTTTTATTGGTGTTTGTTAAGGATAGAATTAAGTGGGTGTTTTTTGCTGTTACTATTTTAGCTTTAACGCTTTCGTGGGGTAAAAACTTTATGGGGCTCACCGAATTTTTTATTGACTATATACCTGGATATAATAAGTTTAGAACAGTTACAATTGTGAATGTTTTAATTGAGTTGTGTATTCCGTTAATGGGGGTCCTCTTTCTCCAGAAAATTTATGAAAATCGAGAAGTGTTTAAATCGAAGAAAAAAACATTTCTTATTTCTTCAGCTTTCTCTTTGATTGTTTTGTTGGGAATAACTTTTGTTGGCATTGGAGATAACTTTACAAATCCTACAGAGGTAAATAACATGAGGAATATTGATTCTTATGTAGCTGCTCAATTGTATTCAACAAGTCCACAAGAGCTTGCAGGGTATGGTATTGATGTTAACAATCAAGCGCAAATGCAAGGTGTAGTGGAGTCTCAGGTGGAACAGTATGATGATTCATACGCAGAACTAAAATTATTTCGATCAGAATTGTTTAGGAGTTCTATGTTTCGTTCAGTAGGATTTTTAATTCTATCCATTGTTGTAATGGGCTTATTCTTTTTTACAGAAATTTCTTCTGTTTTAATTGTCGTTGGATTAATCCTAATCGTCTTAATAGACCTTGTACCGGTTAATCGCATGTACTTGGGCGTTGAAAAAGATGCCGCTGGAAATTACGTTCATTGGATGCCCGAGCCAAATATAGCATACCCGTTAAGTTCACAAGAGGCAGATTTAAAAATATTAGAAACGGAAGTTCGTGAAAGCCCAAGCTTAGCAAAAGCTGTTAGTGAAGGTCAGGCGAAGGGTGAGGAAAAGGCTAGAGCGTTAGGATATTCTAGTAGAGATAAAAGAAGGGTTGTTGATTCATATAAGTTTTCAGCGCTTAATATGAATTCAAACTACCGTGTTTTTGACATGAATGGTGGTTGGGGAAGTTCCAGAGCTTCTTACTTTCATAAGTCACTAGGTGGGTATCATGGTGCTAAATTGCGAAATATTCAAAACCTATTTGAATTTCAAATTTCAAGGTCAAATTCAGAAGTGTTAAACATGCTGAATGTGAAATACTTTATTCAAGGAAACAGTGTTAATACAAATTCAGGAGCATTAGGAAATGCTTGGTTAGTGAATAATGTAAAGTCATGTGAGTCGCCAGATGATGAGATAAGAGCACTTGGAGGTAGGTTTCAGTTGAGCAATGTTGGTAAGGGTAAAGTTCTTGTTAATGGCGAAATTGAAGCTGATCCTATTGTTTATGGACCTGAACAAATGGTTTATGTTTCATCTGAAGGAGATACGGTGGACATTCCATTGTCCAATGGATTGAAGATTGGTTTAAAAGCACTTTTTGTTTCTGATGTAAAAGGAAATACAAATTTGATTCCTGAACAAACCTATGTATTAGATACTTCTGAATCATTTACAGCAATGGTTTCTATTGAAAAAATAGCGGAATTTACCCCGTCAAATGAAGTTGTGATGCTTGCCTCGGAGGCAGAAAAACTTACAAAACAAAACTATACAGGTGTAGGAACGATTAAAATGAAGTCATATGCACCGAATAAAATTGTTTATGATGCAGCATTAGAAGGTGAGCAGTTAGCTGTGTTTTCTGAGATTTATTATCCTGAGGGATGGACTGCAAAGGTAGATGGAGAGGAGGTTGATATTCTTAAAGTTAATTACTTGTTAAGAGGGTTGGAGTTGAAGGGAGGTAAATATGAAATTGAATTTTCATTTGACATTCCAAAAATTAAAACATCAAATACAATTGCTATTGTAAGTACATTATTTCTAGTTTTATGTATTGGCTTTGGTTTGTGGAGGTTTAATCCAGTCAAACCTGTTGATTCAGATGAAAACTAAGTAAGTCTTGTTTTTTTAATGGAAAATAAAAAAGATACAACAGTTTTAATGTTATTGGATGGAAGTTTCCCTCCAGATGTTCGTGTAGAAAATGAGATTAAGGTTCTTAAGTCTCAGGGATATTCAATTATTCTTTGTTGTACAACTAAAGGAGCTGAGCCAGTAGTTGAGGATTGGAACGGAGTAAGAATCTACAGGGCACCAATTTCTAAGTTCATCTATAAATCTATGGTGGGCGCTTTAAAGTTTCCGTTTTACTATAACTTTTGGAACCGCTTTATTAAGCTTGTATTAAAGAAAGAAAATCACATCGATGTCATTCATGCTCATGATTTAATTATGGTTCCTGTTGCTCAGAAATCAGCTAGGAAAACAGGAGCTAAATTGGTGTTTGACTTCCATGAAAATTACCCTTATTTAATTCGAGATGCCAAACATACCCAGTCTAAATTGGGTAAGTATCTTTCTGATTATAAAAAGTGGGAACGCTTAGAAAAGAAAGTTGTTTTAGATGCGGACTGTATCATTACTGTTGTAGAAGAAATGAAGCAACGGATTATTGATTTGGGAGCTGAACCGTCTAAGGTACATGTTTATCAGAATGTTCTTGATTTAAATAGTGTTCCTGAAAATTTCAAACTCAACAATAGCCCTGTTGATGTGTTTGACCTGGTTTATGTTGGAGGAATAACACCTGCACGTGGACTTTCTACAGTCATTGAAGCAATGACACATTTATCTAATAATGAGAAGCTACGTTTTAAGCTCACTGTTTTTGGTACAGGAAGTTTTGAGCAAGATCTCCATGCCTTAGCAAGGAAAAAAGGGGTTTTTGAATTCATAGATTTTCGAGGTTGGGTAAAACAATCAGATGTTTTTAGCTTTATATCAAAAGGAAGTGCTACAATTATTCCACATTACCGTTCCGTTCAGAATGATTGTTCTTCGCCAAACAAACTGTACCAGTACATGTTTGTAGGAAAACCTGTGATTTCAAGTGATTGTGAATCACTTGAGCGTGTAATTAATTCAATTAATTCAGGGTTGATTTATAAAGATACCTCAGCAAAAGATCTTAGTTTAAAAATTAAGCAATTGATGAATGATAATGAATTGCAATTATCATTGGGTCAGAATGGAAGAAAGGCTGTTTTGGATAAATACAATACAGCGATTGAAAAAAAACAATTGATTAAAGCATACTCAACGTTAGGATGAAAGAAAAAATGCTCATATCCCTCCTTAAATGGACATCATCCAATGGTGTGAAGGGGTATGACCCCTATGATTTTATTTCTCTGAATCGGTTCACACGTAGTTTAATGATCGACTTCAAGGAGTTGAGTTTTTTCAAAAAAGTTGTGCGGTTTTCAATTGAACGGCTGGGACTGGTCTTTCCGCGCTTACTACGAAAAGTGTTATTTATTAAAAAGAAAGTGCACCCAACCTATCTAGGATGCATGATGCATACATATGTACTTCTTTCAAAACAAGACAAATACAAGTATGCGGATGAGATTGATTTATATCGATCTGAATTGATAAGATTACGCAGTGAAAAATCTGTACACTATGCTTGGGGAGTACCTTTTTCTTGGTTGTCAGGTGGGGTAGAGCTGCAAGAAGGAACACCATTCGCTGTCACTGCAAATTGGATTGGGTCTGCTTTTATCGACCTATATGAATTAACAGAAAATCCAGAAGATTTAGAGATAGCTATATCTGCTTGTGAATTTATTTTGAATGATTTAAACCAGACCCAGTTCGAAGACGGAACAATTTGTTTTAGTTATTCTCCACAAAAAGCAGACTTGATTAATAATGCAAATCTTTTTGCTGCAGACTTATTGGTTAAAGTTGGGAAGGTTACAGGGAATCAAACCTACCTTCAGACGGCAAAAAAAGCCATTGACTTTACTATTTCTACTCAATTAGATTCAGGTTTAATACCATATACAGCAAAGTCAGAGTCATTGTTTAATGATAGTTATCATGGGAGTTACGAGTTGCAATGTCTTTTTAGGGCATGGAAGTATTTTGAAGACCCATCTTATTTAAGGGGGTTTAATACGTATTTTGATTATTACATGAATGCCTACTTTAAAGAAGATGGAAATGTATCAAAGTATTCAAATAAGATGTACCCGATTGACTCTACGTCACTTGCTGATGCGTTGATCTTATTTGCTGAAGTACGTGAGTATGTCGATGTTTCGGAGTATGTGGATAGAATAATGAATAACTTATCGTGTAATTGGCAAGACCAATCGGGGTATTTCTATTATCAAAAAACGAAAGCGAATAATTTTATAAAAATTCCGTTCCTTAGATGGACGCAAGGCTGGATGGCTTTGGGGTTAGCACACTGGTATGAAAAATAAAAAGATTGTATGTTTTGGGAATTCTGTAGGGATTCGTATACGTCCTGCTAGTGAGCAGGGTAAGAGTTATGGTGATTTATTCAACAGTAATGATGCGTTTACGTTTGATAACTATTGTTTTTCAGGGAATATGATTGGTTCGGTATCTCGCAATACGGATTTGATTCTTCAAAAACATGCTGATATTATTATTCTACAGTTTGGAGTCGTAGAGTTGAGTTCGCGAAGCACTTCACGAAGGTTATACAATTATTTGAACTACGCACCTAGAAAATCAAGGTTGGGCTACATTATTCAATCTATAGGATTATTTTTAGAGTCAAAACTACGTCGTGTTTTGGTTTACTTAAGGTTTAAATCATCTTGGTACCGTTCAAGTAGATTTTTGTCTGAATATGAGCGTACAGTAAAATCATTGGATTTAAATTCTTCGGCACAAATTATATGTGTTGGAGTAAATCAACCTTCAATGCGGGTAGAACAAAATCTTCCAGGAACACGTAAAAGGATACAATCAATTCACTCTGAAATGGAGCGTATTTGTGCAAAGTATGAATCGAGTCATTATGTTAGTGTGTTAGATCTTGTTCCTGAGTTGATTCCTGATGGAATTCATTACAGTGTAGAAGGACATAATGAAATTTACAAACGTATTTTAAATCTAATAAAGAGTTAGATGGGGGTAATTATTAAAGAGTCTGCTCGTTCTACTATTATTTCCTATTCGGGAGTGGTCATTGCGTTCGTGTCTGCAGTCCTAATTATGCCAAAATTGTTTTCTCCTGAAGAAATTGGATTGGTGCGTGTGGTTTTAGCAATTTCTGGAACGTTTGCAGGCATATTTTCATTGGGGATTTCCCAGCTGGTTTTCAGAACATTTAATAGGTATAGTGAAGAAAACAGGAATGGCTATTTTTCATTGGTTTTAATTATATCTGTTTTTGGATGTTTGCTCTCGGCACCATTCTTTCTTTATTTTGATCACGGCTTGTTTAGCTTTGATGGCAGTATCTCTAGCCTTATTGACACGGTGTTCTTTTCTACTTTATTGTATGTGCTAATTGCAGCTAGAATACTCCATATCAGTTTTGAAGCTATACTTAGAATGACAAAGAGTATAACCTTCATTGCATTTATGCAGAATTTTTTCTTAAAAGGTATTCCTATTATTTTTCTTGGGTTATACTTTTTTGATCTAATTAATTTTGATGGTTTTTTAGTCCTTTATATCCTTCTTTTTATTCTAGCACCATTAATTTTAATACTTTACTTGAGGAGGAGAGAGGGCTTGAGGTTTGGGAGGTTGTCAACGTATAGTTTGAAAGAAAAACAAGACTTACTTTCTTTGGGTGGATTTGGCATGTTGAATACAATGGCGGCTTCACTACTTTTGTATGTTGATACATTGATGGTGAACGAATACTTGAGAGAGATGTCTGTTGGTGTTTATGTTACAATGTACTTGTTTGGTTCTGTTGTAGGGGTCCCAAACCGTTCCTTGAAATTGATTTCAGGTGTGTTTATTGTAGAGGCAATAAAATCAGATGATTTTGAAAAAGTGAAATTGATAAACCAAAAGAGTAGTCAGAGCCTATTGGTTATTTCAGGAGTTATTTTTGCTTTAATTTGGGGTAATATTAATTCGATTACAGGGTATTTAGATCCGGTTTATTCTCTAGGTGCATCTGTTGTGTTTTTTATTGGACTGGCACAACTTTTTGATGTTTATGCAGGTATGAGTTCAGAAATTCTTTCAGCATCAAAATATTACTGGATTCATACACCAATAACTTTATTGACGATAGGTGTGGCTATAGCTACAAACATATATTTAATACCTCAATATGGTATTATTGGTGCCGCTATAGCAACCAGTATTTCATTTGGGTTTCTGCATTTATCACGATTACTTTCAGTAGCTCTTTTATTTAAGACAACGCCGTTTAACCAAAAGGTTTTGATTGGAACAATTATAGCTAGTGCTGTAATTACCGGAACGATGTATCTGCCATCGCTCGGTAATATTTACATTCAGGTAGTTTATAAATCGACGTTAATTGTAACGACGTATGGTTTGTTAATGTATGCTTTTAAGATATCTACCGATGTAAATAGTCTTGTCGATAAGTATATCTTTAATCGATTTAAAAAAGGATAGACTTATCTATACTTACTTAACAAATGCTCTAATCTCAAGCTTGTGAATTTTCTCAGCCGTATTAGCTGTTACGGTAATCGTTTTCTTTATTTCGTTTTTCTGACTAGGCTTCGATTTAAAAACAACGGCTATAATGTCAGTTTGTCCTGGAAGAATTGGTTTTTCTGGCTTTTGGGGCATTGTACACCCACAGCTTGCAGAAACTTTCGATATAACTAGCGGGTTGTCACCTGTGTTTGTAACAACAAACTCTGTTCTATTTTCTTTTTGAGAAATAACATCACCAAAATCGTGGTTGAGTTTATCAAAACTAAGTGTAGTTATATTTTTACGCTCATTTTTTCTTTTTAGATAATCATCTTCAGCTATTTTAGCTATAGACTCTTGAAGTTCTTTATCTGTTTTGCTTCCTGCTGATATAGCAGAACTAACGCTTCCATCTTGAACTTTAATTTCAGATGTATTGTTTCCGCATGCGCTTAGGAGTAAAAGCGCCCCGATTGTAAAATATGTTCTAATCATTATCTAAATGTGTTATTGTTGTTTCAAAAATAGAAAAATCTATTGATTTTACTGAGCCAATTTAGCTTTATTATACTGCTTTGACTCAATTATTTCGAGTGCTTTTTGAAGTATTTCATTTGAGTCGTTATAAACTTGATAAAATTCACTGTATCCCCAGATACTTTGAGCAAACATCGCTTTAATTCTCAGTTTTAAAAGAGATTCACTTTCTCTGTATCCTTCTTCATTAAAAATGAGTTTAGGGTCTTCGTTCTCCACATAATTAAAAAATGCATCCATAAAAGGCTTGTCCATGCTAAAGTTTTTCTTAAATAGTTCAAATGAGGGGTATTTAGCTGTTAATTCAGTCCTATTTTTATTTACATAGGTGAGTGTGTAGGTGTTCAAGTGTCCGCCGCGAATAATTGAAGTAAAATAATCAGAAACACCAGTGGTATCTAGGGGAACAAAATGATCAGGCATTATTCCACCGCCTCCGTAAACAGTTCTGTTTGAAATAAGTGTTTTGTGCTTTAATGAGTCTGGAAACTGAATCGAGTCCTGACTCATGAACTCTCCCTTTTCATAACGATTTAATAAATCTTGTTTATAGGAGAGGGCATCGTTATAAGGTTTTTGTATAAAGCGTCCGCTTGGGGTGTAGTAGCGGGCTATTGTTAACCGCATCTGAGAGCCATCGCTTAAATCAATAGGCCTTTGTACTAAGCCTTTACCAAAAGTCCTTCTCCCTACAATTAAGCCCCGATCCCAATCTTGTACTGCACCTGAAAGAATCTCACTGGCGCTAGCAGAGTATTCATCTGTTAAAATAATCAATCGTCCTTTTTCCCAAAGCCCTTTGTTTTCAGAGCGTAATTCTCGTTTTGGTTGCGCACGCCCTTCTGAGTAAACAATTAATTTATAATCAGACAAGAATTCGTCTCCTAGGTATTTTGCTGCATAAAGCAGTCCGCCGCCATTTCCTTGTAGGTCGAAAATTAAATTTTTCATTCCTAATTTTTTTAACTTTTTAATTCCGGAAACTACTTCTTCGTGTGAAGATCTAGAGAATGTGTTTAATTTTATATAGCCTGTTTTTTCGCTTATCATATAAGCGGCATCTACAGAGTTTACAGGGATAACATCGCGTGTAATGGTAAAGTGAAGTAGCGATGATTTATGTTTCCGTTTTATACTTACGTTAACTTTTGTGCCTTTGTCACCCAGTAGTTTTTCTCTTACCTGACTGTTTTTCAGTCCGGTTCCGGCAACGGGTTCATCTTCAATTACAACAATCTTGTCACCAGCAAGTATGCCTATTTTTTCTGATGGACCTCCAGGAATTGTAGCAACGACATTTAAGGTGTCTCTTAATAGCTGAAAACGAATGCCTATTCCAACAAAATTCCCATTAATGCGCTCATTGGCATCATTAACATTTTCCTTCGTTATATAAACAGAGTGAGGGTCTAGTTTTTCGAGTAAAGCAACAATTGCAGCATCCGTTAGTAATTCATTCTGGACATCATCAACATACATGTTGTTTACATAGCTCATAACTTCATTAAACTTGCGAACAGAAGACGTTTTTCCGTTTTCCTGTGCGAAAATTGGTCCGAGAAGAAAAATAAGTAAGATTGAAATGAAAATTTTCATAATAATGTACGTTTTAATTTTAAAGTTGTGAGCAATAGCTAAAATAAAGGAATTTTAATGATTCATAGAGATAAAAAGTAAACAATTGAGTGTGGAATGAATTATTCGTTGATCGCAAAAGTGTAGTTGAATAGTTGTTAATTCGTATAAGATTAGTTCTCCATGAAAAAATACAGTTTATTTTTCGCGTTTATTTTTGCTTGGTCTTTTGGCCAGGCTCAAGTTGCTGAATTTGATATGTTAGAGATGTTGTTCGCTCAACAACGGTATAAGATGGTGTATCGTAAATCTGGACGTTTACTGGATAAGCCTGAGTATGACTATTCCTTACTTCCGTTGTACTATCGAAGTCTAAGTACTATAAAGCTCGCGCAAAATAAATTTTGGAAGAAGTATCATCCCAATGCGTTGACTGATGTTAAGGAGTCGTTTGATGTGATCAAAAAATCAAAACATAACGAAGCATTTCTTAGCGCGCATATTTACGAGCTTGAGTGGATGAGAAGTGATATGCGAAAGTGGGTTTCAAGTTTGAAATCTTCAGGTAGAACCTCAGACTTAAAACAGATAAAGGCATTAATTGTGTTGATGTTTGATGGGATTCCAGAACGAAATTTCTCTGATGTTTTAACGGTAAGTGACTGTAGAATGGCTTTAGTTTTTGAAGCAGAGAAACATATTGGAACACCTTATGTTTGGGCAGGGACTACACCGTCAGGGTTTGACTGTAGTGGTTTTGTTAAATATGTAATGAACGAATCGGGCGTGCTATTACCGCGAGTAGCTGCCGATCAATATAAGGACTGTAAAAAGTTGAAACGTAAGCACGTCCGTAAAGGAGATCTTATTTTTTTTAGCAATAATAACTCCGAAGTTTCACATGTTGGACTGGTTGTTTCGGAACTAGGTGAACCATTAAAAATGATTCATTCGAGCTCGAGTAAGGGGATTATTTTGACGGAAATCGACACCTCTATATATTGGTCAAAACGGCTATACGGCTTCGGAACTTTTATACATTAGTCTCTTGGATGAAATAAGGAAACGAAACTAATGATTGTTGTTACTGCTAAAGAGATTGTAATGATGCTTTTCAAGCAGTAGGAGGACCATCCTGTTATAAGGTGTGTTCCCACCAAAAAAGGGCCCGTTAGGAAAACGAATTGTTGAATTGTACTAAACGTCTTTATGTTTAAAATAGTCCAGAGGGCAAGTGTACCTTGTGTAAGGAGTAAAAGGAGGATGTAATTCCATGTTTTAAATAAAAAATGTATGTTTTGAGTGAAGGGGATACATAGCAATACTATAAGTAGTGATATTACCAGATTTATTGAGTTAATTGTTTTGTTTCTCTGTAAAGAAAATCGAAGTAAAATGAAGCTGATTAAAACTAAACAGGTGTTAAAAAATAGTTTTCCTTTAGCGAATAGATCAACATGAATAGTTGGGGTAGTGTAGAGGTAGGTTATAATTATGATTGCCAACAGGATTAATCCGTTCAATAGAAGTTTTAAGAGATTCATGCTCCAAAACTAATCTTTTATAATGAATGATTGTGGCAGATGTTTTTATGTAACTTAAGGAGTGGGTCTGCGTAATATTTAGTAGTAAAATTACATTATGAAAGTCTTGACATCGTTTTTTGGAATTGTATTGACTGTTTCAGCAATAGCTTCTGTAGATTTAACTATTTCAAGAAGTCAGTATATAGAAACATGGAGCTCTTTAGCCGTTAAACAAATGGCTCAATACAAGGTTCCAGCAAGCATTAAGTTGGCGCAAGCAATCTTGGAAAGTGCTAATGGAAATTCTCATTTGGCTATTAAAGGGAAAAATCATTTTGGTATTAAGTGCCATGGATGGAAAGGAGATGTGATGTATCTTGATGATGATGAAAAAGATGAATGTTTTCGCGTTTATAAAGCGGTGAAGGATTCCTATTCGGATCATAGTGAGTTTCTAACAAACAATAGTCGTTATGCTTTTTTATTTGAGTATGACATTGATGATTACAAGTCTTGGGCGAAAGGATTGAAGAAGGCTGGTTATGCGACTAATCCTAAGTATCCACAGTTGCTAATATCTATTATAGAAGACTTAGGTTTGGATAAATATGATACGAAGTCTAGAGGTGGGAAACATTTTAATTTATTAAAGAGAAGAGACGGGGTTACGAAACTGGATGAAGAAAAATCGATGGACTTAGTACGGAACAAGTATATGGTTAAAACCCACCGCAGAGGGGTTAGGTATATTGTTGCCAAAAAAGGAGATACGTTTTATTCAATTTCAAGGGCCTTTGGCTTACAATTATCTCAGCTATATAGGTACAATAGTTTTGCTGAAAAAAAATACTTTTTACGTGTTGGGGATGTCGTTTACATTGAGCCCAAACTAAGAAGGAGGTTGTTTAAAAGGGAGTTTTTAGTCTTGATGAAATCAATGTCATTAATTGAACTTTCGCAAACGCAAGCAATAAATCTAAAGACCTTAAAACGATTAAATAAAATTACTGACAGCAATGATGTACTCTTTGAGGGAAGTCGTATTATTCTTAGGTAGCCGTATTTGTTTTGAGAACCCAAGGTTTCTCTTGTATTCTTACGGAGTTGTATGTTGTAGTGGAGATGTTGTCTAAATAAGGGGTAGTAGATCTATGTTTGGGTTTAACACTTTGTCCTAAAGTATATTTGAATTGTTTATTATTAGATTCTTATTTGTAAATTTAGCGTATAATCTTGTTTTGAAATTCAAAGAATATGAAACCATCTATTGAGTTGTTTAAACTTATTAAATCGTTAACGAAGTCTGAGAAGCGATTTTTTAAACTGTCGTCATCTTTGCAGTCTGGGGAAAAGAACTATTTAAAAATTTTTGATTACATCGAAAAACAGAGTGAATACGACGAGTATGAGTTGAAGCTTTTTTTTGAAAATGAGACATTTATTAAGCATTTGCCTTCTGAAAAAAACCACCTGTATAAACTGATATTGAAAAGTTTACGTTCGTACTACAGTGAGCAGTCGGTAAATAGCACCTTAAAAGAAGAAATAAAAAATGTAGAGATACTGTATAATAAGGCGCTGTATCGAGAGTGTGAGAAGTTTGTTGGTCGCGCAAAGCAACTTGCTGAAAAGTATGAGAAATTCTACTATTGGTTTGAGTTGATTAATTGGGAGAAGAAATTACTAGACTCTGCCTATGAATCAGGTGTATTTTCTATTGATCTTGATAAGCTTATTGAAGAAGAGGAAATGGTAATAGCAAAGCTGAGGAATTTAGCTGAATACACCATGATTTATTCAAAAATAAACTTGATATTTAGGAGTGGTGGGTTTACCCGAAATGAATCGGAGCGTAAAACCGTTGAAGGCATTGCTGATTATCATTTGATAAAAAGTAAAAATACGGCGCTCTCTACTAAGGCGGCATCAATTTGTTATTATATAAAAGGGCTTTGTTCTGCAACCAATAGGAATTATGAAGATAGTTTTCAGTTTTTTAATAAGACGCGAGAAATTTTAGATAATAACCCGCATATTAAGTCGGATACAGGAGCCAGGTATGTGATGACCTTGTTTCATTTGCTACGTTGCTATATTGACAATAGAGAGTTTGATCAAGCTGAGGCCTTAATTGCAGATATACGAGGACTTCAGTCTAAGAAAGGGTTTAAATCTGTTGATGTATCTGTTAAAATTTTTGCTAACTCCTACAATCAAGAACTTGTCCTGTTGCATGCGAAAGGAGAGTTTCAGAAAAGTGTTGATTTAATTCCGGAAATTGAAAGACAGCAGGATCTCTATGAAGGGAAGTTGAGTAAAGAAATGGAGCTACTCCTAACTTACAATAAAGCGTATAGCTATTTTGGGGTGGGTGATTTTAAACGAGCATTACTTTATTTAAATGAAGTGCTAAATGATAATGAGCAAAATCTGAGACAAGATGTTTATAGTTTTGCCCGATTATTTAACCTTGTTATTCATTATGAGTTGGGTAATTACGACTTTTTAGAATATGTTGTGAAATCGGCCAGTCGATATTTGAATAAGCAAGCACGTAATTATGAAATCGAAAACATTTGTATTAAACAGATACGTAAGCTTTCAAAAACCCCAATAGAGATTAATCGACTTGAAATTTTTGAACGTTTAGATCGTGATGTGTCAGTGATTTTAGAGGACCATAACGAGCAGGTTATATTGGCCTACTTTAACATTGAGGCTTGGGTTAAAAGTAAGATTAAGAAGCTTAGTTTTCAAAAGGTGATTCAAGATTCTATTAAGGGGTAGTTTCTTTCGTTATAATCATTGAATTTTCTATTTTTGCATATCAACAAAGTTGTTGAATCAATAGACTATTATAAATGGCGAAAAAGCATACTACAAGAGCAGAGGATTATTCAAAATGGTATAACGAAACAATAGACCGTGCTGATTTAGCGGAAAATTCAGGTGTTCGTGGTTGTATGGTTATAAAACCCTACGGATTTGCTATTTGGGAAAAAATCCAAGCGCAACTAGATATTATGTTCAAGGAAACAGGGCATCAAAATGCCTATTTCCCTTTGTTTGTTCCGAAAAGTTTATTTGAAGCAGAAGAAAAAAATGCAGAAGGGTTTGCAAAAGAGTGTGCTGTGGTTACGCATCACCGTTTAATGACTGACCCTGATGATTCAACTAAATTAGTTGTAGATCCAAAAGCAAAACTTGAAGAGGAATTGGTTGTTAGGCCAACTTCAGAGGCTATTATTTGGAATACATACCGAGGGTGGATTCAATCATATAGAGATTTACCAATCTTAATAAATCAATGGGCCAATGTTGTTCGTTGGGAAATGAGGACACGATTGTTTTTGCGTACAGCTGAGTTTTTATGGCAAGAGGGGCATACAGCCCATGCTACTAAGCAAGAAGCGATGTCAGAAACAATTCAAATGAATCAGGTTTATGCACACTTTGCGGAAAAATTTATGGCTATGCCTGTCATTCAGGGAGTGAAAACTGAAAGTGAGCGTTTTGCAGGGGCGGATGATACGTATTGCATTGAGGCTATGATGCAGGACGGTAAAGCACTACAGGCTGGAACATCACATTTTTTAGGTCAAAACTTTGCAAAAGCATTTGAAGTGAAGTTCGCAGATAAAGAAGGTAATCAGGATTATGTTTGGGCTACATCTTGGGGGGTGTCAACACGTTTAATGGGGGCGTTAATAATGACGCACTCAGACGATGAAGGTCTGGTTTTACCTCCAGCACTTGCTCCAATTCAAGTTGTTGCAGTTCCAATTTGTAAATCTGAAGAAGATTTGGCTGTTATTTCTGAAAAAATTAATGCGCTAGGGCTAAAGTTAAAAGCAAAGGGGATTTCATTTAAATTTGATGATGATTCTAATCGCAGACCAGGGTGGAAGTTTGCTGAGTATGAGGCGAAGGGTATTCCGGTTCGTTTAGCGATGGGGATGCGGGATTTTGAAAACGGAAAAATTGAAGTTGCTCGTCGTGACGAGAAAACAAAAGAGCTTGTTTCTTTTGATAGCGTTGATGTTTATATTGAGAATCTTTTGGCTGAAATTCAGGAGAATCTTTACAAGCGTGCACACGATTTTAGGACTGCGAAAACCCAAAAGGTTGACTCGTACGAAGCGTTTAAGACGAAGATTGAATCTGACGGTGGTTTTTTATTAGCACATTGGGATGGTACATCAGATACAGAGCAGAAAATTAAAGATGATACAAAAGCTACTATTCGTTGTATTCCTTTAGATAGAGAAGAGGAGCAAGGGGTTTGTATGGTAACTGGATCCCCGTCTAAAGGTCGGGTGGTTTTCGCAAAAGCATATTAATATGAAAAAAGAGAAGATGAGAGCAGGTATTATTGATCTTTTGATTAACAAGGCTGCTATGAAGCAAGATATTGCTGATTATTCAGGGGAGGTTTTCTCTTCTTTTAAGCGTATTCTTAAAGATGAAATTGCTGAAATTGAAAAGTCAATTAATGACAAGCGTATTCGTTTAAGGTTTGAAGAGAGTGGTAAGCATGTTTTTCGACTATTTGTTGGTAGTGATGTTCTTATTTTTCAATTGCACACAAATGTATTTAGGTTGATCGACAGTGATCCTTTGTGGCAGACAGAATACCTTAAATCTAATGGTGCGAATGGTTTTTTTGGAATGATTAACATTTATAATTTTCTTGCAGAATCATATGAGCAGAATCGCTACAATGATGCGGGGTGTTTAATTGGGAGGGTTTTTATGAATCATGACCATCATTTCATGCTGGAGGGTAAAGGGCAGTTAGGTACTTTGTTTAAAGACCTTGAAAATGGATATGTTTCTGACGGTATAATTCGTCAAATTATCCAGACTACAATTATCCACGCAATTGATTTTGATTTGATTACCCCACCATATGAAATGACTAAGAATGTTTCTTTGGGTCAGGTTCAGGCAATTAGCTCTGACCTTCAGTTGTCAACAGGGAAATCACTTGGATTTAAATTCAGTTCTGAAGATCAAAAATAATTTAAAAAAAAGTTCCTTTCTGTTTGTAGTTACGGAATTTCACTTTATATTTGCACTCCCAAAACAAGGGAGAAAGAATACAAGAGGCCCATTCGTCTAGTGGTTAGGACGCCAGGTTTTCATCCTGGAAACAGGAGTTCGATTCTCCTATGGGCTACAGAGTTTAGTATTATATTTGGCCCATTCGTCTAGTGGTTAGGACGCCAGGTTTTCATCCTGGAAACAGGAGTTCGATTCTCCTATGGGCTACAGAGCAGATTGTTTAAAGATTATTTAAAAAAAAGTAAAATGGCGAATCATAAGTCAGCATTAAAGAGAATTAGATCTAACGAGTCAAAAAGACTTCGTAATAAATACCAACATAAATCTACGCGTAACGCAGTTCGTAAGCTTAGAGATATGACTGATAAGAAGGAAGCTCTAAAAGCTATCCCTGCAGTTTTTGGTATGTTAGATAAATTAGCTAAGAAAAATGTTATTCATAAGAATAAAGCAGCTAACATTAAGTCTGGTCTTCAGGTGAAGGTTAACAACTTATAAGAAATTCTTATATACAGAATATTTAGGGGGCTATGCCCCCTTTTTTTATACCTTTACTTTCGAAATGAACCGTTGAAATGAAGTTATTAGCTGGTGTTCTTTTTTGTGTGATTAGTCAGTTGTCTTTTGGGCAAGTGTTCTATGATTTAGACTCATTGCGTTACACCGATAGGATTGATGGTTTAATTGATTCTATTGATGTTGTTAGTGGTGATTTACCTTCAAGTTTTGACGGTGGCTTAACGACCTACTCTTCAGGTGGTGTATTGGCTAATGATCTTTATAAAAGGATTACACAACCCAATTTTCAAGGTTTACATCAGTTTTCTAAAATGACTTATTCAGCACTGCCACATTTAGGCTTTGCTTACTCTTTTGGAGCGCAAGGAACACGATTTATCCATGCAAACTACTACCATGCTTTTTCAAATAGTTTATTGCTTGCGATAGATTATAAGAAGTCTAATGGTGCCGGTGTGATTCGGAAATCAGACTTCTCTCTTAATGACTTTGGATTACAACTTATTTATTCAGGTAAACGTTATTCTACAGTCGTTAAAGGGTCATTTAATCTGAATGATGTTTCTCATTCTGGAGGTGTGCTGTCTATTGATTCAACAATTCAACAATTAGGAATTGAGTTTGCTGATGTTCAAAAAGGAAACGCAAGGAGTAAAAATAAGAATGCACAAATTCAATGGGAAAATTACGTTAATTTTTTACCAGACTCTATAAAGCAATTGGGTTTAAAGTCGTATCACAGTTATACAATTCAGAATCGAGTATATACGGAGTATTCTGATACACTCTCACAGTTGTATCCTGTTATCAATATTCATTCAGATTCTACACGAGATCAATATAATTTGGCTTCGATCACAAATGGAATGGGGGTTTACTTTTCTTCTAAAGTGTTTTCTGTTGATGGTGTTTTGGATTACCGCTATTGGGATTTTCAAAATTTAGGAATTCATTCAGATACGTCTGAGCTTGGTATTCGTTCTAATGCACGGTTGTTGATAGGAGGATTGAGTGTTTATAACTATTTACACTTCAATCTTATTGGTGCTGCGAATGAGTTTGAAAATAAATTAACCGCACACTATAAGCTGAGGGAATTTGATTTTGTAGCAAGTTATTTTCTTGAAAATAAAACGCAGTCTCCGCTTCAACGGAGTTATTTTTCAAACAACACCTCGTATACGAACCTTTTAAGTAAGCAAACTTCAACAGGTGTTAATGTTGCGTTAGACATTGACCTTGTGGTTGATAAGTGTAAAATTGGTTTTTTTAGTGGTTTTACTTCTGTGAAAACTCCGTTTTTGTATGATGGACTCACCTGGAGGAATGATTCCATTGATTTTAGTTTTGCTTCTTTAGGAATGAGGGGGGCTGTTAAGTTAGGTGCGTTACACATTAATCCAAAAGTCATTTATTCGATATCTAAAAATGGTTATTTGCCAGAGATACAAGCTTTGGGTAGGTTTTACTTGAAGGGGCATTTGTTTAAAGCAAAGAAATTGGAAGCTGTAATTGGAGTTGATGCTTCGTATACGTCAGCATATCGTTTAAAAGCATATGTCCCTTATATGGATACGTATAGTTGGGGTGGTTCACAGGTTGAATCTAATCCACTTACAAATTTACATGCTTTTTTATCGTTGGGAATAGCTGAATTTAGGTTCTTTGTTCGCTATGAAAATATTGGTTATCACTGGAGTGATCAGTTGAGTCAAGAGGTCTTAAATTATCCAATTGCTGGCCCAAGAATGCGGGTTGGAATTACGTGGGATTTCTTTAATTAAAAAAGGAAGAGCGACAAAATGAAATTCGTCGCTCTATACCTAAACCTACTTTTTTAAACTAAACCTGTTACAAATTTAACTTCTAATGTCCTGTATTGCAAAATATTGGAGTGACAATGAATATACCATGGGTTTCATTGAGCCTTCATTAAAACTAGGTTTGTATTTGTAGGTATTCCAGTATGGATAGTAGTGTGTTTTTAACACCTTTCCTTATATTTGTCAAAAATTAAGATATGAAATTACTAGAGGATAAAGTTGTTCTAATTACGGGTGCATCGAGAGGGATTGGTAAATCAATTGCTGAAGAATGTGTGAGGCAAGGAGCTAAAGTTGCGTTTACATATCTTTCATCTGTCGAAAAGGCGCAGGCTTTGGAAAAAGAACTTGAGGCTTTAGGTGGGGTTGCAAAAGGATTTAAATCTGATGCATCTAAATTTGATGAAGCACAAACATTGGTTGATCAAGTGGTTGAGGCATTTGGTACTGTTGATGTTTTGGTTAACAATGCAGGGATAACAAGAGATACTTTGTTAATGAGGATGTCTGAAGAGCAATGGGATGAAGTTATGAATACGAACTTGAAGTCAGTTTTTAATTTAACTAAAGCTGTTCAGCGACCGATGTTAAAAGCAAGAAAAGGTTCTATCATTAATATGTCATCTGTTGTTGGAGTTAGCGGAAATGCTGGCCAATCAAATTATGCTGCCTCTAAAGCGGGGTTAATCGGTTTTACAAAATCAATAGCACAAGAGCTAGGTTCAAGAAGTATTCGTTGTAACGCAATTGCTCCAGGTTTTATTGAAACTGAAATGACAGCGTCACTTGATGAGAAAGTTGTAGGAGAATGGAGAAACTCCATTCCTTTAAAGCGCGGTGGTTCACCTAAAGATGTTGCTGATTTAACAGTGTTCTTGGGTTCAGATATGTCGACTTATATTACAGGACAAACAATTAATGTTTGTGGTGGTATGTTAATGTAGGCGAATAGAATAAAAATAGGATAAAGCTTCTAGTTTATGCTAGGAGCTTTTTTTTTACCATTTTGTTAACGGTGAGTAATTGGTGAAAATCAAAACTGAATTCTTATTTTTGTTAATACACTTGATAAAGATGAATATAAGACCAAGAAGAAATAGAAAGAGTAGCGCGATAAGAGCTATGGTTGAGGAGACAAAACTAGGAACTGAGAATTTAATCTACCCTTTGTTTGTAGAGGATGGTGTCGCTATAAAGACAGAAATAAATTCTTTACCGAATAATTTCCGTTGGTCTATTGATACATTAATTCCAGAAATTGAAAGGTGTGTAAAGCTCGGTATTAACTCATTTGTTCTTTTTCCTGCTGTTAAAGAGTCGTTAAAGGATACTGTTGCATCATATAGTTATGCAAGTGACAACTTTTACCTAGATGCCATCCGGAAAATTAAAGAAACTTTTCCTGGTATTTCTTTAATGAGTGATGTTGCAATGGATCCCTATTCTTCAGATGGACATGATGGTCTTGTTCGTGATGGACTTATTCTTAACGATGAAACACTTCCTATATTGGGACAAATGTCATTGGCTCAAGCACAGGCTGGTATTGATGTATTAGGCCCAAGTGATATGATGGATGGTAGGGTTGGTTACCTACGAGGTGTTTTGGACACGAATGATTACAAAGATGTAAGTATTATGTCTTATTCAGTTAAATATGCGAGTGCTTTTTATGGACCATTTAGAGATGCTTTAGATTCTGCACCAAAAAGTGGTGATAAGAAGTCGTATCAAATGAACCCTGCTAATAAGCGTGAAGCTTTGCTTGAGGCACAATTAGATTTTGAAGAAGGTGCAGATATGTTGATGGTTAAACCTGCAACGTCTTATTTGGATGTAATACACCTGCTAAAGGAAAATTTTGACATACCAATTACAGCATATAATGTAAGTGGCGAGTATGCAATGGTTTGTGCTGCGAGTCAAAAAGGATGGTTGGATTATAACTCGGCAATGTCTGAAATGCTTTTAAGTATAAGAAGGGCTGGTGCTGATGGCATTTTAACCTACTTTGCGAAAGATTTTGCTTCTTTGGTAAAGGGGTAATTAAAAGTAAATGGAAGAGTATAATTTTTCTCAAGAGAAACCCGAATTGGTTGAAAATGATTCTAAATCAGGATTGTCGTTGACGTTTTTTTCTATGGCGTTATTTGTACTTGCTTTTACGTTGGCTTTTGGGGATGAGTTAAGTTTTATCTTATTTATTCTTGTTGTATTACTTGTTCATGAGCTGGGTCATTTTTTAACGATGAAGCTGTTTAAATACGAGCGCGTAAGAATGCTTTTTATTCCTTTGATGGGTGCATTTGTTCAAGGGTCAAAAAAAGTTTATTCACAAAAACAAAGTTTTATCGTTACTGCTGCAGGTCCTTTTCCGGGTGTACTTGTCGGGACAGTCCTTATGTATTATGGAGTTAAGCTTCACTCAGTTTGGATGATGGAGCTAAGTGGATTGTTTTTAATGTTAAATATCATCAACCTTCTTCCTTTAGACCCTTTAGATGGAGGGCAGTTGTTCAAATTATTTTTAAGGAAAAGTCATGCGTTTTTTCTGCTGATTTTTGCTTTTATTTCATCAATTCTTATGATTGGTTTGGGGTGGATGATGGATAGCACTGTTGTTATTGTTTTTGGATTTCTTATGGGGGTTCGTGTTCGTGCTATGCAAAGACGTTATCAGGTTCACCAAGAATTAAAATCACTTGGTGTTGAGTATGTGAGAAGTTACGCATCGTTGAGTTATCTTGATTTTATTGCAATTAAAACGAGTTTAATGGAGCGTACATCATCTCTTCGGAAATATATTGAACAGGCTTCAGAACCTGAAAGCAGTAGTGTAATAGCGAGTCAAGTTAATAATGTGTTAGAGGTTCCTATTCAGCATGATGCATCGATTATTTTCAAGTTAATGATTCTACTTTTTTGGATTGCTTCGTTTGCGGCTCCAATATTTTTGTTTTTTTACTTAGATCCAAGCAGTCAAGATCTTCAATGGTATTTCGATGCAATTTAGTGTAGGGGAAAAGGTTGTTTTTTTAAATGAAGTAGGAGGAGGAGTTATCCGCTCTGTTAAAGGACTCATTTATCTTGTTGAAGATGAGAGTGGTTTTGAACGGAAATACCGATCAAATGATTTAGGTAAAGTTCATGGTGAAGATTATAAGATAGATGATGATCATATCGCATTATTACATGAAGAGGCTACATTTACTAAAGTTAATCATACTGTTCTAAAAGAATCGCTAACTGGTCGAAGGAGGCCGGTTGATGTGTGGGAGATTGATTTGCATATTGAAGAGATAACAGACTCAAATCGAGGTTTGTCTAATGCTCAAATTTTAGCTAAACAAATGAGTGCATTTAAGATTTTCTTTAATAAAGCACGAGCAAAATCTATTCGAAAAGTTATTGTTATACATGGTGTTGGTGAAGGTGTGCTTAAAGACGAGGTGCGCTTTTTTCTAAGTGAGTTTGAAGGGCTTGACTTTTATGATGCTGATTTCAGGGCTTATGGGAAAGGTGCTACAGCAATTGAAATCCCTTATAACTAAAAACGTTATCGTTTTATTATTTTTCGAATCAAGAATAATAAAAACAACATGAACCCAATAACTACAAGCCTGAATAACCATGTCAAGAAAAACGTAGGTTCAGGTAAAAACATCGCGTTTAAGGGTACCGTTTTTCCGTCGAATTTCAATAGCGGATTCATGTATAAATCACTGTTTACGTTTCTTGCTACTACCCGGATGTAAGTATCGTCTTTTGTGAATGTATAACTCCCTTTACTCGTGTTTTCAAGAACTTTTTTTACGACACCATTCTGCCCTATAAATTCTATTTTGTCTGCAGACTCAGTAAGTGTTACCTCAAAGGTGTTTGTGTTATTCAAAAGACAGCTAGCCAACGTGTTGTCACAGATTTCATTTTGCGAGCTAACGGCATAGTTTTGTCCTGCTTTCATGTGGTTTAAGATGGAGTCTGTGTTGCGGGTATTTGAATGGATAATGTTCCAAATTCTAAACGTTGCCTCTTTACGAATATCATGTGTGTCATCATTTCCCATTACATAGGTTAATCGACCTGCAGAGAGTGCTTGATCCCAGTATTCATCTGAAATTCGATAGTGATTTAATACTTCAGTAAAATCGTAGTGAACTAATTTTTTCATGTCGCTAAATGTTCTTCCGCCTCCAAATTTAGGGTGTGCCATAGCGACAATCGCATTTTTCTCTTTCAGTTTTTCAATTACTTTTTGTTTGTGAGAGCTTAGTTGAAAAAGTGGATAGTCAAAATAAGAAACACCGTCTGGGTTAATAGATAGGTAGTGAGACTTAAGAACATTGTATCCGTGTTCATACTCAGGTATGTATAGGTCAGAGAAATCTTTAACGTAATCACTTATTTTGTGGTAATTAGAAATTCCAACAATGTCGTATCCGCGTTTGGTATATTCATTATATAAATCTTCTTCTGAGTTATGTCCATTTGTTATTTTTTTCCAAGCGACAGAGTGAGCATGAAAATTAGCTCTGTATGATGAGTCAGGTAAATTTTCATATGGATTATGAATGAATCCCCCTTTAAACGGCTCTTCTTTAGGAAAGTTGTAGATGGTTGTATTTATATAGAAAGCAGAAAGCGCAAAAATGAAAACCAAAATGAATAGGCCAATTGATTTGATGGAGAGCTTAGTTATAGATTTTATTGAAACAGGCATGGTGTATTTTTTAGGATTGTATTAATTCTGTTTTGTTAGTGGGGTAGATGAGTTGTTTGTAAAAATAGAAACAATCAAAAGAAAAACGTGTCTAAACTAAATGTCTTGTCTAAAAGAATGAATGTCATTATGATTTTCTTCGATTTTATCTTTGATTTTTTTTATTGCTTTGGCAAGCATGAAAATATCGATAGGTGTATTTTTTCCTAACCAGAAAAAACTTTCTTGTTCGTCTTCTACGGCAAGTGCTATGTGGTATAAGATGTCAAAATTATGAACCTTTAACCATTGTTGAGCACTCTTATTTCCTTCAGCGCCATTAATCATTGCTAATAAGTGAGGATAACCATTTTTCTGAAGCCAAGTTCGCGCATCATCTTTTAGGTATATAGCATAGGTTGCCATAACCAATTCAGGGTAGCCGTTGTCCTTTAGCCAAAGTAAAAAAGTATCGTTCCCTTCAATTGCTTTACTCCACGCGATAATAATCTTAGCAGGGTAATTGAGTTGTTTGACAGCATGGTTTTCTAATTTCCCTACTTCGTGCTTTCGTTTTTTTTTGAACCAACTAGCCATTTGTATAGAATAGGTATGAAATTATTATTGCCGCAACAATTCCGACAAGATCACATAGTAGGCCTGCTCCAGCTGCGTAGCGTGTGTTTTTAATATTGACAGAGCCAAAGTATACCGCAAGTACATAGAATGTTGTTTCTGTAGAGCCTTGCATAGTAGCAGCGATTTTTTCTTGAATTGAATCAATGCCAAAGTTGTTCATGACTTCGACATAGGCGCCTCGAGCACCACCGCCACTTAAAGGTTTCATAAAGGCAACCGGTAAGGCATCAACCCATTCGAGCATTGTGACACCAAGTAGCATTGCAAGCTCTTTAATTCCATCTGTAATAACATTAAGCGATCCAGACGCTCTAAATACAGCAATAGCAGCGAGCATAGCTACAAGATAGGGGATAATTGATATAGCGACACCAAAACCTTCTTTTGCACCATCAATAAATGATTCATAGACATTAACCTTATTCCGCCAAGCAAGTAGCATAAATGCAATAATGACTGAGAAAATAATAAAATTACCAGCGATGTTGGAGATTACATCTGTATTTTGAGGATTATTAACCACATAGTATAACAACACACCAATCAATACAGATATACTTCCTAGGTACGCTAAAATTGTTGGTTGTAGTAGGTTTATTTTTTGACGAATTGACACAAAGATTAAGCCAAAGAGGGATGAGATAAATGTTGTGATAAGGATAGGTAGGAATACGGCTGTAGGGGAGCTTGATTCAGCTCCAGCTCGAAGTGCAAATATAGATACCGGAATTATTGTGAGTCCCGAGGTGTTTAATACCAAGAACATGATTTGCGCATTTGAAGCACGGTCTTTTTCTGGGTTTAAAGACTGCAGTTCTTTCATTGCCTTTAGCCCTAGAGGTGTCGCAGAATTGTCTAAACCTAGCATGTTTGCACTAAAGTTCATCATCATGGCGCCGTTTGCAGGATGATCCTTAGGTACCTCTGGAAATATCCTGGAAAATAAAGGAGAAACAAACCTTGTTAGGTGTTTTATGGCGCCTCCGTTTTCCCCAATCTTCATGATTCCCATCCAAAAACAAAGTACACCTGTTAAAGATAGTGAAAGTGTAAATCCAGTGTCGGCAGCTGAAAATAGTGAGTCTACAAGATTCTTGAAGATGTCTACATCCTGCCAAAAGATGAGTTTGCTTAGTGCGACAACCATTGAAATGAGAAACATTCCAATCCAAATTCGATTTAATAACATATACAAATATCTATATTATTAGGTTGTGTTTTGGCTAGGTAAGCAATGAAGTATTAACAGTCTATTAATGATAATGTTGAGTCGGGAGACAAATCTTCACGAAGTTTTCGAGTAAAATGCGTCCAAAGTTCCCTGATACTTCAGGGTGGAATTGTACTCCGAATAGGGTGTGAGTACTGTTTTGCATGACTTCATTTACACAGCTGTCTGACGAGGCTACGAGTTCAAAACCTGGAGGAATTGAAATTGTTTCGCAATGGTCTTGCATCATTTCAAAGTCAGTAGGAATCCGGTACAGTAAGGGACTTTCTTCAAATGAACCTATTTCTTCCCAGTCTCTAGCAGGTGCCATTTTTTGAGCAAAAGCACCATGAAGTAACCCGATGATTTGATGGCCAAAACAGATGCCTAACACAGGGGTTGTGGTTGTTTTTATCCATGTAAATTTTTGAATATATGGTGTTGGATCAACCTCTGTAATTAGAATAGGTGCGCCAGAAATAATTACTCCTTTCACGCCAATTAAGTCATCGCGTTTAAATTCTGCTAGTTGACAAAGCTTAACGTCAATAAATTCATCAATGATGAGCTCAATCTGTTTTGACTTGTCACTGCCGCAATCAATTACTAAAATCATAATTCTACTTCTCCTATTCCTTGTCTAATTATTTCCACGTTTCCATCGATGCAATTTACGATTGTTGAGGCTTCGAGTTTTCCTGTTCCGCCATCAATAATCAATTCAATTTTGCTGTCAAGTTTCTCGTAAATAGTATATGGATCAATGAAATATTCCAGTATTTCATCTTCATTGTTGTTGAGTGAAGTCGTTGCCATAGGGTTCCCTAATACTTCAACGATTCGCTTTACAGTTTTGTTGTCGGGTATACGAATTCCAACCTCTTTTTTCTTGGTGTCAAATAATCGTGGGATTTCGTTCGTTGCGGTGAGTATAAATGTAAATGGGCCAGGTAGGGATCGATTTAGTAATTTATACGTTGAGCGGTCAATGGGTTTTACGTAGTCAGAAAGGTTTCTTAAATCTGAGCAAATGATGGAGAAGTTAGCTTTTTTTAATTTAAGTCCTTTTAACGTAGCTAAGTTAGCTAGTGCTTTTTTATTGTACAAGTCACAGCCCATAGCGTAAACGGTGTCTGTTGGAAATATGATTATCCCACCTTTTTTCAATACCCTAACAGCTTGTTCAATAAGTCGTTCATCAATATTGTCTTCATTTATCTCTATAAGCATAAGCTAAGGTAGTTTTATTCAGAATGTTTAACAAACACGCTGCAATCAATCGCATAATGATCGCTTAGTTTTTCCTTTTGGATATTGAAATCACGTGAGCCAAGCTGGTTGGAGTGGAATATATAGTCAATTCTCATTGCAGGTAAGCTGCCTGCGTAAGTTGCTCCAATTCCAAATGATGTATTTCTAAACGCATCGGTTAATATGCTGTTAAAGGTATTGTAACAGTATGACACAGGTGTATCGTTGAAGTCACCACAAACAATTACCTTGTAAGGGGATGCCGCTATATGTTTTTTAACACGCGCTGCTTGTTTGGCACGTATTGGGTATGCTTTTTTTATTTTGGTGATTAAATTAGTGACGTTAGAAGGGGTTCTACTGTTGGAGTCAGTTTCAAATATTTCATAATCTTCTTTTTGAAGTCGGATAGACTGTAGGTGTATGTTGTAGACTCTAAAAGTGTCAGTTTCTTTTACAATATCAGTGTATATACAGTAGTTGAAATTACCTTTGTGTACTTCAAATGGCACATTTCCTTCTTTGATTATAGGGTGTCTTGAAAAAATTGCTACTCCAACATTTTGTCTAGCCCTTCGTTTGCGTGCAAAACGTTCATGATAATACTTGTAGTCCATTATCTTAAGGATCGTGTCTTTTGTTACAAATGAGGTGGGGCTGTCTTGCTGATAAAACTCTTGAAAACATACAACGTCAGGGTTTCGATCTTTTACATGTTCAATGATTTTGTTTTTTGTTTTATGCTTCTCGTTCGTATTGGGGTTGTATAAGTCAAATAAATGTACATTATAACTCATTATTCGAAGTTCATTTTGGCTTGTGGCTTGACTATTTGCACCAAAAGAGAATGTTCTTACGTGGATCTTTATGCCCGCTGAAATAATGATAATTATAACGATGAACCATTTAGATTTTTTAAACGCCCAAAACACGCATAAGGTTAGGTTTATGGTGAGTATTAACCAGTGCGCTAGTCCAAAGAAAGGCAGGGATGGTACTGATGTTGGGTGAATGTAAGAGGTAGTGTAGGATAGTATTAAGGCAGTTATGGCTCCTAGTGTTAATAAGACGAACAGGGTGTGGAGACGAATTATTTTACCTAAAAAATTAACCATTCTTACTCTGATTAAACAAAAATTTTTTTTCCTTTTTTGTTAGAGATTCATAACCAGACTTAGATATTTTGTCTAAAATTTTATCGACTTGAATTTGGCGTGATTTTTCTTCAATGTTGTATTCTTCATCTGTCTTGTAGCGTTCATTTGCTTTACCGCCTTTTGTAACCTTGAATTTAGTTGAGCGTTTTTGAAATAATGTCTTAAATGTGTCCCACAGTTTTTGTGATAAATTGACAATGTTCTTGGGGGACTGTATGTTTTGAATTGAAATTACACCAAGTACGGCTCCTCCTAAATGAGCAAAATGTGCTGTGCCATCTTTTTTGTCTAGAGCCAATAGGTCTACTAGAATAAATAACACTGCTAGAACAATCATTCGAACAGGTATAACTCCGAATAGGTTGATTTTTAATTGAGGTCTATGAAATGCAATCGCAACGAAAATTGCCATAATTGCACCTGAAGCACCAAGGACAATGTCATCAAAGAGTTGTAGTTTTGGGAATAAGCTGTGTGCAAGAACTTCAAATAAGCCACCAATTAAGCCGCCAAGTATATAGGTTGTTATTAATCTTCGTTTGTCAAAAAGTTGTAAGAATAGTTTTCCTGAAAAATATAAAAACACCATGTTGAATAGTAGGTGCATTAAGCTGTAGTGTGTAAATATACTTGTGAATAAACCCCATGGATGCTTGGAGAAGTCGATGATATTTGTGTGTAAACCTACAACGTGACTCGCATAATTATCAATAAATATATTTTCGTTAGCTGTTGTTAAATTGAAAAAAACATCAATTATTCGAATTGCAAGAAATATACTCACATTAATGAATATCAGTTGAACTGCGGCACCGCCATACTTGTATTGATGTCTTAATTCAGCTATAAAATTTCGCTCCATTAGTAAAAGTTTTGTCTATCGGTTTTACGCCATGTGATTATAAGTATAGCTCCTACAATTGCGCCTCCAACGTGAGCTAAATGTGCAATCTGGTCGTCAGGACGTGAAAAACTACTGTAGATTTCGAATGCGAGATACCCTCCAATTAAATACTTTGCTTTGATAGGAATAGGAGGGAATAGTAGTTGAAGTTGTGTGTTTGGAAAAAGTAATGCGAACCCAGCTAACAGGCCGAATATGGCTCCGGAAGCACCGGCCATAGAGCTATAGGTCATACTGGCGTAGGCTTTTACTAGTTGCTCAGACTGGTTTGTGTACTGTATGTATTCGAATGATCCTTGAAGTACTTTACTTTTTAAAACAGTCATGTCAAAGCCATCTGCAATTAAAGCCTGGTTTATTTCCATGATTTTCCATACACCAATCGAGTTGTATAGTATTAGTGCTCCAAATCCACAGGCGAAATAAAAAATAAAATAACGTTTAGCACCCCACACACGCTCTAAGTGAGCTCCAAACATAACTAGTAGCAACATGTTAAATAAGATGTGAAAGAAGTCCGTTAAGCTGTGCATAAACATGTGTGTCACGACCTGGTAGGGCTCAAATAAAATTGAATTAAAATAATGAGATCCTAATTTTTGATTAAGGTCAATTCCGTTTGAAGCTAAGAATAGAGATACTACGTAAAACAACACGTTTAGTATCAATAAATTCTTGGTTACAGGTGGTAAGTTGTTAAACATCGTTTAATTGAATTTATGTTGAATGTCATCCAGGGTAATTGTCTCTATAATTTTCTTTTTTCTAGGTGAATAGGTATGATTTTCACATTGAAATAACTGGTTGATTAGAGCTTGAATAGACTCATTCGTGTTAAGATTCATTTTTTTCATTGCCGCAGACTTTGCAATTGCTAAAACTAAAGTGTGTGCAATGTCTCCCTTTTCAATTTCTTTAAATCCAATTCCTTGAAATATTTCATCTAGTGAACTTGAGATTGACTCTTCTTGGATTACAGCGGGTACAGAATCAACCTTTAGTAGTTTACCTTCAATAACACCTTGGTAGCCTAGTTGTTTTAATATTGAAGCGTTTTCATTCCAAAGTGCTATTTCATTTGTTGAAACTTCTTTTTCAATAGGGAATAATAGTTTTTGAGATTTTATAGGATTGATTATAAATGAATTATGTATTTCTGTATAAACTATTTGTTCAATTGCTCTTCGTGCGTGAATCATCATTAAACCAGATTTACTAGGGGTGATGATGTAGCTTCCCTTTACAATAAACGTAGAAATATTTTCCATGGTGTCATCCATATCAATTGGAGGGTAGTTTTCTTCTGTATTATCGGGTTTTTCTTCAATTGAATAGAAGCCTTCCCAGTCCGAAGCTGATGCTTTGTTTAGTCCAAATCCTTGACTCGCTATACCTTTGGTAAGGTTGTCTTTTGTTTTCCCGTATCCGCTACCGCTAGAAATGGGGTTGCTTGTTGTTTTAAAAGGGTTAAATTCTGTATCAACATTGATTGTTGGTTCTACAGCGGGCTGTGATTTCATTGCGTGAGGAATCTCAAAACTGGTTTCTTGCTCGAATTCTAAGGTTGGAGCTATGTTGTATTTTCCAAGTGCCTGCCTGATACTGCTTAGTAATATTGAATAGATGAATTTATCTTCTTCAAATTTAATTTCTGTTTTAGTAGGGTGTACATTGACGTCAATTTTCTGTGGGTCGACCTCCATGTACAAGAAGTATCCTGGAAAAGATTTTGGTTTTAATAAACCTTCAAAAGCCTTTGTAACAGCATGATTAAAGAAGGAACTTTTGAAGAATCGGTTATTTACAAAAAGAAACTGTTCGCCCCGTGTTTTACGTGCATGTTCAGGTTTAAGTACAAACCCTTTTAATGAAACAATTTCTGTAGTTTCATCTATCGGTACCAATCGATCATTTGAATTCCCACCAAATAGGTTAACAATCCGCTTACGTAAAACAGCGGGGTGTAAATTGTGGATTTCAGCGCCATTATGTGTTAGTGTTAAGTGCAAGTCTGGGTGTGCAAGAGCAATGCGATCAAACTCATCCTGAATGTGTTTAAATTCAGTAGATTCTTTCTTTAAGAAGTTGCGTCTTGCAGGTACATTGAAGAATAAATTCTTTACTTCAAAAGAGGTTCCGACAGGGCATACCACATCTTCCTGTTGTTTAATTTCACTGCCTTCAATTCGGAGGATTTGTCCAACATCGTTAGTTGCTGTCCGTGTTTTCATTTCAACATGAGAGATTGCTGCTATGGAGGCAAGTGCTTCACCACGAAACCCTTTTGTTGTTAATGCGAATAAATCTTCCGCAGTACGAACCTTGCTTGTGGCGTGACGTTTAAAGCATAAAACAGCATCACTAGGGCTCATTCCTACGCCGTCATCAACAACTTGAATTAGTGTTTTTCCGGCATCCTTGATGTTTACACTTATTGCAGTGGAGCCAGCGTCAATGGCATTCTCTAATAGCTCTTTTACTACAGACGCAGGCCTTTGAATTACTTCACCAGCTGCAATTTGATTGGCAATATTATCCGGGAGTAGTTTTATTATATCATTCATCAGAGCTTACCAGATTTTTGTGACTACAGTATCAACTTCGTCAACACCGTTAAATATGAAATACCCCAGTCCGACAAGGATTACTATCAAGGCCAAAATCCGAATGTTTGAACTCTTGTTTTCATTTTGTCTATGCGCTGCGCGGTTCCAGCCTTCTTGAAGGCTGTCCCTTAACATTTCTTTTCTTTTATAATCGGACATTTCGGTGTTTTCAAGTTCTTGATATTGCGCTTTTTTTCGTTTGAGACGTTGCTTGCGCTCATCAAAATACATTGGCGTGTAATTGAATCTCTGATTATTAATTGTTTTATTTAAAAATCTAAATTTCATTGTCATACAAATTTAGCAAATTATATTCCTTTTTAGGTGTCTGTTTAAATACAATTATTAAGTCATTCAAAAGGCTTTGTTGGTGTGCTTATTGGGTGTTTTCTATGTTTTTCATTGTCTATTGTTTATAACTAATAAATGGCTTGTTAATTGTAGGGTAATACTATTGTATTTTTGGTGTGTATATGAAAAAATATTTCCCTGTAAAATTAACGGTAGTAATCCTTACATTGATAGGCTTTAACCTGTTGTTAACGGCTTTTACACCTGTAGAGAGTCCGAATGATATAAGCCCACCTTTTGAAAAAACATCTATAAATCTGGAGTCAAATTCTTGGGTAGAAAAGGAGTTGTCTAGTCTTTCGTTGACTGCGCGAATCGGTCAGTTTTTTATGGTTGCAGCATATTCAGGCAAAGGCGAGGCGCATCTAAAACAAGTTGATTCACTTATTACGAATCAAAAGGTGGGAGGTGTAATTTTTTTTCAAGGAAATAGAACCAACTTAACTTCATCGATTAATCGTTTTCAGAAAGCAGCAGAAATACCTTTGTTAATTGGAATGGATGCCGAATGGGGAGTTCAGATGCGTTTGCTTGGAGAAGATCGTTTTCCTTATAATTATACCTTAGGAGCAGCAAATGATCCTAGACTTACTCAGCGTATTTCAGAAATGATAGCGCAAGAGTGTAGGGGACTTGGTATTCATCTGAATTTTGCTCCGGTCGCAGATGTAAATAGTAACCCAAATAACCCTGTAATTGGATTTAGATCGTATGGAGAAAATCCTAAAGAAGTAGCTAAGCATGTAGAAGCGGCTGTTAAAGGGATGGAAAATCAGGGTGTTTTAACCAGTCTTAAGCATTTTCCTGGCCATGGAGATACAGATAAAGATTCTCATTTAACCCTTCCGATAGTAACAAATACATACGCTCAAATTAATGCGATTGACTTCTTCCCGTTTAGGTCCGGTATTCGGGCTGGCGCGTCTACAGTTATGATTGGCCACCTTAATGTTCCTGCTTTAGATCCGTCAGGAACACCGAGTAGTTTGTCGAAAGTTGTTATTCATAATTACCTAAAAGGTGATTTGGGGTTTCAGGGATTGGTAATTAGTGATGCTTTAGGAATGAGGGCGGTAACTGAGAGGTATGGAGAAGCGGAAGTTTGTGTAAAAGCATTTCAGGCTGGCTGTGACATCTTGTTATTCCCAGGGGATGTGAAAGGGGCGATTAACGCTATTTTGAAAAAAGTAGAGTCTGGAGAAATTACCCGTACTGAAATTGACAGCCGTTGCCGAAAGATTTTGGCAGCTAAATACAAAGCGATTATTAATCCTAAAAAGCAAAAAGTATATTCAGAAGGGGTGATTAAGTTGGCTAAAAGACAGGTTTATGAAAAAGCATTAACTGTTTTAAAGAATGAGCATGAAGTACTTCCTATAAAGCGATTTGATAAACGAATAGCACATGTTTCTATAGGTGAAAATACAGCTAGTTTAGATGCTTCGATGGATTTAATTAGTAAGCTGGATCACTTTCACTTTCTTACTGGTCAAGAAGCGCAACGAGTCTTTGATTCTAAACGGTTGGAATATGATATGATTATTACATCTGTTCACGCTAGCTCTTTAAGTATAAAAAATGGTTATGGCTTACCCGAAGGTTGGAAAAGTTGGGTAGAAAGTCAAGACACATTAAAGGAAAATGTGTTGCTTGTTTTTGGAAACCCATTAGCGCTTTCAAAGGATGTCAATTTAAAGGCAATTAACACAGTTATTGTTGGGTATGAAAACAACCCTATTGCGCTTGATCGTGCAGGACAACTGTTAATGGGAGCCTACGCCAGTGAGGGTAAGTTACCGCTAACAGTAAATTCACAATTTAAAAGAGGGGCGGGAATAAAAATTAAGAGCGGTGGTAGGTTAAAGGAATCGCAGCCCGAAGAATTGGGTATATCCCCTCAAAATTTAGCTCAAATTGATTCTATTGTTGAGAAAGGCATTCTTACGGGTGCTTTCCCTGGGTGCCAAATTATTGTCGCTGTTAAGGGTAAAGTTATTTACAGGAAATCATTCGGGTTTCACACCTATAAAAACGATAATAGGGTAATTGATACAGATGTTTACGATATTGCTTCAATTACCAAAATAGCTTCGTCAACACTGTCGTTAATGCATATGGAGAGCAATGGTGAGTTTAGCCTTGATGGAAAACTTTCTGACTATCTTCCTAAATTAACTTACGGTACAGCTTATGGTGCTCTTCGGTTAAAAGCCATGATGTCTCACCAGGCAGGTTTAAAACCGTGGATACCTTTTTATACTAAAACCTTAAAAGACTACCAGCCTAACCCTGTGTTCTATCAAGGTCTTCGAAGTGACTCATTCCCAACGCAAGTTTCTTCTAACCTTTGGATCGTTGACGGGTATACAGATTTAATTTACAAGAGAATATTAGCTACACCTTTAAATAGAAAGCGATATAAATATTCGGATGTTGGTTATTACTTTGTGAAAAAGATCATTGAAAATAAGTCTGGGCTTACTTTAGATCAGTATGTCGAAGATAAATTCTACAAACCAATGGGGTTTAATCATTTGAGATATAATCCAAAAGAACACTTCCCACTTAGTCAAATTTTGCCAACAGAAAACGACACGATATTTAGAAGGGAACAGATTCATGGACATGTACATGATCAAGGAGCCGCTATGATGGGTGGAGTTGGTGGACACGCTGGCTTGTTCTCAAACGCAAGTGATTTAGCTGGTTTAATGCAGCTGTTTTTAAACAAGGGGAATTATGCAGGTGTTTCGTATGTAGATCCTGATGTCATTGATCGGTATACTGGGTGTCAATATTGCCCAACGAACAGAAGGGGGGCTGGGTTTGATAAACCTACAGTTAATTTAAACGGTGGGCCTACGTGTAATAAGGTAAGTCTAGCTAGCTTTGGACATTCTGGATTTACAGGAACTCTTGCTTGGGCAGACCCGGTACATGAGGTGAATTATGTGTTTTTATCTAATCGTGTTTACCCGGATGCAGAAAACTGGAAATTAGTTCGCATGAACATCCGTACAGATATACAAGAAGCGATATATACAGCGTTAAGTGAGGCCCGTCTTTAAGTAAGCCTGATGGAATACTGAAGTACAAGTATGGGATGTATATTAAAAAGTTTATTTTTGAAGTAAGGAGCTTGTTAAGTCATAAAATATGAAGATAGGAATTGTATTGTATCCAACATATGGTGGGAGTGGAGTTGTAGCAACAGAGCTGGGTAAATCTTTAGCGGGAAAGGGGCATGAAATCCATTTCATCACCTACTCACAACCTGTGAGACTGGGCTCGTTTAGGGAAAATATATTCTACCATGAAGTGAGGGTTTCTAACTATCCGCTGTTTGAGTATGAGCCTTATGAAACTGTGTTGGCAAGTGAAATGGTTGATGTGGTTAAGCATGAGGGCTTAGATATTTTACATGTTCATTATGCAATTCCACATGCTTCTGCGGCTTTTATGGCGCGCCAAATATTAAAGTCGCAAGGAATTAATATTCCATTTGTGACAACGCTTCATGGAACAGACATTACACTGGTAGGAAAAGACCCTGCATTTGAACCTGTAATTACGTTTTGTTTAAATGAATCTGACGCTGTTACTGCTGTTTCAGAAAGTTTGAAAAACGATACGTACAAGCACTTTTCTACAACGCGAGAAATTAAGGTCATTCCAAATTTTATTCCTGTTCAGCATAAGGTTTCAGTAATGAATTGGGACTTGAGAAGAAGGTATGCTCCAGATGACGAACCGATACTTTGCCACATCTCTAATTTTAGAAAGGTAAAGCGTGTGCAAGATGTACTGCGTATTTTTTCTAAGGTAAACGAATTGAAAAATGCCCGACTTTTACTGGTGGGAGATGGGCCTGAGCGTTATGCTTTAGAAGAATCATGCCGTGAGCTGAATTTGTGTGATCGCGTTGTTTTTTTAGGAAAGGTTCGTGATACACAACAAGTACTTGAATTGGCCGATTTATTTCTTCTTCCATCTGAAACGGAAAGTTTTGGATTGGCTGCACTTGAGGCTATGGCTGTTGGTGTCCCTGTGATTTCTTCAAATACAGGAGGAATCCCTGAGGTGAATGTTCATGGTGTTACCGGGTTTTTATCGAATGTGGGTGATGTGGGTGATATGGCGGAAAATGCACTCCACATTTTGAGAGATGAAGAAACTTTAAATATGTTCCGTAAAAATGCACTTGAGCGTGTAAAAGAGTTTGATATTGAAAAAATTGTTGGTCGTTACGAAGAGCTTTATCACGAAGTTTTGAATAAATGAGAACTTAGGTTATAAAAAAGCCCCTTGCTAAATTTAGCAGGGGGCTTTGAGTTTTATGTTAACTGCAATTAGTTTACATTTTCAATAACCATAGCAGAAGCGCCACCACCTCCGTTACAGATTCCAGCAGCACCATATTTACCTCCATTTTGTTTTAATACATTGATCAAGGTAACAATGATTCGTGACCCAGAGCTCCCTAGAGGGTGACCTAAAGCAACCGCTCCACCATTAACATCAACTTTAGCAGGATCTAGCCCTAGTGCCTTTGTGTTGTATAGACCAACAACAGAAAATGCTTGGTTTAACTCCCAATAATCAATGTCAGCGATAGTAAGATTTGCTTTTTTCAAGGCAACAGGTACCGCTTTTGAAGGTGCAGTCGTGAACCATTCTGGCTCATGTGATGCGTCTCCATATCCAATTAGTTTAGCAAGTGGTTTTATGTTTAATTCTTCTGCTTTTTCTTTGCTCATTAAAACTACTGCAGAAGCGCCATCGTTTAATGTAGAGGCATTTGCAGCTGTAACAGTACCTTCTTTTGTAAAAACAGCTCTCAATGCTGGAATTTTATCCATTCGAACATTTGAATACTCCTCATCTTTAGAAACGACAATAGCATCGCTACGTCTTTGAGGAACTTCAACAGGAACGATTTCATCATCAAATTTACCATCATTCCATGCTGCTGCTGCACGGTTGTATGATTCGATTGCAAAATTATCTTGATCTTCTCTTGAGATATTGTGTTCAGTAGCACACTTGTCAGCGCATACGCCCATGTGAACCTTGTTGTAAACGTCAGTTAAACCATCTTTAACCATTCCGTCATACATTTTAACATCTCCTAATTTGCTTGCGGTACGAGCGTTGTAGTAGTGAGGAACCATGCTCATGTTTTCCATTCCTCCGGCAACAACAACATCATTGTCTCCACAAAGGATTGATTGAGCAGCCATGCTCATTGCCTTCATTCCTGAAGCACAAACCTTGTTTACAGTTGTACATGGAACGCTGTTAGATAGACCTGCAAACATAGCAGCTTGACGTGCAGGAGCCTGGCCTAGGTTGGCTTGAAGAACATTCCCCATAAAAACCTCACCTACGATATCGGCAGAAACACCTGATTTGTCTAATGCACCTTTAATTGCTGCAGCACCTAATTGTGTTGCTGGTACAGTTGATAGAGCACCTCCAAAGCTTCCCATTGGAGTTCTTAATGCTGATACTATATATACTTCTTTACTCATTATTAGTGTTTTTTATTTCGATGCGAAATTACTAAATTCTTAGCAGATGTCGGCTTTATTATTGTGCTTTAGTAAGATCTTAAGGTGAGGTGGGGTTGTAGATTCTAGCTATTGAACGTTATGTGAAAATGAAAAAAGATTATTTTTGATAAAATAACAAGAACAAAAAATGAAAAATCTATTTATTGCTATTTTCACATTAGTTACTATTGGGGCTTCTTTTGCGCAAGAAGATACGCTACCTAAAAACTGGAAGCTTAAAGCACGTTATGGCTTAAACGGGACCCAGTCTTCATTTGTTAATTGGAATGCAGGTGGGCGCAACAATGTTTCACTTTTAGGTGCTATTGATGTTTCTGCAAACTATACTAAAGGAAACTATAAATGGGGGAATGATTTAGGTTTGTCTTTAGGAGGGATACAGTATATTGGAAAGGGTAATGCTAGTCCAATACAAAAAACAGACGATAAAATTGATTTGACCTCTAGCTTTGGGTGTAAAGTTAAGGAGTCTTGGTACGTTGCATTTTTAGGGAATTTTAAAACGCAATTTATTGATGGGTATATTTCTCCAGATGACTCAATTAGAACGTCTAAGTTTATGGCTCCTGGTTATTCAACATTTGCAATTGGGGTAGACTTTAAACCAACAGAACACTTTTCGGTTTATTTATCTCCTGTTGCATCTAAGATGACTTTTGTTAACGATGCTGACTTAGCAAATTCAGGGGCTTTTGGTGTCGAAGGTGCTTCTTATGACAATTTAGGGAATATTCTTACTGCTGGCAGGCGTTTCAGAGGAGAGGTTGGAGCGTATTTTAAAATGATGTATAATAAAGAAATCGTGAAAAACATCAAGATGAGATCTAAGCTAGAATTGTTTTCTAATTACTTAAATAATCCAGAAAATATTGATGTTGCTGCAGAGATTATTTTAAACTTTAAGGTGAATAGTTGGTTTTCTGCTTCCTTAAACTTGAATCTACTTTATGATGATGATATTGATGTTCGAGATGTTAATGGTGGTGTAGGTCCGAGACTTCAATTGAAATCTGTTTTAGGTTTAGGTGTCTCTTACACAATGAGAAATTTTGAAGGTAAATAGACCCTGTTTCTAGAATTGGGGATAAAAGTTTTTACTTCTGTCTAATAAGTGCTTGAGTTTCGTATTTTCGTGAAGAAATGAATTTCTTTTCTGACATATCGCTTTATTGGTTACTTCCATTTGGAATAGCCTGTTTCGGGTTAGCCTTTTTATACTACAGAAAACAATCGCGAGTAAACGAATTAAAAACAGTAATACGGTTTAGTTTAATTGTCCTTCGTAGCTCAACACTTTTTTTATTGGGTCTGCTTTTGTTTGGGGTGATTTTTGAACGAAAAGAAGTGAAGGTTGAAAAACCTGTTTTCATTACATTGACAGATAACTCAAGTTCGTTGTTGAATTATGCTGATAGCAGTAAGGTTAAGAGCCGTGTGGCAGGTTTTCATGCAAAACTACAAGAGAAATTTAAGGATAGGTTTGAATTTAAGTCTTACACAATAGGTGATGGAGTTAGTTTGGATTCAATTAGACTTGATGGGTCTAAGTCTAATTTAAATGCAGGATTTGATTTTATTTACAATGAATTTTACAATAGAAATGTTGGCGGAATCACCTTTATCAGTGATGGTAACTTCAATGAGGGTGTAAGCCCAATATATGGCGCTGAAAAAATCAATCTCACCCCTATATTTACAATTGGAGTAGGAGATACTGTTGTTAAACGAGACCAGTTGTTAAGAACTGTTTCGACAAATGATATTGCTTTTTACAAGAATAAATTTCCGATTGAGATTAGTATTGAAGGGCATAAGATGGGGAAGGGGAATACGGAGATTTCCCTTTGGAAAGGACAGCGCAAAATTGATTCAAAAACAATAAGTTATACCGATGGTAACTTAGATTTCATCAATGTGAGTTTTATGACTGATGCTGACGATATTGGCTTTATTTCTTACACCGTTAAACTGAAAAAGGAGTCTAGTGAATCATCCTATGAAAATAATTCAAGAACAGTATATGTAGAAGTGATAGATTCGCGTAGTAAGGTGTTTGTATTCGCAAATGCCCCACATCCAGATGTTTCTGCAATAAAACAGGAGTTAGATAAGAATGACAATATGGACGTTTCTACTGTTCTAATTGATGAGTGGGATGGGAGTTTAGATGGATGTTCGTTAGCTATTTGGCACAATCCTTCAGAGGATGGTTCAGATCTATATCGTGCTATACGTGCGACAAAAACTCCTGCCTTATACCTCTTAGGGCTTAATTCGTCAAGGTCGTTTGTGAGTGATATGAATATTGGGGTGCGTTTGCCATCTACAAGGTCTACAGATCAAGTTCAGGGAGTTTTTGCAAACGAATTTCAACTCTTCGATGTGTCAAGTCAATTGAAGCGTGCTGTTAAACGTTGGCAGCCCTTAACTGTATTGTTTGGTCGATTAAGACAGCACGGTAATAATACTCTTCTTAAACAAATGATAGGAGGGATTGTTAAAGAAGTGCCTGTGCTTTATTTCAATTCAACCAATGGTGTGAAGTATGGTGTTCTTGTAGGAGAAGGACTTTGGAGATGGAAGTTGTCTGAATATGCGGAGTCTGAAAACAACGATTTATTTAACGAGTTAATTCAAAAAACAACACAATACCTTACTGTTAAGTCAAATTTAGAGCCGTTACGAATTAACTTTCCTAAACGTGTGTTATCTCGAGATCCAATTATTTTGAGGGCTGAGTTTTATAACGCTTCCTTTGATCTTATTACAAGCCCAGAGATAGCGCTTTACCTTACTAATACAGAAGGGGTTTCTACAGAGTACACTTTTGGTAAAAACGAAAATAATTACACACTAGATTTAGGGACCTTAAGTCAAGGTGTTTATAGCTGGAAGGCTAGCGCGAAGTATTCGGGTCTTAATCATAAGAAATCAGGTTCATTTATCGTTGAGAATAGCTCGCTGGAAGATTTGGAGACGCGCGCAAACCACAATATACTTGAACAAATATCAACCAGGTCAAATGGCCAGTTTTACCCGTTAAATAAGACTGACAAATTATTCAATGATGTTGAAAATAGAAAAGATATTGTAAGTGTTAGTTACCAAGAGTCTACTTTTTTAAATCTTATTGACTGGAAGCTCTTGCTGGTTGTAATCGTGTTTCTATTGAGTGTTGAGTGGCTTGTTCGAAGGTATTCGGGCTTGTATTAGGATTGTTTAATACACTTGCAATAAGTTTAATAATTAGGCGTTATCTATGTAACCAAACAATAAATGCCTATGTTAAAAAAATACACTACTATTGCTCCTTGTGAAGAGTTAAAAGTCACACCGAATACCGCAACAATCAAAGCTATACTGAATTACAGCAAGTCTGTTGAGGTTAAAAAATTAAAAGGAATGAGCAAGGTTATTGTCTCATTGAATTAATATTAATAAACTAAAAAAGGGGCTCGATAGGGTCCCTTTTTTAGTTTAGAAATGTTTCTGAAATTACCAGATTTTTGAAATCTTATCTTTAGAATTTCTCATTTCATCACCTTCCTGAACGTTAAACGCATCAAAAAACTCTGGGCAATTCATAAGCGGACCGTTTACACGATACATCCCTGGAGAATGTGGGTCGTTGGCAATTCTATTTTTTAGCTCCTCATCGGTGTAGTTTATTTTCCATAGTTGTGCGTATGCAATAAAGAAACGCTGTGCAGGGGTAAATCCATTTCTTGTTTTAGCAAGTTTAAATTCATCCGTTTTAGCGTATGCGTAATAGGCCATGGTTAATCCTCCTAGGTCAGCAATGTTTTCGCCCATGGTTAAATCCGAATTAACACAATGTCCTTCAATTGGACAGAACCCTGCAAATGTTTCTCCTAGTTTCTCCGTGCGTTCTTTGAAGGCGGCAAGGTCTTGCTCTGTCCACCAGTTTCTAAATGTTCCATCGGCGGCAAATTTAGAACCCATATCATCAAATCCGTGTGTAAATTCGTGGCCAATAACCATTCCTATTCTTCCGTAGTTAACCGCATCTTCGTAGTTGTTACTAAAGAAAGGTTCTTGCATAATTCCAGCAGGAAAAGCAATTTCATTTAATAGGGGGTGGTAATATGCGTTCACCATATGAGCAGGCATTCCCCATTCTTCTTTGTCTACCTTTTTATTCAGTTTAGCTAAATTTTTTCGGTGTGACCTTACTGCTGATTGGTTTATATTTCCAATGTAATCTGTAGCGCTAAAAGAGAGGTCGCTGAAATCTTCCCATTTATTTGGGAACCCTAATTTTCTTCCAATGGCATTTAGCTTTATAGTTGCTTGCTTTTTTGTATCAACTGACATCCAGTTTAATGCATCAATTCGCTCTTTAAAGACAACGAGTAAGTTGTCGACCATCTTGTTTACTCTTAGTTGAGCTTCATCAGAAAAATGACGACCTACAAAGGCTTTTCCTAGCAATTCTCCAAATGCCATGTTTGTAATTTCGTTTGTTGCTCGATCACCAATTGGTTTCATTTCACTCTTGCCAGTTAACACACCTCCGTAGAAGTCAAAGTTGGCTTGAACAAACTCGTCAGATAAATGCCCTGCATAATGATTTAAAACATTCCACTTTAAGTAATTCTTAATTACGCTTAACTCTGTGTTTTGGATTAAGTTGCCTAATTGAGTTAAAAATTTGGGTTGACCTACAATAATTGAATCAAAGTTTCCAATCCCAATGTTTGCTATGTATTCTTCAATGTTGAGTGCCCCTGCATTTAGAATAAAGTCTTCCTTAGAAAACTTATTGTACGTGTTTTCAGGGACTCTTTGCTCTGCTCTAGACATCATGGCTTTCGCTAGTTGCCTTTCTATAGATAAGACATCATCAGCTATTAGGGTACTTGACTCGTTCGATTCACATTTTGAAAACAGTGTAATTAAATGTTCTCTGTACTGATCTAAAATGTCGGCTTTATCACTTTCAATGTAGTAGTCTTTATTTGGCAACCCAATTCCGGCTTGGTAAAAATTAACAGAGTGGTAGTCAACATTCATCAAGTCTTGTCCAACACCAAAGTAAAAGAATGGGTGTACTCCTTTGCTGTGGAGGTTAGAAATCAAGGTGATTAGCCGGTCTTTAGATTCTAGTTGGTCAATCTCTGCTAAGTCTGCTTTGATTGACTGCATTCCAAGTTCATTTCTACGGTCCATATCAATGTAAGAAGCGTAGTAGTCGCCTAGAATTTGTAGCATTGTTCCTTTTGGTGCGTCAGCATTTTTGGCATCTGTAAGGATTACGGCTAATTTCTTTTTGTTACTCTGATCCAGTTCGTTAAAACTTCCCCACCTAGATTCCGATGCGGGAACAGGGTTCTTTACAAGCCAGCTGCCGTTTGCATAATTAAAAAAATCTGTGCGTGGGCTAATTTCTACATCCAGGTATTCGGTGTCAATTGTTTGACGCTTCCCTTTATTGTTGGAGTGTTCAGTGTTGTCAATACTTGATTCAGTAGCCTTTTTTGGTAGGTCACACGAAGCTAGTGTTAATGCAATTGAACTTAATAGGATTAAATTTTTCATGGTTTTATTGTTTTAATTTCATTTCAACATGTGGTATTCCATCTTCCAGGTATTCATTGCCTGTAGAGATGAAGTTGTGTTGTCTGTAGTAATTTTCTAAATGTTTTTGAGCAGAGATTATAATCGAAGATGTTCCGAATTCCTGTCGGGCAAACTTCACTGAAAAATTCATTAGTTCGTGACCAATTCCTTTTCCGCGTATGCTGCTTTCTGTTACAACCCTTCCGATAGCACATTCTGTATAGGGAAGACCAGGAGGAAGTATACGTGTGGTGGCAACGATGTTTCCTTTGCCATCACGGCATAATAAATGGTATGCTTTTTTATCTTTTCCGTCTAATTCTTGGTAGGGACAATTTTGCTCTACAATAAATACGCGTATACGAAGTGCAACAATGTCGTGAAATTCATTTAGTGTTAAATCACTGTAATGTTTTATTTGCCAGTCTAAATGCATGTCGCTTGTTCTTTGTGTTGTTTTATGCCTGTATGACTCCTACATTGTAAGCTTTTTCAGCTTTTTTATGGTTTGCCATTTCAATACCCATAGAAATTGTTTTTCGTGTATCAGCTGGGTCAATAATAGCGTCCATCCAAATTCTGCTTGCAGCATAGTAGGGAGAGGTTTGTTCGTCGTATTTGCTTTTTATTGAATTAAACAATTCCTTTTCACGTTCAGCTGTAATTTCTTCTCCGCGAGATTTTAAAGACGCAACTTCAATTTGAAGTAAAACTTTAGCAGCTGCAGAACCACTCATAACAGCCATTTCAGCAGTAGGCCATCCTACAATTAATCGTGGATCATAAGCTTTTCCGCACATTGCGTAATTACCAGCGCCATATGAGTTCCCCATTATTACGGTGAATTTTGGAACAACAGAATTCGCCATTGCGCTAACCATTTTTGCACCGTCTTTTATAATTCCACCGTGTTCACTTTTAGACCCTACCATAAATCCTGTAACATCTTGAAGAAAAACCAACGGAATATTCTTCTGGTTGCAATTCATGATAAATCGAGCAGATTTATCTGCGGAGTCTGAATAAATCACACCGCCAAATTGCATTTCTCCTTTTGCATTTTTAACAATTTCTCTTTGATTTGCAACTATCCCTACGCTCCATCCATCTATACGGGCATATGTACAAACGATAGATTTCCCGTAGTCAGCTTTATATTCTGTAAACTTGGAGTCATCAACAATACATTTAATGATGTCTCTAACATTGTATGGTTTAGAGCGGTCTTCTGGCATGATGCCATAAATATCTTTTGGATCTCTAGCTGGTTCAACAGATTCTTTCCTGTTGAAGCCTGCATTTTCAGAGCTCCCTATCTTATCCATTAAGTCACGAATAGTTTCAAGGCACTCTTCATCATTTTCGGTGTTGTAGTCACATACACCTGATAATTGCGTGTGTGTCGTTGCTCCACCTAATGTTTCGTTGTCTATAGATTCTCCAATTGCAGCTTTAACTAAATAGGAGCCAGCTAAAAAGATTGTGCCTGTTTTATTCACGATTAAAGATTCGTCAGACATAATGGGTAGATAGGCTCCACCTGCAACACAGCTTCCCATTACGGCGGCTATTTGAGTAATTCCCATAGAGCTCATTACTGCGTTGTTTCTAAAGATTCGTCCGAAGTGTTCTTTGTCTGGGAAGATTTCATCTTGCATTGGAAGATAAACCCCTGCAGAGTCTACAAGGTAGATAATAGGTAGCTTGTTTTCCATGGCTATTTCCTGAGCACGTAGGTTTTTCTTCCCTGTAATAGGGAACCATGCTCCAGCTTTAACTGTAGCGTCATTAGCAACCACGATGCATTGTTTCCCCGAAACATATCCAATTACAGTAACAACACCACCAGCCGGACAGTCACCATGTTCTTTATACATTCCATAGCCAGCAAGCGCGCCCATTTCAAAGCGTTCTGTCCCCTTGTCTAATAATAGATCTATTCGTTCACGCGCGGTAAGTTTTCCTTTGGCGTGTAGTTTTTCTTGTTTCTTTTTTCCTCCACCATCATGAATCGTTTCTAATGTACGATTTAGCGCAGAAATCTTTAAGCGCATTTCATCATGATTCTTGTTGAATTCTAGTTCTTTTTTTGAAATTCCCATGTGTAGTCTGTAATAAAGTGCTTCAAATATAGGTATTTCTCAAAGGACTTGAATACCGTTTACACCAATAAATAACAATGTTCAACAGTAAATTGTTAGAAAATTATTTTCAAAAAGAATTTAGAATAGCGTTACATTTGAGGTATGCAGGATACGTTTAAATATAAAGGGATGCGAAAAAAACTTATTAATGAGTTGAGGGATAAAGGGATAGGGCAGGAGTCTATTCTAAAAGCCTTTGATAGTGTTCCGCGCCATTACTTTTTAGACAATGCTTTTGCTGAGCAAGCGTATTCAAATATGCCGTTTCAGATTGGATCAGGGCAAACAATAAGTCATCCTTATACGGTTGCTTTTCAAACACAATTACTCGATGTTAATCGGGGAGATAAAATACTTGAAATTGGAACGGGATCAGGTTTTCAAACCTCAATACTGTGTGCTTTGGGAGCTAAGGTTTTCAGTATAGAGCGCCACAAGCCATTGCATTTAAAAGCAAAGACTATTATTCAAAAACTTGGTTTTACACCGCGACTTAGCTTTGGAGATGGCTATAAAGGACTTCCATTGTATGCGCCTTTTGATAAGGTTATTATTACATGTGGTGCGCCAAAAATTCCAAAAGATTTAGTTGACCAATTAAAAATAGGAGGGGTGATGATAATTCCTATCGGAGAAGGAGATGAGCAGGAAATGAAGCGAATAACTAAGATCTCGGAAACAGATTTAGAAATCGAAGAGTTTGGTGTCTTTAGTTTTGTTCCAATGTTGGAAAAAAGAGTTAAATAGAAAAAGGGATAACATTTGTTATCCCTTTTTTAATCAATTAAATTTTGTGTTAATGCGCTTTAGATGCAAGGTATCTTTCCGCATCTAAGGCAGCCATACATCCTGTACCGGCAGCAGTAATCGCTTGTCTGTATGTTTTATCTGCGGCATCTCCAGCTACAAATACACCTGGTACATTTGTTTTAGATGTGCCAGGTTGCGCGTATTCAATATACCCAGTACTATCTAGGTTAATGTAGTCTTTGAAAATATCGGTATTGGGCTTGTGTCCAATAGCAACAAAAAATCCAGTACATGGAATTGTTGTTTGCTCACCAGTAATGCTATTTTTAACCAGTGTACCAGTAACCCCTTGTCCATCACCTAAGACTTCGACAGTATTTGTATTATAGAGGATTTCAATGTTTTCAGTATTTTTAACACGATCAGCCATAATTTTAGATGCTCTAAATACGTCTTTACGTACAAGCATGGTTACTTTTGTACATAGTTTTGATAGGTAGTGAGCTTCTTCGCAGGCAGAATCTCCAGCGCCAACAATTACTGTTTCTTGCCCCCTGTAAAAGAATCCATCACAGACAGCACAGGCAGAAACACCTCCACCATTTTTAAGGTAAAGTTGTTCACTTTCTAAACCTAAATACATGGCAGAAGCCCCTGTAGATATAACTACTGTTTCAGCATGAATTTCTTTACCATCGTCAGCCCAGCATTTGTGAATTTCTCCAGAAAAGTCAACCTTGGTTATGAAGCCAAAACGGACATCTGTATCAAACCGTTTGGCTTGCGCTTCTAGTTGTAACATCATGTCTGGTCCAGTAACCCCTTCTGGATATCCAGGAAAGTTTTCAACTTCGTTTGTTGTTGTTAGTTGTCCGCCAGGTTGCATTCCTTGATACATTACTGGTTGCATCTCTGCACGTGCAGCATAAATAGCAGCAGTATATCCTGCCGGTCCTGAACCGATAATTAGGCATTTTACTTTTTCGATTTCACTCATTTTATCTCTTGTATATGTTTAATGTCGTTGTTTTCGATTACAAAAATAATTCTTTATTACTTATTTCATAGGTTTTGTGTAATAGTTATGTTTTAGGTAGGATTACAATTAACTCTTAGAGATTACATTGGATTAAACTTTGTATTTGACGAAAAAGACCGTAGCTTTGTAGCCGCTTTTTTTCAGAACGAAACATGATAGATACAGAATTATATCAAGCAAAAATACTATATCCTTTTCAGGAGAAAACGATTAATGCTATACTAGAAAAGATTACTGCTAATGGTAAGAATTTCAACCTGTTATTCCAACTTCCAACGGGTGGTGGTAAGACTGTTATTTTTTCTGAAATAGCAAAGAGACACATAGAGAAATCAGGTGATAAGGTTTTGATACTAACTCATCGAATTGAGCTTTCTGTTCAGACATCAAAGCAATTAGCAGCAATAGATGTTAAAAATAAAGTCATTAACAGCGAGGTTAAGGAGATAGAAAACCCGGATGACTACCAGTGCTTTATTGCGATGGTAGAAACACTTAACAACCGCCTGAATGATGATGAAAACTTTTTAGAGAATATCGGACTGGTAATTGTTGATGAGGCACATTACAATAGTTTTAGAAAAATATTTCAATTTTATCAAAATGCGAACATACTTGGTGTTACAGCAACACCACTAAGTAGTAATAAGGCGCTGCCGTTAAATGATAACTACGACGAGCTAATTGTAGGGGAAAGCATCAAGTCTTTGATTGAGTCTGGATACCTTTCTGATGCAGAAACATATACGTATGATGTTAATCTTCATGGTCTTAAGATAGGGACGAATGGAGATTTTACCGTGAGTAGTTCGGACGTTGTTTATGGAAACTATTTCATGCAAGAGAAATTACTTTTTGCATACGAAGAGGTTGGTTTGGGTGATAAAACATTGATTTTCAACTCTGGGATAGATACTTCAATGCGTGTTGAAGAAACATTTAAGAAGCGTGGATACAAAATCAGACACTTAGATTCTACATTTAGTGATAAGGATAGAAAGGAAGTTCTTCGTTGGTTTAAAGAGACGCCAGATGCAATACTTACTTCTGTAGGTATTTTAACGACTGGGTTTGATGAACCTACAGTGAATACGATTATATTAAACAGAGCAACACGATCGTTAACCCTTTATCATCAAATGATTGGCCGTGGGTCACGTAAGTTGCCTAACAAGTCTCAGTTTAAATTGATTGACCTTGGTAATAATGTTAGGCGATTTGGTATTTGGCAAGACTTTATTAACTGGCAAGATGCGTTTAAGTTTCCTGACCGTTTTATGGAGGCTCGATTAACAGAGGTGGAGGACATTGAGTTTGTAGCTAAGTTTGAGTTCCCTAGAGGTGCTGCAGATGTGATGAAGCTGGAAAAACTTGAAGGCTTCAATATGAAAGAGGTTTATTACGATTGTATTGATAGTGGTCTTAAAGGTAAGGATGCTATGAATCGATCTATGGAAAACCATTATGAGGTAATTTACGATGCAGCAGAAGACTATTTTCACGGACTGGAACTTTTGGATGTTTTAAAAGATCATATAGACCACCGATTAAAGCATTACACAAAGTGCATAACAAAGAGTACTCCTAATTACTATAAGTACATCATTGAGACATACAACAGACAGCTTAGACAGAAGTTAAGAGCAAATCTGGAGGATGAGTAAGATGTGTCTAGTACGTTAAGTTAATTAATGTTGTATCAAAGGCTACTGTTGTGGTAGATTTGAGGCCTTGGTTTGTTGTTCCCGTAACAAAGTAGTGGTACGAAAAGATTTCGTTACCGTTGTTAGCATAAACAATTGTAGTATCAATAATACCGTTTAAAACTTGCTCTGTTTCTGGGCAGCAGTCATCGCAACCAGACTTCCCTTCTTGCTTGATGTATTTGAATACATCTGTGATTTGCCCTAAAGGGTTGTGAAAACGTAGTTTTACCCATGATTTAGCTGCGGTAGAAAAATCATAAACGTTATCGTTGTTTATTGTTATGTCTGAAAAGGAAATGGATTCGTTTAAGTCGTAGTAATCGTTTTTTGTTGATGTTATTCGGTAGTATTCTGTTTGATCTCTGTCAAATGTGAAGCTGTATTCACCGTTTGAATTTGTGGTTGTTTGTCCAATTAATTCATCTGAAACACCTGATTCAATTTGGTATAGGTCAACTGTAGCATCAGAGAGGGGGGTTGCAAAAGAAGTGTCTGTAATAATCCCTTTAATTGTAACTTTCGCCTTGCCTTTTTGACAAGAGTAGGTGCTCATTGTAATGATTAACAGAATCGTCATTATTTTCATAATACTAAAGTAATAAAATCCCTACCTTTTGATGAGTAAATTTTTTTAGTAGCTTTAATGCTTACTTAATTTAAATCTATAGTTTATGAGTCCTGCGTTTCCACTTATTTTTTTATTGTTTTTTGTATTCTTAATACTTCCGCTTATTGTTTTTTCAATTATAGCAAATTGGAAAATTTATGAAAAAGCAGGTAAACCGGGGTGGGCGGTATTAATACCTGTTTATAATACAATTGTATTGTTAGAGATTGTTAGAAAACCGATTTGGTGGATCGCTTTAATGTTTATACCTATTGCTAATCTGGTTGTTATAATACTAATATATATAGAGTTGGCTAAGGTATTTGGTAAGGATTCAGGGTTTGCTTTAGGTCTTGTTTTTTTGAGCCCTATTTTTATCATGATCTTAGGTTTTGGTGATGCTAAATATATAGCTCCAGCTTCACAAGAGCCTGCTGGTTTTGATTCTGATCCGGAGTCAAATCTTGTATCGGTGAATGATGAAGGTGTTTTACCCAATGCGACAGCTGTTTTGGTTCTTGGCATTGTTTCCATTGTTGGGTGTGCTTTTTACGGTGTTGTTGGGCTTGTTTGCGGTATAATCGCTCTATCTTTACACAAGAGAAATAAAGACGCTTATGCGCTGAGTCCTACAAAATATGTGGCTTCTTGGAAGAATGCAAAGGCAGGGTATATATGCGCAATTATAGGGGTGTCGCTTTCAGCATTATATTTTATTGCTTTTTTGATGACTTTTGTTTTTCTAGTGATAGAAAGTGTTTGATTTTTCGGGTTCAAGTTAACTTACTTGGAGTGAGGTGTATGTATGTTTCTAGTGCATTTTTTATTCCTTTTTTATGGTTTACTCAAATTAATAATATATATTGTGGTCTAACTTAAATAAAAACAACTATTATGTCTGAAGAAAACAACGTATCACAACCTCAAGGAAAATCAATGGGTGTTGCTGGTTTTATTTTGTCACTTGTAACTTTATTATTCTCAAGCTGGATTGCTGTTCTTGCTACAGCATCAATTATCGCTGGAGGTAGTGGGTGGTTAATGCACTTTTGGTCAGTATTGGCTATTTTAAGTGTAGTACTGTCTGCAATGGGAATGTCTAAACTGGGTAAGACTGGTGGTAAGAAAGGCTTGGCTATTGCTGGTTTGGTTATCGGAATCGTTTCTGTTATTTATTGCTTGATGCTATCTGCTGGTATATCTGCGGCTGCTTCAGTTTCAGATAACTATTCAGATATTGTAGGGAATATGAATGAGAGTATTGACGCTCTTAATGACCTGAATGATATTTACGGAAATTAAGGAGTCTGTATAAGAAATGAAAGCCTCTGTATGAATTGCAGAGGCTTTTTTTTATGCTGTAAAGTATTGTGTATGTTGATTAATGGGTTTAATTTTAATATTGGATTTATTCCCTTAATTTTGAGCTTGTTTAGTTATGGCGTGTCTCCGATGTGCCTAAGGTGTAATTTATAAAGTATTTAATAATGAGTGATTCAAGTAATGTGTCTAATGTAGGAGGGGGTAGTGGTCAAGATGAAAAAGGGGTGTTGCCCAATGCAACCGCTGTTTTAGTTCTTGGAATTATGTCAATTGTAGGCTGTGTGCTTTACGGTATTGTTGGATTGATTTGTGGTATTATTGCACTTATTTTACATAAACGAAACAAAGAGGTTTATGCGACAAATCCTATTAAATATGCTGCTTCTTGGGAAAATGCAAGAGCGGGATACGTGTGCGCTATTATTGGCGTATCTATTTCAGCATTGTACTTCATTTATTTTATGATCGCCTTCATTATTGTTGCGTCAGTAGTGTCAGTTGCATTGTAGTTTTGGTTAAGTGCGCATGGAAGAGTCGTTTTGGAGTTGATTGTTTAACTTGTGGTTTTCAGCGTTCGTTTACACTGTTGCTTGACGGAAAAATCTCAGAGAGTTTTGCTATGCTTCCAGCTTTGATTCCTTTTTTATTAACGCTACTTGTATTGTTTCTTCATTTGATTTTCAAGTTTAAACATGGGGCAAAATTCATTCTTTTATTGTTTATCCTTACGGTGTTTTTTATTTTGACTAATTATATCGTCAAGTTGTCATCAGGAGTTGTTTTTCATTAATATCTAAGTCGTTTCTTAAACCATTTACCGTCATCTTTTGTTAACTTTGATGAAATTCATTTTCTCAAATTATGGCAGACGATAAAAAGATTATATTCTCAATGGTTGGTGTCTCAAAAGATACTCCACAAGGCAAGCAGATTATCAAGAATATTTACCTTTCATTTTACTATGGTGCAAAAATCGGTATCATTGGTTTAAATGGTTCGGGTAAATCAACGGTAATGAAAATTATAGCTGGGTTAGACCAGGCGTATAAAGGAGAAGTCGTATTCTCTGAAGGGTACTCTGTAGGTTATCTATCTCAGGAGCCAGAGTTGGATGAGACTAAGACTGTAAAAGAAATTGTTTTAGAAGGTGTTCAAGAAACGGTTGATATTTTAGCTGAATTTGAAAAAATTAATAACTCATTCATGGATGAAGACATCATGAATGATCCGGATAAAATGGAAAAACTAATTGCTCGACAGGGTGAGGTTCAGGATATTATTGATTCTCAAGATGCTTGGGAGTTAGATACAAAGCTTGATCGTGCTATGGATGCGTTAAGATGTCCGCCAGACGATCAGTTGATTGGGACATTATCTGGAGGGGAGCGTAGAAGAGTTGCATTGTGTCGACTGTTGCTTAAAAACCCAGATGTTTTATTGCTTGATGAGCCTACCAATCACTTAGATGCTGAATCTATTGAGTGGTTAGAACAACATTTACAGCAGTACAAAGGAACAGTTATTGCTGTAACACACGATAGGTATTTTCTTGACAACGTTGCCGGTTGGATTTTAGAACTTGATCGAGGTGAGGGTATTCCGTGGAAAGGAAATTATTCTTCTTGGCTAGATCAAAAAGGTAAGCGTTTAAAAGAAGAAGAAAAAACAGAGTCTAAGCGTCAAAAAATGTTAGCCCGTGAGTTGGAGTGGGTTAAAATGAATCCTAAAGGGAGGCATGCAAAGAATAAGGCACGTATTGCTAACTACGATAAAATGTTGTCTCAAGATATTAAGGATAAAGAGGCTGTTCTTGAGATGCCTATTCCTAATGGACCTCGCTTGGGGAATAATGTTATTGATGCAGAGCATGTTTCAAAAGGATTTGGAGAGAAATTGCTATATGGTGATTTGAATTTCAGTTTGCCACCTGCTGGTATTGTTGGTATTGTTGGGCCTAATGGTGCTGGTAAAACAACAATATTTAAGATGATTATGGATGAACTTACGCCTGATTCAGGTGAGTTTAAAGTGGGAGAAACGGTTAAGTTAGGCTATGTTGATCAAACACACGATGATATAAAGCTAGAGAAATCTGTCTTTGAAGTTGTGTCAAATGGATTGGAATTTGTTGAAATTGGAAATCAAAAAATAAATTCGCGTGCCTACTTATCTAAGTTCAACTTTAATGGTTCAGATCAAAATAAAAAAGTGGGGGTTTTATCGGGAGGTGAAAGGAATAGACTTCATCTTGCTATGACATTAAAAATTGAGGCAAATGTATTGCTGCTTGATGAGCCTACAAATGATATTGATATTAATACTTTGCGTGCTCTGGAGGAGGGAATACAGAATTTTGCAGGCTGTGCTGTTGTTATTTCTCACGATAGGTGGTTTTTAGATCGAATATGTACTCATATATTAGCTTTTGAAGGCGGTTCTGAGGTGTATTCGTTTGAAGGGTCGTATACAGAGTACGAAGAGAATCGTAAGAAGCGATTGGGTGATAAAGCGCCAAAGAGAATTAGATATAAGAAATTAATGAAGTAATGACTGAACAGCCAAAAAATCCGCTTCATGGCAAAACACTTAAGTCGATCGTAGAGGAACTTGAGTCAGAATTTGGTTGGGATCACATGGGGTATTTAGTGAATATCAACTGTTTTAAAAACAATCCTACATTAAAAAGTAGTTTAACTTTTTTGAGAAAAACTCCTTGGGCAAGAACCAAGGTGGAGAACTTGTGGGTAGAAAGAATTCATCAATTTTCGAAAGATAAAAAATGAGTGTAAGAAATTTAGAGCCAAAAGCATTGTGGAATCATTTTGCAGATTTAAATGCCGTTCCGAGAGCTTCTAAGGATGAGGAGCGTGTAATTGAATTTATGATGGAGTTTGGTCGTAAGCTAAATCTTCCGGTAATTAAAGATAGGGTTGGTAATGTGGTGATTAAGAAGCCTGCATCTTCAGGGATGGAAGCTCGAAAAACAATCATTCTTCAATCGCATTTAGATATGGTTCATCAAAAGAATGGTGATACGGTATTTGATTTTGATTCTCAAGGAATAGAGATGATTGTAGATGGCGACTGGGTAAAGGCGAATGGAACAACCTTAGGAGCTGACAATGGTATTGGTGTTGCAACAATCATGGCGCTCTTAGCGTCTACGGATATTGAGCATCCGGCAATTGAAGCTATGTTTACGATTGATGAGGAGACAGGAATGACTGGAGCCATTGAGTTAGATCCTTCAAATTTTTCAGGAGAAATACTATTGAACTTAGATACTGAAGATGATGATGAGTTGTCTATTGGTTGTGCGGGTGGTATTGATACGAATACATCGTACAAATACAGTAAGGCGCTTGTTAATGCTGATTCAGTTACAATTGAGCTTTCTGTTAAAGGTTTGGTTGGTGGCCACTCAGGAATGGATATCGACAAGGGCAGAGGGAATGCAAACAAGTTTATGAATCGCATTTTGTATCATTTGCTTTCGACAGTTAAGTATCAATTGATTTCAATTGACGGCGGTAGTTTGCGCAATGCAATACCTAGGGAGTCTGTAGCGGTTGTTACTGTTAGTAAAGATGATTTAGCGTTGTTACGTCTTGAGTTTGAAAAGGTAGGTGGTATCATTGCAACGGAGTTTAAATTCATTGAGTCAGAATTGAAGTTTGCTATGGGGCAAATGGCTATTGATGTAGTTGAAGCTGTTGATGATGAAGATTTGTATAAGATATTGAATGCGATCTATAGTGTTCAAAATGGTGTTTATCGAATGAGTCCTGATATCGAAGGGCTTGTGGAGGCTTCATCAAGTTTAGCTCGAGTTATACTCGCTGACGGGGTGTTTGAGACTCAGTCGTTGCAACGAAGTAGTGTTGAGAGTACAAAGGGCGATTTAGCTAATACTATCAGGTCTTCTTTTGAGCTTATGGGGTGTGCTGTTGTTCAGTCGGGAGACTATCCAGGTTGGCAGCCAGATAAGGATTCGGCTATTTTAGATATTATGGCGAACTTGTACAGAGAACGCTACAACGAAGAGCCTAAGATTAAGGCGTGTCACGCAGGTTTAGAGTGCGGAATATTGTTAAAGCATTTGCCGACGGTAGATATGATTTCATTTGGGCCAAACATTAGGGCGGCACATTCACCTGATGAAAAGTGTCAAATTTCTTCTGTGAAAAAATATTGGGAATACCTACTAGCGACATTAAAGCAAATTCCAAGCAGATAAGACTGGGAAAAGATGAAAGAACCGCATGAATTAGTTGCATTAGCGAACATGCGAATGCCTTATGGTAAATATGCAGGGAGGTATTTGATTCATATTCCTGAGCCTTATTTGGTCTGGTACAAGAATAAAGGGTTTCCTGTTGGTAAGCTTGGAAGGCAACTTGAATTGATCTTAGAGATTAAAATTAATGGTTTAGAGGATCTTATTTACCCATTAATGGAAAAAAAGAAATAAATTTTCACAGCAAACCACCTCCATACAACTACCTGTAAAACAATATTTTAACTTATTTTCGATTGAGTTTTTGATTAAGAATTTGTTTACAAAACTCATTTTTTTTAGACTATTTTGTAACATTATGAAACTAACCTCCGTAAATGCCCTTGTAATTAATATTTTATCAGATATGAAATTAACAGGAGTAGACATGATGAGTAATGTAGTAAAGACTGCGAAATTTAAATTATCGCAACACAAAGCAGAAGGACAATATAGTGATTTAAGTGTTTTTCAAGTTGCTAAATTAATGGACACCATTAAGAAAGGGAAGGAAGTTGGTTCGGTTCAAAATACCCCGATTTATTTTTCCTTAAATTAAACGATAATAACTTTAGATAAAAACCACGTGATTTAATCACGTGGTTTTTTTGCTTTATAAACATTTGTAAACAGGTGAAAATTTGTTTACTATTGTAAATAAATAATAGTTTACAAATGTTAATTCACGATAGAGTCAAGCTTATTATTAAAGCTAACAATGAAAGTTCGTCTTCGTTTGCAGATAAGATTGGAATAAAGAGGTCGAACCTTTCTCATGTACTTAGTGGAAGAAATAAACCAAGCTTAGATTTCTTGTCGAAAATAATTTCATTTTACCCTAGTGTAAATGCTTCGTGGCTTATTACTGGTGTAACACGAGACGGAGACTTTGAAGAAGATTCAAGAATAATAGCGGGTGAAGTTAGTATGTCTAAGAAAGAGATTGAGCAGGTAATTGTTACATATACCGATGGTACATTTAAAACGTACAACCCTTAATGGGCTATTGTTCCTGAAGCTATTAGTTCTCCTGAAATATAGAATGCTGCGAATTGACCAGGTGTAATTCCTCGTTGTTTTTTATCAAACAAAACGTAAACTCCAGAATCTTTTATTAGAACCTTTCCAGCTTGTAGCTCCTGTCTGTATCGAATTCTAATGTCGCAGTTTAAACCATTTAAGTTTTTTGAATTATATAGGTTTGAAACAAAGTGGAGGTCTTTAGTAATAATTTTTAAAGCGTATTTATTTAGGCCTGGATGTTGATCTGTTTGGCCTGAGTAAACGGTGTTTGTTTTTACATCTAATCCAACAACAAAAGATGGTTGTGGTCTACCTCCAATATGCAAACCTCTTCGTTGTCCAATTGTGTAGTAATGAGCTCCTTGATGACTGGCAACAATTTGGCCCATTTCTGGAGAGTAATTAAAAGGGGCTGCCAATAGCTCAATATTTTCTTCTGTGGGCTTCAGGGTTTGGTATTCTTTGTATTGATCCAATTCTGCCGGTAATTCAATAATATCACCTGGAATGGGTTCTAGTTTTTGTTGTAAAAAAGTAGGCAGACTTATTTTTCCTACAAAACACAATCCTTGAGAGTCTTTTTTATTTGCTGTGTGCAGTCCATTTTCCTCCGCAATTCGTCGAACTTCTGGCTTTAATATATCTCCTATTGGGAAGAGTGCTTTGGCTAGTTGTTCTTGGCTAAGTTGACATAGGAAATAAGATTGGTCTTTATTGGAGTCTACTCCAGCAACCAGTCCAAAACTTCCATCTTCATGTTCAGTTTTTTGACAGTAATGTCCTGTAGCGACATAATCAGCACCAAGTTCTAGCGCTGCTTTTAAAAAAACATCAAATTTTATCTCACGGTTACAGAGTACATCAGGATTGGGAGTTCGCCCATTCTTATATTCATTAAACATGTAGTCGACAATGCGTGCTTTGTACTCTTCGCTTAAATCGATTACCTGAAATGGGATATCCAGCTTTTGAGCAATTAGTAACGCGTCATTAGAGTCGTCGATCCAAGGGCAGTCATCAGATATTGTTACTGTTTCGTCGTGCCAATTACGCATAAACATGCCAATAACTTCATAACCTTGTTGTTTTAATAGCAAGGCGGTTACGCTTGAATCAACACCTCCAGATAAACCTACTACCACACGTTTCATGGTGCAAAATTACACTTATTTACTACTTTACAATAAAAAACTCAGCCCAGCTTTAACATTTGTTAAGTCTAGCTAAAACAGAATCGGACACTAATTTTTGTAAATTAGCGACCGATGAAAGCAACGATTCTTATAGGTTTAATGTTGATGGGAGTTTCAATGATTCATGCTCAGGAGTGTGAGAAGGTACTTTTTACCGGGAAGGTGTCAGATACTTTACGTCCTCAGTCATTTTACAACTTAATGGTTGTTAATAGGTCAAATGGGAAAGGTGTTTTTGGACAGCCTGATGGTTCTTTTTCAGTTTATGTTAACCAGGGTGACTTACTTTCTTTGTCAGTAAAAGGGTATCCGGTTGTAAGTGTGGTGGTTCATGGAGATGCTGACTGTCAGCATGAGACAATTTTTTATATTGAAGGAAAGATTCAGGAGTTTGAGGTTGTTAACGTGAAGCCGTTAAAGTCATTGGCGCAAATAAAAGAAGAGCGTCAGGCCTTGGCTATGCGTGAAACTCGAATGGTTACAGGTATTGATGTATTGCAGAGTCCAATTACTGCACTTTATCAGGCATTCTCCAAAAAGGAGCAGTCAAAGCGATGGGTGGCCAAGCAAGAGCATTTAGACAATCAGCAGCACATTCTTCAAGAGTTACTGAGAACGTATGCTGCGTATGATATTATTGAGCTTACAGACGATGAGTTCAAATCTTTCATTTCGTTCTTGAATATGGATGAGATGTTCTTGAAGACGGCTTCAGAAATGGAGTTAATTACGTTTGTAAAAGATAAGTTTGAACATTACCAGCAGTTGATAAAGTAAAAAAGCGATCAACCTTAAGTTAATCGCTTATATCGTAGATTACGAATTTTGTATCTTAATTGTTTAGTTCTTTCAATCGTAAATCCCTTTGCATTGGGTTTTCTCTTAGGTTTTTCTTTTTAAATAATTCGTAGCGCGAAGGTTGTTTTTTTGTTGGCCAACTGTTGTTGTCTAGATCGGTATCTGCAGTTTCAAGAAATGGATCAAGTCTTAATGAAGATACCTCTTTGTCAAATACAAAGACCTTAGATACTTTTTGTTCGTGTCTTCTCCATATTTCTGCAGGTATACGGATTACTTCACGGGTATCATCTGTAAAGCTAAACTCTAAAATTAATGGCATTGGTAATCCGCCTATGTTTGAGAATGTAACTTCATAAATCTGTTTCCCTGAATTTAGCAATTCCAATTGTGCTTTGGCCAGGGTGTTCTTGAAGTCCTCGTATTCTTGTATATCTAAAGCATCAACGTTGTAGATGTCATGTTTTCCATAGAAATCATCGATGTCTCCGTCGCGTTCGTTGACTGTTTCCTTAATGGATTTTTTATTTCTTGATACGCCTATGTGTTCATCGGAGGATTCCATTTCCATTTTTGCCTTTGCTTTTTCTATGGTAGGGTTTCCTGAGTTTAACTCAAACCAATCTACAGCATCAATACTGATATCAACATGGTCTGTTGTGTAGAACCAACCTCTCCAGAACCAATCTAAATCAACAGCGGAAGCATCTTCCATTGTTCTAAAGAAATCGGCAGGGGTAGGGTGTTTGAATTTCCAGCGTTCGCAGTAAATTTTAAATGCGTGATCAAACAGTTCGCGTCCCATAATAGTTTCTCTCAGAATGTTTAATGCTGTTGCGGGTTTTCCGTAAGCATTATTTCCAAACTGCCAAATTGACTCTGAATTGGTCATAATCGGAGAAATTCGATCTTTATCTCCACGCATATAGTTTGTAATTAAGTGCGCAGGCCCTCTTCTTGAAGGGTATCCACGTTCCCATTCTTGTTCTGTTAGGTATTGAACAAAAGTATTTAATCCTTCATCCATCCATGTCCACTGACGTTCGTCAGAATTGATAATCATTGGGAAAAAGTTATGTCCTACTTCATGAATGATTACGCCCCACATCCCGTATTTTGTATGTTTAGAATAGGTGCCATCAGCTTCAGGGCGCCCACCGTTAAAACAAATCATAGGGTATTCCATGCCAATCCATTTAGAGTGCACAGAAATAGCAACAGGGTAAGGGTAGTCGACAGTGTATTTAGAATATGTTTTTAATGTGTGGGCAACTAGTTTTGTTGAATAGCGCTCCCATAATGGGTTTCCTTCTTTTGGGTAGTAGGACATCGCCATGATTTTTTTTCCGCCAATGTCTACCCCCTGGGCGTCCCACATGAATTTACGTGAAGATGCAAAAGCAAAATCCCGCACATTTTTCGCTTTAAAAATCCAGGTTTTCTTACCCTTAATTTCTTGCTCTTTTTTTTCTGCCGTTTCAGCTTCCTCTTGGGTAACGATAAGTATAGGTGTGTCAGCGTTTTTAGCTTTTTTGAATCGTGAACGTTGGGTAGTACTCAGAACAGAGTTGGGGTTTTGTAGTTCACCTGTAGAGCCAACAATGTGATCTGCTGGAACTGTAATTGAAACTTCGTAATCGCCAAAAGGAAGCGCGAATTCACCACGTCCTAAAAACTGCTTGTTTTGCCAACCTTCAACATCGCTATAAACACACATTCTTGGAAACCATTGTGCGATTGTGTATAGGTAGTTATCATTTTCTTCAAAGTGTTCAAACCCGCTTCGACCGCCAACTTCCATTCGGTTATTTATGTTGTACCACCACTTTATGTTAAAAGATATAACTCCATTGGGAGCTAGTGGTTTAACAAGGTCAATCCTTAGCATTGTTTTGTTGATTGAATAAGAAAGATTTTTGCCTGAAGTTGTTTTCACTTCTTCTATTTTAAATCCCCCGTCAAAATAAAACATCTTTTTTTCCAGGTCACCTATAGATCGAAAGTCTTCCATTCGCTCAACAGAGATGAGTTTTGAATCAGAGTCATCTGCACGTACATTTTGATCCAGTTGAATCCATAGATATTCCAATCTATCTGGAGAATTGTTTGTGTATGTTATCGTTTCTTTTCCTGTTAGTTTTTGAGTCTCATCATCAATTTCAACTTCAATTTTATAATCTGCTTTTTGCTGAAAGTAATTGTGGCCAGGTGCACCAGCAGCATTGCGGTACTCGTTTGGAGTAGGCAGCTCTTGTTCTAGTTGTGCAAACTTATTTTGTTCTTGACTAAAAGCCAGTGCAGGCAGTAGGCTTGCTAAAAGTAGAATTCTCTTCATTTTATTTATTTTCAAGGGTGATAATTTGAGTGCGCTCCGTGTATAGGAACGTTTCTGTATACTTATTGTTTCTATGCTTTAATGTTACTTTGTTTTGTTGTTGTTGATACGTATTCATCAACAGGTCGAACGTTATTCTAAGCTCAGTACCAATATCGATTACTTCTGATTCAAGGTAAAAGTTTGTTGTTCCGCTTAACGAAACCTCGCTTCCGATTAATTTAAATTGAACCAGTTCTTTGGTCCAGACTTTAAAATGTGTGTTTAAGTATGCCTCAACAGCTTTAAATTCCTTTGAGTTTGGTGATAGCATTACGAGTTTTCCTGATTTGATATTGTTTTGTTTAAGCGCTAGTTCAATATCATGGGTAGAGCTAATTATTGTACACTCAAATTTTTGTGAGATCTCATTGTACTCCAGTTCTGAAAACCCAAAAAAATACTCGTGACCAAAAGATGTCAGGGAAAATAGAACTAGAAATGTAACTGTAAGAACCTTCAATCTGTGTATCGTTTTTAATTAGTGTCGCAAATTACAAATAAAAGTAGTACGTTTTTTAATGCCGATTAGATAACCGAGTATTCATTTGTGGAAAACAACTAGTCAGTCTGTATGTAATGTGTAGTGTTCATAGGTAATTTGTGTATGAGTAAGAAGGTTTTAGTGTTGAGAATAAAGCTTTATAATTTGTGCGCGTCAGGAAAAACGTACTCAAAACAGAATCTTTACACAATTACGAATATGAATATCTATATTTAGTGCCTTATGAGAAGTGAATTTAAAAAGTTGTCAATAATCATTCCTGCCTATAATGAGGCTAAAACAATACACCTTATTCTGGATAAGGTTAAAGCTGTTTCATTGAAAAATGGGATTGATAAAGAATTGATCATTGTAAACGATTTTTCGTCTGACGACACCAAAATAGTTGTAGAAAATTACATCCACGCAAATAAGAACCTCGATATCCGCTTATTCAACCAGGACAAGAATTACGGAAAGGGTGCAGCACTCCATAAGGGTATAGAGTTATCTACGGGGGAGTACTTAATTATTCAAGATGCTGATTTAGAATATGCTCCAGAAGAGTATAATGATCTTTTAAAACCAATATTAGAAGGGCAAGCAGACGTTGTTTATGGCTCTCGTTTTATTGGAGGGAAACCGCATCGTATTTTGTTTTATTGGCACTCAATAGGCAATATATTTTTAACACGCTTGTCTAACATGTTTACAAATTTAAACTTGACTGACATGGAGACGTGTTACAAGATGATTCGGACAGATTTTGCACAATCGTTGAGTTTGAAAGAAAATCGATTTGGCTTTGAACCTGAGGTTACAGCAAAACTTTCTCGGATTCCAAACATTCGAATTTATGAAGTTGGTATTTCGTATTACGGAAGAACCTATGAAGAAGGGAAGAAAATAGGCTGGAGGGATGGTTTTAGAGCAATCTATTGCATTTGTAAGTACAACATCTGGAGTAGAAGGTAGCTTTATATTTTTACTTGACTACCTGGTAATTGTTCCTCTTGAAGATAGTTCTTGAATATTGTGTATAAAAAACCCCAAAAAGGAATTCCTTTTCGGGGTTAAGTATGTGTCCATTAAAAATGGTCTATTTTTTCTTTTTATTCTTTAATGCTTCTTGTTGTGTTTTTTGCATTTGCTCAAGGCGCTCCTGAAATTTGGATTTCGTTTTTCCTTTTTTCGGGTTTGTTGCAGCTGTAGCTTTACGATTCGCCATTTTTAATTTAAGCTTTTCTTCGTCTACAAAGAACTTCTTGATTAACACCATAATCAGTATTGATGCTAATGTTGAGATGAAGTAGTAGTAGGATAAACCAGAGGCGTAATTATTGAAGAAGAATATCATCATAATAGGGAAGAAGTACATGATTACCTTCATGTTTGGCATGCCTGGCTGAGAAGGTTGTTGCATTTGCCCGCTATTTACATGTGTGTAAATTAAGGTAGTAACTGCCATTAGCAGTGTAAATAAACTGATGTGATCTCCGTAAAATGGAATCGATGGGATACTTGCAATCGAGTCATACGAAGAAAGGTCTTCTGCCCATAAAAAAGATTTTTGACGCAAGTCAAATGTGGAAGGGAAAAATCGGAATACTGCAAGTAGAATAGGCATTTGAATTAACATTGGTACGCAGCCTGCTAAAGGACTAGCTCCAGACTCTCTATACAGTGTCATTGTTTCCATTTGTTTTTTCATTGCATCAGCCTTGTCAGGAAAACGCTCGTTGATGGCATCAATTTCCGGTCTTAAAATTCTCATTTTCGCAGACGAAGTGTACATTTTCCATTGAATCGGCATTAATGCAAACTTGATGAACAGTGTGAGTAATAGAATAGCTATCCCCATTCCCATTCCTGTTGATTTTAACACGTTAAATACAGGTTGAACGGCGTACAGGTTGATCCAACGAAATAGCCCCCATCCATAATTAAGAACATCGTCGTAACCGTCGTCATAAGATGTTAATACTTCGAAGTCGTTTGGTCCAAAAAACCAACTCATATGAACCGTACTATTGTCAACATTTGCAAGGTTTAAATTTGCGATAGCAGAGAAGTCTTTTAGATGTGTTGCATGTTTAGCTTCACCTTCTTCATATGTGTTAACTTCAAAAACTGAACCTTCCTTAGCAAAGCCATTGTGAGGGTTAATGAATGAAGAGAAATAACTTTGTTTAAAGCTGATCCAGTCAATTTTATCTTCCGCAAGCTCTTCCACGTCAGACATTTCATTCAGCCAGTCAAAACCTTCATTTTCATAATTAAAGCAAACGGTAGACACACGACGTTGCTCGCTGAATAGACGCTCTGTTTTACGTAGTGAAGCGTTCCAGTTAAACAATACATTTTTTGGAGTTACTTTTCCTCCAAAACCACGGACTGTAATGTCGTAGTCTAAATCATATTCATTCGGTTTCAATGTATAAGCAAACTCAATGGCTTCTTTACCTTGTCTTTTCAACTCGAAGACGATTTTCGTATCTGTTTTTGATTTTACCTGAAATAGCTCGTTTGCAGTGTTTAAATCTGCACCATTCATAGGTAGTGTAATTCCATTTGTTGCATCACCTTCTTTAAAGAATATTAAAGGTGTTAACTTATTGTCGTTTTTAGCATAGTTTGCGTATGTTTCAAATTCTTTCATACGAACAGCGGCTACTTGCCCACCTTTTGTTGTAAAGTCAATGATTAACTTTTCATTTTCCATGCGAATAAGTTCAGCTTCTATAGCTTTGACGGGCGTGGAGATAGAGATGCTATCTACTTGTTCAGCTATAGTGTTTTCTGATTCTATTTTTTCCGTTATTGGTTTCGATATTTTAGCGTCAACCAATTCTTTTTTTCTCAATTCAGCAATTTCTTCGTCAGAAGGTTGATTGAAAATTGTAAATACAGAAAGTATCAATCCGATTATAACTAGTCCAATGACTGTATTTTTATCCATGATGTTTTTTTTTCGATGTTATTGTTATTTACTGTTTTTAAGCGCAGCACTAATAAATGCTGTAAACAGTGGGTGAGGATTGGCTACAGTGCTCTTATATTCAGGGTGAAATTGAGCCCCGACAAACCAGGGGTGCTCTTGAACCTCAACAACTTCAACAAGTCCTGTTTTAGGGTTTCTTCCAGTTGCTTTCATTCCATTCGTTTCAAATTGCTCTAAAAAGCTATTATTGAACTCGTACCTGTGTCTATGACGCTCTGATATTTTATCGGTATGATAGGCTTCAGAAACATTTGACCCTGGTGTAAGTTGACATTCGTATGCGCCTAAACGCATAGTGCCTCCCATGTCAGAAATTTCTTTTTGTTCCGCCATAATGTCGATTACAGGGTTTTTACACCCATCAATAATCTCCGTTGTGTGTGCATCACTTAAGTTAAGAACGTTGCGAGCAAACTCAATAACAGCACATTGCATACCCAAGCAAATCCCAAAGAAAGGAACCTTATTTTCACGAGCGTAACGCACAGCATCAATTTTACCGGAAATACCACGTGATCCAAAACCTGGAGCAACAAGAATTCCGTCAAGACCTTTTAATGTTTCATCAACACTATCTTTGGTTATCTTTTCAGAATGAATCCATTGTACAGTTACCTCTGTCTTGTTTGCGACTCCCGCATGAATTAACGATTCGCTAATTGATTTGTAAGAGTCTTTTAACTCTACATACTTCCCAACCAATCCAATTGTAACTTTAGATTCAGGATTTTTTAAACGGTTTAAAAATTCTTTCCATGAATCTAAGTTGAGGCTTGATTTTGTAGGAAGTCCAAGTTTTTCCAAGACAACTTTATCTAGCTCTTCGTTTTGCATCAATAGGGGAACGTCATAAATAGACTCGGCATCTCTCGATTCAATAACTGCGTTTATATTAACGTTGCAAAATTCAGCAATTTTCTTTCTCAGTGTTAAGTCTAATTCGTGCTCTGTTCTACAGCATAGAACATCAGGTTGCACCCCCATTTCTAACAGTTGCTTAACCGAATGTTGCGTTGGTTTTGTTTTTAGCTCACCCGCTGCAGCCAAATAAGGTACGAGGGTAAGGTGAATAACAATACAGTCTTGTTCGAACTCCCATTTCATTTGTCGAACAGCCTCAACATATGGTAGTGACTCAATATCACCAACAGTCCCACCAATTTCAGTAATAACAATATCGTAGTCGCCATTGTTACCCAGTAATTGGATGCGTTCCTTGATTTCGTTTGTAATGTGAGGAATGACTTGAACTGTTTTTCCTAAGAATTCACCACGTCGCTCTTTGTCAATTACAGATTGATAGATTTTCCCGGTAGTAACATTGTTCGCTTGAGAGGTAGGGACATTCAAAAAACGTTCGTAATGCCCTAGATCCAAGTCTGTCTCTGCTCCATCATCCGTAACAAAACACTCGCCGTGTTCGTATGGGTTTAAAGTTCCAGGATCAATATTGATATATGGATCAAGCTTTTGAATGGTTGTTGAATAACCTCTAGCTTGTAATAATTTCGCAAGTGATGCAGATATGATTCCCTTTCCTAGAGAAGATGTAACCCCTCCAGTTACGAATACATATTTAGTTGAATTTGACATAATATATTTGTGTAACTACGGGGTACAAAGTTACAAGATATCTAGTTCCAACCTTAAAAAAACAAGATTAATTTTAATGTATTACTAACATTTTTCATAAAAAACGATGAATAGGTCTATTGGACTTTAAAATACACTGAATAAAAAGTTAGTTTTGTTTAAGATGAATACGAGAAAAATTTATTGGCTTGCTCAATTAATAGGATGGTTTTCTTATTCTGGGCTCATTGTTTTTTCTATTTACAATAGTGACCCTCAGAAGATTGATACCGTCCTGCTGTTAAATGTTTTCACCTTAACGGTTGTAGGAATCGCAATTACACACACTCAACGTGCATTCTGTATAAGAATGGGTTGGCTAGGGATTCGGCTACCACGCTTAATCCCTCGATTGGTGGTCACGTCGTTCGTTGCTTCTGTGGCTATTACAGTAATTGATAATGGTACCGATTGTCTGCATCGAATAGTAGACCCAAATCAACCCGATTTTTCTTTTGACAGAATGGTTGTTAATGTTTTAGCAATGATGCTACTGGTCTTGTTTTGGAATGCACTCTATTTTACGGTTCATTTCTTTCAAAAATCTAGAAGGCAAGAAATTTCAAACTTAGAATTAAGAGCAAGCAATAAGGAGGGGGAGTTAAAAAATCTAAGGGAGCAGTTAAATCCACATTTTTTATTTAATTCATTAAACAGTATACGTGCCTTAATTGATATTGATCCTGTAAAAGCTAAAACATCGATATCAACACTTTCAAATCTGCTTAGACAATCGCTATTACTTGGTCGTGAAAACTTAGTTACATTAGAAAGTGAAGTTGACCTCGCTAAGAGTTATTTATCATTAGAGAAAGTTCGATTTGAAGAGCGTTTAGAGGTTTGTTGGAATATATCCCCAAGTCTTAATTCTTTTCTAATACCACCATTTTCATTGCAAATGATGGTTGAGAACGCAGTTAAGCATGGTGTTTCAGTTTTACCTGAAGGTGGGCTTGTAAATATTTCAGCAACACAAACGGATCAATTTGTTATTATCAAGGTAGATAATCCAGGAGCGCTTAGCAACCTAGTTGACTTAGGTGTAGGTGTTCAAAACATAAAGCAACGACTAGCATTGCAATACGGCAATGGCGCTCACTTTATCCTTGAAGAAAGGAAGGGTAGGGTGTACTCACAAATGAACTTTAGACAAGATGAAGCAATTTAAAACGATATTAATTGATGATGAGCGTTTAGCTAGAGAGGACCTCAAAAGGATCTTGATTGATTACCCTGAAATAGAAGTTATTGATCAAGCTAAAAATGGAATTGAAGGAATTGAGAAAATTAAAGCGCTACAGCCTGATTTAATTTTTCTAGATGTGAATATGCCTGGGATGACTGGGTTTGAAATGTTAAGGCAACTGCCCGAAATTCCACATGTCATTTTTGTTACAGCTTATGATGAATATGCCTTAAAAGCATTTGAAGTTGACGCGCTTGACTACATTTTGAAGCCTGTTGATACAGCTCGGTTGAGTGAGGCCATTGAGAAGTTGATGCAAAAGAATAACGAAGATTTCGAGTCGGATTCTACTCAAGAAGCAATACCTATTGAGCGTAAACTAACGCAGGAAGATAAAGTTTTTATTAAGGATGGTGAGAAGTGTTATTTTGTTACACTGAAAGATGTGCGCATGTTAGAATCAGATGGGAATTATGTGAAAATTCATTTTGATAAAAACCGTCTGTTAACACTTCGTTCATTAAACAGTTTTGAAGACAGGTTGGATCCGGAATGTTTTTTTAGGGCCAATCGTAAGTTCATAATTAACCTAAATTGGGTGGATAAAGTTGAAAACTGGTTTAACGGCGGTTTACAGGTTGAGCTACGCACAGGTGAAAAGGTTGAGATCTCTAGGCGACAAGCTATCCGGTTTAAAGATCGATTCAGTCTTTAGTTATTCTACAATTGAAATCTTCCCGTCTTCAAGTTTGATTAAACGCTTCCGGTATAAATTCCCAACAGCCTGTTTGAATGTTTTTTTACTCATACCAACGGTTTCACGGATGTCATCCGGGTCACTTTTGTCTGTTAAGCTTATTGACTTATCACGTTGTAGTAGCTCTAACAATTCTTTAGCAGACCCACTTACCTTGTCGTAACCAGAAATGTTAAGCCGAACATCAACCTTACCGTCCTCACGAACTTTGGCTACATATCCTTTTGTATAATCACCTCGTTTTATAGGTTTATTAATATCGCTTCTAAAAATTAATCCTGAATACTTGTTGTTTACTACAACTTTAACACCTAAGTCAGTTGTTTCACAGATTAATAAGTCAACTTCAGTTTCAGGCTCTAGTTCACTTGTGCAATCTTTCAAATAGCGATTTACACGTGTAGACCCAACAACACGGTCAGTTTGATCGTCAAGATAAAGGTGTGTTAAATAATAACGGCCCTCTTCGAGTTTTAGATTTTGTTCTTTAAATGGGATCATGAGCTCTTTCTCTAAACCCCAATCAACAAAAGCACCAAAGTGACTGACTGCAGTAGCTTTTAGGTATGCAAAACCACCCATTTCAATCAAAGGTTTCTCTGTAGTTGCCACTGCGCGATCTTCAGAATCTCTGTAAATAAACACGTTAACAGTATCATCCAACAACATGTCATCTGTTAGGTATTTGTTCGGTAGAAGAACATCATTATCCTCTTCATCAGCCAAATAAGCCCCTACTGAAGTAAACCTGAGTATGGTCAGGTCATTATATTCACCAATTTTCATGTGTTAGAAATAGAGTGCGGATGCTAGTTTTGAATTTACAATTAAAACAGGCAGTCCAAGTTTGTTTGTAATTAAATCTTGTGCAAAGCTATCAAATTGTGGCAATAAACTCTCAGAATGATAAGCAATTGCGATTAATCCGCCATTATTTTCTTTTACGTACTTTATAATCTTCTTACTGTAGTAGCCGCTAGAGTTTAAAAAACTAACTTCAGAATCGATGGATCGTTCTTCGTACTCCTTACTAACAATGCCTATTCTAATTTTTATTCGTGTGCTCAGCATTTCGTCGTGTTGCTTTTCGGCAAGCACGTGTACTTTTGATTTGAATATTTTAGACATATCCCCAGCAATTGAAACAATTTGTAGGCTTTCCTTTGTTAAATCAACAGGAACCATAATGTTTTCAATCTCCTTTATTTCTGTGTCTTTTTGAACAACAAGAAAAGGGATCTCGGCACTTGTTATTACCTTCATTGCATAAGAACCAGATAACCGCTGAAAACCTTTCATTCCATGAGTACCCATCACAATTAACTGAGCCTTTTCTCCTTTTGCTACCTTTCCTAAGTCGCTAAAAACATCGCCAACTTTAACTAGCGTGCTCACGTCTACAGTAGCAGGTATTGTTAACTTTTCTTTTACTGCTTCAAATTCCTTTCTACGTTTTATTGCTTCTGATTCATTTGTAGCAAAGTGCACCAAACGAATCTCCGTAGCAATATGCCCACCTAAAAAAAGTGCATATTGAACTGCTTTATCACTAACTGGAGTGAAATCGTAAGGGACAATATATAGGTTGTTGCTCATGGTAAGGGTTTGTTCAAATATATAGATTTTTGTAATTTAATCGAGTGTAAAAAAGGGACAATGAGTATTGGTAATATTATACTGAGTATTTTACTATTTAAATCGAATAATGATTATTTCCACCACCATCTAAATCGCTTTCGTTTCTTATGACTGGTTAAGCTTGATGGTGTGCGTTTATCTCGCTTATCTACTTTTGGCAGTGTATTGTTTCTCTTTTTTTGATTTTCATTCGCTTCGGTATCGGGAGTGATAGCGACATGAGACCCTCCATTTACAGGAGCTTTTGAGTCTTCAGGGTTTAGCCATTTGCTTCTGATTTCCTTGCGCTCAACTTTACCTGTTTTTTCATTTTTGACATATACATATTGCCTCTTGGCGCTAGTTCCTTTATTTATACCAATAATATCTTCTTGAAGGATCCATTTACCTTTCTGTAATTTATATCCATCGTAAGACATGTCAGGGACATAAAAAGACTTGAACCCTTTTAAACTTGGTGACTCAGGAGACAGGTGGTCGAAAATAATTAATTCGCGCTCTTTTTCATATTTAAGTGACATCGTAACCTTTTTTGAATATTCGAAAAACACCCGTCGTTGTGTTTTTTTTCCCGATTTAAATATTGGGCTACCAAGTTTTATTGTTTTCCCGTTGGTATAAATGGCATCAATGACCTTCAATTGACTTAACGAAGTATTGTAGTCCCATCCGAGGACAGTATAAATTGTCTTTGTCCCTTTTTTGATAGGAATTATTCTGTAATACAAAGCGCCATACCAATTGTTGGCGGTAACTGTTTCGGTAGGTTGGGTAGGCATTCCAAAGCTATTCTCTTTTAGCTCTGTTACAAAATGTGTTTTCTTTTTTCTATCGATATGTATTACAAACGCAGTGTAAGCTTGACTAAAGTCATCCTGTTCAATGTTCCAGTTAACAATTCTTAACTGCTTATCAGGGCTGTCAATGAACCCAATAGAGGATAGTTTTGAAAAAGGGTAGAGCATCGCTTCTTTGGACTGAAGCACACGGTTCATTTCAATTTTTAATAGTGTATTCTTCTCTTTTTTCTCTTGATTGTTTTTAGCGGACCTTAACTCAAGAAGTAGTTGTTCTAGTTTTAGTTCTTCTGCAACTAAGTCCAATTCCTGACCGAATACGGCAGGAGTTAAAAGAACAGTCAATACGAAGAATACCTTATGCATAATGTTTAATTAACGTAAAGATGGCTCTATTGTTACTTCTGTCTGTAATAAAAATACAGCTTAAATGATCTATTGACTCGAATTCAAGAGTACTTACTACCAATTACATTGATTTTAAGTCAAGAATTGTTTGTGTAGGATTTTCAGAGTTAAAGACAAAGCTACCAGCAACAAGGACATCGGCTCCTGCTTTAATTAAAGCAGCCCCTGTAGTTGTGTTAACACCGCCATCAACTTCAAGAACAGCGTTTGAACCCGTTTTACTTATTAACGCTTTGGTTTGTTCTACTTTAGATAATGTATGTTGAATGAATTTTTGCCCACCAAACCCTGGGTTTACAGACATGATTAACACCAAATCTAAATCCATTATTACATCTTCCAATACACTCACGCTTGTATGAGGGTTTAAGGCGACTCCAGCCTTCATCCCATTGGCTTTAATTAGCTGAATTGTTCTATGCAGGTGACGGCATGCTTCATAATGAACAGTAAGAATATCTGCACCTGATTTTGCGAATTCTTCTACATATTGATCAGGATTCTCAATCATCAAATGCACATCTAAAGGTTTTTTAGCATGTCTTTTTATGGCTTTAACAACAGGGAATCCAAATGAAATATTCGGCACAAAAACACCATCCATTACATCAACGTGAAACCAATCAGCGCTAGAATTGTTAATCATTTCAACATCGCGTTGAATATTGGCGAAGTCACAAGATAAAACAGAGGGAGAAATTAAGTGGGGCATAGTGTTGTTGTTGTTTTTATGTAAAGGTAATTAATCCCTGTGCATTATTCACGCATTATAGCTAAGTATTCTTCGTCCCGTCCGTAAATATCGAGGTGGAGTACCATGGACTCATTTTTACGTGTTACGCTCTGGTATTCAATAAAAATAGCTATTGGGGATAACAATTTGATTTCATGATTTGTGTTTCGTGTCAAAATAGCGTCCAGCGAATCGGGAATGGTACTGTTGAATTTACTTTTACGCACGTCATTTTCAAGAATAACCTTGGCTAAATCAACGGGGTTTTGTGTCCGCATACAACCGTGTGAATATGCACGGATATTTGTATTAAATAATGATTTAGATGGGGTATCGTGAAAGTATACACTGTGCTTGTTATAAAAAACAAACTTGATAATACCCAAACTGTTCATTGGGCCAGGATCTTGTCTTATTTTGAAAGGAAAAGAATTCTGTCGAATACGACTCCAGTCTATAGAGTCCGGGTTGATTTCCATCCCCTTCTTGAACAGTTTGTAATTATGTTTATCCATGTAAGAACTGTCCCTTCTTAAGTGCGGAAGGACTTCTTTGCTTGAAATGGAGTATGGTAGGTTCCAGTACGGATAGGCTACAATTTTTCGAAGTTTTGATGTTAGTTCTGGAGTTTGGCTTTTATACTTCCCAACAACAATGTTATGGTCACTTTTTAGTGTGCCATCAACATAATAGCGTAGTTTAAATTCAGGAATGTTAATGTGGATGTATTTGTCTGGTCTGGGCGCTCGATCACGTATTTTATCCATTGCTAGAATGATGCGCTCTAATTTATGATAAGTGCTTTCATTTAAAGCTTCAGACGTATACTTCCCGATAACACCGTCTGGGATTAAGTTGTTGTCTTTTTGAAAACGTTTTAAACCCAGCATTGTTGATGTACTATCGGTTGAGGGTGTTATGTACCCTTTTGAAATAAGTGCTTTACGGGTTCGTTTAATTGCATCTGTAGTGTCATGCTTTATCGATTTAACTGCAAAGGTCGCTTGGTCTATAGGTAGTGTGTCAATCAAGGCTATCAACCCTTTACCTAATACTTGATAACTTGTGTCAGCAGGTCCATATTTTAAAAATTGTGGCCTTAAATCAGCATCGAAATTAAATGCGAGAAGTGAGTCTAATTCTGAGGGGGCAACAAGTCTTTTCGGTTTTTTTACTTTGTTTTCATAATCAACAAACCCATGTTGTAAATCACCGATAATTTGTGCCAATGAAATGGTTAAGTTTATTTCGTCTTGGATGTAATTTTCTGTTGTAGCAAAAGATATGCGGTTTAAAGGAATGCCCAGTGATAGTGTTTGGCTTAACAGTGCTTTCATTGCAGTACCCTCTTGTGTAATCATCGAATCGTTAAGCCAACGAGGTGTGTAAGACCTGTTTGAATAATAGCCGTCAAGGAATAATAGGGTAGAGTCAGGTAAGCCCATTTGATCAAGATACTCTTCGGACAAGGCAATCTTTATCTTTTTTGAAACCGAAATGCTTTGTTCTTCAAATGGCAGTAAAATTTGAGTCTCTGTTTTTTGAGAACAGCTGAATAAGATATAGGATGTTAAAATGAATAGTACTAGTTTCATAAACATGTGTTGAAATACCTACCTTCGTATAGGTTTAAAAAAATCAAGAACTAATATAATCTTTTTAATGACCTTAAACATACTTACGTTAATATTATTTACAACTGTTGCAATCTCTGTAATGGCATTCAATAATCAGAAGACCATGAATAAGATGATGTTTATTCCTTATAAGGTGAAACACAACTCTGATTACATGCGGGTGTTTAGTCATGTTTTAATACATGCCGATTACGGGCATTTACTTTTCAATATGATTTCCTTGTACTATTTGGGGAACGGGCTCTTAAATTTCCATGGAGGGCTGGTGTCTGAGTTTGGTGTTTTTGGTGGGCAGTTTCATTTTTTAATGTTGTATATTCTTGGTGGACTATTTGCTACCTTAATTCCGTATGGTCGAAATCAAGATAATCCAAACTACCGTTCCCTTGGAGCTTCTGGTGCTGTTTCTGCAGTTATTTTTGCAGCAATTATATGGCATCCAAGTATAAAACTAAACCTCATGTTCATTCCTATTGATATTCCCGCATATATTTTTGGACCACTGTACTTACTTTATGAGTTCTATCAAGATAAGCGTGGAAATACAGGTATTGCACACGATGCCCATATTGGAGGCGCTGTTTTTGGTATTGTTTACGTTTTAATTATTAATATTGATAAAGGAATTGAATTCATAAACTACATCTTTTAGATAAATGCTATACATCAACAACAACGATACTATTATTTCCAATGATGGCCCGGTAATTCATGCTGGGAACAGGGGGTATTTATATGGTGACGGTGTTTTTGAATCCATACGAATTATAGACGGGCGATTGATTAACTTAAAGAATCATATAGACCGTATGCTGGAAGGAGCAAAAAAGATAATGATGCGCCTTCCAGGTTTCTATAATGTTTCATTTTTTGAAGAGCGAATCAAAGTTCTTATTGAAAAGTCTGAAATTTACGAAGGAGGGAGGTGTAGAGTGTCGTTGGACCGGGCTACCGGAGGAACATATAGTCCTGAATCCAATGAGGTTGAGTTTCTGATTGAAGTTTATCCTGTAAATGAGAATAAGTTTGTTTTGAATCAAAAAGGAATAGAGGTTGATCTATTTATGGAGCATAAAAAGCCAAAAACTAAGCTCTCAAACTTTAAAACTAAAAATGGGTTAATTTACATTTTAGCTGCAATTGAAGCTGAAAAGAAGGGCTTGGATGACTTATTACTTGTTAATGAAAAAGGGGAGGTGCTTGAATCCACTTCTGCAAATCTATTTATCGTTAGCAATGGTGTTTTATACACACCAAAACTCGAAGATGGCTGCTTGGCAGGGACGATGAGAATGCAGGTAATCAATCTAGCTATTGCAAATGGAATTAAGGTTTATGAGTGTAGTATTATGCCTCAAAACTTACTGGTAGCGGACGAAATTTTCTTAACAAATGCAATTAAAGGAATTGTATGGATTAGCGGCTATCGAACAAAACGTTATTTCAACAATACATCAAAAAAAATAATTGATGCATTGAATACATCTTGGGGTAAATCAAATTAAAACTATTTAGAATTGATATTCTTTAGTGTTAAAACATGTGTGATATAATCTTGTTTGATTTTTTTTAAGTAATTTCATCGGAAACTAAAACGAATATAAAATCAATAAAAATGAAACTATTTAAATTTATTATCCCTGCATTATTATCTGTGGTATTAATTGCGTGTAATGGAAACTATGACGTTGAAGCAGATAAATGTCAGGAAGGTGTTAAAACTGAGTGCGCAAAGAAATGCAAAGATGAAGATAAGAAGGCATGTTGTTCAGCTGATAAAAAAGCATGTAAAAGTAAAAAAGAATGTAAGGGTGAGTCAAGCTGTAAAGACAAGTCGAAGTGTGAGGGTAAGACTGAATGCAAAGGAAAGTCAAGCTGTAAAGATAAATCTGAATGTAAAAGCAAAAAAGAATGTTCTAAAGCTTGTAAGGCTGAGCACGCATCGCACAAATGTACTGATGCTTGCCCAGAGGAGTGCAGGTAGAGACGAATCGTTTTTCAATAATTTTAAAATGCTTTTCCAAATTAAGGAAAGGCATTTTTTTTTGCTTCCAAATATAATTATACAGCTATTTAAAAGCAGTCTTATTGTCATAAATACAGTATAGAACCTAAGCCCTTCCACTTATTGTTTTTAATTGAAACAAGGCAGATTTAGAATATTTTAAACTGATTCAATCTGTTTTACGCTGAGAAAAAGTATCTTTGGAGACGTTTTGAAAGAGAAGGTGGGTTTATTAAGAGGTATTTATTTACTTCGAGATTAAATACACCTGTTTAAAACCAGATCAATTAAAGATTAAAACTGATAACTAATAATTAATGGCAAAATCTCAAGAGACTTTTAATAAGAAGGAAAAAGAAAAGAAAAGAAGAAAAAAACGTCAAGACAAACTACTTAAAAAAGAAGAGCGTAAAGCAAATTCTGAAGGAGGAGGTTTAGATAATATGATGGCCTACGTTGATGAGTTCGGGAATATCACAGACACTCCGCCGGATCCAACAAAGAAAAAGAAAGAGATTAAGGCTAGTAGTATTGAGTTAGGTGTTCCTAAACGTGAAGATTCAGACGAGCCAGCAGGAAGAAAAGGTAAAGTTACTTTCTTTAACGATGCTAAAGGTTACGGATTTATTAAAGATAGCCAGACACAAGAGAATTTCTTTGTTCACGTTAACGGTTTACTTGAAGAAATTAGAGAGAATGACGTTGTAAGCTATGAGTTAGAACGAGGAATGAAAGGAATGAATGCTGTAGGTGTAAAGAAATACGTAGCACCAGCACCAAAACCTGTTTTAGAAGAAGAGGATGACGATTCTGACGATTCTGGCACTGACACTGCAGAAGCTTAATTCTTATTGTTACATATTGAAAGTCCTATCGCGTTTGTGGTAGGACTTTTCCTTTTTCAGAAATGTAGTTATTGACATCTCGATAAGCCTTATATATTGTACATTTGCCCAAATATTATTCAACATGAGCACATTTGACGATTTTAGATTAATAAAGCCGTTGCGTAACGCAATTAAAGATCTGGACTTTGTTAAACCAACACCCATTCAAGAAGAATCATTTTCTGTTATTCTTTCGGGAAAAGATATGGTTGGTATTGCTCAAACAGGTACCGGTAAGACATTGGGTTATATGCTACCTATTTTAGATGAATTAAAATTTTCAAAACAGTTAAACCCACGTGTTTTAGTAATTGTACCAACACGAGAACTTGTCATTCAAGTGGTTGACAACATTGCTTCTTTTACACGCTATATGAATGTGCGTACACTGGGTGTTTACGGCGGTGTTAACTTAAATAAACAGGTTCAATCTATCTTATTAGGCTCTGACATTGTTGTAGCAACGCCTGGACGTTTGTATGACTTAGCATTAAGCAATGCATTAAATTTGAAGGGAATTAAGAAGCTTGTAATTGACGAGGTTGACGTAATGCTTGACCTAGGTTTTAGAAGACAACTCACCAATATTATGGAGTTACTTCCAGATAAGCGTCAAAACATCATGTTTTCAGCTACAATGACAGAGCACGTAGATGTATTGATTGATGATTTTTTTATTACACCAAAAAAAATATCTATTGCATTGTCTGGCACACCTTTAGATAATATTTCTCAAACCTGTTTTCAGGTAAGGAATTTTTATACAAAGGTAAATCTGTTGAAGCATTTATTGGCAGATGGAGTGGAATATAAAAAAGTAATTGTTTTCGTTTCCAATAAACGGAATGCTGATCGCTTGTTTGAAGCAATAGAAAAGGTTTTTAATGATGAAGTGTGTGTGATTCATTCGAATAAAACACAAAATTATAGAATTCGCTCTATTGAAGATTTTGATTCAGGAAAGAATAGAATTTTAGTGTCAACCGATGTTATGGCAAGGGGGCTAGATTTAGATCGAATATCACATGTAATCAACTTTGATACGCCTGACTACCCTGAGAATTACATGCATCGAATTGGTCGTTCGGGTAGGGCAGAACATAAAGGAAAGTCTATCTTATTCTATACGAAAAAGGAGCTTGAATGGAAAGATTCAATCGAAACTCTGATGGATTATAAGATTCCACAAATACCTTTTCCTACCGAAGTTGAACTTTCGAATGAATTAACACCTGAAGAACGCCCAAAAGAAGAGGAGCTTGTAAACCACAACAGGAACACAAAGCACAAAGCTCCAGGGTTAGCTTTTCATGAAAAGAAAGAAAAGAATTCAAAAACAAATCAGGGAGGGTCTTATAAGCGTACACAAAAAAAGAAATATAAAAAAGCGCAGACACGAGGCGACAAGACATATCATAAAAAACAGAAGCGCGGTTAGTTAGCTTACCACCATACCACAAAGCACTTTTCTAGTTCTCCAGAATTGGATTTAAGCCAACACATTGGTGATTTTTGCGCACTTAGGAGTAGTTTGATTTCTGACACCCCTTCCTTGAACGTTTTCCACTCAACATTTTCATATGGTTTTAAAAGCCAATTCAGTTTACAGGGCAAAAAATAAGCGTAATTAGTAGGAAGTTCATCTAGACGGTAGTAATAACCAGCAATAGCAGTGGGGTTTATTGCCTTAAATTGCACATGCTTTGTTTTGGGTGTAAATAGTTGGGCCCTAAAATGGACGTATTGTTGAACCTTGTCTGGCGGTATATTTAAGTCTTTAAGTACTTGTATTCCTTGATCTGTTTGTAGAATAGGTAGTTGCTTATTCTTTAATTTATCTAGTTTGAAATTTAAGCAGTCCTTTCTGTTTGGACCAATCCAGTAATCCAATTCATTTGTACCTTCTGTTTGGTCGTACAGGTAGAACTTATAAACGTGTTCAACATGATAAAAATCATCCTCTTTTTTAAGAATACAATCAATTTCACCAATGGTTATTTTACCTGATTTTAATTGTATGTTTTGGCTGACAAGCTTACATTCTCTTGTTTTCTTAATTAATTCAATGAAAAATTGTTCCGCACGTTTTCCAAGCCTTTTTTCAGGTTTTTCTATATTGATGCTGTGAGTTCTGTGTTCGAATTCTAGTTGTTTTAGACCAGCTAAATCAGTTCCTTTCCATAGTGTTTCAGTAGCTAGATAACCATCAAGTTGTCTTTTGATAATTTCCTGTCCATCAATGTTAGAAAGACTGTGTTCTGTGGTTTCCATTTTGCTACAAATACTATTTTGAAATAAAGCTATACAATAAAATGTAATTTGAAGCTTATGTTAACTTTGTTTTTAATGTTAAATAGAGACGGTATTGTTAAAGCTTGTACCAAGGCAGATAGAATTACCTCAAAAGAGTTGATTCAGTCACTTTGGAGTGATTACGGAGAAATAATACGATACACCTTAAGCGGTGCTGTTTATTCAAGTATTGTCGTTAAGCACATCAAGATAAGCGAATTAAAAATACATCCAAAAGGATGGAGTACAAGCAATTCCCACGCGCGTAAAGTGAAGTCGTATGAGGTTGAGGGAAACTGGTATCAATTCTATGAAGGTATTCTTTCCAGTAAACTTAGAATGCCAAAGCTAATTGAGTTAATTAAAGAAGGGGGTGAAATCATATTGATTTTAGAAGACTTGGATCACAAAGGTTTTTCTGTTCGGGAAAAAAAGGCTTCAATTTTCGAGTTAAAACAATGTATTTCATGGTTAGCAACACTGCATGGCAACACCTTGTTATCTGAAAGCACAGGTTTATGGAGTAGAGGTACTTACTGGCATCTACAAACACGTATCGATGAATATAATGCAATGGAAGATTCTCCATTGAAAAGTTGCAGCAATCAAATTGACAGTATTCTTAATCGTGTGAAGTATAAGTGTATTCTTCATGGCGATCCAAAGCTTGCTAACTTTTGCTTTCACAACAGTGACGATAGCGTTGCTGGGTTGGATTTTCAATATACAGGTTCAGGGTGCGGGATGCAAGATTTAGTCTATCTGATAGGTAGTGCAATTTCACCTGAAGCATGTTTTCAATATGAAAATGAACTCATCGAGTTCTATTTTCATGAATTAAAAAAACACGTGAAAAATGTTGATTTTAACGCATTAAAAAAAGAGTGGAGTCCCTTGTTTACAATAGCATGGGCAGATTTCAATCGATTTTTAATGGGTTGGATGCCAGGCCATGAAAAGTTAAATAAATACAGTGATCACATAACTTTGAGGGCATTAGATACACTAGAAAAGTATTGATATGAGCACTAAAAAATGTCCTTGTGGAAGCGTTAACAGCTATTTAAATTGTTGCAAGCAAAAACACACAAACAATGCCTCGATAAGAACAGCAGAAGATTTAATGCGATCACGATATACTGCCTTTACAAAAGGGATGGGGGATTACCTAATGCGTAGTCACCACTCATCTACAAGACCTATTAATCAGAAAACTGAAATAACCACTTGGGCTAACAGTGTTAAATGGATAGAACTAGAGCTTATTTCGACGTCTCAAGGAGGTGTTGATGATCAGGAAGGAACAGTCGAGTTTAAAGCCCACTTTAAAGAAAAAGGTAAAAAGACTTTTATTCACGAGAACTCAATGTTTGTTCGTGAGCATGGGGTTTGGGTTTACTTAGGATTTGCAGATTAATCCTTTGTTTTTTCTGCAGCTAACCTAGCAATCTCTTTCAATCTTCGTTTGTGTTCTTCCTTTTGAAGCTTTTTCTTGCTTCTCTTCTGGTTTAGAAGTTTTGTGTGTTTGGCTTTATTTTCGCCATTCTTTTGCTTGGACATAGCGCGTTTATTTCTTTGTCTTAGAATTTTTCACGAGACCCATCTCGTATGTCTCTATCCATTGTGCTACACTTATTTTCCCCATCAATTCTCCTATCAGTTTAAAAGGAATGTCATCAAACTTTTTAAAACGAATACAGCTTTTACCCATGTCAAGCTTTTGCTTACAGTGCTTAGGGTATTCAGCTACAAACCACTTTAGCAGTTTAGGGTCAGAATAAATTCCCATATGATAAATGTTGACCGAATGTTTTTGAGAGGCAATTGCTGCAAATGGTAGTGGTTCACTTGGTTTACAATGGTAGCCAGCGGGGTATAGTTTGTGAGGTACAACGTACCCTAACATACCATAGCTAATCGCCGTCTCAAAGCCTTTAGGCAAACTCTTCATGATAGCATTATGTAAGGTCTTGAACGCTTCAGACCTATCCTCAGGGATGTTCGTTAAGATTTCAGCTTCTGTTGTTCCTATTGCTTTCATATTCGCTTAAAAATACTAAAATTACCAGCCTTATCTAAGTTTAATCTGCCTGATAATTATATTATTATATCATAATAAGAAGTTGAACCCCTTATTATAACTAGTTTTGTGTTTTACTAAAACATACGCCATTTTGATACCGGAAAAACTTGATATGAATAAAAAAATCAACGAAGCTGTTGATGTCTATTTTAACGACAATCCAGAAACCCAATGGTTCCCTGTCAAGAAAATAATGCCACTTTTAATAAAGGCCAGGGTCTTTATTAAAGATAAGAAAAATGGAATGCCTCTACGGAAGGTTCTGAGAGACTTAGATAAATTGAATCAACTCAATGATATTCCTCGAGTTTATGCAGAGCGTGTTGGGGTTGATATTTATTGGTACTTTGTACGTGAAGGTGTAAGCTATGTTTCCGATAAAAAAGACCCGAGTACACCAAGTAAAAAAGAATTAAAAGCTGTTGAGCGTGCTAATAATGATGAAAGTTACTTAATAGAACTCATTGATGCACTGATGGAAAAAGAGGGCTCTCGAAAACATAAGTTTGATTTCTTACTCGGGGACTTACATCAAAATGAAAAAAAACGAACAAAGCTCCCGATTGACTTATATTACAAACACAAACGATTGGCATTAGAATTTGTTAAACATCCTGAGGAATTGAGTGATGCTAATAAGTCGTTGGAGGAAAAACTAACGGTTAGTGGGATTACACGTGCAGAGCAACGCTTTAAATATTATCAGCGCAAGAAAAAAACACTTCAAGAGCGTGCGGTAAACTTTATAGAGGTTCCAATTGAAAGGTTTGAAGTTGATGATACATTTAAGCTTATTCGCACTAAAACCAACGATGAACGTGTATTGAGGGAATTACTTTCAAGTTTCATTGATTAGGTATATTTATAAATAACAACGCATGAACTTTGTAGCTATCGATTTTGAAACAGCAACGGCAAAAAGAAACTCTGCATGTTCTGTTGGGATTGTTACGGTTAAAGATGGGGAAATCATAGATGAGTATCACACACTGATACAGCCACCCAATAACGAATACAATTGGCACAATGTTCAAGTTCATGGAATTACAGAGATTGACACCTACCAAGCTCCTCGGTTTAATGAAATTTACCCTGAAATAAAAAAGCGACTAGCAGGCAATTTAGTTGTAGCACATAATGAATCTTTTGACCGCAGCGTTTTAAAGAAGTCGATGCTCGATTTTAATTTAGATTACCTTGAGCTTTCTATAGCTGAGAAATGGGAATGTACAATGAGGATCTATAAAAATAGGGGGTATGTACCTGCCAAGTTAAATGCCTGCTGTGCACTTCATGGTATTCAACTCCAGCACCACGATGCACTTTCAGACGCAAGGGGATGTGCTAAATTGTACCTGATTTCAAGTTGATAATTACTCATAAATCATACGGTTGGTTATTCCTTTATAACCAATCGATGCATACTGGTACCCTTAACTGATTCAACAAGTATAAAGTAAATACCTTTTGCTACATCCAATGTATAATCAACCTTAGTTTTATTTGCGAATGATTCGTTGCAAATTAAGCGACCATCTTCACTGTAAATTTTAATTTCAAAATCACCCACAGGTTCTTTAAAGCTGATAGAGAAACTTCCCGATGACGGGTTAGGGGATACCAGTACTGAATGACTTAAATTTTGCTCTTCGATTCCTGAAAAATTCACTTCGATACAAGCGCTTGTATCAGAACATAGGCCTGAATCAACAATAACAGCATAATCCCCTGAGTTTGTTGCAACATAAGTCTGGTTTGTAGCTCCTGAAATTGGCGTAAAATTAGCGGCGCAATCAACCCACTGATAACCGCCAGAGCTACTAAGTGAAGTTAAAACAGCTCCGTTTTGTGATATACCTGTATTAATCGTATTAACAGTTAAATCTAAATAAGCGGTTGAATCACAACCACCAACATTCAATAATGCAGCATAAGACCCGGATGTTGTATAGCTTGTTCCATTCCAATCTATACTGTCACAAACAGTAAGGGTGGTGTATGAATCTGTTGTAGTGCATATAGGACCAACAATTACGAGATAATCCTCAACCTCACCATCAAACCCTGTTTCACACGAAGTTGGAGCATTGCTATACTTAGCAGAAACCCGCATTAATGTTTCTCCGATTAAGGCGCTTGCAGGAATGGTAATACTTAGAGGTGAAAGGTTTGTTGGCCCATCGGGGGTATTTTGAGCAGTGCCTAAATCGTACTCCTCTCCAGGATCTGAAAAACTCGCATTATGATTCCAATCAAACCAAACTTTTGAATATATAACATAATTTCCATCCGTATCTAAATTCACATTAAGGTCATATGAACTTCCTATCGCTACTTCCGTTGAATCCGTTCCCGAATAATCTGTGTAAGGCTGTGTTTTTCCTGTTACATTATTAATTGTATTGAAGTCAACCAGGGTTACTGCAGTTGTGTATGACATATTACCATAAGAAACACACTGACTAAAAGGCTTAACGTCGTACATGAATTTATATGTTTCAGTAGTGTCTCCAGCATTTCCAATAGCAAATACTTTAAAATACATTTTTGTACCAGCTGGATAGTTTGGCAGGGGAGTTACTGATTCCCAGTCATTTCCTGAAGTATTAGACATTGCAATTGTATTACCAAAAGTTGGCGTGTTTATTGACCATTCAAGATAAACATCCGAAAGTGTATTGTCATATAAAACAGAAGCATACACATACTGATTATCATTGACCATTGGAAATTGATCAGTAGGCATGTCTGTAATTGATGTTTTCGTAATTGTTGGGTGATTTTGCCTTCCATCTAAAGTGAACTCCCAAAGCCCTCGTCCCCATGTTGCAGCGCGCAAAGTGTTGGACCCATTCATTATTTCAAGCTCTAAAACAGAAGTGTTAGGTAGGTCAGGGTTGTATAAACTCCATGAATTATCTGCCATTGCTTTTTTATAGACACCTATTTCAGTCCCAAGGTATATTGTTGATTCATTGGCATGGTCAATGACAACTGAACGCACAGGGATATCATTTAAGTTATAAGTTATGTTATTCCATGTAAGACCCTGATTAAATGTTATGTAAACCTTTTGATTATTGTATTGGTATGAGCCATATGTAACAACAATGACTAAGTCATCATTTGGATCAAAAGCAATATCTGTAATTGAGCTATTGGGTAATCCTGATTGAATGTTATAAAAAGTTGCGCCACCATTTAGCGACTTTTCAATCGCTGAACCCCTTGAAACTACAATGCGCTCTGTATTATTTTGAGCAATTGCGGCATGGCTAATTGTTCCGGTAAAACTAGGTGTACCAAGCTGTGTCCAATTTGAACCAAAATCATCACTTCGGTAAACAGAATCTCCGAATGAGTAAACGGTCATTTGGTTGTTTGGATCATAGATTAAAGGAGCTATCCAACCACCATTTTGTCCAGTAGGAGTGACCCCCGATTGAGTTATACCTCCGTCTTTAGTTCTTCTACGTCCTCCATACTGAAGGCTCCCTATCATCCAGTCATCATTTAAAGGGTGAATGATACCCTCCATGCCATCAGCACCATAAAATTCAATCCATGTTGACTCTGTTTTAATACTTGTTCCATTGTCCTGAGAACCACAAATTGTTCTGTAATGGTTAGACTGACTAAGACCAAGGTTGTAGTTTTCACGAATTGACTGTCCTTCGAAGATCTGCCATGTAGCACCATTATCTGTACTTTTACATAGAAACCCGTCTGTGTTTATCCAAAATGTACCATTTTCACATTTAGCCCCTCGGATATCAGCGTGTGTGTATGTTCCAGTAGTATTGTAGTTTGCATTTCCTTGACTCCAATAAGAGACCTGATTAAATGTTTGCCCTTCATCTGCGCTCATGTGCGTGTCAATATCTCCAAATAATATATAATTCGTGTCAATGTCACTCACAGCAAAAGCACCGTAGTTACTAATGCCAGGAGTCGATAGCAGTGTAAAGTTTTGTCCTTCGTCTACCGATTTCCAAACACCATCACTTGAACCTATATATACACAGTTTGGGCAGGCTGCAGTAGTTGAAAGTTGAATGGTGGAGGAGTTTCCAGTTATAGTATTTGAGGTGTTGAATGTTGCTCCGGCATCTGTAGAAACGTAGATATAAGAATTACTGCTGGATGTTTTTGCATAGATAATATCTGGGTTTGTTGGGTGAAAAGCAAAGGCTTGAAAGTTTAATGATGCAATTGGGTTTGTCCACGTTGCCAAGTCGTCTGAAGACCGAAATATCCCTTCATTTGTTCCTATAAGAATTAAGCCGGGAACAGTTGGGTGATAGGCAATTTGGTAGATTTTTCTACTTGTCCCTAAGCCTCCCCAACCTAAAACACTTGGATTAAAATTCGTTTCAAACCAAGTGTCACCAGCATTTACAGACCGGTAAATCCCATGAGTTGTTCCATTATTTGAATTTCGAACATTAATAAGCACATCGTCTGGATTTGTTGGAGAAACAGCTATTGTATTTACCCCTGATGCCATTAGAAAATCGGTTGTGCTTTCTGTCCAAGAAATACCACCATCAATTGTTTTCCAGAAACCACCACTTCTAGAGCCTAAATAGATTCTTAGCGAATCGTTTGGATCAGCATAGAATGATTCTACCCTTCCTAAACCGGTAGAGTAGTGCCCTGTTACTTGTTCAATATAGTGTGGGCCCAATTCTTCCCAGCCATTGTCGAATAAGTTTGCCGCAGTATTTTGTTGGAACGCCGTATAGTTTTTTTGAAGAAAATAAGGATCTAAATTACTTCGGTCTCCAGATGGATAAAATTTTGGTTCAGTTTCATACTTCCAACGTTGATAACCTTTCCAACCTGAGCCTTTAAGATTTTTATCAATGGTTTCAAAATAGGATTCAGCTTCTTGGATCACATCGTACACATTGTAATTTGGATTGTGCATCATTTCTTTCCAGCGCTGGGCGTGTAAATTATTCATTGTGAATAAGACGAGGAGTATCAGTATCAATTTCATGATTTAAAAATAAGATGAATTCTGTTAAAAGCAATTTAAGAATGCGTATTGTTATTAACAACAGAACTAAACCGTTAGAAGTAAATTTCTTAACATAAAATCTACCGATATAAAACTAAAGCCTTATATCTGATTTTATGTTAAATACTGCGTATTATAAAATTCACTTATTTTGTCCTATAATTAATATTATGTTAAATAGGTTATTTAGTGAGAAATTAACGGAACGATAACTTCCCTCTGTAATATCTATATAACTCCTATATTTACACAATGTCAATCATTACAGGGTTTTTATTTGGATTAAGTACACTACTCTTTGTAGGTCCTGTGCTTTTTTACTTGTTGAAAAGTACGATTGAATCTGGTTTTAAGGCTGGTGTCGCAGTTTCTTTAGGTATTTTACTTGGAGACGCTATCTATGTAGCTCTTGCTTTATTTGGTACTGAATCGCTAATAAACCAGTTGGAATATCAAAAATGGTTTGCACTTTTCGGAGGAATTATCCTTTTAACTATTGGGTTAAAATATGTATTGAAACCTAATTTAAATACTGAGGTTAACGGCAAACTCAAAAACAAAAGATACATTGCTTATTTTGTAAATGGGTTCTTAATTAACTTTGTGAATCCTTTTGTATTTGTTGTTTGGCTTGGGTTTACAGCATATAACACTGCTCATTACTCTTTTAACGAAACAGTTGTTTCACTTATTGTTACACTGCTTGTAATATTAGCGACAGACATTCTTAAATCGTACTTTTCAAACAGACTTGCTTCTCTAATAAAACCAGATAAAATGAGACGTTTAACTACCTTATTCGGTGTTTTAATGGTTTTATTTTCAATTCGTTTGATTGTATTTTTCTACCTGGAACTTTAATCTAAAAAAGTGATTCTAAGCAGTTAATTCCCTTTAATTCGCTCTACCAAATCCTCAAACAACTCTCCAACTCCATCAATATCTGGACGGCTTCGTTTAATTGTAACTTGCCCTTCAGTATCAATGGTTAATTCATACCTCCAAATAAAGCTAGATTCCAGTTCTTTTAAACTAACCTGCCCAAAACGCATGTCGTAAAAAATGAGCTTTTCTCCCTCTTGCTCAATAAAATACCACCCCGCAGAAATATTAAGTAACTGTTTTACATTTTCTTGATCTTTATATGGATCTAATAAATGGTGATTTTTAGGGAATTCATGAGAAAATTCAATGTCTTTTGTGTCAAACAATGAATAATACGCCACACGGTAACCATTACTTGTTTCTACCTGTGCATTCCAAAGAACTGAATTTAGTGGTGTTGGTTTTACATCCATCTCTAAATATGTAATATTACTTAGGTGTAAGCGCTCTTGAAATGCTTCAAATGAAATCCACTTAAATACAAGCGTGAGCATCATGTAGGTTGTACTAACGATTAAACCTATATTATTAAAGAATCTTCTGCGTGGATTGGTACGCTTATGGAATAGGGCAATCAACAAAAAGACTAAAAATGGAACCGTGTACAAAGGGTCTACAACAAAGATGTTCTTGTAAGCTAAACGATATTCCAGTGGCCAGAAAAATTGTGTCCCCCATGTTGTATGGGCGTCTAATAGTGGGTGTGTAACAGTGGCCCAGAAAAACAACCATGACCAATTTTTAAAACTAACATCCTCCCTCCTTCTATGAATTTTATGCGCTAGCCAGCCTAGTACCGGAGCGACTAGAATGGCAAACACCAAGGAGTGTGAAAAGCCCCGATGCATTTCCGTAGCTGTAATGTCACTAACGAAAAACTTCAAGAAGACATCTAAATCGGGAATTGTGCCTGCAATTGCACCCCAAAGCATTGCTCTGCTTCCTACTTTTTTGCCCAGTACCGCCTCTCCTACTGCCGCACCTAATACAACTTGTGTTATTGAATCCATTGCTAAGAGTTAATTTGTTTTAAATGGTTTCCTTAATTCAAACTCGCGTGGAGATATTGACTCAATGATTGGTTTCAGTAACATATTCCGAACACTGCCTCGGTGCTTGGCGTATAAAGTCATGTTTTTAGGCAGTGCACCTATTGAACTCTTTATCAATTCTGCTGTTCTACCGAGGTGCAATTCACGCGATTTTGACTTTAATGATTGCTCTACATAATCATATAGAATACGTTGATAAACAGCAAGTTCATTATTGTATTTGTAGTCTAACCCAACATAATTAGCTTCAAGAATATCACCATTTAAAAATGAGGTGCTAAACCCCACCATCTCGTCGCCTAAATAAAACGCGCGGAATGAAAACACATCCTGTAAGTGGAGTTTAAAGAGTTCAAAAACAGCTGTATCTAAACGACCAACACTAAAATCAGACTTATTAATCACGTTCCCAAATAAAACAGAAATACGCTCCTTATTGTCTACAATTTCAGCTGCCGTTAATGTCTTTATCTGGATGTCTTTCGATTGCTTAAAAACACGCTTAGCACGTGTTCTAAACTTGGTCTTCATACTTCCGAAATAGTCATCCATAGCCTTCCATGACTCAGGGATATCCAATACCATATTGACATCAATCATGAATTTACGGTAGCTGTGTTCTTTTAACAAGTCGCTGTACTTCTTTGATGCAGGCCAAAATTCTTTAAATAAAGTAATTGAAGATTTGGTTTTAATACGTGTATCCTCTTTCAGTTGATCAATAATCGAACATACTTCATTGATTGCCTCTTCCCTCCCTAAGTTTTCGGACCATAAAAATCCATTCTCTCCATCCGAAAATACGTTGCCACATACAAGGACATTGGTTGTGAATGCATCTGCTATTTTTTTGTGCAGGTGATTCGATAATTTACCTAGGGATTCAGCGTGTACTTTACGTTTATCAATAAACTTAACCAATTGCATAGCGACTATTAAAACTGGAGTTCCAGCACTATCATAAGAGATGTTGTAATAAAAATCCATCTCTTTTTTCATTACTATTTCAAGTGCCAGGAGGTAATCGTAGGACAGGTATATATTTCTAGCGTCCACCACGCCATCCCAATCACGTTTATCTATCGACTGAATAGAGTCCGTTATTTCGTGATGATCTATATGACTTGACTTCTTTTGTTTGAGCACTCTTCTTAGTCTTGATTTGGCAGTAAAAATAAGGATAATGATGTTAACACAGTATTTAAACAGTGTGCTAATTTAGACCAAATATACTTTAGCTATACCTGAGTAGAGGGTCAAAATATTCGCACAAACCTTATCATTCATCAAATTCAATTATAATTGAACGTTACCCCTCAAGCCTTCAATCAATATTTGACAGGTAATTGTAGCTGTTTTTAAAGAGGATAAGCGTACTTTTACAACGCATTAACAGCAAAACACATTTATGTTATCAAAAGAAGAAAAGAAAAACCTCAATACAGAATTTTGGGAAGGATTTAGAAAAGACATCAAAGACGTTAGATCTGTCAACGGAAGGCAAATGAACTGGATCAATTATCCGTCAGACTTAAAAGATGCCTATGTCCGTATGGAGGTAGATCCTAAAGGTGTTCGCTTATGCTATGACATTCAACCAAAAGACGATGGTGTTCGCTCTATCCTTTGGGAACAAATGAATGAAATGAAATCGCTCATGACTTCTGAAATGGGCCTTGAGGCAATTTGGCTTGAAGAAAGTCACTATTGGAATGGCCGCTTAATTTCACGCATTAAGTGGGAAGACAACACTCTAAACTATTACAATAAAGAGGATATCCCTAAGATCTATGAATTCTTAAAGGATAAGCTTGTTCGCTTTGATAAGTTTTACCAAGAATACAAAGAAATACTAATCAACCTAGCGAGTTAATTCGATTTAACTATTTTTGAATTATGATTAAGAAAACAACATTAGCCATAGCACTACTTTGTGGTTTTTACACGAGTGCACAGACAGAAGTTTATTTTGAAGATTTCCAACCTACATTCCCTGTAACTTATACTGTTGTTGATAATGATGGTTTAACACCAAATGCAGCGGTATCGGAGTACACTGATGCGTGGATATTCATTACGGATCCTTTCGACACATCAAATACCAATATTGTAGCTTCTTCAACATCATACTTTGAACCAACAGGGCAGGCAGACCGTTGGTTAATTACTCCAGCTATTGTCTTAGGTGCATTTGGGAATTCTGCCTCTTGGAAAGCGCAATCTCACGACCCTTCTTTTCCTGATGGGTATTACGTATTAGTTTCTGGAACAGACACACAGTTGTCAAGCTTTACAGATACCTTGGCGTATGTTTATGGTGAGGTGTCAGATTCTCTACATTTCAACGAAGCTAACATTAGTGACTTGGGATTTGATAATCAAACAATTCACCTTGCCTTTGTAAATAGAACCGTTGACGGCTTTAAGTTATCCTTAGATGATATTCGTGTTACAAAAGATGATCCAGCAGCTTTAATTGAACCAGGTGTTCAAGTGAGCATATACCCTAACCCAACGTCTGATTTTATTACGATTAAAGGATTGCAATCAATTCATAACATTCAGGTTATTTCATTAGACGGAAAGGTTCTTGTCGAATCAACTGCGTCTAAAATTGACATTACTCACTTAGACGCAGGGAATTACATCTGCTTGATTCAAGGTGACGGTAAAGTTTCACAAAGTTCTATTGTAAAGCTGTAGTACGTATATTTTTTAACTGGTAAGAAGCTCATCCAAACTTCCATTGTGTTTTTTATCTTTAGTCACTCTATTTTCTTCTATTTTATGTATGTCGTCAGATAAAACTGAACTTTTCGACTTAAAAAATAAGATAGAGTTCTGTCTAATTTAAGTTAAAATTCTGATACTGCTTTTTTCTTTCTATTAAAGTTCTACTTTTTGTCATTTTTCGCTGTTTAATTTTGCGATATGCTGTGCCGAAATAAACTTCAGAAGGAGTCACATTTTGAAGTGATTCATGATATCGTTCAAAATTATAATAATGAACAAATTCCTTCAATTTTTCTTCGAGCTGTCCCGGACTAAAATAATTATCAAGTTTGACAATGTTTTTCATAGATCTGTGATAACGCTCGATTTTCCCTTGCGTTTGAGGATGTAATGGTCTTCCTCTAACGTGTTTCATGTCTTTATCATCTAGATATTCCGCTAATTCATGTGATATGTAACAAGATCCATTGTCAGATAATAGTTTTGGCCTGGCTTTCTCTGACACATTTGAAGCCAATAAAGCCTCATCTAAGGTGTCTTTGACGTCTTCAGCTTTCATGGTTGAGCAGAGCTTCCATGTTACGATATAACGGCTGTAATCATCTAAAATCGTTGACAAGTAATACCAACCCCAGCCATATATCTTGAAATAGGTAAAGTCAGCTTGCCACATCTGATTGACGGCTGTTGTTTTATCATGAAAGCTATCAGAAGCACTCATGATTCTAAATGAAGGTGTACTTATAAGCCCATTGGCCTTTAAAATTCGATACACGCTTGATTCACTGATGTAATACTTATAATTATCTGTGATATACCAAGCAACTTCCCTGGAGGATAATTCTGGCTTCTCCAACGCTATTTCAACTACTTTGTCTCTGTCTGCCATGTTGATCTTATTCCATGAGCCAGTTCTTTTAGAAGCTTTGCGAGCTAGACCATCAAATCCCATCTCCACATAGGCATTGTACCAATTGTAAAACGTTGTTTTGTTCACTTTTAATTCCCTGAGAGTTCGATTTACTCCAAGATCAGACTGCTCAACAAGTTGAATGATTTCGTACTTTTCTCTTTGACTATAATGCATATACTTCTGCCGGTTTATCCGTTTCCATTTAAGTTTTTTTTCAAAAACCTATTTTCAAGCGAAAGCTCCGCTACTAGTTCCTTTAAAGAACTGTTCTCTCCTTTTAGCTCCTGAACTTCAGAAGTGTTGGCCTCTCGCATTGTGTCGCCAGATAAGCGTCTCTTTCCAGCTTCCATAAAATCTTTACTCCATTTGTAATAATTAGCTTGACCGATATTTTCTTTTCGGCATAACTCCGCGATTGAACTTTCTCCGCGAAATCCTTCTACAATGATTCTGATTTTTTCTTCTGAACTGTATGCTTTTCTTGTTTTACGTTTCAAGTCACTGATTAACGCACTAGCACTTTTCTTTTTTGTCATTACTGGTATTATTTAAAGGTTAATATAA
>JAQWFQ010000024.1 GCA_029238665.1 Crocinitomicaceae bacterium | reverse complement strand
ATAATTGTACCTTAAACCCAGTTGTTGCTTTTGTTAGTGAGTCAACAGATGGCTTGCTTTGTCCAGAAACGATAACACGTATTTATAGTGTTACAGACGATTGTGGGAATACAATTAATGTATCTCACGCAATTATAATTATGGATCCTTTTTTACCTACAGCAAGTAATCCCTCAGGAATTACGGTATCGTGTATAGGCGATGTTCCACTTCAAGACCCTCTGGTTGTTATTGATGAGGCGGATAATCTTGGTTCTCCAGTTGTTGCTTGGGTGTCTGACATTTCTGACGGCTTGTCTTGCCCAGAAACAATAATCAGAACCTATTCTGTTACGGACGATTGTGGAAATGTAATAACTGTGACACAGACTATTTTCGTTCACGACTTTACAGCACCAACAGCATCAAACCTTGCTCCAGTAAATGTGGAGTGTACGGCAGACATTCCTGTGGTAAACATTTTGGATGTAAACGACGAAGCGGATAACTGCGCGTTAAATCCAGTTGTTACTCATGTCAGCGATGCTTCTGATGGGCTAACGTGCCCAGAAACAATCATCAGAACCTATTCTGTTACGGACGATTGTGGTAACACAATAAATGTAACACAGGCTATTGTAGTACATGACATTACCCCACCAACAGCATCAAATCTTGTTCAAGTAAATGTAGAATGTACGGCGGACATTCCTGTGGTAAATAGTTTGGATGTAACTGATGAAGCGGATAACTGCACGTTAAATCCAGTTGTTGCTCATGTCAGCGATGCTTCTGATGGGCTAACGTGCCCAGAAACAATCATCAGAACCTATTCTGTTACGGACGATTGTGGTAACACAACAAATGTAACACAGACTATTGTCGTTCATGATGTCACAGTACCAACAGCATCAAATCTTGTTCAAGTAAATGTAGAATGTACGGCAGACATTCCTGTGGTAAACATCTTTGATGTAAACGATGAGGCTGATAATTGTACAGTAAGCCCAGTTGTTACTTGGGTGTCTGATATTTCTGACGGGCTTACATGTCCAGAAACAATAGTCAGAACGTATTCAGTTACGGACGGTTGTGGAAATTCAATAACTGTAACGCAGACAATCATTGTAAATGATATTACAGCACCAACAGCATCAAACCCATCTAGTATTTCAGTTCCTGGTAGTTTGGATATTCCTGCAGTTGATGTGCTTGTGGTGAATGATGCATTAGACAATTGTACTGTAAACCCAATTGTCACATGGGTTGGTGATGTGTCGGATGGAAACGTTTGTAATGGGGAGATCATTACAAGGACTTACAGTATTACCGATAATTGTGGGAATCAAACCTTGGTGACACAAGAAATAACAATTTTAGCTGTGTACCCACCAATTGATGCTGGATTGGATCAAGTTGTATGTGTAGGAGAAGCCACTTCTGTTGCTGCTATAAATCCAACGAATGTGCCTGTTTTTTGGGACAATGGCTTGGTTGACGGTGTTAGTTTTACTCCAGCTTTAACAATGAGTTACGAAGTTACAGCCAATGATAATGGGTGTATTTCTACAGATCAAATGTTAATTACATTAGAAGATATTCCGACAGTAAGCTTTAGTGCTGATGAGTTATCAGGATGTGCACCATTGGAAGTGAATTTTACAAATACGTCTGTCGCTTCAAGTACCTTTACAAACTGTGTATGGAGTATAGAAGGATCAGGGTCTATTTCAGGTTGTGGTAGTATTAATTATATATTTAGCACTTCAGGTAATTATGATATTTCACTTGTGGTGACAACAGGTAATGGTTGTTCGAATTCGATATCGTACGTGGACTACATTTATGTGGAAGATGTACCGTTGGCCTCATTTACACCATCCGCAACTTTAGTTACTGGAATTTCAGAAGTTGTTTATTTTGAGAATACTTCTATTGGCGCTACAAATTATGATTGGTCATTTGGTGATGGGTCAAGTTCTACAGAGTTTAGTACTACTCATATGTATCCAGAGGAAGATTCAACGTATACAATACAATTAATAGCGAGCTCACCATTAGGTTGTGCAGACACGGCATATGCGGTAATTACGGTTGAAGAACCGTTGATTTATTATATCCCCAATACATTTACCCCTGATGGGAATCAATACAACCAAACGTTTACCCCTATATTCACTTCAGGATATGACCCTTATGACTTTACGATGTTGATTTTTAACCGATGGGGAGAAGTTGTTTGGGAGTCTCATGACGCTACTGTTGGTTGGGATGGAACTTATGGAGGGCAGGTTTTGAACGATGGTGTATATAGCTGGAAAGTTACGTTCAATTTATCTGCAAAGGATGAGTATAGAGTGATTACAGGTTCTGTCAATTTAATACGATAAGCTTTTAGGCTTAATTTACAACCGTATGAACTGAGGGTGTATTCATTCAATTTAGTATATTTCATCTTAAAATCTCAAAAATGGGGTACAATGAAAAGGTAACGGAGTATATTAATAGTGCTCAAGAGGATCAAATTGAGACACTTGAAATATTAAGAAAGCTAATTCATGAAAGTGTTTCAAGTGTAACAGAGGAGATAAAATGGGGTATTCCTGTTTTTGCTAAAACAAAAGATTTTACCTATTTACGTTTTTCAAAAAAACATATAACGTTTGGATTTTATAATATTGATAAAATTGAAGATTTAAACAACCTTTTGGAAGGGAGTGGGAGTACAATGAAACATATTAAAATAAAAAACAAAACAGACTTTGATGAAAAGGTAGTATCCAAATGGTTGAAGTCAATTGCCGTATAGTTAATGGGTTAATAAATGAGTGAGCAATTTTACAATGAAGTAGGGGGGCAATTATCAGGTCAATTTGGGGCAACTATTGGTCAAATGTTCGGGAAATCATGTCTAAAAATAGGAGGAAAGGCATTCGCAGCTTTTTTTAAAGAAGAAATGGTTTTTAAACTTGGGAGAGACGAAGTCAATTTACTTTTAAGTAAATACCCCGGATCAACTAATTGGGACCCTTCTGAAAAGGGGAGGCCAATGAAAGATTGGTTGCAAATCCCTGTTGAATTCAATGATGATTGGGGGGTATTAGCAAAACAAGCACTCGATTATGTTGAGGAAATAAGTAAATAGAGTACACTAAAGATATCCAAATGAATAAAGTTGTTACTGTAATTATTGCCTGTATTTTGGTGTTAAATGCATTTGGACAGATGAATATGAAAGACTCGACCGCTCAAGTAATCGGGTATTGGAATCTTGGAGATACAGAACATTACAAGGTTTCACTTCAAAAGGTAAGGTTAAAAAAAGCCGACACCGTTGTAAATGAATTAATGACTTATAATGTTGATGTTACTATCATTGATTCAACTGCGAATTCATATTCAATAGAATGGTTTTATCATGATTATAAAACGAATTCGTCAAATGAACTTATTAAAAAGATTACTTCCCTTTCTGATGATTTAAAAGTTGTTATCGAAACAGATGAGTTTGGAGCAATAAAAGCGGTAAAAAACTGGAAAGAAGTAAGTGTTTATTTAAAAGAATCAATTAATCAATTTAAATCTGATCTCAACGGTGTTCCTAGCTTAGAGAAGCTACTTCAGCAAATAGAAGAAATGTACTCTTCTAAGTATGCAATTGAATCTGCAGCAATTCGAGATATTCAACAATTCTACACATACCATGGAGGTAAATACGTGTTAGATGAGCACCTTGAATTCGGGCTACAGCTACCGAATGTATATAGCCCAGAAAAGCCACTTAATTCAAAAGTAATCTTATCTTTAGATGAGCTTGATGTTAAAGACAACAGTTACGTACTGCGTTCAAGTCAAGAGGTAGACTCAGATGAGTTGACAACAACGACTTTTGAATATTTGAAACAGCTGGCGAAAACGATGAAAACAAAACCGCCTAAAAAAGAAGACATTGGAACGTTGACCAACCTTACGACAACTGCTTCACGTATTCATGACACAGGTTGGTTAATTTACAGTGTCCAAACTAAGGTTGTAAGTACAAAGGGAGTTACAAATAGTGAGATAAGAATAATAGAAATAGATTAAAATTTTATGAAACAGTATATAACAGCATTGATTTTTGGGACAGCAATTGTGGTAGCTTCAATCTTTTTAGGAAAAGCATATTCAGATAGAACTAAGGTTGAAGGGCAGGTTCGAGTAACAGGGCTTGGAAAAGTTGATTTTTCTTCAGATTTGATTGTGTGGGAAGGGGAATACGGAGTTCAAAACATTGATCTAAAACAGGCGTACCTAACACTGGAAAAAAATAAACACACCGTAAGTGCTTATTTAGCTGGGAAAGGGATTGATACTGACGAGCTTGTTTATAGTGCCGTTAAAACAAATCAAAAAAATAAGCGAATATATTCTTCGGAAGGAAAGTACGTTGGCGAAGAGTTTGTTGGATATGAACTGACACAATCTGTTCAAATAGAATCTAAAGCAGTTGATAAAATTGAAAAGATCTCAAGAGAGATTACAGAGTTACTGAACCAAGGGGTTCAATTTTATTCAGAATCTCCAAGGTATTATTATACAAAACTTGCAGACCTTAAAATAGAGATGATATCTAAAGCAACAGAAGATGCGAGGATACGGGCAGAAAACATTGCTAAATTTTCTGGTGGGGAACTGGGAGAGTTAGAATCTGCAAAAATGGGTATCTTTCAAATTACGGGACAAAACTCAAAGGAGAATTATTCTTGGGGAGGCACTTTTAATACCAGTTCTAGAGAAAAAACAGCATCAATTACAATGAAGTTAGTGTATAAGGTTGATTAATTCGTTGTTCTAACAGCGTGTATTTGTAGTTGGAAAAAGTGAATGGTTATTAAAACAAATCCTTCGTCTAATAGTATCCTTTTTAATAAAACGCAAATAAGTATGCCTGTATACCTTCATTTAGCCAACCTTGTTTTTGATAAAAAAAAGATCGAAGCCAAATACAAGGGAGGGTTGAATCAATTTCGAACTGATTTTCACATAGGAGAAAGTAAGGTTAATCAAGAAGATGACGAGTTGTTTTTAGTTGGGAGAATGAATGCCAGTGAATTCAGTATTGATGAATTGGTTGAAAAGGGGCTTTCTTACTCGGATAACTGTTCAACTGATTTTGTTTTTATTTCTAGATATGGCGGAGCTTCTTGGGAGACGGATTGGTTTAATTGCAATGCTGTTTTTGCATGGCATTTACACTGTGATAAACAGCAAGTAAATAGAGCTGTTGAGATTGGCGAAAAATTGACCATGGATAGAATTGTCGAATTAATAGACGAAGGGATTGATGTGTTTGCAACAATAAAAACAGGCTCTGCTCTAAATGAAAAATGGTAGCGATAAAAATCGACATTACAGTTTAATCTATTCGATTTACTCCACTTGAATAAAAGTTCTCGTTTTTACGTATTTTAGTATAATGATTAATTATTATGGATAGAATTAAAAATTTAATACGTTCCTTTTTTGTGGTCGTAGCGTTGTCAAGTTCGTGTTTTGCCTCAGTCTTAGATGTTGAGCCAGTATCAACTTGGACGGAATATAAAATGATCAAAGGAGTTACAATTGAATATCTTTTTGAATCGTGTAATTCCCAATTGGTTTTTAATCAAAGCTTAGTTCTTTTCCGCTTTACAAATACAACCAGTTCATTGGTAAAAGTTAGTTGGAGGGTGAAAACATTTCGAAACGGTGTCTGTTCAAATTGTGAATCTATAGGTAAGTTAGAGTCATTAAAGGAATTGGTACTTAACCCTGGAGAATCGTTTGAGGGGGATTGTTCTTCAAAAATGGATAAAAGGGGGATATGTGTTTTCACATTTCATCGATAAGTCTCCAGGAATGTCAGCGTCAATTTTGACTGACTTTGAATACAGATGTTCAATTCACAAACTCCACGGTTGGCGCTATAAACTATGTTTGGGATTTTGGTGATGGTACAGGTAATAGTACAACCATAAATACGGAACATACTTTTCCAGATACAGAAAGTGCAGGTTATGTTGTAACCCTTTATGCATACTCACCAATTGGCTGTGTAGATTCAGTTACTCAAGTAATTACAATCAAGCAAGAAATTATTTTCTACATCCCAAATACATTTACGCCAGATGGAGACGAGTTTAATCAAACCTTTCAACCGGTATTTACTGCAGGGTTTGACGCTTCAGATTTTGAGCTTCAAATCAGAAACCGTTGGGGTGAAATTATATTTGAATCTCATGATGTTAATGGAGGATGGGATGGAACTTATAAAGGTAAGTTAGTTCAGTTAGGAACTTATGTTTGGTACCTTGAGTTTAAAGATGAATTAACAGATGCCAGATACCTACATACAGGGCACATTACATTGTTGAAATAGTTTGAGGCTTAGGCAACTGTAGTCTTTTTTTTGAGTCTAAAATAATAAGAGGGTGTAGGTCAGTGCGATTAGGTGTTTTGATGAAACACCATCGTACGATAGATAGAATTTCTAAGATTTGAGTTACATTTGTCTATCAATAGTTTAAAAAATAAATTAATGAAACGTTTTTATTCAACAATAAGTGTACTTTTTTTCGCAGTAATTTCATTTTCATCATTGTCTCAAATGGCCGTTGATTTTACAGCGATAAATAACAATACAACATTTAATACATGCAATGGATTCCTTATTGATTCAGGTGGTCAAGGAGGTACGGGCTATGGAAATGATGAGAATATTACAATCACAATTTGTCCGGATACCCCTGGGGATGTTATTTCTGTATCTTTCACAATCTTTAATTTAGATGGCACCAATACAGGGACACCTCAAAATCCAAATTTGGATAATATGTCTGTGTTTGATGGGACTTCAACTGCAGCTAACTCATTGGGAGTTTATACTACAAATCAATTGCAAAATGTTACCGTAGAAGCGACGGCATTGAATCCTACGGGTTGTATAACGCTACAATTTTATTCAAACAGTGCAGGTACAGGAATGTTTACTGCAAGCGTATCTTGTGAGACACCTTGCGCTAACCCACAAGCTGGAGGGTTTATTGTTGGTGGAGCAACACCAGACAGTATTCGTGTATGTTTAAATCAAAGTATTGATTTTCAAGAGCAAGGTTCTTTTGCTCAGACAGGATTTAACTTAGTCGATTATAACTGGGATTTTATGGACGGGACTACATCAAATGGTCAAAATGTAACACATTCCTATTCAGTACCAGGTCATTATAAAGTTCAATTATTTGTAACAGACGATAACGGTTGTACGAATCCTAATTTAACAGATTTGGTTGTTCAGGTAGAAACATTACCCGATTTCTCAAGTTTTCCGTTGGATGGTGAAATATGCCTTGGTGAATCATATGCTGTTTCAGCAGATCCAAATTCATACGAAGTAGAGTGGGTAGGTTTTCCAGGAAGTCAAAGTATTGATGATGGCTGTTTACCAGATACCTTGTTGGGGGTTTCCCAAGACATTTCACTGCTTCAAACAGGTTTTTCAGCAGGAACTACAATTGCTAACGTAAATGATATTCAAGACATTTGTTTAGACTTGGAGCATTCCTATATGGGAGATTTGGTGATTATGATTGAATGTCCAAATGGGCAAAGTGCAATTCTTCACCAGCAAGGTGGAGGTAATACTCAAATAGGAATACCTGTTCAAGCTGATAATGTTGATTGTAGTGATCCAGCAACAATAGGCGTGCCTTTTACATATTGTTTTGCACCAGGCGCTACAGAAACATGGGTAGAATGGGTAACAAACAACCCTGGAACAAATACTATTCCTGCAGGAACATACGAGTCCATTGATCCATTAACGAATTTAGTCGGATGTCCAACAAATGGTATTTGGACACTGACAGTTATTGACAATTGGGCTGCAGATGATGGAACACTGTTTAGTTTTGGAATAAACTTAGACCCGTCTTATTACCCATCAATTACAACTTTTACTCCAGATATAGGAGCAAATTCAGATTCATCTTACTGGGTAAATCCTGTGTTTCAAACATCACTGTCAGCAGATGGAAATGATTTGACTGTTTTACCTACTTCAGCAGGGGCATATACCTATGAATATTTTGTTCAAAATGATTTTGGTTGTTCGCATGATACAAGTTTTGTATTAACGGTAAATGATAACCCTTTAGCTTTTGCTGGCAATGACACTACAATTTGCGGTGGTACAGGAATGCAATTAGATGGCCAGGTGGTAGGAATGGTTTCAGCGTGTGATTACACCTTAAACTTAGACGATACATTTGGTGATGGATGGAATGGAAATACAATTACAATAACGATAAATGGAGTGGCAACAGATTACACAATTGCTACCGGATCTTCAAATGTGATTAATCTTTCTATCCCAGTTGGGTCAGTTGTAAGTTACACGTTTAATGCAATTGGTTCGTTTGTTGGAGAGTGTTCATTTGAAGTGATTGATTCCGATGGTAACATTGTGCTTACGGAGGGTCCAAATTTAACGGGAAATGTTAATGGTACTTGGACATCAAGCTGTGTACCTGATTTAGTTTATGAATGGACACCTGCCAATTTAGTAAGTGACCCTTCAATTTTGAACCCAATGGCTACAATTAATGCTCAAGAAACATTAACCCTTACGGTTTATCCCCTTGGACACCCACTGTGTGCAACATCAGATGACGTTGTTGTTTCTACTTCTGCAGTTCCATTTCCAGGTACAAATAATATGTTAGAGGTTTGTTCTAGTGGATCAGCAGTCGATTTATTTCCATTGTTAGGATTAGGAGCTTCTCCGAATGGTTTTTGGATTGACCCTTCTGGAAACCCTATGGTAATGCCTTATATTCCCCAAGCAATGCCCGTTGGTGATTTTGTGTATGCTGTAGATAGTAACGGATGTGTTGCACAGGCCGTTATCACGATTACCGAAGTTGTAACATCTATCGCGAATGTTGCGGTTACTGAGCCAAGTTGTTTTGGGTTCAATGATGGTGCATTTACATTAACAGGAGCTAATTTTGATGCTTATTCGATCGATGGAGGCATGCCTGTTCTTTCTGGAAGCCCATTTACTGTAACAGGACTCTCTGCAGGAACATATAATGTAATTGTTGCTTCTGCTCAAGGTTGTATTGCAGATCAAGATGTCATTGTTACTGAACCAACACTGTTAACTGCTAGTGCTGTTCCAACAGCGGCAAGTTGTTTTGGGCTGTGCGATGGGAGTGTTGTGATTACTCCAGCAGGAGGTACGACAGGTTATTCTTACAACTGGCTTGGTGGTGTTTCTGGGGACCAATCTGGGAATGGAACATCAATTTGTGCAGGAAGCTACTTAACAGAGCTTACTGACGGTAATGGTTGTTTCATTGAAGTAAATTATGTGGTAACAGAGCCTGATAATGTTTTTCCAAGTATTCTTGGAGATACGTTAAGCGGTTGTTTTTCCCATCAAGTAAACTTTGTAAACACGACACCTTCAACCAATATTCTATCTACTACAATTGACTTTGGTGATGGAACAGTTGAGGTCATTAATTCGAATGATGATTTTAGTCATGCATACCAATCTGGAGGACTTTATTCAGTAACGGCAACTTTACTAACCAACGATGGGTGTACGTATACTGTATCTTATACAGATTTAATTCAAGTGTATGATTATCCTACGGCGAACTTTATTATTAGCCCAAATAATGTAACGGTATTTGAACCTGTAGTATCTTTATTAGATCAAAGTTCTGCAGGTGTTACTTCTTGGAATTGGAATATTGAGAACGGTGACCCAAATTCTTCAGTGGATGAAGATGTAGATGATGTTGCCTTTCCAATAGGAGAACCTGGAGATTATCCTGTTACTTTAACGGTTTTTAATGCTTACGGTTGTTCTGATACGGTAACAAAGTTGGTTTCTGTCGTTAACGATGTAATTCTTTATGCTCCAAATACATTTACACCAGACGATGATGAGTTTAATCAAGTCTGGAACATTCACATTTTGGGAATTGATAATTACGATTTTGATTTATTCATCTACAATCGTTGGGGAGAAATCATTTGGGAAAGTCATGATCCTTCAGCAGGTTGGGACGGTACATTTAATGGTAAAATTGTTCCGACAGGATCGTATACGTGGTTTATTAATTGTAAAGACCTTCTTAATGATGATAAGTATACCTTCAACGGACACATCACTGTTTTGAAATAGTTAATTAACAAGCAGATTTTCTTCGTGCTCTTTCTTTAATTATGAGTGATAATTCACGTGTGGTTTGCCCAGCAACTGAAGTGTTTTCATCAGCCCTTCTTAATAAGTAGGGAAGAACCTCTTTAATTGGACCGTAAGGAACATATTTAGCCACATTATATCCGTTGTGAGATAAATTATAAGAAATGTGGTCAGACATGCCTAATAGTTGCGCAAAATAGATCCTTGAATCATTACTATCAATACCACGACTCTCCATTAGTTCAGCAAGTTTAGCTGAGCTTTCTTCGTTGTGCGTTCCAACACATACAGCTGTAACATCAAGGTTGTCTAACATAAGCTCAACAGCCGTATCGTAATCGCTATCACTAGCCTCTTTGTTTGGTTGAATTGGAGAAGTATACCCTTTGTTTTCAGCACGTTCACGCTCTTTTTCCATATAAGCACCCCGAACAATTTTCATTCCTAAGAAGTAGTCGTTCTCTCGTGCGTGTGTAATTTCATTTTTCACAAAATTGAGGCGGTCATGGCGGTAAAGTTGAGCGGTATTAAAAATGAGTGCACGTTTCTTATTGTACTTCAGGCTCATCTCTTTGGCTAGCCGATCAATTGCATCTTGAATCCACGTTTCTTCTGCGTCAATAAAAACAGGTACATCTGCATCAAAAGCAGCTTTACATATTTGATCGACACGTTGATTTAACTTTGTGTATTGTGCGTGTGTTTCTGCGTCAAGGTTACTCGTTCCGAGATTTACTTTTTCAAGAACATTAAACAAACAAATACCTGTTACCTTAAAAACAGCAAAAGGAATATTGTCATTTGATTTAGCATGCTTAATTGTTGCTATTATTTCTAATACTGTTTTATCAAAGTCTTTTTCTTCAGTTTTTCCTTCAATACTATAATCAAGAATTGTTTTCAGACCATATTCAGCAAGTTGAGAAGATGTCTTTAACGATTCAGTAATGGATTCTCCCCCACAAAATTGTTTGAAAATGGTTGCCTTTATAATTCCTTTAATTGGAAGGTGTATTTTGGTTGCAAAATGAGTGGCCCATTTTCCAAAAGAAACCATTTTAGGACTAGCTACAATTCTGAAAAGCCAGTATGCTCTTTTTAAATCCTTAGATGATTTACCATTAAAGGCTACCTCCGTATTGTCGAATGAAATCATAAGACAAATTTAATCGCTTTTAATTAGTAGAATATACCCTTTGCATCTTTTTATTTAGATTGGGTAACATTTCACTATTTTTACTTAAAATTTGAACTTGTTATGGAGTGTATAGACGCCGGAGATTATAAAATTGAGCTTGGAGGATTGTTAGCGTCTTCTTTTGAACAGTTGTTGGCTGGTTATGCATCTGCAAAAAAAGTAATTATTGTAGACGAAAACACACATGAACATTGTTTGAGTTCTTTGATTACATCGTTTGAAGCGTTGAATGAAGCTGAGGTTATTTTATTACCAGAAGGCGAGGAGAATAAACAGATGGAGGTTGCATTTGGAGTTTGGGAAGCCTTAACGGAATATGAAATAAGCCGTCACGATTTAATTATTAACCTTGGAGGCGGAATGATTACTGATATCGGAGGATTTATTGCTTCGTGTTTTAAACGCGGGTGCAGCTTTGTGAATATACCTACATCGTTACTTGGAATGGTTGATGCTTCCATTGGTGGTAAGACAGGGGTTAGCTTGGGACATTTTAAAAATCAGATAGGTGTTTTTTCGAATCCAAAAGCAGTTTTTATAGATACGTCATTCTTAGAAACACTCCCTAGCGTAGAATTGTATAGTGGTTTAGCTGAAATGATAAAACATGGGTTAATTCAAGACAAAATGCTGTTTAATCGAGTGGTTGAGCAGTATAGCGATGTGAAGCAACTTAATCAAGTTCTTTTAAAGGATTGCATTGAGGTTAAGAATACGTTGGTGAAACAAGATCCTATGGAGCTTGGTTTACGAAAAAAATTAAATTTTGGACATACCGTAGGTCACGCAATTGAAGGGCATTATATGAATAGTCTAAAATTATCACATGGCCATGCTATTGCTATAGGTATGTTGATAGAAGCATTCATTTCGATAGAGCACGCATCTTTAAATGAAGATGATTTTAAATGCATTGAAAAGTTTATTACTTCAAACTATGTAGTACCTAATTTTACAGAAGAGGATATTGATTCAATGGTTGAGATGTTAGGCAACGATAAAAAAAATAGAGGGGGTGAAATACTTACCTGCCTAATTCCAGAAATAGGCGTATGTAATTATGATATTTCTTTAAGTAAAAAGGTGTTTTTCGAGGCATTTAAGGCCTTCAAAAAGTAATCATTAGGATTTTAACGTAATCAGGGCTTTTTTTACTCGTTCTAAGCGAATAATAACTTCTTGTGTTAAATCGTTGTTTGATTCGGGTTTGTCTACACCTGATTTTAGTGCTTTTTTTGCTCCGTCTAGTGTATATCCACGCTCTTTAACCAAGTGGTAAATTACATCAATCTTTAATACGTCTTTTGGGGTGAATACACGGTTTCCTTTTTTATTTTTTTTCAATTTTATTTCAGAAAACTCTTTTTCCCAAAATCGAATAAGGGAGGTGTTTACATCAAACATACCTGCCACTTCTCCAATGGAGTAGTAGAGTTTTGTTAGTTGATGTTCTGTTATCCGTTCCAAATCAGCATGTTTATGATTCGAAGATACTTAAAATTAGAGACATTCACCTATTTCATGTGGGAGTTGTTATTTTTAAGAGACTACAAACAGCTTTAGTATCTGTAAGTATCAGGTATTCGAATGGCGGTAAGCTAAATGCCACATTAAGTAGAGTACTCCAATAATGGCCATGATTGCACCAGCACCAAATGCATAAGGAATTGATGCGAGAGAATTATCGTAGGTAAACATTGTAGAGGTCGATCCAAACATAATCCCAAATTCTAGCGCTATAAATAATGTTCCTGCTCCAACACCACGCCTGCTTTTATGAGATAAGTCGGCAGTCCAAGCCATTAAGGTTGGGCTAGAGATTCCTGTACTAATTCCAAATAGAACGGCAGCAAAAGTGTACATTTTCCACTCGGTTGACAATGCAACTAAGGCCATACAAATCACCATTAGTGACAATCCAAATATGAGAGTTTTTCGGCGGCCTATTTTGTCTGAAAGACCACTTGCAAATAGGCGAATAAAAATAGTAGAAAAGGCATAAAATCCTAAGAACCAACCTTTGTTTTGAATGTCAAAAAACGTGGACATATCTGGGGTTAGTGCAAGTACAATTCCAGTTGAAAAAGTTGCTATAAACATGACAATTGCAGCAGGAATTACACTGGGTTCAAATACATCTTGCCAAGTAACTTTTAAAAGACTCCATTTGAATTTAATAGGGTTCGGTAAGGTTTCTTTTAAAAATGAAATTAAAATTCCCGACGCGATAGCAAAACATGCAGCAGTGATAAACAGAAAAGTCATTCCAAATTCTGTACGGATAATTGACCCGATTGCTTGTCCTCCAAATCCCAGTGAAATAAAGACTCCCCATAGCCCCATTCCTACACCTCTTTTTTCTGGAGGTAAAATGTCTGTGACCAAAGCTGTAGCACCTGTTGGAAGAAATCCTGCACTAAATCCATGCATTAATCGTAAGTATAGAAATAAACCTACGGATGTAAATAAAGGGTATAATAATGATACAACAACAGCAACTCCCATGCCGATGTACATCACTTTTTTTCTTCCAATTGTATCGGATAATTTACCTGAGAATGGCCTGGATATGAGTGCTGTAATGGCAAACAACGCAATGATTAATCCTTTTTGGTCGCCTCCTCCTATGTCTGTAATAAATTCATTTAATTCAGGCAGTATTAGGTTGAAGCTTGTCATAAAGAACAAGAGCCCAAAACAAATAATCCAGAAATTTTTAGAATATTTTAGCATCACTGCGTAAAAGTACAGCTATAAGGTTAACGTACAACAATTCATCCGTATTAAAACGAAACATTATGAGCAGATAGTCAAGAATCTTCTTTTATTTGTAGTATGAAAAGTGAAGCGACATTTGGAGCAGGATGTTTTTGGTGCATTGAAGCTTGTTTTAATGATGTGAGAGGAATCTTAAATGTCTATCCTGGCTATGCCGGTGGTTCTGAAAGTACGGCTAATTATAACGATGTTTGTTCTGGAAATACAGGGCACGCAGAAGTTGCAAGAATTGAATATGATTCAGCTAAAATTTCTTTTGAAAAATTATTAGAATTGTTTTGGTTTGTGCATGATCCAACCCAATTGAATAGACAAGGGAATGATGTGGGAAGTCACTATCGATCGGTTATTTTTTACCACAATGAATCCCAAAAACAACTGGCAGAGTTCTATAAACAACAACAAAACGATTCCAAGGTGTGGGATAAACCTGTTATTACAGAAATATCGATGCTTCCAGCATTTTATGCTGCCGAAGATTATCATAAAAATTACCTGAAATTAAATCCAAAAAATCTATACTGCCAATCTATCGTAAGACCTAAGGTTGAAAAATTTAAAAAAATATTTGATGACCTTATGAAATAAAAAAGGTGGAACTACACTGTTCAATACATGATTTAATTTACCTTAGTTATATGTCGGTACGCTATTTAATGTGTTTTGCTGTACTTGGTTTTTTTTCAAGTTGCGCAGGATTAAAAGATTTTAAATCTGCAAAAGAAGGGAATAACTTGAATTACTCAAGACAAGGGTTAACTGATTTTCCTGAAGAGGCGTTTTTAAACCCCAACTTAAAAGTTCTTCGATTGTACGGGAATAAGATTGATTCTATTCCTGATCAAATTGGACAATTTGTCCACCTCGAAAAACTTTATTTAGGGAAAAATAACATTCGTTATTTACCAAGTTCTATTTCTAAATTAAAGAATTTGAGGGTATTGTCTATCCAATATAATGACTTGGTTGAGCTTCCTATTTCAGTTGGTGAGTTGTCAAGCTTGGAACAACTGATACTAAACAATAATAACTTAAACACCCTGCCAAAAACAATTGGCGACTTAAAAAAGTTAGAAGTACTTGAATTAAAGTACAACAACCTTGAGGGGTTGCCTGATGAAATTGGATCGTGTGAGGAATTACAGCTTTTAAAGTTGAATCAGAATAACATGCTGAGAATTTCAAACTTTTTAGCGAATTGTAGAAGATTACGTGAACTTTACCTTTCTGGTGCTGGCACTGGTTTAATTCTACCTGAAAACCTGTGTAGACTCCGTTATTTAGAAGTTTTAGAAATCGATCAAACCATGGCTATTCCTAATTGCTTATTTATTCAGCAAACCCGGCAGCTTTCAATTGTAGTAGATTAATCGTTTGACCTTGATATGACTACAAATAATACGAAATCATAAGCGAAATGGGCCCCGATAGAAAACCATAAGCCGAACTCCTGAAAGCCATAACTAATTAGAAGGATAAAGGGTAAAACGATTAAGCCATACAAGGATTTTTTCCAATTGAAAGGGTTCAAGTAACCATGAATTGAAATAAAAATAAATGTTGTTATAATTGGACCTAAGTAAAATTGAATACCAGCTCTAAATAGTAGTTCTTCTCCAACACCAGCACATATTGAAATAAAGAAACAATCCAATAGGTTTAGGTTCATGCTTTTTATTATGTCCTCTATGCGTGAAGGCATCTCATGAAAAACAGAAGCTTGCATAAGTTGTAGTGCTAAATATGCATATACGATTCCAAGTTGTATTCCAATTCCTAATTTAAAGACCGATAGGTTTTCTAATTGAAATAATTCTGTAGGAAAAACACCTTCAAACCAATAGAGACCAATTAATGTTGGTATTGGAAAAATGAACAGTGTGATTGATCCCAGAAGATAAATAGACTTTTTATTCAAAATCTTACTAATTTTGTTTAAAAATAGGAAAATGAAAGCGGCAATTATAGATTGGATTAAAAGTTATTATTATTCGGGTGGAGATGTTCAAAAGTTTAATGCAGAAGCTTATGCGGATCAACTCATTTGGTGGACTTTAGCTTTGCTTGGTGGACTAATTATAGCATCATTTGTTATATGGATTGTTTCACGATTTATTTTAATAAAAGTGTTGCATGTGGTTGCGAATAAAACAAAATCAACCTGGGATGATCACTTGGTGAATAATAAAGTGTTTCGCGCAGTTGCATTGCTTGTCCCGTTAGGTTTTTTGGACTATTCGTTGTCACTTGTATTGTTTAATTATCCAAACTTTTCAATTCTAGCATCAAAATTAGCTGCAGTATTGTCGGTGCTGATATATATCATCATTGTTAATCGATTTTTTAATGGCTTGCGCGATATTGTGTTAGAAATTGATCGATTTAAGGATAAGCCTGTTCAAAGTTTCTCACAAATTTTTAAAATCCTGATTACGGGAATATTACTGATAGTGATGCTCTCCATTATCACCAATAAATCACCCGTATTTTTTTTAACATCTCTTGGTGCCGTTTCAGCGATGTTGTTATTGATTTTTAAAGATACAATATTAGGATTTGTTGGGAGTATTCAACTGTCTGCGAATGATATGATTCGAGTTGGAGACTGGGTTACAATGTCAAAGTATGGTGCAGATGGAGATGTTACAGAAATTAACCTTACTACGGTAAAAATTCAAAATTTTGACAATACAATCACGACCATACCAACTTACTCATTCATTTCAGATTTTTTTGTGAATTGGAGGGGAATGACAGAGTCTGATGGAAGAAGAATTAAACGGTCGGTTAAAATACAGATAGACACCGTTAAATTTGCCTCTCCTGAATTGTTAAAGAAGTTAAAAGATATTAAGTTGATTGAATCGTTTGTGGAAGAACGAGAAGTTGAAATTACAACGTTCAATAAGTCACAGGGAATAAATTCAGAAGATGTTGTTAATGGTAGAAGCCAAACAAATTTAGGTTTGTTTAGACGGTATTTAGATTCTTACCTACGCAATAACCCAAACCTAAATAAAGAAATGACCTTGATGGTGCGTCAATTAGGCTCGGATGAATATGGTGTGCCGTTAGAAGTATACTGCTTTTCAGCAACAAAAGAATGGGCCGATTACGAAGCGATTATTGCTGATGTTTTTGATCACATATATGCTGTAGTTGAGACATTTGAGCTGCGTGTTTTCGAAAACCCAACAGGGAATGATTTTAAAAAATTGAAAAATTAGATTTCAGTAAGTCTGTGTTTTTTATTGATTATTTCAATTCTTTTATTGCTTTAGAAGTACCGATTTTGAGTGTAATGAAATCGAGGTCTGCTTTTGGTGAACGCGATGGCGAATATTCTCTCCCGTAGAAGATAATTTGTAAATGTAATTTATTCCATAGCAGCTCAGGGAAAAGTCGTTTTGCATCGCTTTCTGTTTGCTCAACATTTTTTCCCGTTGTAATGCCCCAGCGGGTTAGTAAACGGTGTATGTGCGTGTCAACAGGAAATGCAGGCACTCCAAATGCTTGTGCCATAACTACAGAAGCTGTCTTGTGTCCAACCCCAGGAAACTCTTCTAATAATTCAAAGCTTTGGGGTACTTCACCATTGTACTTATCAATCATCATTTCAGATAAGGTGAAAATTGCCTGTGACTTCCGTGGAGAAAGCCCACAAGGACGGATTATTTCGCGAATTTCATCAACGCTTAACTTTACCATGTCAAACGGATTGTCGGCTAGCTTGAATAAGGTTGGCGTAATAAGGTTTACGCGTTTATCTGTACACTGTGCAGACAATAAGACTGCGATTAATAGGGTGTATGGACTAGTATGATCTAGCGGTACGGGTGTTTCAGGGTACAGTTTCTCTAGTTCTTCAATGATATAAATAGCTTTTTGGTTTTTAGTCATTTGATTTTGAATCCATTTTTTAAAAACGCAAAAAACGCTTTCAATTGTGTTTTTGAGGTAAAGAGTTTTTTGAACTCAGATACTGCAGAGTCATTTCCTTCAGAAATTTCGTGTGTATTTTCATTTGGCTCAAGAGGAGTACTTGGTTTTTCCTCGAGCTTATCAATTACATTTAATAATTTGTCTTCCATTTCTGAAAGTGTATCTGCACGCTTAAAACGTTCGTCAGCTTCCTTCTGATAACCCTTCTGCTCAAGTAACAACCCCAAGTTGTTGTACCCGACAGGATCGTCCGGATCAAGTTCTACAGCTTTTTCATAATCACGAATAGCCCCATCAATATCACCAAAATTATTTCGTGCAAATGCACGTGAGGCATAACGATATCCATAGTCAGGTTGAAGTTCAACGGCGCGATTAAAATCAGTTAAGCTGTTTTCTTTTTGATTGGCGTGAAGATAGGCAACTCCTCTGTCTGAGAGAATGTTACATTCATTAGGTGATTCCTCTAACGCACGTGAGTAGAGTTCAATTGATTTCTCTATTTTACCATTTTTTAGTGCTTCATCTGCCTGTTTATGTGTTTTATTAGCGAACATTATCTAATTTCGTAATTATGTTAGACAAAGGTACCGACTTTCCTCAATACAGAAAACTTTCAAACGATAAGGTTTTTTATAAAATCGTTAATAATCGTGAGTTTCATGAAATTCAAGTCATAGGAACATTTGCTCAGCTTCATAAAATAGAAGCAAAGCAATATCCTGAAATTTTAAAAATACAGGATATGCTTAATTATACCATCGAAGCATTTGTTCCTTCAAGTGCAGAGGAATATGCTAAGTTATTGAATGCTAACACGCTGAATTAACGCCCCAGTTACACCGTATTTTAAAATGTAAATACCATGTTCTAAATGAGTAAGGTTCATTACTGTTTCTCCTAAGGGTATAGGTTGATTATGAACGAGTTTCCCTGCGGTAGTGTAAACAAAAATTTGACTTGAAACATCTGTTTTTATATTGAAAATACCTGTTGATGGGTTAGGGCTAATTGAAAAGAGCATCTCTGAGATGTCATTTATGCCAACAGAAGTAGGGTTCGTGTGGGTCCATTTCCTAAAGAACATCCAGATATCTATTGATTCTGTAAAGTCATTAACTGGCTCATAGAAAAAGCTATGTCCACCTCCATTTACACGCCAAAGTTCGACTGAAGATAGTGGGTCACAATTTTGATATACAAATCGATCAACTGTAAATCCGTCATTTGAGCTATCTGCTAGCTGTGTTGAGTCTACTGTTGCTGAGCAGCCATGAACGTTAATCCAAAAATTCATTGTTTCAGTAACCAAACTTAAAGATGGAAGCGCCGATCCAGCATAAGGTACCGTAGCATCTGCAGTTCCGTGAACATGCATCACTGGAGTTTTGTAAACGGGAACACAATTTGAGATATCATTTGTAGACATTGTTCCAGACATTGTTCCAATTGCAGCAATACGATGATTTAACGCACAAGCTAAGTGATGACTCATGATACTTCCCATTGAAAATCCTGTAAAATATATACGTGTAATGTCAACATTATAATTTAAAATAAGATCATCAATCATAAAGTTGAAAAAAGAAATATCATCTACATCAGGTGCTAGTAGTGTACCGTTATCCCATGAGGTTTGTCCGAATGAATTTATTAGTCCTTGCGGATAGATCGAAATACATCTTGCCGTATCTCCAATTTGTTTAAACCCAATAGATTCCATATCTGAGTTATTACCACCTAATCCATGCAACACAAATACAACAGGTAAAGATTCTGTTGTGGGATTAAACCCTACAGGAAGGTATTGAATGTACTCACGGGTAACGCCATTAATTTCCGTAGTTTCATTCGTTTCCTGAGTAAATATTATGCTAGTAAACGAAAGGGCAATTAGTGTAATAAGATGTTTCATTTTGAATATTTTTCCTCAAGATAATACATTTTTAAAGCGCAAGGGTTTATTTTTCAAATAAAACGCATTAAAAAAAATGGTATCTTCAGAAGGTGAAATGTTTTTTAACCCTTAGTGTACTCCTAATTTGTTTCATGAATTATGGGCAAGGTTGGATTCCCGCAGGAGGAAGGTCAATGTCTTTAGCAAATGCATCCTCTACATTTAATGACGTGTGGGCGTTTCACAATAATCCAGGAGCTTTGGCTGATGTGGAAAAAATAAGTGCTGGAATCTACTATGAAAACCGTTTTTTACTTAAGGAGTTACAAAGCCAGGCAATTGCAATCTCTATTCCGTTAAAGGTGGGGGTAATTTCTTTTGGAGGAAACCTGTATGGGTACAATCAGTATCGGTCTTATAAAGCAGGTTTAGGGTACTCAATGAAACTTTCTGAAATGGTGTATGCTGGTGTCCAGTTAAATTATCAAGGCATACAGTTTTTAGAGTATTACGGGTCAAAAAATACCGTAACTGCTGAAGTTGGGGTGTACACGAAATTTACAGAAAAGTGGAGGTTAGGGGTGAGTGTCTTTAATCTTGGAAGGGCTAAATTATCGGATTATGAAGACGATCGGTTTTCCACAATTATGAGGCTTGGCAGTTCGTATGATTTTTCGGAAAAATTAATGCTTGCATTAGAATTAGAAAAAGATGTAGATAATCCATTGCGTTTAAAAACAGGGGTGGAGTATGAGGTACTTCGGGAGTTTTATTTGCGTTGGGGAGCTAAGACAACACCGCTTGAATTATCATTTGGCTTAGGTTATCACTTAAAACAAGTTCATTTAAACATCGGAAGTGCTTATCACCAATTACTCGGATGGGCTCCTCATTTTTCAATTGCATTTATCGACGAATGATTGGGTTAAAACAGATTTTACTTGTTCTATTTGGAGTTGTTTCCTTTGGGCTGTTTGCGCAAGAAAAAAATGACATCATTCAACAGCGTATTGAATTTATATCTGAGCAAATAGCATCGGAAGGTTTGGATTTAACGGATGTTATTGAGCACTTAAATGTTTTGTATGATGATCCGTTAAATTTAAACCTAGCTAATTTTGAAGAACTTCAAGAAACGGGTTTGTTTACAGATATTCAAATCTCAGACTTGTTGTTGCATCGTAAGTTATTTGGGAAATTTATTTCGATATACGAAATCCAAAGCTTACCGTACTGGGACCTGAACACCATTCGATTGGTTCTTCCATTCGTTCGTGTGGATGATAAGCTAGATAAATTACACATCGGGGTAAAGGAAGCTTTTCAACAGGGTAAGTTTGAGGCTTACTTTAGATACCAGACAATTATTGAAGATCGCAATGGATATGCAGATGTTCCAGATTCAATACAAGAGAATAGTAATTCGTATTACCACGGGAATGACGACCGTTATTACGCGCGTTTGAGGTTTAGTTATAGAACAAATTTAAGCGTTGGAATAACTGCAGAAAAGGATCCAGGTGAGCAGTTTTTTAAGGGGAACCAAAAGAATGGTTTCGATTTTTATTCTGCCCATGCGTTTTATAAAGGAGGAAAATATTTTAAGTCACTTGCACTGGGTGATTATCAAGTTCAAGTTGGGCAAGGACTAAACCTTTGGTCTGGCTACGCTTTTGGAAAAACAGCAGATGTAACAAATGTAAAAAAGTCTGCAATCCCTTTAAAGTCATATACGTCTGTAGATGAAACTAGATTTTTACGAGGTGTGGCATTTGAGTTAGGGTATAAAGATTTTTCGTTAACAACATTTGGTTCTTATAAAGGGGTGGATGCCTCAATTATCTCGGACTCACTAGAAGAAGAGCAAGGAGTAGTGTCAAGTATTAACTTAACAGGGTTTCACCGGACAAATACTGAGGTTTCCAGAAAGAATGCGTTGAATGAAGCTATTGTAGGTTCTAATTTAAGGTACCGAAAACATAATTTTCATGTGGGTATTGCAGGCATATATCAAGGGTATGATCGTTCTTACATTAAAGATACACTTGCCTATAATCAGTTTGATTTTCGGGGAATAAATACGGTAGGTATTTCTGCAGATTATAGTTGGGTTGTTAAGAATTTTAATTTCTTTGGAGAGGTCGCAACATCTTCGCATTCATGGGGTGTAGCTAATATACACGGCGTATTGTTTTCGATGGACAGCCGTGCGTCTATGAGCCTTGTTTATAGAGATTATGAAAAAGATTACCAGACCTTCTATAATGCTGGTTTTGCAGAAGGAGGGAGGACTCAAAATGAGCGTGGATTGTACGCAGGGTTAAAACTGTCTTTAACATCCAAAATTAAGGTAAACACTTACATCGATGTATTTAAATTTCCTTGGATGAGGTATCAAGTTGACGGGCCTTCTAATGGACATGAGTTTATGATTCAACCATCGTATAAACCAAGAAGAGGTCTCGTATTTTATGCACGATTTAGAGAACAGCGAAGACAGAAAAATAGCTATGAAAGTGATGGTTCAATAACTGGAATAGAAGACGTTATTCAACGAAACTACCGACTAAACCTGACTTTTAAAGCTTCAGAAAACATCACCTTAAAAAGTAGAGTAGAATATGTAACAATTAATAGACCGAGTAACAATGGCGAGGATGGATTTATCATTACGCAAGACCTCTTGTTTAAATCAAAATCAACGCCTTTCGATTTTTCTTTGCGGTATGCTTTGTTTGACACGGAGAGTTATAATACTAGAATTTACACGTATGAAAACAATGCACTTTATGTGTTCTCAGTTCCTTCGTATTACTACCGAGGAAGTAGAGCGTATGCGTTAATTCGCTACACATTTGCTCGAAAGTTTGACCTGTGGGTAAAATACGGTGTAAGTATTTTTGCAAATAGAAAAACACTTGGCTCAGGGTCCGAACAAATTACAGGAAATACAAAGTCAGATTTAACTGTTCAGCTAAGAATGAAGATTTAATCTTTACGTCTGATATAAATCAATTTTGCTCTCCCTTTATGACTTTCTCGCTGGTCAATTTCAAATTTACCCGTCGATTTAATAAGGGGAGTTAATTTTTCAAAGCCATAAATACGCGAATCAAAATTAGGCTGTTTCTTTTGAATTAAACCGCCAACATCACCTAAAAATGCCCACCCATCTTCATCTGCAATGTCGTTTACAGTCTGTGTAATGAATCGAATTACTTTTGGTGTTATAAGATCTACCTTTTTCTTCTTTCCTGTAGGCGCAGAAGCATCCTCCTTATCTATTTTATGAAGAATTTCCAGGTAGATGAATTTGTCACATGCCACAATGAAAGGATCAGGTGTTTTTTTCTCACCAATTCCAATGACACTCAAACCTGTTTCGCGAATACGCATAGCTAGTCGTGTAAAGTCGCTGTCGCTAGAAGCAATGCAAAAACCATCCACTTTTTCTGAGTACAGGATATCCATTGCGTCAATAATCATTGCGGAATCCGTAGCATTTTTACCTGTTGTATATGCGTATTGTTGCATTGGTGTTATTGCATTGTCAAGGAGAATTTTCTTCCATTTAGAAAGCTGAGGCTTTGTCCAGTCACCATAAATGCGTTTAATTGTTGGATTACCATATTTGGCAATCTCTTCCATCATTTCTTTAATGTATTTTGAGGGAATGTTATCGCCATCGATTAAGACAGCCATTTTTTTATCTTTTTCCATTATTTAGTATTTTAAAATAAGAACAAAAAAGATTTTGGTGTTTCAAATACCTTTAGTATTCAATATCCAAATTGAATTTGTCCTTGAGTGTGTGTAAGTTAGGGTTTTTTTGCGCAAGTGCGATAAATTTGTCTTTCCCCGTTTGAAACTTAAGTTCTGATTCTTGGTTTTTAGAGATTTCCATCTTTAAATCGATGAGGTAGTTTTTCACTTCAGCTCTAATATAGCCTATTAAGTCTCCAAGGTATGGTTTTATGTAGTCAATTTGAACTTGATTGTCTACAATTAAAACATACTGATGATCTCCCGTTTGTTTAGGTTCACGTTTAATCAGAGCATTATAAATAGTCTCTTTTCGTTTTTCCTTCATCTCGAAGGCAAACCTTCTCCACGCCATTTTAAGGTCATCAATCGCATATGCGTTTTTCGGCATATCATTAATGTCAAACCCTTTTGTTTCGTTGACCTCCTCCGTTTTCTGGAGCATTTTTTTTATCGAAAGGGCATTGGTGTTTATTTTTCCTGAAGGTGCAGTTAAAACTCGAGGAGCTTCTTTTTGTATAAATATTTTCTTAGGTTCTTTTTTAGCAACAGGTTTTGTAGTCGTCTTTTTTGCTAAATCCCTAAGGTTTTGATTTGGAAATGGAATAATGTTAACAGGGTCCGTTAAGCTTTTTTTTTTTCGAGCTCCTGGGTAATGGAACACAATTGCATAATGGCCATCTCGACCAGAAGGCGTTGATTTTTGGATGCTTTATACTCAACGTCGGTCTTGCTAAGAACTCCCAATGCACGAACGAGATGATTTGCATCAATCTCTTTTGACTGATCAATGTATTTCTTTTGTACAGTTTCACTTACTTCAAGTAATTGAGCAGTTCTTACGTCTTTACAAACAAGCAGGTTTCTATAGTGATCAGCTAGCCCTACAACAAAGTTATGAGGGTCAAACCCACGTTCAATAATGTCATTTAAGAGAAGTAATCCATTTTGAATGTCTTCCTTTAAGGCACTTTCAACAATGCGAAAGTAGTAATCATAATCAAGAATATTTAAATTCTCAATTACACTATTATAAGTAACCGTATTTTCAGAAAAAGTAACAATTTGATCAAAAATTGACAAGGCATCTCTTAATGCTCCATCTGCTTTTTGAGCAATGATGTGTAAGGCATCAGCCTCAGCAGCAATGTTCTCTTTTTTAGCAATTGATGCTAAATGATCTGCAATGTCTTTCACTTTAATTCTAGAGAAGTCAAAGATTTGACAACGGGAAAGAATTGTAGGAATGATCTTATGCTTTTCAGTTGTTGCAAGAATGAATATTGCATGTTTTGGCGGCTCTTCTAAAGTTTTTAAGAATGCATTGAATGCATTGGTCGACAACATGTGAACCTCATCAATGATGTAGACTTTGTGTGCTCCTAATTGCGGTGCAATTCGAACTTGATCGATTAAGTTTCGGATCTCGTCAACTCCATTGTTTGATGCAGCATCTAATTCATAAACATTTAACGATGCTCCAGAATTAAACGATTCGCACGATTCGCATTTGTCACAAGCCTCTATGGTTTCAGATCGGTTAAAGCAGTTGATTGTTTTTGCTAAAATTCGAGCTGTAGATGTTTTTCCTACACCGCGAGACCCACAAAACAAGAATGCTTGTGCCAAGTGGTTGTTTTTTATAGCGTTACGCAATGTAGAAGTAATCGACTTTTGACCTACAACAGTGTCAAAGGTTTGTGGACGATACTTTCTTGCGGATACTACAAAATCACTCATTGAAACAAAGTTACTCTTTTGCTAGAGAAAAAGAAATTGTTTCTTTCAATTATTGATAACTGAAGTTTTTTAGTAAGTTTGGTTGAACACTTTTAATGAAAATGTATTATGAAAAAAATTAGTTTAGTAATAGGAGGATTGGCTTTGACTTTAGCTTCTTGTGGAGAACCAGGTAAAGCAGAGTTTGATGCAGTGGCCGTTGAGCTGTGCGATTGTATGGCAGATAAAGGTGTAGATAGCGAAATGGCAGATTTGGGTTTTGAGCTTGATTTAACGAGCCTAGAATACTCCATTTGCATTAAAGATGCTGATGTAGATGTTCAGGATGCTCAAATGTCAGCCTCAATTGCTGAAAAATGTCCAGACTTAATAGATGCTCATGCCGATTATCTTGACGGTATATAGGGATAAAATGAATTAAATAAAAAATGCACACTATTTCTAGTGTGCATTTTTTATTATGATTAAAACGTGATCTACAACGTAGATTTAGTCTATAATTTCAATTGTATCAATACTGTCTCCTTCACGGATATCATCAACAGTATCAACTCCTTCTATAACTTTAGCGAAACACGTATGATTGCCATCTAAGTGTGCTGTGTTTTCTCTTGAGTGACATACGAAAAACTGAGATCCTCCTGTATTTCTTCCTGCATGAGCCATCGATAGCACACCTCTTTCGTGATGTTGTTTACCTCCTGATAATTCACAATCGATTTCATATCCTGGACCACCCGTGCCTGCATGACCACTAGCTCCGGGTTTAGAGTTAGGACATCCACCTTGAATTACAAAGTTAGGAATAACCCTGTGCCATTGTAAACCATCATAGTATCCTTTCTTTGCTAGTTTAACAAAATTTGCAACTGTTTTTGGAGCTTCACTTTCAAAAAGCGTTACCCGCATATTTCCTTTATTCGTCTTAATTACTGCTTCCATAAAATTTCAATTTCGTCAAAGATAGGTTCTGGCGATTATTTTTCCCATTTTTCGTAAGCTTAATTACATTTGTATATGCAGGTTTTTAATTTTAATAGAAGTGATTTAAATCTTTTTAGTGCTCAGCACATTAACTTGGTGTATAATCAAGCTTTTTACAAGGCTTATATTCACCGTGAGTTTTCAATTTCAAATTTTGTAAGTCAAGAAAATGAAAAGGAATTAAATTATCTAGAATCAAAACGAAAGGTTTTAGTTTCTACGTTAGAAAAACAGTATTCTACACTTAATGATAAGGTGAAATCTGCAGAAAATATTGAACGATTAAAGTTGAACAATACATTTACAGTTACAACAGGACATCAACTTTCGTTGTTCACAGGCCCTCTTTACTTCATTCTAAAAATTATTCATGTAATTAAGCTGGCTGAGCGTCTAAACTCAGAGAATTCAGATCGGTATATTGTTCCTGTATTCTGGATGGCTACAGAAGACCATGATTTTCAAGAAATACAATCCGTTAATTTATATGGAAAAGAAATAAAATGGGATTCTTCTCAAAAAGGCCCTGTAGGGAAGTTTGATTTAAATGAATTTGAAGATGTTAAGTCTCAGGTTGTTGCGTTTTTCGGGAATCATGTAGATGCAGAAATCCACCAATTAATGGAGGCTTATGATGGGGATAATTTAGCAGAAGCAACCTTTAAATTCGTTCATGAATTATTTAAGGATTATGGATTGGTTATTGTGGATGGAGACCAGTGTGATTTAAAGCGATTATTCATTCCAACAATTGAAAAAGAATTAAAAGAGCAGTTTTCATATAAAGCAGTTTCAACAACGAACCAAACCTTAGAAAATGATGGGGGTAAAATTCAGGTTTTGGCTCGTGAAATAAATTTATTTTACATTGAGAAAGGAGTACGTCAGCGTATAGAGAAAACAGATGTAGGGTTTGAGATTGAAGGCGTAGGAAGCTATTCGGAATCAGAGCTACTTGAAAAGGTGCAATTAAATCCAGAATGCTTTTCACCCAACGTTGTTCTTAGACCATTATATCAAGAAACAATACTACCAAATTTAGCTTATGTTGGAGGTGGGGGAGAAATTTCTTACTGGCTGCAGTTAAAACGTGTTTTTGATGCTGTCAATGTCGTTTATCCAATGATTTGCATTCGGAATTCAATGATGTGGGTTGAAAAATCTGTGGCTAAAAAAATAAATAAAATTGAATTGAGTTTAGAAGACCTTTTTAAAGGTGTTGATGTTTTAAAACGTGAGTTCATTGAGAACCACTCAGGAAAAGCGTTAAACTTTAAAGAAATAGATGAAGTTACGACCCGTCTGAGTAAACAAATTGAAGATTCAATTTTATTAACGGAACCAAACATGCAAGGATATGCTACTGCTGAAAAGGTAAAGCTGAATAAGCAAATTGAAGGCGTGAAATCAAAGTTAATCAAGCTGTCAAAGGCGAATCATGAACAGTCAATGAAATTTATTGAACAAATACGTGAGCGACTTTTTCCTGATGGTGGACTTCAAGAACGCTCCTCAAATATTCTTTCGTTTTGCCCAGATGGAAATGTTTCAAAGCGAATTAAAATGCTGTATGAAGTTGTTGACCCTGAACAGAAGGACTTCTTAGTTGTTAGAGAAAATTAATGTATTGAAATAAACTATCTAATTTCTCGTTTCTAAAGCTACTTTTGTACAATGCACAGATTACTGCTAATTCTATTTGTTCTCATTACATCAATTTCTTTTTCTCAAGAAATTCGTGTTGTTGGTATGTGTACGGATAAAAAAGGAACGCCTATAGATAATGTTAAAGTGATTGCTAAAAAAGCAATAATTCCGATTTTATATACAGATAAAAATGGAGCGTTTGAGTTAAATTTTAACAAGCTTGACTCCATTGAAATTGAATTTCGAATATCAAACCTTACGTTAATAAAAAGGGTGGTCTTAAAAGCAGGTGTAAATCGGTTGGGTGATATACAGTTTAAGTTTTTACAGCAAGATGAGGTTGATGTACAGGCTAGACAAACTGATCCTTTTGACTTGCCAGAACTTGAGGTCATCGACTGGCAAAACCTTCCTATGGGAAGCCCTGAACGTTATCTTGTTTATACAACTCCAGCTAGTTCGAATAATGAATTAACAACAAACTACAACGTTAGAGGAGGAAGCTATGATGAGAACCTTGTGTATGTAAATGGGTTTAATATTTATCGTCCATTCTTAACGCGTTCAGGACAACAAGAAGGAATGAGTTTTATCAATTCAGCGCTGGTTGAATCCTTGAGTTTCTCTGGTGGTGGGTTTGATGCGCAGTATGGAGATAAGCTAAGCTCTGTTTTAGATATTAAATATAAGACACCAACAACGCTTCATGGGTCCGTGATGGCATCATTACTAGGTGCTGAGTCTCATATCGAACATGCAGTTAACACTCGATTTAATTACTTAGTTGGTGCGAGGTACCGCTCAAATGGTTACTTGCTAAATGCGCTTCCAACAAAGGGGGCATATAATCCTGTTTTTTGGGATGCACAATTTTTAACCAATTATGCAATTACAGAAAATCTAACCTGGTCTGTAATTGGGCATTTATCTTCAAATAATTATCGTTTTACACCAGAGTCTGCTGAAACTGATTTTGGAACAGCCAATGAAGCGTATTCATTTCGTGTGTATTTTGAAGGGCAGGAACAAACCAAGTTTACAACAATGACTGGAGGAACCTCTTTAAAGTGGGAGGTAAACGATAAGACCAACCTTGATTTATACGCTACCGTTTTTAATTCGGTAGAATCAGAAAATTTTGATATTCTAGCAGAGTACTATATTAACGAGTTAGAAACAGACCCTAGTCAAGAGGAGTTTGGAGATTCAATCGCTGTCTTAGGAGTTGGTTCATTCCTTTCGCATTCGAGAAATAAATTAAATGCTACAATTATAAATATCTACCACGATGGATCTCATACGTTTAATAAAGGATACAAGGATCGTGAAAAAACCAAATTTCAACACCATGCACTGAAGTGGGGTGTCAACTTTCAATACGATGATTTTACAGACAAACTAAGCGAGTGGAAACTGGTTGATTCAGCAGGATATTCTATTCCTCAATCGGGCACAAATGAAATTACATTGTCAGAGTCTTTAAAAAGTGATTTGAATCTTCAATCACAACGATATACAGGCTTTGTGCAATTCAATTCAATTTGGTCGAAGAACCAACGTAATAAGGTGGTTTCACTGTCTAAAAAGTATACCGTTATTGAAAATGGTGTAAAAAGAAAATATGAGAAAATAATTACGGACTCTATTTTAGAATCTCCTTCTAAATGGGCACTCAGTGTAGGTACAAGAGCAGGGTATACATCAGCAAACGGAGAATATTACATAACACCAAGAGCATCGGTTAAATACTTTCCAAGGGCGTATATGATCAAGGATGAAAAGGTAATACGTAGAGATGTCAGCGTCTATTTTTCAACAGGAATGTATTACCAACCGCCATTTTATAGAGAATTTAGGACTTTTTCTGGAGATTTAAATTTAGGTGTGAAGTCTCAAAAATCAGCACACTTTGTACTGGGTTCTGATGTTTACTTTGGAATGTGGGGTAGAGAGACGCCCTTTAAGTTTACAGCTGAGGCGTATTATAAGTATTTATGGGATGTCAACCCCTATGAAATTGACAATGTAAGAACGCGTTACTATGCCAATAATGATGCTGTAGCATACGCTTATGGGTTAGATTTTAACCTTCATGGTCAATTTGTTGAAGGCATAGAGTCGTTTTTTAAACTTGGATTACTTTCTACTAAAGAAGACATTATTGGCGATTATTACGACGAATACTATAATGCTGCAGGAGATAAGATAATTTTTGGATTTAGCGAAGATCAAACGGTTGTTGATACAGTCCGAGTGACGCCAGGTTATATTCCAAGACCAACTGATCAATGGGTTAATTTTGGTGCGTTAATACAAGATCGAATGCCTATTTATGAAAGCGTCAGTGTTCAGATGGGAATGCAATTCGGTACGCCGCTTCCTTATGGGCCGCCAGACTTTGAACGTTACAAAGATACCTTGAGGCTACGTTCTTATTTTCGTGTAGATATAGGAACATCGTATGACTTTTTATATAATAAAAAAGACCGCGAAACCTTTTGGAATAAAAATTTCACGGATTTAATTTTGTCCTTTGAGGTGTTTAATTTACTCGGAATTAACAATGTTCTTTCCAAACAATGGGTGCAAGATACGCAAGGGAAGTATTATGCCATTCCAAACAATTTAACTGCCCGTCGCTTTAACTTGAAGTTAATAGCCCGATTCTAAACGGTTACTTTTTCCAATTCATAATAGTCGCCAGAAGGGAGGTCGCCTAAATTTAGTTTGCCAATTCGAACACGTATTAAACGTAGGGTAGGAAAGCCTACTGCTGCTGTCATCTTTCGTACTTGTCTAAATTTCCCTTCGGTTACAACAACTGAAACCCATGAGGTTGGGCCATGTCGATCGTCCCTTACTTTTCTGGAACGTTCTGCAAATTTAGGGTCCTCAATTTTGAAAGCATTACAAGGAAGTGTCATGTATTTTTCACCTTTTATTCCAATTTCAACACCTTTTTTTAGTGTTAGAATGGCTTCGTCTGTAATTAATCCATCAACCTGTACGTAGTATTCTTTTTCAATTTTCTTGCTGCGCACGGAAAAGCTTGTTTTCCCGTCAGTTGTTAGTATTAGTAGTCCTTCTGAGTGTTCGTCAAGCCTCCCTACAGACATTGTTCCACTCGGAAAACTACCTAGTTGATCGAGCATTTTTTTCTTTCGTTTTCCGTTGTAAATGAATTGACAGATGAATCCATACGGTTTGTGAACTACGAAATGACGGTGAGTTTTCATGTTAACTTTAACTTTGCACTCCAAAGTTAAATGCATTTATGAATTAATAAAGCGTTCTTTTTTATAAATAAAGGACTTGAAACTGCTTAAAATAGGTTAATATTGAATGATATTTTTTTTAATTTACTTATTTGAAACTAAACAATTAGAACTATGAAAATGAAAACACTCACAATTGCACTGGTTTTTACTTCTGGTTTTGCGCTATCTCAGACATCTGAGCTACCACAAACAATGAGTGAAAAACGTGTTGAAACGAATGCTAATGGTCAGCAGGTAACGACATTTCAACCGTCTGCTTTTTTACATACTACTCCAGCTAGAGAATGGCCACAATTAGAAGATTCAACAATTCCTTCAGAAGAAAAGGTAAAAATTCGTAATAATTTTGAACGTGATGGGTACTTAGAGGCGCAACTTTCAACTGAAATAGATCCAGTTGTTCAAAAAGTAGCAGGTACAAGGTCGGGAAGAGCTCCAATTGTAAATAAAAATGGCCAAAGCGGAAGTGGATTGCCACCAGACCCTTCTGGAGCAGCTGGACCAAACCACTATGTACAAGCTGTAAACACAAGTGTTCGTTGTTATACAAATACAGGGGGTGTTATCCCTGGAGGAACATTTAGTTTAAGTTCTTTGTGGTCCGGAAGTTCAAATGCGGGTGACCCAATTGTAATGTATGACAGGCACGCTGATCGTTGGTTTATTTCTCAATTTAACACTAGCCCAAATAGAATTTTAATTGCAATTTCTGAAACAAACGATCCAACAGGGTCTTATTATGCTTACAGCTATACGTTCTCACAATTTCCAGATTACCCAAAGTATTCTGTTTGGTGGGATGGTTATTACATGACTTCAAATTCTACGCATACAGCTGTTGTTTTTGATAGAACTAAAATGTTGGCAGGAGACCCAACTGCTCAAATGGTTTCATTGAGTTTACCTAGTTTAGGTTCTGGTGGTTTTAGAAGCCCTCTTCCTGCAGATGCAGACGGACCATTACCTCCAGCAGGAACACCTTGTTATTTCTTTAACCTAGAAGATAATGCGTTTAGTGGTGTTTTTCAAGATCAAATAGAGATTTATGAAATGAACACAAACTGGACAAATACTGGAAGCACATCTGTTTCAAGTTCACAACAATTATCTGTTCCTTCTTTTGACGCTGTTTTTACAGGAGGTTTTGCTAATATTTCTCAGCCTGGAACCTCGCAGAGAATTGACGCAATTCAAGGGGTTTTAATGTACCGTGCTCAACACATGCGTTGGACGGGTTACAATACAATTGTATTATCTCACGCTGTAGATATGGGTGGAAATAGGTCTGCCGTTCGTTGGTATGAACTAAGAGACGCAAACAATGGAAACTGGTCTGTTTATCAGTCAGGAACATATGATCCAACAAATGATAGTCGTTTTATGAGTAGTGCTGCAATGGATAACTATGGTAACATTGCGATGGCATATAGTATTTGTAACGCTACATCAATTTATCCGGGTATTCGATACACAGGACGTTTAAGTACAGACCCATTAGGTCAGATGACGTTTGCAGAAGAAACAGCGATTGATGGAGCAGGTTCTCAAACATTTGCTGATCGTTTTGGAGATTATGGGCATATGTCTTTAGATCCAGATGGAGGAACATTTTGGCATACAGGTGAATACTTGGCAGCGGGCGGAGCCACTAGAACTCGATTCTTCTCATTTAGACTAGCTGGAAATGCGGGTATTGACATTACAAACCCATATTATTCAAATTTAGAAATGAATGTTCACCAATCGAATACAGACTTAAATATTAATGTTGAGGGTGTTTATGGTGATGCTTCTGTTGTTATGGAGGTAATCGCAATGAATGGTCAGGTTGTTAAGACTCTGGGTTCAAAACAAGCTCAAAATCAAAAGGTATCTGGTACTGTTGATGTGAGTTCATTGGAAACAGGCATTTACTTTGTACGAGTAGGTAATTCTAATTTTCAAACTACTGAACGCGTATTGATTAAATAACATCAGTCGATAGATTTCAAAGGGCAGCTTCATTTGAAGTTGCCCTTTTTTTTGATTTACTAGTGACAGTTTTCGCTCTTTTACGTAACTTGCAGCTCAATAAATAAAGCACATGGGACTTACAAACAATGACATAATTAAGAAATTACGAGTAGCTCTAAAGTTACGGGATGATGATATTGTAAAAATTTTGGCATTGGTAGATTTCAAAATCACGAAAAGTGAACTTGGAGCATTTTTCAGAAGCGAAGAGCATCCGAAATATATGGAGCTTCAAGATCAAATTTTAAGAAACTTCTTGAATGGCCTCGTTATTCACCTAAGAGGACCAAGGGAAGACAAACGTCCAAAACCTATGACTCCGAAGAAGTATTCAGATGATTAGCAAGTAAAGCTCCCATACTGAAACATGCTTGAAGTAAGTATCCACCAGTTGGAGCATTCCAATCTAGCATTTCACCAATACAATAATTGGATTTCTTTTGAAGGAGTTGGTAGTTTGAATCAATTGCATTTAGCGCAACACCTCCGGTAGATGATATTGCTTCATTTAAACTTGCTGGTGCTGTAATTTCTAGTTTAAACTGTTTAATCCAATGTGCGAGGGTTTTGTTCGATGTGTATTGATTTTTGGTTAATGTGTTTTTAAGTAGTCCAATTTGAACTTTACTTAACTTTAATCCTTTTTTTAGTGTTTCAGTACTGTTTTTGAACGTGGAATTTTCTAGCCTATTAAATACTTCCGTTTCTGTGAACATCGGTTTGAAATCAATTTTCAAAGGCACTATTTCTCCCAAGTTAAGTGCTGGTTGTATTTCAGAACTAAGCGCATATACAGCATTTCCTTCAATACCAAAATCAGTAATTACCAGTTCTCCTTTTTGCGTTTTTTTTCCGTAAGACACGGCTATGTTTTTTAAAGGTTGACCCGAAAAATCATCTAGAAACTTTGATGACCAAGCAACTTTGTAAGCACAATTTGCAGGAGCAAAAGGAATGGTTTTAATGTTGGCTTTCTTAAAGGTGGTTGACCACGTACCATCAGAGCCTGTAATTTTCCATGAACCACCGCCTAAACAAAAAATGAGATGGTCCATTTGAACAGATTCATTTGGTTTAAATGTAGCCGCATTGCCATTCCACCCTGTCCATGTTTTATTGAATTTAAATTTTACTCCTTTGCTTTTTAATTGATCAATAATTGCATTGAGAACTTGTATCGGTTTAATGCCTTTTTCAGGGTAAATACGATTGCTACTACCCGTAAAGGTTGGTATTCCTAACTCATTTAGCCATTTTTGAGTGTCTTTATTTGAAAAATGAGTGAGTGCATTTTCTAAAAAGGAATGCGGTGTATATCGGGTTATAAATTGATCTATATGTTCAGCATGGGTAAGGTTGAAGCCACCATCTCCTGCTACTAAGAATTTTCGGCCTACGGTTTTATTTTTTTCATAGATTGTCACGTCAAACTTTGAAGTATCGATAAAGGAGGCGAAAGCCAATCCTGCGGCCCCACCGCCTATAATTCCAATTGTTGCTTTCATTCGCAACAATCGTTTTTTGTTGAATAACTCTCGGTTAACTCGGTGCAAAGTTCATTAATGAAAGCTTCATTGTTATAGATTAAGTTTCCATAACTGGGTCTTATTGAGTAACTAAGTCCTAATTCCTGCAGCCATTTTTCTGAGGATATGTTCTTTTCGGCTTCCCCAAGATAGAGTTTGATTGACTTTGAGGGGAAGTTTTTTTTAGTTTTAAAATGTGTTGTAGAAACTGTGATTAATGAGTCTATCTTAGCCCCTAATTGAATTGCCTCCCAGCCAATAGTACCTCCAATATTAAATCCAAGTAGAATGTCAAAATGAATGTGTGCTTTCGCGAGGCGGCTTGCTGCTAAATCAATACCAGAGCTCATAAATTGTTTGTGGATTAACTGTTTATCTTGGTTTCGATTAACATCACCTAAAACCTGTGCGTCAATGAGGTCTACATCAAAGTAATTGTATAGTTCTTCAATGTACAAGTTGATGTACGAATCATTGTTGAATCCCCACAAATCAGAAACAATGGCTAATCTTGGCTTCATAGTTAATACCCTTGTAGATTGATAACATTACCATCTTGACGGTTTACTTGGCGTTTCATTTTCTTTTGAATGATTTTAAAATGATGCTGATCTTGAGGAGTTACTAGCGTAAGGGCTTTTCCTGGCGCTTCTGCACGACCAGTTCTTCCTATTCGGTGAACATAATCTTTTGGAGATCGAGGCAGCTCGTAATTAATAACATAAGGCAAAAATTCAATGTCAATTCCGCGAGAAAGCAAATCTGTTGTAACTAAAACACGGAGTTTTCCAGCTTTAAAATTGTGGAGTGCATCCCTACGTGCCTTGGAACTTTTTTTACTATGTGTAGCTACTGCCTGAATGCCATTTTTAGTTAGCTTTTCAGCAATATTATCCACTTTAAAAATGGATGAGGCAAAGACCAATACCTGTTGCATGTCTTGACTTTTTATTAAGTATCGTAACAATGGTCCTTTTTTCTCTTCGCTTATGTCGTAAGCCAATTGGTCAATTAAATCTAGGTTTGTTTCACCAGTTTCGATTTTTACAACGACGGGGTTCTTTAATAAAAACTGGGTGATAGCTTCAATGTTTTCACTCAGTGTAGCAGAGAATAATAAATTTTGTCGTTTTTGAGGTAGAAGCTTAAAGATAGCATTCATTTCATCTTTAAAGCCAAGGTTAAGCATCTTGTCTGCCTCGTCTAGGACAAGGGTTTCAATAGCAGACAAATGAACAGCATTTGATTCAACAAGTTCGATTAATCGACCTGGGGTTGCAACAAGTACATTAACCCCTCTCATCGCTTTCATTTGAGGGTTAATTGATGCTCCACCAAAAACGGCCATTGTTTTTATCGGTTTTGGTAATCCTACCGAAAAAATATGAAATACATCTCTAACTTGTGTTGCGAGCTCTCTTGTAGGTACTAAAACCAATACATTAACGTGTCTGTTTTGACTAATTTCAGAAGTTTGAAGATTTGTTAGAATTGGCAAAACAAAGCTCGCAGTTTTACCTGAACCTGTTCTAGCGATCCCAAGTAAATCCTGTTTTTCAATAATGGAAGGGATTACTTTTTTTTGAATCGGATATGGGTTTTCATATTCTTGATTCGTTAATATATTGAGCAGGGCAGGTGTTAAACCTAAATCTGAAAAAGACATTCAATAAAAATTTCTTGACGAAGTTGGTTTCGACGAAGTAAAGGTACGTGAAAATATCTATTGTGTGATAGCTAAGTATAATCTTGAAATCTTTGTTTAGTGTTACTGTAGTCATGCTCGTACGAAAGACTTTTTACGTTAAACTTAGTATCGTTACACTTTTAATTAGATCTCTTTAAAAGGCTGTAACTTAAAACATGAATTTTATTATCTTCACAACAGAATGAATTTTATGTTAGAAGTAAAAAATATAAGTAAGTCATTTTTCCGAAAAGAAGCCTTGAGTGAGATTTCTTTGCGTGTAAATAAAGGCGAGATTTTTGGATTACTTGGGCCAAATGGAGCAGGTAAGACAACGCTAATTCGAGTTATCAATCGAATAGTAGAGCAAGATTCTGGTTCCATTCGTTTTGATGGTGATTTGATGACTGAAAATCATTTGTCTCAAATTGGCTATCTTCCAGAAGAGCGAGGTTTATATAAAAACATGACAGTTGAAGGACATGCAGTTTTTCTTGGTAAGTTGAGAGGCCTTTCAAGAAAAGATGCGCATATAAAAGTTGACTATTGGTTTGACCGTTTTGGAATTAACGATTGGCGTAAAAAGCGTATTGAAGAATTGTCAAAAGGAATGGCACAAAAAGTACAGTTTATTTGTGCGGTCCTACACGAACCTAAATTTTTAATCTTAGATGAGCCATTCAGTGGTTTTGATCCGATTAATGTGGATTTAATTAAACAGGAGCTAATTGAAATGAGGGCGGCTGGAAAAACAGTCATGCTTTCAACCCATAATATGAAAAGTGTAGAAGAGATTTGCGATCGAGCAGTTTTAATTCACAACTCCAAGAAAATAGCTGAGGGTACAATCTCTGAATTGCAAAATGCACGTAAAACAGGGCTTTACGCTGTTCGTTTTAGAGGAAGTATGATAGCATTTGTAAATGCACTGTGGACAGGTTTTGAAGTTCATGACAAAGATATACTCGGAGATGATCGTTTTATTGTCCGTGTAAAAATGAGAGGAGATAGCTCGTTCGAAGACTTACTTAAAGTATTAATAGGGCAAGTAAAAATAGAAGCTGCTTGGGAAGTTCTCCCAACAATGGATAATATTTTCATTGATTTAGTTCAACCTAAGGAATCAGAGTAAGATGAGAAATAGTATGTTGATTGCCATTAGAGAATTGAAAGAACGCATAGGGTCAAGATCCTTTCTGTTGTTTTCAACGCTTGGTCCGCTTATCGTTTTAGGGTTTGTTTATTTGATGTTTGCTTTTGGTGGACAGTCTAAACAACATTGGAATGTTTTAGTTGCTGACCCTACTGGGATTATGGAGAATAAAATGATGGTTAATGACGATAAGTCAATAAGCTATGCATTTGCCAATGATTATATTGAAATGGAAGAGTTTGCTGATGCAAAAAAGTACCAGTTATACGATGCCTTATTAGAGGTTAATGAAAAAGTACTTTCGAACAAGGTAGGGTTTGTTTTTTTTCGAGAAAGTCCATCTATTCGCATGCAAACACGTGTGCAATACCAGTTTGAACGTCGATTAGAGGAGCTTATGGTGAAAGAGTTCACCTCGCTGTCATTAAAAGATTTTAGAAAAATAAAACAACCGTTATCTGTAAACTTTAGAGATGTATACGATCCTTATAATGAGTCGTCTGACTTAAGCGGATGGGTAGGGATGTTTTATGGAGGAGTAATATTTACATTCATATTTTTGTTTGGAATAACGATTATGCGCTCGGTTTCTAGAGAAAAAAGCAATCGTATTGTAGAGGTTTTATTAGCTTCTGTATCACCAAATCAATTAATGATAGGAAAGATTGTCGGAGTAGGACTGTCTGCACTACTACAGTTTGTTGTTTGGGTTGTTGTTATAGGCGTTGGCTTGTATTTTATGCGTGAAACCTTATTCCCTGATATGCTAAATGCTGCAAATATGAACATCCATGATTTAACACTTCAGGTAGATAGTCAATCATATCAAGATACGGCATTTGCATCGCGCGAGTACAATCAATTTGTTGAACTGGTATACAATCGTGTTCAGTTTGTGAATATGACGGTATTCTTTATGTTGTTCTTTATTTCTGGCTATCTTTTTTATGGAGCCTTATTTGCTGCTGTTGGAGCAACGATGGGGTCTGAAAGTGATGGTCAACAGTTTGTTATACCGTTAATAGTTCTACTTTGCCTAGCACTTTATGGAGGGTATTATAGTTTAAATTATCCCGAGAGCCCTATGGTTGATGTCTTACATTATTTACCTTTTACTTCACCTGTTGTTGTAATGGTTAAATTAGCTCAGGGTTACTATGGACCAGGGCATGTTTATGAAATTTATCTAAGCTTATTGGCTTTAATTAGTTCTGCTTGTTTGATGCTAGGACTCGCATCTCGTTTATATAAAAATGGAATATTGCAATTTGGGCACCGTGTTCGTTTGAAGCACATTTTTAAATGGCTAAAAAAATCGTAATTAAAACCTATGCGGAAAGCTGTTATTGATCTTGGAACAAACACATTCAATTTACTCATTGCAGAAGTTGAAAATGAAGCGCTAAATGTTATTCATTCAGACAAGATTTCTGTACTGCTAGGTATGGGCGGGATTAATCATGGGTTTATTGTAGCAGACGCCCTTGAGCGCGCAAAAGATGCGCTTTATTCATTTAAAAATCAGTGTGATGTACATGGTGTTAAAACAATAAGAGCGATAGGCACAAGTGCGTTAAGAGCCTCTAGAAATAGAAATCAATTAGTTGACTATGCTAAAGATGTTATTGGCATTGAAATTCAAATTATTGATGGACAACAAGAGGCTGAATACATTTATCGAGGAGTAAAATGGAAGCATGATTTTTCTGAGCCTGCGATTGTTATGGATATTGGGGGGGGTAGTACTGAGTTTATCTTTGCAGATACCAGAGGTGTCAAAGAGTTAACCAGTTTAGATATAGGTGTTTCTCGTATTTTTCAAACTTTGAATAAACCCGAAGAATTCACAGAGGATAACCTTAAAACAATCGTTCAATTTTTGGAGGATGAAAAATGTACCTTTTTCAATAAGGCGCATTCAGAAATATTACTAGGCTCATCAGGAAGTTTTGAAACGATATATGAAATGGTTTATGAAAAGCCTTTTAATGCACGTGGAGGAGCAGTTGAAATTCCTTTGGATAAAGCAATGTTGGCATTGGAATGGATTATTGCTTCAACACTGCAAGAGCGGCTTAATCACGATTGGATTGTTAAAATTAGAAAAAGGATGCTCCCAATAGCAGCATTAAAAATAATTTGGGTAATCAACCATTTCAACATAAAAAGAATCATTATTTCTCCTTTTTCCTTAAAAGAAGGCGTTTTAAATGAATAAGATGGCCCCCTTTTTGATAAAGGAAGGGTATCATAATTACCTTTAACAAAAAAAGAAATCAATGCATAAGATATTAATAATTGATGATGAGAGAGCAATACGCAGAGCGCTGCGCGAAATCCTTGAGTTTGAAGAGTTTGAAGTTGATGAAGCTGAAAATGGAAAGGAAGGGTTAGATAAAGCGAGGTCGGAAACGTATGACATTATATTTTGTGATATTAAAATGCCTGAAGTTGATGGCATGGAAGTCCTAGAGGGGCTTCAACAAGCTAAGGTTGATTCACCTGTCATTATGATCAGTGGTCACGGCAACATCGAAACTGCAGTACAGGCAATAAAAAAGGGTGCATTTGATTTTATTGAAAAGCCATTAGATTTAAACCGAATTTTAGTCACAATTAGGAATGCAAGAGATAAAACCGTTTTAATTGAAGAGAAAAAAGTACTTCGTAAAACAGTCAAAAAATTTAAAGGCTCATCAATTATAGGTGAAACTGAAGTGATTAACCAGATTAAGGAAATGATTGAAAAGGTTGCGCCTTCAGATGCAAGAGTCCTTGTTACAGGTGAAAATGGTACGGGTAAGGAGCTTGTAGCGAGATCACTACATGATTTGAGTAATCGTAAAGGAAAGCCATTCATTGAGGTTAATTGTGCCGCTATTCCAGCAGAATTGATCGAAAGTGAGCTGTTTGGACACGAAAAAGGAGCTTTTACATCAGCTGTTAAGCAGAAAAAAGGAAAGTTTGAACTCGCTTCGGGAGGGACATTGTTTTTAGATGAAATTGGAGATATGTCAGCCAGCGCACAAGCGAAAGTACTACGTGCCCTACAAGAAAATGTTATTCAACGTGTGGGAGGAGAGAAAGATATAAAGGTAAACGCGCGTATTGTTGCGGCAACAAATAAAAACCTTAGAAATGAAATTGAAAAAGGAGCATTTCGAGAAGATTTATACCACCGTTTAGCAGTTATTTTAATTAATGTACCCGCGCTAAATGAACGTCGTGATGATATTCCATTATTAACAAATTATTTTTTAGCAATGATTTGTTCGGAGCATGGTATAGCAAGGAAGTCGTTTAATGATGATGCTTTAATGGCCCTTCAAAAAATAGATTGGACAGGAAATATTCGTGAGCTCAGAAATATTATTGAACGGTTAATTATATTGAGTTCAGATGTTATTACTGCAGATGATGTTTTAATGTTTGCAAACCCTAAGGCGAAACCCTAATTTCTTTAAATCGATGTTAAAATGGAGTTTGGATAATTTCTCCAACCGTAGTCGTAATAAGATTTTCATTAATGTACCATTCTAAACATGTTGTGTCTGAGAGTAACGACGTTTCAACATCACAGTCTATCGTCATTTGATTTGTTCTTAATGCACGATAAGCATATACATTAACAACAGGAGAGTCGTGATAGAGCAGTTCATTTAATTCTTTTTCTGAGGCAAGCTCCCGCAGTTTCTCATAGATCTGAAACTCTATTGTAGCGGTGTTGTTTGTGCCGGAGTACATTTCTTTAACCCCTGGAGCTTGAGCCAATTGATAGACAAGAGTATCCAATTTATTTTCTAGAATAAATGGTACAAGTTGAGGGGCATATGGATCAGGTGGAATAGCACGAACCATTATTCTTAATTGGTGGTAATCTTTCGCCGAAATGTCCATGCTTTTGATCGAAAGAACCAAAATTATTGACAGTGCCGAAAGCATTCTATACTTCATTTATTTTTAGTTAAAGCAATGATTAACAAGTATTTGTTTGTTGTAAGATACGATTTCTTGTTGAGGAAAACGAATCGGAGCATTAAGTATTTTGTTTCATGTTCTCAGTACAATCAATGTACCAAGGTTGAACTAGATTAATTTGATGAAGTCTTTGGCTAACTTTTCTGAGCTGAATTGCTCAATGTTGACAGGAGCGTGTAAGAGTTTTTGTTCTTGATACAGTTTAAAGCTTTCTGAAATATAGGTTTTCATACTTTGGGTATCCTTGAAATCTGAAAAATGACCGGCTTGTGTAGCGTTGAAAACAGATTCTAGGTCACTATTTTTTTGTCCAACTGCTATTATTGGTCGTTGTGCTCCTAAGTATTCAAAAAATTTACCGGTGAGTATTCCTTTTACATTTCCAGTATTGTTGGCTGCGAGAAGTAGTAGTTGTGCTTCTCGTTGCATCATTAAACTTTTAGCGTGTGTGACTGCAGGCATAATATGAAGATATGGCTTTAACCCTGCAGCTTCCGCAGCTTCAATTACTTGATAGTCGACAGTTCCAATTAAATGTATTCTTAATTGTGAGTCGAGTTCAGGTTGTTCAGTAATCAATTCAGATAATGCGTTCCAAACCACCTGTGGGTTTCGAGCAAATGGCATAGATCCAAAATGAACAATTGTAAAGGCTTCGTTAAGTTTAACTTTTGATGCGTCAAAGGTTGGGAAATTATACCCGTTCGTAATTACATGAACAGGTCGACATTCAATTTCTTGGAGTCCTGTTGCACACGAGTTACTTACAGTAATAACTTCGTCAGCCTCTGTTAGGCACATTTTCTCTAATCGTTTATGTTTTGAATCTGCACGTTTTCCAGGTAATAGATCGTGGTAAAAATCAATTTGTGTCCAGGGATCTCTAAAGTCTGCTAACCATTTTAAAGCATGTTTTTTCTTTAGTTTTTGAGCGATTAAATGTGTGGAGTGTGGAGGTCCTGTAGAAATAATGGTGTCTATTTCTGGGTGTTCTGTTAGGTATTTAGATAAAAATCGGGTAGAAGGGCCTATCCAAAATACACGCGCATCTGGAATAAATAGATTTCCACGAACCCAAATAATGAATTTTTGAATTATTCCGGCTTTTTTATTCTGACTAAAACCAGTGCCTTTAGCACTTTTTTCACCTAAATATTTATGTGGCTCAATTACTTTTCTTCTAAGAATAGTAAGCTCTTTTGGTACTTGTTTTAGAAGTTCTTCATCCATTACTGGCCAGGCAGCATCTTCTGGGCAAAATACAGTCAGATTACATCCGTTTTGTTTGAAATATGCAGAAAAACGCAACCACCTATGAACTCCTGCTCCTCCAGAAGGTGGCCAGTAAAAGGTAATCAGTAAAACGTTTTTCGAAGTTTTCAATGTTATAGTTTTTCAAGCACTGCTGCAATGGCGTCTTTTAGCCCTGATGGATTTTTACCACCTGCAGTAGCAAAGAAAGGTTGTCCACCACCACCACCTTGAATATATTTAGATACTTCACGAATAATATTTCCCGCGTGAATTCCTTTCTCTTTTACTAAGTTTTCAGAGGCAATAACACTTAAGGTGCACTTTCCTTTTTCGTCACCTCCAAGCACTCCAATGAAATTGTCATTTTCACCTTTTAATTGGAATAGAATGTCTTTAATTGATCCGCCATCTAGTTCAACAATTTCAGCGAGTAAGCTTATGCCATTGTGTGGTTTTATAGCGTCTTTCAATTTGGATTTAACGGCTTTTGTTTTTTCTTTTTGGAATTGCTCAAGTGCTTTTGTTAGTGATGCATTTTTAGTGATAAGCTCATTGATTGCTTTTACAACATCTTTAGGGTTCTTTAATGCAGCATTTACATCATCTAATTTTGATGCTTTATTTGCATAAAATGCTTGAGCTTTTTCTGAGGTTATGGCCTCAATTCTTCTTACACCAGCGGCAACAGACCCTTCAGATGTAATAATGAATAGTCCAATTTCACCTGTGGACTTTACATGTGTTCCTCCGCATAACTCAACTGAATCTCCAAACTTAATAACACGAACGGTATCGCCATATTTTTCACCAAATAATGCCATAGCTCCCATTTCTTGAGCTATTTCAATTGGTGTGTTGCGTTTTTCATCCAATGCCATGTTTGCCTGAATATTCGAAGAGATGATCTCATTAATTTGTGTTAACTCTTCATCCGTTACTTTCGCGAAATGTGAAAAGTCAAAGCGTAAATAATCAGCATTTACTAAAGAGCCCTTTTGTTCAACGTGGTCACCAAGCACTGTCCTTAGTGCGTGATGCAATAAGTGCGTAGCTGAGTGGTTGTTTGCCGAAGCAGTGCGCTTAGCTTTACTTACATTGGCCGTAAATGTTGCGTTTACATCTGATGGCATTTCTTTCATCAAATGAACGATAAGGTTGTTCTCTTTTTTTGTGTCAAAAACCGATGTTTTAACACCATCTAATTCAAGGTATCCTGTATCGCCAACTTGGCCACCACCCTCTGGATAAAATGGTGTTAAGTTAAAAACGACTTGAAAAAATTCTTTCTTCTTTTGGCTAACTTTTCGATACTTGACAATTTTAATTGAAGCCGATAGCAAGTCATAACCTACAAATTCTTCAACATGATCTTCTCTTACGTTAACCCAGTCATCTGTTTCAATTGCTGTTGCGGCACGAGACTTGTTCTTTTGAATTTCTAATTTCTCTTCAAAACTTTTCTCGTCTATCTGTAGATTATTTTCTCGCGCAATCAATGAAATTAAGTCTAGGGGAAAACCGAATGTATCATATAATTCAAAAGTGGTCGCTCCGTCAATGGTATCTTTGTTTGCTTTTTTTGTTTTTGAAATAACAACATCCATTCTACGAATACCTTGCTCTAAGGTTCTAAAGAAACTAATCTCTTCTTCCCGAATCACCTTGTAAACCAAGTCCTTTTGTTGTCTGATTTCAGGGAATGAATCACCCATTAATTCAGTGAGTACGTTAAATAAATCGCATAAAAAAGATTCTTTTAATCCAAGCGTTTGGTATCCGTAACGAACAGCTCTTCTTAAAATTCTTCGGATAACGTATCCTGCTCCTGTGTTGGATGGAAGTTGACCATCGGCAATTGAGAATGCAATAGCACGAACATGATCTGCAATAACACGCAAGGCGATATCTGTTTCTTCGTTAAGGCCATATTGAACCCCAGATACTTTTTCCATATGCTTTATTAGCGTTTGAAATAGATCGGTGTCATAGTTTGACTGCTTTCCTTGAAGGGCCATTGCTAAGCGTTCAAGTCCCATGCCTGTGTCAACATGCGTTTCTGGGAGTGGCTCTAATGATCCGTTTGCTTTTCTGTTGAATTGCATGAATACATTGTTCCAAACTTCAACTACTTGTGGGTGGTCTTCATTAACCAAGGATTTACCGTCAATCTTAGCCCTTTCTTCGTCTGACCTTAGGTCAACATGGATTTCAGAACAAGGACCACAAGGACCGATATCACCCATTTCCCAGAAGTTATCTTTTTTATCGGCCAAGATTATTCTGTCCTCAGCAATGTGTTTTTTCCAAATGTCTATACTCTCTTGGTCTACACCGACACCATCTTTGATGTCCCCTTCAAATACGGTAACGTAGATGCGATCAACCGGAATTTTATAGACGTTTGTTAATAAATCCCAAGACCATCCAATTGCTTCTTCTTTGAAGTAGTCTCCAAAAGACCAATTTCCAAGCATTTCGAACATTGTATGGTGATATGTGTCTACACCAACCTCTTCCAGGTCGTTATGCTTTCCTGAAACACGTAGGCATTTTTGAGTGTTAGCGACACGACGATTTTTTGGGATAGCATTACCTAAAAAGTAATCCTTAAATTGATTCATGCCTGCATTGATAAACATCAAAGTAGGATCATTCTTTACCACCATAGGCGCACTAGGAACAATTTCGTGTCCTTTTGATTCGAAATAATCGAAAAATGCTTGGCGTATATCGGAAATAGTCATTGTCAATTGTTGTTTTTGTTCTAAAATCGTGACACAAATTTAATCTTTTTTAGGTCAAAATAAGTAGATGTGTAAACGAAGTCATATTTGTTCCTTAATCCGCCTAAAATAAGAAGTTTAATTGCTGAAATATATTGGATGTCTGGTCGTATTCAATCAGATTATTTGTAGTTTTGACTATGTCAAAGCAGAAGTATAAATATAATTCTAAGACACTGTCGTATGATGCGGTGTATGTGTCCTTTGGAAAAAAAATATTTAGAGTCTTACTGTGGATAGCTCCAAGTGTTTTATTGGGGCTTATTTTAGCCTTTTTTTTTACGAAGCGAATAAACTCCCCCAAGGAGAAGCAATTAAAAGCAGCGCTAAATGCAAACACCCAAGAATTAAAACGAATTCAAAAAGATTTAATTCTAGCGAATGATGTTTTGGACATTATTGAAAGCCGTGATGAAGATTTATACCGTGCAGTATTATATGCAGAAAAATTCCCAGATCAATTAAGGCAGATGGGAACAGGAGGTAGTGATAAATATGCTTATTTGTCTGGCATGACAGATAGTGACCTTCTAAAATCAACGTCAATTCAATTGGATAAATTTGAAAAACGATTGAATGCCCAAAGTCTTTCTTTTAGAGAGTTATTGCGTTTAGCTAAGGGAAAAGAAAAACTATTGGCCTGTGTGCCTGCAATTCAACCGGTTCGGAATTCAGATTTAAAACGAATGGTTTCAGGATATGGTTATCGTATAGATCCAATATATAAAACAAGAAGAATGCATGCAGGCATGGATTTCACAGCAGCTAGAGGGACTGAAGTTTATGCAACCGGAGATGGGGTGGTAGAACTTGTTGAAAGGAAGAGATGGGGGTACGGAAAATCTATCGTGATTAACCATGGATTCGGATATAAAACACGCTATGCACACTTGAACGCGTTTAAAGTTGTAAAAGGACAAAAGGTGAAGCGTGGAGAATTGATAGGGCTAATTGGTTCAACGGGTAAATCAACAGGACCACATTTACATTATGAGGTCATTCAAAATGGCAAAAAAGTAAATCCAATAGGGTATTATCATTCAGACCTTTCCCCTGAACAATATGAAACCCTTTTAGAAATGAGTGAAAATTCATATAAGTCACTCGACTAATTTTTAGTGTTTTGTCAGAAGACTGACATTTTGACCGCCAATTCGACATTAAATCTGACTTCATTTCACCACAAAATGTCAAAAATGGCATGAAACTCGAACAAAAACCCAATGGCATAGAGATTGACTAGAGCTTAGTATCAAAATTGAATTAAAGTTTAAATAGTTAATAATAATCATGGGAAAAATAATCGGAATTGATTTAGGTACTACAAACTCGTGTGTTTCTGTAATGGAAGGAAATGAACCTGTAGTTATCTCAAATTCAGAAGGGAAAAGAACAACGCCATCAATTGTGGCATTTGTAGAAGGCGGTGAGCGTAAAGTAGGAGATCCTGCAAAACGTCAGGCAATTACTAATCCAACAAAAACAATTTATTCAATAAAGCGTTTTATGGGGTCATCTTTTGATGATGTAAGTAAAGAGGCTGGAAGAGTACCTTACAAGGTCGTTAAAGGAGACAACAATACACCACGTGTATTAATTGATGACAGAAAATATACACCGCAAGAGGTTTCTGCAATGATTCTTCAGAAAATGAAGAAAACTGCTGAAGATTACCTTGGGCAAGAAGTTTCAGAAGCTGTAGTTACAGTTCCTGCATATTTTAACGATTCACAAAGACAAGCAACGAAAGAAGCTGGTGAAATTGCTGGATTGACAATTAAAAGAATTATCAATGAGCCAACTGCTGCGGCATTAGCTTATGGATTAGATAAGAAAGGTGTTGATCAAAAAATCGTAGTATTTGATTTTGGTGGAGGTACACATGATGTTTCTATCCTTGAATTAGGTGACGGAGTATTTGAAGTGTTGTCTACAGATGGAGATACACATTTAGGTGGAGATGATGTTGATCAAGCAATTATTGATTGGTTGTCTGCTGAATTCAAAAAAGATGAAGGGTTGGATTTGACAAAAGATCCAATGGCGTTACAACGTTTGAAAGAAGCTGCAGAGAAAGCGAAAATTGAACTTTCTTCTACGACATCAACAGAGATCAACTTGCCTTACATTATGCCAGTTGATGGTGTACCTAAGCACTTGGTTAGAACATTACAACGTTCTAAATTCGAGCAATTGATTTCTGATATTGTTGAGCGAACTATAGCTCCTTGTCGTTCAGCACTTAAAAATGCAGGATTATCTACAAGTGATATTGATGAGGTAATTTTGGTTGGTGGTTCTACAAGAATCCCTGTTATCCAAGATGCAGTTAAAAACTTTTTCGGTAAAGATGCTTCTAAAGGAGTTAATCCTGATGAGGTTGTTGCTGTAGGTGCAGCTATTCAAGGTGGTGTTTTAACAGGAGAGGTAAAAGATGTACTTCTTTTAGATGTTATTCCATTGTCATTAGGAATTGAAACAATGGGTAGTGTTTTCACAAAGTTAATTGAAGCTAACACAACCATTCCAACTAAGAAGTCTGAAGTATTCTCTACTGCTGCTGACAATCAACCATCTGTTGATATTCACGTATTACAAGGTGAAAGAGCAATGGCAACGGATAACAAGTCGTTAGGTAGATTTCAATTAACGGATATTCCACCAGCACAAAGAGGTGTTCCACAAATTGAAGTTACTTTTGATATTGATGCGAATGGTATCATGAATATATCAGCAAAAGACAAAGGAACAGGAAAAGAACAGTCTATTAAGATTGAGGCTTCTTCAGGATTGTCTGATGAGGACATTGAAAGAATGAAGGCTGAAGCTGAAGCGAATGCAGATTCTGATGCTAAATTAAGAGCAGAAGTTGAAACAGTTAATAAGGCCGATTCATTGATCTTCCAAACGGAAAGACAATTAAAAGAATATGGTGATAAACTTCCAGCTGAGAAAAAACAACCAATTGAAGATGCTCTTGCTGAGTTAAAGACTGAGTTTGAAGCTAAGAATATGGATAACTTAGAACCAGCAATGGAGAAGTTAAACCAATTATTCTCTGCTGCTTCTGAGGAGATGTATAATGCATCAAATGAAGGTGGAAACGCTGGAGAAAATGCAGGTGCAGAAAGTGCTTCAGAAGATGAAGTGACTGATGTTGACTTCGAAGAGGTTGAAGAAAAATAAGCATTGCGTAATGCAACAATTAAAAGAGCCAATCATTTATGATTGGCTCTTTTTTTATGTCTTTAAATAATAAGTACCGTATTTGATAATATCTTTTTAATCAAATATGTGAGCAAAAAAAAAGGCCTCAACATGTGTTGAAGCCTTTTGATTATCGATGTTAAGATATTATTTAATCTGAACTGAAGTTGTAGTAGATGTATTCTCATTAGAGATACGTACAACATACTGACCAGCCTCTAAAGAGGAAAGATCAAGTTTAATGTCATTGTTTCCTGCAACTAATTCGTTGTTTGTTGTAAAAACAACTTGCCCTAGTAAGTTACTTACTTCAATTGTAGTGTTGTTTGCATCAACAGCATTGATAGAAACAGTAACGTCACCTTTAGAAGGGTTAGGGAATAATTTAACTTCTGCTAGACTCAATTCATCTACTGAAGCAACAGCTCCATTTTGAAAGAAGTCATCGATTACGTCAACCATTGCAGCCAAGGAAACAGCATCGTCATTCCCCCAAGAGTCATATAAATCAGCTTCAATAACACCATTGATTGGGTTAATAACGTTAATTGTAGGAAATCCTAATGGCCAGAATTTAGCACCGTTTAAAGTAACTGGGTCTTCATTAATAACAGGATATTCAACATTAGTTAACCAATCCCCCAGTGTTCCACTAGTAGTTCCTTGTAAATCAGCTAATGTAGTTCCTGCATCAGCTTCGTAGAAAATAACACGTACTTGATCGGTTCCATTTGGACCGTAAGTGTCATGGATGTCTTTTAAGAAATGTGCTTCATGAAATGACCAACATGGTCCACACCAAGTAGCAGAGCAATCTAATACTACAACTTTTCCAGCAGCAAGGATCGCGCTAAGTGTATGGGGATTACCGTTAATATCGGTTACTGTGAAATCATCAGCAACAGTCCCAACTTGAGCAAATGATAATTGAATTAGCATCACAAATGATGCAATAAGAGTAATTGTTCTTTTCATAATTTTGTATTTTAGATTGATTTGATTAAATATATGTATTTTTTGATTAATGTAGCACTAGTTCGGTATTGTAGCAATGTATAAGCACAAAAAAAGCGCTCATTTTAATGAGCGCTTTTGCTATATAGAAGAGTTAATAATTACTTTTTGACGTTGTCAACAACCGCTTTAAAAGCGTCTGGGTGATTCATCGCTAAATCCGCAAGAACCTTACGGTTTAGTTCCATTTCACTTTTGTTAACTAGTCCCATGAATTGAGAATAGCTCATTCCGTGCTGACGTGCACCTGCGTTAATACGCGTAATCCACAATGAACGGAAGTTTCTTTTCTTTTGTTTACGTCCAGTGTATGCGTAAAGCATACCTTTTTCTACTGCATTTTTAGCAACAGTCCAAACATTTTTTCTTCTTCCAAAGTAACCTTTGGCGTGCTTCATTACGTTCTTACGACGCGCTTTTGAAGCAACATGATTTACCGATCTAGGCATAATTTTAAGTTTTTTGACAAAGAGTGCATCAATTTTTCAGATGTCTTAGTTACTCATTATCGGGTTAACATTTTTAAATAAACCAGTATGAAACTATTTCATACATAATTGTTGCTTGATATTCGCTTCATCGGCTTGGTGAACCAATCCAGCGTGTGTCAAGTTACGTTTTTGCTTTTTAGTCTTCTTAGTTAAGATGTGACTCTTAAAAGCGTGTTTTCTTTTGATTTTACCAGTTCCAGTGATTTTGAATCTCTTCTTAGCACTAGATTTAGTTTTCATTTTTGGCATCTCTATTCAAGTTTAAGTTACCTCTATATAGCTTCTTGTAGAATAACGTGTTTCGCTATTCTAATGTTTTATTATTTTTTCTTAGAGTTGATCATCATAATCATTCTCTTACCTTCCAGTTTCGGCATTTGTTCAATTATACCATACCCTTCAAGTTCCTGTGCTAGTTTTAGAAGTAAAATTTCACCTCTGTCTTTAAACACAATAGTACGTCCTCTAAAGAAAACGTATGCTTTTACCTTATTTCCTTCTTCTAAGAACTTTTTAGCGTGAGCCAACTTGAATTCAAAATCATGATCATCCGTATTTGGTCCAAATCTGATTTCTTTCAATACAACTTTACTCTGCTTTGCTTTTAGTTCTTTTTGTTTCTTTTTCTGGTTGTATAAGAATTTTCTATAATCTAAAATCTTACATACCGGCGGGTCAGCTTTAGGAGAAATTTCAACCAAGTCAAGATCTTTTTCCTCGGCAAGCTTGATAGCTTCAGGTGTAGCTATAACAATAGGCTCAGCACCATCTTGAATTAATCGAATTGTTCTAGCATAAATCTTTTCGTTGATTTTGTGCTGATCAGTTTCTTCTCTTTTTACAAATTTCCTTCTGTTGTTCGGTCTTCTCATTAATTAAATTAATCGTTTAAAGCTAATTCGCTTTCAATTGCGTCGTTAATTAGTTTGGCAAAGGCTTCAACGCTCATCGCGCCTAAATCTCCATGTCCTCTTTGTCGAACTGCCACCTGGTTATTCTCAGCTTCTTGTTCTCCAACGATTAGCATGAAAGGTATTTTTCCTAACTCCGATTCACGGATTTTTTTACCAATTTTCTCATTACGATCGTCAACGAATCCGCGAATATCGTAATTATTTAGTAATTGTAAAAGATTTTGGCAGTAATCATTGTATTTCTCACTAATTGGTAAGATCGATATTTGATCTGTAGCCAGCCACAGTGGGAAGTCACCGGCACAATGTTCTAATAATACTGCAACAAATCTTTCCATGGATCCAAAAGGTGCACGGTGAATCATTACTGGCCTGTGCTTTTGGTTGTCGGCACCTGTGTATTCTAGCTCAAAACGTTCCGGTAAATTGTAATCTACCTGAATGGTTCCTAGCTGCCATTCTCTCCCTAAGGCATCCTCAACCATGAAATCTAGCTTTGGTCCGTAGAAAGCCGCTTCACCATACTCAATTGTTGTGTTCAATTCTTTTTGAGCTGTAGCGTCAATAATTGCTTGTTCTGCTTTATTCCAATTTTCATCAGAACCAATATATTTTTCAGGTGATTCAGGGTCTCGCAATGAAATTTGTGCCTTAAAATTTTCGAATTTTAAGGTCTTGAAAATATACAATACTAAGTCAATTACTTTTTTGAATTCATCTTCAACCTGGTCTTGAGTACAGAAAATATGTGCGTCATCTTGTGTAAAGCCCCTAACGCGTGTAAGTCCATGTAATTCGCCTGATTGTTCATAACGGTAAACCGTTCCAAATTCAGCATATCGGGTTGGTAAGTCTTTGTAAGATTTTGGTCTTGCTTTAAATATTTCGCAATGATGAGGGCAGTTCATTGGTTTCAATAAAAACTCTTCATTGTCATCAGGAGTGTTTATTGGCTGAAAAGAATCTTTACCATATTTTGCGTAGTGACCTGAACAAACATAAAGTTCTTTACTTCCAATGTGTGGAGTAATGACCTGATCGTAACCGCCTTTCTTTTGTGCTTTCTTTAAGAAGTTTTCTAAACGTTCACGCAATGCTGCACCTTTAGGAAGCCACATTGGTAATCCTTGTCCAACGCGCTGTGAAAATGTAAATAAATCAAGTTCTTTTCCTAATTTTCTATGGTCTCTAGCTTTCGCGAGTTCAACTTTTTCTAGGTAGTCTGTTAATTCAGCATTTTTAGGGAAGGTAATTCCGTATATTCGTGTAAGTTGCTTTCTTGTTTCATCTCCACGCCAGTATGCACCAGCAATTGAGGTTAACTTAACCGCTTTAATGAACCCTGTGTGAGGTATGTGTGGCCCACGACATAAATCTGTAAATTCCCCTTGTGTATAGAATGTAATTGTACCATCCTCTAAGCCTTCGAGTAGTTCTAATTTATATTCATCGTCTTTCTGCTTGAAATAAGCAACGGCTTCATTTTTTGAAATGTCTTTACGAACAAAAGCATTTTTTTGCTTTGCCAAGGTTTTCATTGTTTGTTCAACCTTAGCTAAATCTGCCTCTGTAATTGTATGGTCCATAAAGTCTACATCATAGTAGAATCCATTTTTAATAGGGGGTCCAATCGCTAATTTAACTCCAGGAAAATGAAATTCTAACGCTTCTGCCATTAGGTGGGCTGATGAATGCCACATTGTAGATTTACCTTCAGTATCTTTCCAGGTCAGTAATTGTAGTGTTGAATCGACCTTAATTGGACGATTTGCATCAATAACTTCATCATTCACTTTAGCAGCGAGTACGTTTCTGGCAAGTCCTTCAGAGATACTTTTTGCAATAACCATTGCAGAAGTACCGCTTTCAACTTGTTTTATAGAACCATCAGGTAGCGTTATATTAATCATTTTTTTCAATAAATTTAGGGTGTGAAGATAATGAATTCTATTGAGTTAAACGATTTAAATTAAAAGAGAAGAATGAATTTTTATAGACGGCCATTTACGTATGTAACCTCCTTATTTATTGGAGGGGTTGTAGCTGTTAAGTTTTTTCCAATTGATAACTTTTCAATATTATTTGCGTGCTTATTGTCTATTGTGGTGGCGGGCTTTTTTTTCGTTAAGCTCTTAAAGAAAGAGGTGTTTTCAAGCTGGTGTCTAATTCCATTTTTCTTTTTAGGTGCGCTTTCGTTTAATAATTCCACTCCCGAAATAAACCAACTCCAACCTTCAAGGTATGGTTTAATAATTAATGTTGATGAGATTGAAGAAGAAGCAGAGGGGTGGCGTAAATCGCTATGTACAATTGTAGGTAGGGTCGATAGCTTGAAGCTTGAAAAGCACAATGAACGGGTATTACTTTATGTTTTAGAGACGACCGTTCAGGCTGGAGATCAGTTATTTGTTTATACGGAGCTTGATGTAATTGACAATAGAGGTAACCCAGGTGAGTTTGATGCTGAGACATATTGGAATAATCAAGGTGTTTATCGAAGTGGATTTGTGTCTGAAAATGAGATTGTAAGACTCGGTTACCTAGAGGTAAATTGGCTTCGGAAATTCCCAAAAACCTGTAGGGCTTATTTGTCAAATGTTTTAGGTGATTACTTAAAGGGTGAGTCGTTGGCACTGGCTAGGGCATTGGTTTTGGGAGATAAGCAATTGCTAACCACAAAAATTAAATCCAGTTTTAGTAACTCTGGAGCCATGCATGTATTGGCCGTTTCTGGATTGCATGTAGGAATTATTTTGATGATTATTCAATTTGTTTTTGGTCAGTTTACGTGGTTGATTTCTAAAAGAGTGTCTGTTGTAATCTCAATTTTGATTATTTGGGGGTATGCGGCAATAACAGAATTTTCACCCTCTGTTATTCGGGCAAGTTTTATGTTTTCGATGTTGTCCTTGTCAAAGGTGTACAGCAAGCAGTCTGATTCTATAAATGTGCTATTTTTCACAGCCTTTTTATTGCTGTTGATTCAGCCGAGTTTAATTTTTAACATTGGTTTTCAACTTTCGTATTTAGCGATGTTTGGGATTTATTCATTATACGACCCAATTTGGAAGCTGATGTATTTTAAATATAAGCTACTTAACTGGGTTTGGAAAGGAACAGCTATTGGTATTTCTGCACAATTACTAACCGCACCCTTAACTTTGTATTATTTCCATCAATTCCCAAATTATTTTGCATTAACTAATTTAGGGATAATGGTTTTAGCGGGAGTAATTTTATCCTTGGCTTTGTTTCTGTTTTTGGTTCACTCATTTGGTGTTCTGAGCAATGTTATCGGTATTCTTCTCGGTGTTTGTTTTGGCGTTTTACTTTGGTTTGTTCAATTTGTTGAGTCAATTCCAGGAGCTGTAGCAACAGGTTTTACACTTTCTAGTTTCATTGTTTTGATTATATATTTTAGCCTGATCTTATTGTTTGTCTTTAGGAATAATAAACAGATTGTTTATTTGTCGGGAGTACTCCTTTTAGTTTTGTTTACATCAATTCAATATACGAGGCATGAAAATTTGTCGTCCAATGAAGTGGTGTTGTTTAATTCAAAACAATTTACATCTGTTGTAAAAGTGGGAAATCAGGCGGTTTGTTTTTATGTTTCTAATCAGAAAAGGCCAGGGCATTTAAGTTATATGCTTGAAGGTTATTCAAAAGTAAGGCCTGCATCAATGTCTTACCATAGGGTGAAATTAGGTGTTACAACAATGTCTTTGGGTATACATAGATTTAAGATTAAACGTTTTGAAGATGGGATAATTTTTTCGTTTAAAGAAAAAACAGTTGCGGTTCGATTTCGTGCAAGTTTTCCTGTTCAAGAGAATTGGAAGGTGGTTGACATGCCGTACTTGGTAATGAACGATTATGGAGAACCTCTTTCACAGGGGGCTATTGCGTTTTCGATTTAATTCTGGGTTATTTTGTGCGGTTGGTGGACTTTGTAAATAAGTACCAAACTTCTGGTTTAGAGATTGCTAGCTATGTTTTGTACACCTTGTTAGCTACAGATCTTTAACGCATCTAACACTAAGCCCTGAATATTGATCTCCCATAACAGTTCCAATCCAATCTTGATATTGTGATTTTTCAAAATGAATGCCTTTAAATTCATTATAATTCAAATACCAATAAGCACCATAAGTTCCGCAATATTTGAAATCGTTTTCATCGCCATCATAATTGCCGCAGTATCTAAGGTCTAACAATTTTTCTGATTGCAGAAGATTTATTATGCCATGATAATAGGTCCCATATTCTTCAACTTCAACCTGACCGCCAAGCGAAGTGAATAATTCACTCCAATCAGATTCACTAGGCATTCTAAACCCGTATGGACACACATCTTTAGCGGCACTGTATGTGTACAGTAGACCACAAGTGTTACAAGAATCAGGATGTTGAAAAGCGCCTGTGGTTTCAAAGTTTAAATTTTCAGTCATCCAAACCAACGAATCGATAGTCACAGTTCCATATGTTGTAGAATCTCGTTCGTCAACAATAGTTCCATTAACCTGTCCTAAACTGTTCAGGCTGGTCAAAATAGTAATCAAATATGTTAAGTACTTCATTTAATTGAACACAACAATCTGCTAAACGCTATAGATTATATTAGTCAATATATTGCTAGAGCGTTTATTTGTTTTATGGTATGTTTAAATTTAGTGAATTAAATGGACTTTAAGGTTCCTTAGTATTAGCTAGGCATTTTTTGTTTAACGTTCGTTCATTTTGTCTTGACACAAAACGAACCAAAAATTCAAGACCTGCAGAAACAACGGACTTCATTCTGCGCAAAACAAAAGTGCGGCCGAGTGATTTCCTAGGTGGTCACCATCGGAACTTCTCGGTCTTACTAATGTTTTTACTTGACTATCAGAGTCGTTCTTTCTGATGGCCGGTTGTGTTCCTGCTGAAGTAATTGTTGTTAAAAAGGTTAGCTTGATAAAAGTTTAATGAGTTTAGAGAACATCGAATCATTTTTTGTTCAGTGTTTATTCATTTTGTCTTGATACAAAACGAATCAAAAATTTAAAACAGTTTTTTCTGATGGCCAACACCTTCTTTTAGAAATAAAAAAGCCAATGAAAAATGAATTTCATTGGCTAAATCTATTTAGTTGTCAATCTGCTTTAAAAGGTAATTTAAAGGTGCTTACCTGTTCAACATAACTGGCATAACAAGCATTAAGATGTCTTCGTGCTCATTGTCTTCAGATGGCATTAGTAAACCAGCTCTACTAGGTTCACTCATCTCTAAACGAACTTCAGAAGTATCAAGGTTATTCAACATTTCCATTAAAAAACGAGAGTTGAAGCCAATTTCCATATCGTCACCAGCATAATTACACGTTAAACGCTCGTTTGCTTCGTTTGAAAAGTCAATGTCTTCAGCAGATAGTGAGAGCTCGGAACCAGCTAGTTTTAATTTTATTTGGTGTGTCGTTTTGTTTGAAAAAATTGATACACGTTTTATTGAACTTAAAAATTGAAGCCTATCAATTCTAAGTACATTCGGATTCTCTTTAGGAATCACAGCTTCGTAGTTTGGGTATTTCCCATCAATCAAGCGGCAAACCAATACGACATCGTTAAATGTAAAAACGGCGTTTGAATCGTTGTATTCAAGCTTCACCTCTTCATCACCTTTTAAGTTTGATTTTAAAAGGTTTAGTGGTTTCTTTGGTAAGATAAAGGAAGAGCTTCCTGAAGCTTGAGAATCTGTTCTCGTATAACGAACTAGTTTATGGGCATCTGTAGCAACAAAAGTGATGCTTTCTGGAGAAAACTCACAAAAAACACCGCTCATTACAGGTCTTAAGTCATCAACTCCTGTAGCAAATAATGTTTTATTGATGGCATTTGAAATAATTTCTCCAGAAATAGTAATAGAATTTGACTGTTCTAGCCCTGGAGTTCTAGGGAAATCATCTCCATTATAACCAACCATTTTAGATTTACCATTGTCGTAAGCAATTTCAACTGCAAAATTATCAGGGTTTACTGAAAATGTACACGGTTGATCTGGAAGGTTCTTTAAAACATCCAAGAGCAATTTAGCTGGTATGGCAATTTTACCTTCTTCTTTTGCTTCGATCTCCATCGAAGTACGCATTGTTGTTTCTAAATCAGAAGCTGAGACTGCTAGTCGTCCATCAACAATTTCAAACAGGAAGTTGTCAAGAATAGGTAGCGTGTTGTTGGTGCTTAGTACTCCAGAAATTCCTTGAAGGTGCTTTAATAAAGATGTGCTAGATATTACGAAATTCATTTTCAAACGTTTGTTTTGTACGTTCAAAGCTATCAATTTCTAGGTAATTATCGAAGGGCCTTTTTGTTCTTTTTTAGGCGAGTTATTAACAAAATGTTAGCTACTTCTCTTGCGTTTTATTTTCTACATCAAGCATTGATATATCCATAGGGAAGTAGATGTGTCCCAAGAATAGTGGATTGAAAACAAAATACTGGCATTTTACAACTTCACCTGTTGGTAACTCTGCCCAAAAACGATCTTTATCAATGTCTCTATATTCCACCTTTCCTGTGGGTGTATATTCACTCTGTTTAATTCTGAAACACTTTAGTTTTGTTACACTGCCATTTGTTTTTGTTAATGAAAGCACGCAAAAAGGTGTTGAAGCTTTCATGCTATCAACTTGCTCGGGAGAGAGTTCGTAGTTGGCAATATCAAAGTGAATTTTTTGATAATTGTTGAGGTATCTAAATATCATGGCTGTATCTACAGATGCTAACGGTTTTCCTTGCTGTAGCACATGCATGTTGGGCCCATCTTTTTGTACTGTAAAACTGCGTTCAGGCTCATCATAGAATTTTAAGTCTACTTCTTTTATGCGGTACGATTGTACGGCAAAAATATTTGTACACAACCATTTTTTATTGTCTGCAAAAAAGCGTGGTTCAATGATGCCGTTTACTCCTTTGAGCTTCATGATTACAGGGTTGTCACTTTTTCCGTATTCTTTGGAATCTAGTAGCATAATTTGACCGTGATGATCTTGTGCACTTGGTCCCATGTACCATGACTTAACCCACTCACCATTTTGGTAGATGTCAACTTTTGTGTGTTGACTAGACATGAGTTTGTTGTATTTGTCGTGTGAGTTTTCAGGTAGGTATCCTTTAAATTCAATTGTTCTGAATGCGTTAAGTATGAATTCAACACTTGTTTGTTGGATGCAGCCACCATCTTTATCTGTCCACCCTTCTGTTCCACGTATAACTTCGAACGTTCTACCAAATGCATCGTTGATGACTATTTTATCAACGAGGTCTGTGTTTTTGATTGCGAACTCTATGAGTTCAGAATCTGATTTACCCTTGTTTTTATTCAATTGAATCACAGAGTATGTAAGTCCAGAAACAACTCCTATTGCGATGATTAGCGTAATTATTTTTTTCATTATGGCTTAATTAGTGTATTTTTTGTTTCGAATAAACCCGAAAAAGAGAGCGAGTAAAAGAATGATTCCAACGGGTAATCCGATGTTTAACACCTTATAGAAGGTTGCTTTTAATTTAATTTTCCCTGAATTTATCTCATGAATATCAATTTGACGACTACGCAGGTCTAGTACAGATATATCGTCGAGCATGTAGTCCGTCATGTTTTGAAAAAAGTCTTGATTTCCGAAAAAGTGAGGAATTTTCATGTTGATTAACTCTTGGTTAAACTGTAAGTTGTTTAGTTGTTTTGGACGGAATTGATATCCTGTGCCCAATTTGTTTGGCATAGAGTCGTATTCGTTTTCAATAAAACGCCCGTTTCCGACAAGTAAAACCTTACCTTCTTTACTGCTAGATTCCAGTGTTTTTGTAGCTGGGTTTTTGGCGTAAGCCTCACTAATACGATTTCTGAAATGTGATTTAAATGTTCCTTCTGCTAATCCTGCTAAGCATTTTTTATTTGCCTCGCTTTTAGGATTTGATACCAACTCGGGGTTCTTTCCATAATTTAATGGTAGGGCTAAGTTAACCATAGGGGCTAGGCCTGTTGCAGTTGAATTGGTACTTGAGGTAAGTATTGGGGTTAGGCGAATGTTTTTGTTATTTCCTACAAATTGAATTTCACTGGTGTATTCTAAATTCACAGGTTCAACATTTCTAGTTATAGGATGTGTAGTAGGGGATGCCATCACGTTAAAAAACCAAGGAATCATAGCTTGTTTAGCTAAGGGAACTTGCTTTGGTAGGCAACGAGCATCCATAATGTAGTTGTCGTTGATTTTTAAGCCGTAATCGAAAAGCATTCGGTCGAGTCGGATGTCTGAATAGCGGGTTGTATGAGCCGTTCCTGTTGATTCGAGTGTGTCTGTGTTTAATTTTAATTGATCTAAGAAGCACATTAGTCTACCGCCGCGCATAATGAATTGATCAATCAGAAAGAGGTCTTTGTCACTAAAGCGTTTTCTTGGTTGCGCAATAATTAACCCGTCTAAATTTTCTAATGCGTGGACGGAATCGTTAATTGTGATGTCAGCGATATTAAAGTAAGGAGATATTAGTGCCCTAACGCGTTGTGTTTGTGGCCAAGTTAGTTCCCCGTGTCCGTGTAAAAAACCAATGCGTGGCTTGGTTTCTTGTGTCGCTCTTCGGAGCGCACTAATTAACATGTACTCAAGATTATTAATCGAGTTTTGAATAATTGAGGACATGTTTCCTAATTGATACGGGCGACCTGTTTTTGATCCTGGCAATAACTGAACGCTTTGCACAGTTGACCCTCCATATTCAATAATTGCTCCTGGCCAAAGCATCAGCTGGCTTTGAGACCCATCCTTCATGTAAACCAAATCCATAGGAAGAATTCCTTTTCCTTCAGCAAAGATGTTTTGAAATAATTCCTGTTGTTCTTTTTCAGTGCCTACGTTTGGATTGATGAATTGGTATTCAATTTTATTTCCAGTGTACTGTTTGAATTCTTGGAGTTTATCTTCTACTGCGTTTCTGAAATGATTAATTTCTGCGGGAAGGTTGCCTTCTAAATAAATTTTCAGGTTTAAACGACTTTTAAAATTGTCTGATTGTTCTAAGTATGAAATTGTTCCGTCAGCTAATGAATAGCGTTGATCTTCTGTTATATCGTAACGTTGATAAATAAAAGAAGAGATGATGTTGATTAAGACAACAGCAACAATAACAATGGTTAAAAATGTCCAGTTATATAGGCCTTTAATGAGTTTTTTGTTTTCTGACATGGTTATTTTTTTAATGATTTAATAACTGTCAGCGCAGCAAAAATGAAGGTGAAAATAAACGATAAGAAATAGGTGATATTCTTCGTGTCGATTACACCACGTTGAATTCCTTCGTAATGAAATGTCATTCCGAAGTATTGGACTACAGTATCAAGATTTCCCATTAGGTTGTAAGATCCTAGCAGGGCAAGTCCGCCAATGTCTGGCATAAAAACCCAGCAAAAGAAAAGGGCTAAAATAAAGGCAACAATTTGACTGCTTGTTAAGGCAGAAGTGAATATGCCTATAGCAACAAATGATGAGCCTAATAGAATTAACCCTAGGTATGATGTAATTGTTGCTCCGTGGTCAAATGTACTTGGGTCTACAGAAAGTTGAACCATTGAATAGTAATAAACCAATGTTGGTAAAATGGCAATAAGCATTAAGGTAACACTTGCAAAGTATTTGGCCAGCAGTATTTTTAAATCTGAGATGGGGCGGGTAAATAGCAGCTCCATTGTGCCTGTCCTGCGTTCTTCAGCAATAGACCGCATTGTAATTGCTGGAATTAAAATCAGGAATATAATAGGCGATGAGTTGAAAAATGGTATGAGGTCTGCCTCTGTGCCTTCTAGTAAGTTTGCCTCTGTTGAAGCTACCCAATGCATAATTCCAGATGCGATTAAGTATATCAGGATAAACACATACCCAATGATTGAACTTAAGAAGCTTCGAATTTCTTTGAAATATAATGCTCTCATTCTTTGGTTTAATTATAAGAATCAAAAGTAAGATTTCTTATCCGAATGGTCAATGCTAAATGATGAAGTACTCACAACATTTATTAATATGTGATTGTTGATTGCTAATTGTGGTGACAATAAGCTTGTTAGCTTAGGTTATTTTTGAAGGACGTTTAGTCGTATAAAGATTATTTGTTGTCTTCAAATCCATTAAAGTATGCGCTTACGCTCCAGGCTTCAGGTTTATTGCTAAACCAAGGCTTGATTTTTGGCCAAATTGAACCAAATTCTTCAGAATTACGGTAATCATTCAAATGTTCTTGTGACTCCCAGTGGCTGTAGGTGATAATAATCCAAGGCTTGTTCGTGTCTTGGTATAGTTTCATTCCGTGACACCCCGGAAATTCATTGACAACATGTTTTACAGTGTCAAGAAAACGTAAAAAATCATCCACTTTATCAACGTTAAATTCGAGTTTAACTATACGTGTTATCATGTGAAGAAAGAATCTAATGTTTGCCGAGAACCCTGTGGTGTAAACTCTACACGAATCATGTCGTGGGTGTGTAGCCCAAATAGTTGTTGAGCTCCACCAGTACTGCCATTGGCTCCGCGATTAATGGCTATTTCTAAATAGCCGTTTTCATTAAATAAGGCTACTTTTTCTCCTTGTGGAACTTCGTTGTATGATCCAGAAATTTCATCGATGTAGTAGTCTTTTTTCTTAAAGAAGATGCTGAATGAAGTCTCCTTTTCAAAACGTGTAAAGAATGACTTATGTATGTTTGTTATTGCATTTCCGTAGTTGTCAATATGAATAACATAGCCTTTAATTAAATTAGGCTCCATAATTGCTATTGGCGTAAACGCCTTCTTGAAGCCTTCAAAAGGAGATGCAATTGTTTCCATTTTATCGCCTTTTAGTAAACGAATACCTGCAGTTAGCAATAAGTTTTTTGTAGGAAATTGAAACAAGTTGGGGTTAGATAACACATTGTCAATGCGCCAAAACGATTCAGGAGCCTCTTCTTTTAAGAATGATCCAAAAAAACCATTGTCGTTTGAAATGAAATATTGATTGTTATACCTTAAGATAGAAGGGAAACTTCCATCTGTACCGCCAAAGTTAACGATGGGCTCACTGTCTACTCCAATGACGTGAATGGTTTCATCTGGAAAGTCTTTGTAGCATGAGCTTAAGAGGTAGGCAGCTTCTGAAATGTCAAATGGTTTAACCGTATGTGAGACATCAATAATGTGGACATCTTGTATCGATTTTAATATAGTCCCTTTGAGCGAAGCCACGTAGTGGTCGTTCAAACCCATGTCGGTTGTTAATGTTATTATTCCCATTGTGAATAAAATGAGCAGCGTAGCGGCAAATTATTTTATAAATTTGAGTCAAAAATAAGAAAAAGCTTTGCTTTATGATGAAGCATTTGCGTAAAAGGATAACGAGCTCAATGTTGAAAGGTATATAAACACTTATTGTTGGAAAGAAAACTAGAAATTAAAGGGATAAACCCATTGGAATTATTCGGGGTGAATAATTCAAAATTGAAACAAATTAAAACGTACTTTCCTAAGTTAAAGGTTATTGCGAGGGGTAATGTTATCAGTATCGCTGGTGATGATGAGGTGATGGATCAATTTGAAGCTAAATTTGACTTGTTGGTGCGTCACTTTCATAAATTCAATGCGTTGACAGAGCGTAACATTGAAAATCTGATGCAGGATGATGGTGCAAAATTATTGGCAACGGAAAAAGCTGCAGGCATTATTGTTCATGGAAATCATGGCGCTAAAATAACGGCGAAAACACTGAATCAGCGTAAGTTGGTAGAGTTGGTCGATAAAAACGATATGGTGTTTGCTGTTGGGCCTGCGGGTACAGGGAAAACATATACAGCGGTTGCACTTGCTGTTCGGGCATTAAAAGCCAAAGAGGTGAAACGTATTGTTTTAACTCGACCTGCAGTTGAAGCGGGGGAGAATTTAGGTTTTCTTCCTGGCGATTTGAAAGAAAAACTGGACCCATACTTAATGCCGTTGTATGACGCTTTACGCGATATGATCCCCGCCGAAAAATTAGCCGATATGATTGAGTTTGGTGTAATTGAAATAGCACCGTTGGCTTTTATGAGAGGACGAACATTGGATAAAGCATTCGTAATTTTGGATGAAGCCCAAAACACCACAACAATGCAGATGAAAATGTTTTTGACACGAATGGGAATGACCGCTAAATTTGTTGTTACTGGAGACATGTCACAAGTTGATTTACCACGTAAACAGAAGTCTGGATTGGCATTTTCTCTAGATGCATTAGATTCAGTTGATGGCGTGGGAGTTATTCGAATGGGAGCTTCCGATGTAATGCGTCACAGTTTGGTGAAAAAAATTGTTACGGCATTTGAATCAGCTGAAGCGCAAGATAAGGTAAGCGTCAAAAAGGAAGGGGAGAAATAGCATCAGTTTAAAGGAATAGCTATTTTTGCACAAAAATTAATAAGCGAAAAGAAATGAGCAACGCGATTATCGACTGTAAGTTTGAGTTTAAAGGGCAAACAAACGAATATAAAGGAAAAGTTAGAGATGTTTATACACTTGACAATGGATTGTTGGTTATGGTGGCGTCAGATAGAATTTCTGCATTTGATCATATTTTACCAAAAGGAATTCCATTTAAAGGGCAGGTGTTAAATCAAGTTGCAACAATGTTCTTGAAAGCAACAGAAGATATTGTACCAAATTGGTTAATGGCAACCCCAGATCCTTCTGTAGCAGTTGGGCATGCGTGCGAGCCTATTCGCGTTGAGATGGTTATTCGTGGTTATATGTCTGGGCATGCTGCACGAGAATATAAAGCAGGTAAGCGTATTTTATGTGGGGTGCCAATGCCAGAAGGGATGAAAGAAAATGATAAATTTCCGACTCCAATTATTACACCTGCAACAAAAGCAGAAGAAGGGCATGATGAAGACATCTCGCGTGAAGAAATTATAGCGCAAGGAATTGTTCCTGAAGCAATGTATTTAAAGTTAGAAGAATATACACGAGCACTGTTTCAAAGAGGCACTGAAATGGCTGCAGAACGTGGGTTAATTTTGGTGGATACGAAATATGAATTTGGTGTCAAAGACGGAGAAGTTATTTTGATTGATGAGATTCATACACCTGACTCTTCGCGCTATTTTTATTCTGATGGTTATCAAGCACGTCAGCAAAATGGAGAGGAGCAAAAACAATTGTCTAAAGAATTTGTACGTCAATGGTTAATTGAGCATGGATTTCAAGGTTTAGAAGGGCAAACAATGCCTGTTATGCCTGACAGTTTTGTCCAGGTAGTTACTGACCGTTATATTGAATTGTATGAAGTTATAACAGGGAATACGTTTGAGAAATCGGATACTTCTAATATTACAGAACGAATTCAGAATAATGTAGATGCATATATCAAGGCATTGTAAATTGAATTGAAAATAGATGGAAAGCCTTGATTATTCAAGGCTTTTTTTTTGCGTATTACTTGGGTTTCAATTTACGAGATCTCTTTGTGTAAGGAAGAATAGTCACACGTCTATAGCATAGAATTCTACTTTTTGTTAAAATGAGAAACACTTATGGTTTTCTTTGTCGTGATAACTGAATATCTCATTATCTTTGCTTGACTTACTATAGTTATAAATATGGATAAAATTGCTCGTCAACTCTTTTCAATGCGCATGATGGCTCTTGGAATGATTGTTTTTTTGGTTGCTATTGGTGCTGCTACTTTGATTGAATCTAAGTACGATATCCAAACAGCAAAAATAATGGTTTACAATGCGAAGTGGTTTGAAATTTTATTGGTTTTCCTGTGTGTAAATCTCATCGCGAATATTTTTCGTTACCAAATGTTTCAACGTGAAAAGGTAGCGATGCTGATGTTTCACTTGTCCTTTATTGTTATGATTATTGGTGCTGGAATTACGCGATTTGTCAGCTTTGAAGGCTTAATGTTGATCCGTGAAAACGCACAAACAGATTTCATTTATTCTTCTGATCCACACGTTTGGTTTAAAATAAATGACGGGAAGTTACAATACACCGACTATCGTCAAAAATACATGTCAGAGCAGACGTCGAATTATTTTGATTTTGATGTTTCATTTCCCAATCACCCAACCCCTATAAAAATTGAATACGTTGACTTTCATAAAAAGATGATTGACTCGTTGGTTGTGAATGATTCAATACGTTCATCATCGTTAGATATTGTAACTGGCGGAATGAATTCGAACTATATTTCTGACGGAGAGTTTCTAATGGTAGGTGACATTGCTCTTTCATATAATAAGCAAGATGCAATGCCTGGAATTGAAGTGTTTCAAGAGGGTGCAAAAATGTTAATGAAGACACAGTTTCCAATGCGTTACTTGCCCATGGCAGAAATGCAAAAAGCAAGACAAAGTGGAATGGGGGTAATGGATTCAATGTATCGTGATATTCCTATTGATTCCTTAGTACCATTTCAAACGACAACACTTTATCAGGTTGGTGAAGAGCAGTTTGTTTTTAAAGGGATTGTTTCCAACTCAAAAAACATGAAGGTATCATCTGGAAGTCGTAAAAAAGGTTCAGACTATTTAACTGTGCGTTTAACTGATGGAAATCAATCGCGTTTAGTAGAACTAGAGGGTGGCCAAGGTGCAATTCCAAACCACGTTGTATTTAATTTTAACGGATTAACCTACGAAATGGAATACGGGTCTATGCGTTTACCACTGCCATTTGCCATTAAATGTCGAGACTTCCAATTGGACAAATATCCCGGCTCAAATTCACCTTCATCTTTTGCCAGTGAGGTTACAATTATTGATGAAGAATTGAGCTATACGAGAGATCAGCGAATTTTCATGAACAATGTAATGGATTATAGAGGGTATCGATTTTTCCAATCGAGTTATGATCCAGATGAAGGCGGTACACGTTTAAGTGTGAGTCATGACTGGTGGGGAACAAACGTATCGTATTTAGGTTATTTAATGATGGGGATAGGGATGATTTTATCTTTGATCGCAAGAAACGGTCGCTTTAGAGAGCTAAATAATAAAATAATAAAATCAAGAAAAAACCGTGAAAAATTGATTTCAGTAATTGCTGGATTGGTTCTATTGACAGGTGTCTCTGCACAAGAAGGGCATGAGGGTCATAACCATGCTTTAGGTGAAGGGCACGATTATGAAGTGGAACAAGTAGAGGGCCATTCGGGGCATAATCATGCTGTAGATGAAGGGCACGGTCAAAGTGAAGTAAAACCAAATGCTATTGTCCGATTTATGTCAAAAGAACATGCAGAAGCATTTGAAACATTGTTAGTTCAAAATTTTGAAGGAAGAATAGCACCAATACATACCTTGTCAGATCAGATTTTACGTAAGATTTCAAGAAGTAGTACATACGAAGGTTACAACGCGGTTCAAACAATAATGAGCATGCACATGTACCCTGCATATTGGGCTGAAGTTCCGATGATTTATGTTTCTACTAAATCTTCTTTGCGAACGGATTTAGGAATGGAGTCAAGTTTGATTTCATACCGTGATTTGACAAACAATCATGGTGAATTTAAATTGGCTGCTGAGTATGCAGCAGCACATCAAATATTGGAGTCGCAACGTGGAGAATATGAAAAGCGACTGATTAAAATGGTAGAGCGATACCAAGTAGTTCAAGCTATTTTTAGTTGGAGTTACATGAAAATATTACCATTGGCAAATGATCCAAGTAACTCGTGGTATGTTCCTATGAATATGGAATTGATACAAAAGGATTCGCTTTCTTCAGGTTTGGCGTTGCGTTACTTGTCTAGTTTGGATGAAGGAGCTAAAGAAGGGAGTTTTGGTCAAGCGACAGATTATTTGAATAAATTGAAGAAGTTTCAAAAGGAAGTAGGAGCAGAGGTTATACCTTCTGAACGCCAAATAGGAATGGAGGTGAGTTATAATAAAATGAATGTTTTCAAAAAATCATACCGCTCTTATTTATTACTTGGACTAACCATGTTAATCTTGTTTTTTGTTAAAATTTTTGTGACCCCAACAAAAAAATCGGAGAAAAAATTTAGAGTAGTAACACTCATTTTGACCGTATTGATAAGTGTAGTTTTCTTTTATCATGGTTACGGTGTGTATATGCGTTGGTATATTTCAGGGCACGCTCCTTGGAGTAATGGTTATGAAGCAGTTATTTTTATTGCTTGGGTTTCAATGCTATTCGGATTAATTTTTTCTAGAAAAAATGCCGCAATTTTAGCGGGAACAGCAATTTTAGCATCCCTAATGATTTTTGTAACCGAGATGAATTTAATGGATCCAGAAATTACACAGCTTCAGCCGGTCTTAAAATCATACTGGTTAATGATTCATGTGGCCATTATTACGGGTTCTTATGGCCCATTAGGGATTTCATGTATTCTAGGTTTACTGAACTTGATGTTATACATTTTCCGTACAAGAAAAAATGGAAAAGTAATTACAATGAATATCAACGAATTAACTTATGTGACTGAAATGACAATGACGATTGGTGTTTTTATGCTAACGATAGGTACTTTTCTTGGAGGTATATGGGCTAATGAATCGTGGGGTAGGTATTGGGGATGGGATCCAAAAGAAACTTGGGCACTTGTTGCTGTTTTAGTTTATGCAGTTATCTTACACTTGAGGTATATACCCGGATTAAAGGGAAAGTTCTTGTTTAATGCTGTAAGTTTTTGGGGATATGCATCAATTCTATTTACCTTTTTCGGAGTAAACTTTTATTTGGTAGGGCTACACTCGTATGCACAAGGAGAAGGTTTGGGGGAAATTCCAAATTCAATAGTTATCACTGTTATTATCTTTATACTTTTTACGGTTCTTGCTGCAGTTAGAAATAGCCAGTACAAGAGGGTAAAGAAAAACGAACTGAATGAATTATGAGTGAGAAGTTAGATGTTCTTGTTTTTGCTGCACATCCAGATGATGCAGAATTGTCTTGTTCGGGGACTATAATGAAACACATTGATGCGGGTTTGAAGGTTGGGATTGTTGATTTGACTCAAGGTGAAATGGGCTCGCGTGGAACGGTTGAAACACGTTATGCCGAAGCTGAGGATGCAACAAAGCTTATGGGTATTCACGCGCGTGTTAACTTAAAACTCGCTGACGGTTTTTTTGAAATCAACAAAGAGAGTAAACGTTTAATTGTTGAACAAATAAGAAGATTTCAGCCGTCAATTGTGTTGGCAAATGCAATAAAGGACCGTCATCCAGATCATGGTAGGGCAGGGCAATTGGTTTCAGAAGCATGCTTTTTATCCGGTTTACGTATGTTTGAAACAACTTGGAACAATGAACCTCAAGATGCAATGCGCCCTAAAGCAGTTTACCATTACATTCAAGATTATTACATAAAACCAGATTTTATTGTTGATGTGTCTTCGTATATTGACCGTAAGATGGATGTTATAAAATCATTCAAAACGCAGTTCTTTCATCCAGAATCAAATGAGCCACAAACACCAATATCAGGCGCAGATTTTTTTGAATTTATAAAATCACGAATGATGGAGTTGGGCCGTCCAGCCGGAGTTAAATTTGCTGAAGGCTTTACTGTTGAGCGTTTCCCAGAAGTTAAAAACTTAATGGATTTAAATTAAGTTTTTTCATTAACGAACCAACTGAATAAATCCTGAACTTTCTTTGTTTTCAGTGTTATCTGAGAACAGTGTAGTTATGGAGTAAAAATAAGTCCCTTCTACAAGTGGTTCCCCCGATGTTGACGTTCCATTCCACTGAGGCGAGTCACCATTGTGTTTGTAGACGATTTGTCCCCACCTATTTAATACAGTCACTTCTACAGGAATATTACACGCAGTTGTAAACGTGATCAATTCATTTAATCCATCGTTGTTGGGTGTAAAAATATTTGGAACGTCAATAATACATGTTTCTGGGGTCTCGGGTTCTATTGGTTCTGTTGGTTCGGTGTAGTCAAAGCACACATCAGACATTTTGAATGTAAATATATCTTTCCCATTAAGGGGGGCGGTGTTTACGGTTTCCATTGTAATTTGGTCTTCAAAGTATCCGATAACCCAGAGGTTACAATCATTGTCACATGAAATACCATTTCCACGATCAAAACTAGCTCCTCCACCTTGCTTTACCCAGCGCCATTCTCCCAATGTGTCTATTGCTGCAACAAATACTTGGATGCTATCACCGCTCGAATCGATTTCATTATCACCAAACTTTGCTTCACTGCTAAACTGGCCTGTAACAAAAATATTTCCATTGTTATTCGCTATTATTGAATTGGCTCGATCACTTCCTTTCTTTGAACCTGCTTTTCGTGCCCATACCCAATTTCCATCTTTACTAATTTTCGCAACAAAAATGTCACGTTTACTTGCGCTTCCATAGTTGTTCAGGAATTGTGGCCCAAAATAACACTCGCCTCTAAATTCACCCGCTACATACATGTAACCGTCATGGCCATCAACAATTGCATTTGCTCTATCTTTTCGAGTACTTCCAGCTTGATTAACCCATTGGAAGTTTCCATTGTTATCGTACTTTACTACGTAAATATCGATAGAACCATCACTTGTAATTGTTTCCGTACCAAAGTTTTTGGTGTCTGTAAAACCTCCTACTACATAAACGTTGTCTTCATCATCGACTGTTATGCCATTGTCTCTATGGTCTACAATACCTTGAAATGTTTCAACCCATTGCCAATTTCCATCGTTGTCTAGTTTAGCTACAAATGCAAGCGTATCGTACTGATCCATATCAATGGTAATTGCATCGAATGTTGCATCTGTATTGTAGCTGTTTGTGTTTGATAAGAATCCTGTAACAAAGATGTTTCCTTGGCTATCTGATGCTAAATCCAACCCGTGATCATCGCTGTATGGGAACCCTCCATTATTATCTACACCTGCATTTTTCATCCATATTACATTTCCGTCAGGGTCAATTTTCGTTACAAAAATTTGATCGGTGTAGCTGGTACTATTGTAAACTGTAAGTGGTCCAAATTCAAGACCTCCCCAACATGTTCCTGTAACATAGGAATTTCCGTCCGGGTCTAGACAGAGTCCTAATCCACGGTCATCATAGTAATTAAGTCCATTTCTTACCCATAGGTAATTCCCATTTGGGTCAATTTTGGCTACAAAGACTTCTTTACTGCTTGAGAATGAAAATCCGGTAGAGAGTGCTCCAAAATTAGCTTCTTCATTATAATAACCTGTAATGTAGGTATTGCCTAAGTCATCATTGGCAATTGTTGTTCCTTTGTCAGATTTGTTTCCACCTGCTGAAATAAGCCAGTCAAAACTTTGAGTGTATGCGGTTACACTAACAAGGAGGGAGAGAGAGAGTATAAGTCGATTCATACTCTAATGTAGTGATTTTTACAGAGATATAAAAATCACTTTCTCGTCAATTAAGATTCAATTTGTTTTACAAAATCTAAAAACACTTTTTTGTGAAGTTCAAGGTCCATATTGTGAGAGAGTGCTACTCGGGCAATATAATCTTTATCCCCTTCTTTAGTGGTTCCCTGTGTAGACGTTGCAGGAATCGTCCAGTAGCACCCTTTTAGTTGTCCATAACTCACACAGTACTTACTCTCATTCGGTATTTGTGTAATCATTAAGTTGATTAATGTATGGTTTAAAGCTCTTTTATAGGCCTCTTTTTCTTCAGCAGTGTTTCCTTTAGTCGGAAGGTCTAAGGAGAATACAGATGGAGTGAATCCTTTACTGGCAAGTTCTTCTGATACAAAGTTTATTTTTGCTTCTGGCAAGGTTGCTTTAATGTGATTTACAAATTCACGGGTGTTTTTATACGCATCGTAAATTCGCTGTTTCATTGATGGCAATTGCTTTGCTAACAATTCCATTTGAAGGAATGTGGCCTCATTGTCACAAAGCCTTAGGTGTAGTGCTATTTTTTCCATCAAAAGCTCAGCTTTTTTATTTGATGTACAATAACCTGCAGTACAAAGGCCACCACTTGGGAATTTTGAACCACTGGCATATGAAATTGCTCTAACTGTTGACAACACTTCTCCCTCACCTAAAAAGTACACGTTAGGACAAAATGTTTGATCTAGAATAAAAACAGGGTCAACTGCAATTTTTCCTGTCGCAGTTTGTCGAGGCATGCTTAAAACCTTTTTTAAGTTTAAAAGGTTTGGAACTTCAACTCTAGGGTTTGTTGGTATTTCAGCAATTATATATGGAATAGCGTCTTCGTGAGCAATTTTTTCTAAAACGACATCGATACTTTGAACCATGTCTTTACCACCATCAACAGGGAGGTCCAAAACCTCAACGAGGTCAATGCATGCCGCTATACGTCTTGCCTGATCATTTGTTCCGCCGTAACAATTTGGAGGGACAATAATCTTTATTTTCTGTCCCTTATGGTTTTCCAGCGCATCATGAATAAGCCCCATTAAAATGGCATACTGAATAGATAATCCACTAGAGGCAATAAGTGCATTTGTAGTTGTACCAGTAATCTCTTTAATTGAATCTAAAACACTTATTTTATCTGCTTCAGAATTAAAGGTCTGATTTACTTGTGATTTTTTTGTTAGTTCGTTTAAGGCTGTTAAAGAATTTGAAGGAGTCATGGCAATTGTTTCTCTCCTTCGAACATGCTGTATTTCTGAAATATAAGATTCGTTATGTGTGCCATTTACGAACAGCATACTGCCTAAGTCAGTATGAATAGAAATGAAAAAATCGACAGCAGGATTGATCTCAAAATTATAAAATTCATTGTCTTGAGAAATAAAGACTGTACTGCCGTTAAAGGCAGGAATATCATCTTTAGATTCAATTTTTTTCAGCTCAAATGTATAGCCGTAAATAGATTTAAGTGTCTGTATGTCAATAAAGTCAGGTAGATCACCTGTATGAATAATTAGCGTGTTTTTATTGTTTAATAAATTTGTTCTAAGAATTCCTAAAAGAGGAATCGTTTTGGATGAAAAGCTAATTACGTTGTTAGGGCTTAAGTCGTTTAACTTAGCAAGTCCCCATTCTAAGATACAAGATAATGGATGCCCAAGTCGAATGTAGTCGAATGCAGTAGGCAATTCACTTAGTGCTGATGCGCTCGAGTTGTTGTCATTACATAAAAGCTCAAACTGGTCTAAAAACTGCGATTTAGCCAAACTTTCATTGTAAATGTCTAGTCGATGTGTTGTTAAGTTTAACCATCCAGTTGGCATCTGTTCAGTTACATCTTTAATGTAATTTAGCATTTTAATGTTTTCCATAGTTTTCACCTTGTATATAGGTTGACAATATACATTAATTAGATTTTTTTCTGTTAAATCGTCTTATAATATATCCAATATTTTCATGGCTCTACCATTCATTTTTACTGTATCGCCTTTACGTTTACCGATTAGCAGTTGCCCGAGTGGAGTAGTGGCTGTAATGCAAAAAACATCGTAGTCATTAATAGTTAGTTTGCCAAGCCCTACAGAAAAGAAAAAAGTACCGTTATTCGTGTTTACTAAACTTCCGTACTGTATAAGCTTGTGGTGTTCAGTTGGGTCTACCTTGCTTAGGGTCTCTTTTAAGGTCATTATTTGGATCAGCTGGTTAGATAGTTTTTCTTGCTCCAATTGTGCCATAGCACGACCTGTTTCGTGTTTGTCGCCAGCAGTACTTTTTGATTCTGAGTTGAGCGAGTTTTTTAAATCATCAAATGCTGTTTGAACTCTAGCAGTACGTTCATTGAGTTCTTTTCGAACGGCATCAAATGCAATTTGTTTACTTAACATACTTGTCTATTAGCTGTGTCCATTGATTCAATATTGCCTGTTCACTAAATTGCATCGCATGCTCACGCAGTTGGTGTTGCGAATAATTGAATTTAGTTTCAATCATTGTTTGCATGGCCGTTTTTAGTGATTCAGAATTATTTTTTTTGGTTTGAATTCCCAATTCAGGATTTAGTTCATGTGCGATTCCAACCGGTGGTGAAATAACGGGAGTTCCTGTAGCCCAAGCTTCAGCAAGTACTATAGAGAATGACTCGTAGTCGGAATTTAAAATAAAGGCGTCTGATTGTTGGTAAAATGGAACTAGATCTGTCCATTCCAAAGGACCTGCAAAATGTATGTGTTCCCTTAACCCTTTTGAGACTACAATTTCCTCCCATTTTGAATAGTCTTCATCACAAACGATTGTCAGGTGAAAATCAATTTTATTTTCGTGTAACAATTTACATGCATCTAGAATTCCCTGTGGATTTTTAGTTGATGGATCTAGCGTAGAAATGTGTAAGAAATTAGTGCGTTTTGATGGTTTGTGCTCGCCTAAAATAAATGTACTTGTATCAATGTGATTTCCGATAACCTTGATGTCGTGCTTAGGGAAGTCATGTTTAATGTTTTGTACTAAAAACGAAGAAACAGCAACAACTTCACTGATTTTTTTACGTGTGTACCGGAGCATTATTTCGTGTAAATAATGCCATTTTTTTCGCAGTTCTGCACGGTAATATGATCCGTGTTCAACCAGTATTAGGGGGGCTTTAAATTTCTTTTTTGCTAGCGTAAATTGCAAAGCTTTTGGGAGTAAGATATGCCCAATAACAAGATCAATACGGTTGATTTCTAAGAAGGCCTGTTTGAGCGCTTTTTTCTGCCAATAGTGTTTACTATACCCATATTTACCACGTGGGTGAGTTACTTGTATTTCACGATACCCAAGATTTTGTTCGTCTTTTAATGACAACTTTGATATGGTGTCTGAAGGTATTGTATTAATGACCGTAACATTGTAGTGTTGATTAAGCAACTGTGCATTTCGTGCCACAAAATTCCCCAAAAAAGGATGGTGCTTTGTCGGGTACCATGAACTCAGAATTAAGATTTCGCGCTTTGCCATTCAGAGCAAAATACAAAATTAAACCAACGTTTTTTCGAAAACGGTCTTAACTTGCTCTAAAGCGAAGTCGATTTCTTCTTTCGTTGTATATCGAGAGAATGAAAAACGTGCGTTTGGACGAGTCATGTCAGCTCCAATACCTGTTAGTACATGAGATCCAACAGATGCTCCAGAAGAACAAGCTGAACCTCCAGAGACAGCGATTCCTTTTAAGTCGAGTGTAAAAAGTAACATACTTGCTTTGCTTGTTTTTGGGAAACAAACATTTAATACCGTATATAATGATTTATCGGGATCAATTTCTCCATAAAAATCAACCTGATCAAAAAATTCTGTTAATTCGTTGATCATGTATGTTTTTAATCCTTGTACATGTTTTTGATGAGCATCAAGGTCTTCATAGGCCAAGTTCATTGCTTTTGCCAGCCCAACAATTCCAGGTACGTTCTCAGTTCCTCCGCGTAGTCCACGCTCTTGAGCACCACCATGAATCAATGAATCCATTGCTACTTTTTTATTTACATACAAGAATCCTGAGCCTTTAGGTCCATGAAACTTATGGGCCGCACAGGTAATGTAGTCGATGTCTAAATCTTCTAAATCAAATGTGTAGTGTGCCATTGATTGAACAGTGTCTGAGTGAAACAGTGCTCCATAACGTCTACATAAGATGCTGACTTGTTTAATTGGCAATAGGGTTGCAATTTCATTGTTGGCGTGCATTAGGGAAACCAATGCTTTTCCATCTTCTTGCAACAAACGTTCTAAGTCGTTTAAATCGACATTTCCTTTGGAGTCTACCTTTACCAGAGATAATTTTACGCCTTCAGTTTTGTGAATGTTAATCGCTGTATGGCCAACTGCATGGTGTTCAATACTAGAAGTAATAATGTGAGTCACTCCCATTTTGTGAACACTGGAATTGATTGCCATGTTGTCCGCTTCAGTTCCTCCTGAAGTGAAAATTATTTCAGCTGGCTGACAATTCATGTGCTTTGCAATAGAACGGCGAGAAGTTTCAATAAGCGCCTTCGATTTCCTTCCAAAAGAGTGGGTAGAGGAAGGATTACCAAAACTATCTTTTAAAATAGGAATCATTGCATCTACAACTTCAGGTGCGATCGGTGTAGTTGCTGCGTTGTCAAGATAAACTGCCATAACTGAAAATATTGAAAGCAAATATAAGGTATTCGAAATTCTAATTAGTATTCTAAATGTTTTTCCTTAAATTGTTTTAGAAAACATATTTTTTCTTTGCGCTGTGTCAGCTAAATCCATATCGAATGCCATGCAACAGTTTCGTACAAATGCAATGCCTTCTTCTGTTACAGTCACTTTATCCCCTGTTACGACGACCAGTCCATCGTTGATCATTTCATCCAATCGTGCTATAATTTGTGCGTGTTTTTCTTTGAATTGAGATTCAGAATCAAACTCGGTCTCAAAATGACACATCAGGTCTAGTATGTATTTTCTAATTTCTAAATCTAAATCGCTTAATACATGGCCTCTAAAAACAGGAATTGTATCTGTGTTGACAATTTTAATGTATTCTTCTGTAGATTTTTCATTTTGAGCAAAACCAAACCAACTGTCAGAAATAGCCGACATACCCAATCCAAGTAAGAAATTTGTGTTTTGGGTTGTGTAGCCCATGAAGTTACGGTGTAGATTTTTTGCTTTAAAGGCAATAGATAAATCATCATGACTTAATGCAAAATGATCCATTCCTATCTCTAAATATCCCTCCGCTTCAAGCATCGCTTTTGCTTTCTCGTATAAAGCTCTTTTTACGGAGTCTTGAGGTAAATCAGACTCGTCATATCCACGTTGACCATTTCCTTTAATCCAGGGAACATGGGCATAACTATACAGTGCAATTCTATCAGGTCTTAACTCCAATGTTTTTTGAACAGTATCAATAATGTCATTCATTCGTTGTTTAGGCAATCCAAAAACAAGGTCATGGCTAATTGATTTATATCCAATTGCCTTTGCTTGTTCATGTACTTTTTTAACGTCTTCAAAGGGTTGTATTCGATTAATTGCCTGTTGAACGGTTGGGCTGTAGTCTTGAATTCCAAGGCTTAGTCTTCGGAACCCAAAAGCGTGTAGTTTTTCTAAATGCTCTTTTGAAGTGTTGTTTGGGTGCGCTTCAAAGCTAAGTTCAGCATGTTCGGGGTCTATCGATGATTTACCAAAAATTGCAGTTACTAACCGAATTAATTGGTCTGGTTCAAAAAAAGTAGGTGTTCCTCCTCCAAAATGCAACTCGCGAATATCAGGATTGAATTTAAATTCTTTTTGGTATAGTTCCCACTCTTTGATAACAGCATCAATATACGGTCCTTCAACCGCATGGTTTTTAGTAATCCTTTTATGACACCCACAAAATGTGCATAGACTTTCGCAGTATGGGAGGTGAATGTACAGACTTAAATCATTTGACTTAAAAGATGCTGTATTGGTCGAAATACTCTTTATCCAATCCTCAATTTTTAAAGGGTTATGTTTCCAAAAAGGAACTGTAGGGTACGATGTGTATCGTGGTCCTGGAACGTTATATTTTTCTACTATTTTTTTCACGGATGAGCTTGGTTTACATACGTTAAATACCATATCAAAGATAACGTGAATTATTGACTTTTATACATTGTTTTAATTCAATCGTCCTGGATAAACTTTAAGTGCTTCCTCTATACACTTCACTGCTTTTTTTAAGGAGTCTTGGTTTAACACATAGGCAATACGCGCCTCTTGCTCCCCTAGACCTGGTGTTGAATAAAATCCGCTGGCAGGTGCCATCATTACTGTATTTCCTTCGTATTCAAAACTTTCTAATAGCCACTGGCAAAATTTTTCAGCACTATCGACAGGAAATTTGGCAACACAATAAAATGCGCCACTTGGTTTTGGACAGAATACACCTGGGATATTATTTAAGCCTTCAATCATTATGTTTCTACGCTCAACGTATTCAGCTACCACATTATCAAAATAAGATTGTGGGGTAGATAGCGCTGCTTCTGCGGCTATTTGATCAATTGTAGGGGGAGATAATCGTGCTTGACCAAATTTAAGTGCTGCTGCCATTACATCTTTGTTTTTGGAAACAATTGCCCCTATTCTAGCACCACACATTGAATAGCGCTTAGAAACAGAATCAATCATAATTACATTTTGATCAATTCCGTCTAAATTCATTACAGAAAGTGGTGAAGCACCATCATAACAGAATTCACGGTAAACTTCATCAGCAAATAAAAATAAATCGTGTTTTTTTACAATGTCTCTCAATTGTTCTAACTCTTCTTTAGAGTAAAGGTATCCTGTTGGGTTTCCAGGGTTGCAAATGACAATTGCTTTTGTTTTAGAAGTTATTTTTTTCTCTATTTCTGCAACTGGAGGCAGTGCAAACCCATTTTCGATTTGTGCTGTAACGGGTACGACATTTAGCCCTGCTGCAACAGCAAAACCGTTGTAGTTTGCATAAAATGGTTCAGGGATAATTACCTCATCGTCTGCATCGCAAGTAGACATAAATCCAAATGTTAATGCTTCAGATCCACCTGTAGTAATGATTATATCTTCAGAATCGACATTAATACCTACCGATTTATAGTATTCAGAAAGCTTATCTCTATATGATTGAAAACCTGCAGAGTGGCTATATTCAATCACTTTTCTATCTATATCTTTAACTGCCTTTAGTGCAATTTCAGGAGTCTCAATATCAGGTTGGCCTATATTTAAGTGAAACACCGATTTACCCTTTTCTTTTGCTATTTCTGCGAAAGGAACCAATTTACGAATTGGTGATTCGGGCATTTGAATTGCTTTATTAGAGATTATTGGCATACAAAATAAATTTTAGAGCAAAAATAAATAGAAAAGTTCTAAAAAGGTTCTATTCCTATAGATTTTGTTTCTTTATAAAATGAAGTGGTCTTGGATTCTCTTTTTAGTTCTTTTATCATGTAGTTCAGGTATTCCGGAAGAAATAGTTGTGGCTGGTGATGAAAAACAAGTTGTTTTGCCTGTTGAAGTTGATTCAACCCTGTTATTGGAAGTGGAAAAGGTTATGAACTCAATAGGGTTGGTGGAACTGGTTTCAATTGATTCTACAATACAAATTGATTTAAAATACGCGACTTCGGATAACTTTATGGGGATGCAGTTGTATGATACGCTAACACGTTTGTTTTTACAGAAAAAAGTTGCTATTCGTTTATCAAAATCACAACACTATTTAGATTCTATTTACCCAGGATATTCTTTACTGGTGTATGATGGAGTTCGCCCACGGCAAGTGCAACAAGAAATGTGGAATGCACTTGATTCAATTCCAGTATATAGAAGAGGTAAGTTTGTTTCAAATCCTAAAAATGGGAGTGTGCACAATTTTGGGTCAGCGGTTGATTTGACAATTGTGGATGCGAATGGAGATGTTTTAGATATGGGGGCAGGGTATGATGACTTTAGGGAAATAGCCTTTCCAAGCCATGAGTCTCAGTTTTTGAAATCAGGAGAATTGACCAGCAAACAGTATCAAAACCGAAAATTATTAAGAAAGGTAATGCGGCATACTGGGTTTTATAATATTCCTAGTGAGTGGTGGCATTTTAATGCTTATTCGAGGGTTTCAGCTTCAAATAAACATCAAATGCTTTTAACCGAATCAGGAGCATCTACCTGGTTTAAAATCCCGTTTAAAATTGATTCTATTTCAGATTCATTAATAAAGCCAGACCAAGATTCTATTAAATGATTTTGAGTGTCAAGGAATAGGAAGGTGGGGTAGCTGGTTTCTGATTCATTAAATAATTTTCTAACAAGTTGATGTGTTCCTTGGTTGAAGCCTATTTGTTCAAATAAGTAAACTTTTCCATTGAAATAAATGGGGTTTGGGTAGTTTTCATTTAGCTTAAAGAAGCTTACTTCAGAGAAGTTTTTGTTAGACAAAAAATGCTTCTTTTCAATTTGAGTTTCATTCGCTTGACAGATTGTACACCAGTCTGCGCCAAGCATTAAAATTTTTACTTTTGCGGAGCTGTGATCTAAGGTCGATATATTCTTGAATTTAGATTGTGCATTGACTAAAAGTTGTACGGAGCACAGTAAAAATATCAACGTTAATCGCATTACTTTCTTTTCTTTTCGTGTAAGGTGTATCGAACGCCTAAAAACCCTTTTATCCCTTGGTTTGGAGCGTAAACATAAGAAGGGTCAAATGTCAGTGCGTAAGGGTTTTCAGCTGTTGCAAGAGGGTCACCATTTCCATCAAATTGAACGTTGTTGTCAAAAGGATCATGACTTCGAGCAATAATAAAAGGTGTATTTTTATTTGGCGTCCAATTTAATAGGTTTTTAACACCTCCGTATATTTCCCACGATTTAAACCCTTTGTATGTAAATTGAATGTTCTGAATGCTCCACCAAGGTGAGTATTGAGCACGGGGGTCCATGTCATTCAATAAAGGCAATCGCATAGGGCTATATACATTTCCTGTATAATCAATACTGAATTTAGCTTTTGGGAAATTGTAGGTCATTCCACAGGTTCCAGAAAAATTCTCGGTTAAAATTTGTTGTTCTTTAACTCCATCTTCAAATATTGCAATGTCCATGTATGTTGCTCCAGCTTGTATCGATAAATTTCGAATTACTTTGGCTGTAACATTTAAACTAACCCCCTGACTTATCGCATGAGAGCTTAAGTTCTCATAATAAATAAAGTTTTGATCTGTTTCATAATCAGCAATAATTCTATTGGTGAAGTAGGTGTAGAAACCTGTGAAATCGATGTTGATGTATTTATTTTTCTTGGTAATAATTGATTTGTTGAAATTAATGTTCCCATTGTAGGATTGCTCTGGAGCAATGTTGTCTGATATTACAACCTCACGTGCTCCTGTTAATGCGGCGTGATCTTCTGTAAAGATATTTACAACACGATATCCAGTACCTGTGTTAATTCTGAATATTGTACTTGGATTAATCATCCACTTGTATCCAATGCGTGGAGTGAAAATTGACCCATGAATTGAATTTTGATCGTAACGCAGCCCTAATAAAAGTTTGTGTTTGTCATTGAATTTTAATTCATCTTGAATGAAGATTCCAGGTAACCAAGATTTAGATGGAGCATTTTGAGGGTTTAATGAATCAGCTGTTTGTGTAGCAGGTGTGTCATCATCGTACTGCGTGAATCGCATTGCGGCTCCAACAATAAGGTCATGCTTTCCAATTTTTTTGTCCCAGTGTAGTTGTCCAAACCCGATAAATTGATCAGCCATAAATGACGTTGTTCCATAGTAGCTGTTCTGGTTGTGGTGGTTGAAAGATCCAGAAAGAAAAAGTTTTTCTTTTGTCGGTAGTTGATAATTAACTAGTAGCTCATAGCGCGTTGTGTAGATACTTTCCCCGTATAAACTATCACCTCCACGAAAGTCAGGAGTCCAGTCCATATCACCTCCCCATCGATCTTCGTATAGAAACCTTCCTGCTATTGAAAATAAGCGGTAATCTTTACGTTTAAAATTCCATTTTTGAAATACAGAAATACGATCTTGTAGCGTAACATCTGTGAATCCGTCATTGTTGTCATCACGCTTATAGTCGTAGTTGAAATAATTGATCCCTGTTAACACCGTGGCTTTTTCCCCTACGTCTGATTTAAGAGAAATATCTGCATTTGTTTCTAGCCATGTTGTTGTAAAAAGGTCTGCAGAAAATAAATTAGCATTTTGAGGTTTCTTTGTAATGACATTGATGATTCCTCCAATTGCCTCACTACCGTACAATGTTGATGCCGGACCTTTTACAATTTCAATACGTTCAACAAGTGAGTTTGGGATTCCTGTTAGGCCGTAAACTGTAGATAAACTACTAACAATTGGCATCCCATCAATTAGTACCATGGTATATGGACCTTCCAATCCGTTAATGTGAATGTCTCCGGTGTTACAAATGTTACAGTTTAACTGTGGTCGTACACCGTTTACGCTTCCAATTGATTCAAAAACTGAAGGAGCAGGGTTTTTCTTGAAAAAGGTAGGTGAAAAGACTTCAACATTTACAGTACTTTCTTTTTTTGATACTTCCTTTAATGTTCCACTAACGACAACTTCGTTTATATCCTGTAGGTCTTTTTCTAGTGAAATTTTTAATTGTGTTGAGGGCGATTTTAATTCAATGGTTTTTGGTTTGAATCCAAAGGCAAAAAACTCTACTTGATGATTTCCACTTGGAACATTTTTGAGGGAAAAGAACCCTTCAAGATCGGTGATTGCATTGATGTTAAGGCTCTTTAACTTTACTTTTGCAAAAGGAATCACTTCATTGTTAGAAGTAAGAACACCATTAATATTCGTTTGTGCAGAAAGTAACAGTGTATTTAATACAAGAACGATAAATGCTATTTTTTTGATCATTTTATGATTTTTTATTTGCAAAACTATAAAAGTTAGCCTTATCTAACTAATTGATTTAACTTTTATTTTTTTTTACATTTGAAGTATGTTATCATTTACAGAGGAGAATTACTTAAAAGCGCTTGTTCAATTAACCATTTTTGAAGATGGCAAGGACGAGGTGGGGGTGAATAAATTAGCATCTTGCTTAACCGTAAAACCTGCAACTGTAAGTGATATGGTTCGAAAACTAAAAGCGAAGTCTTTGGTTAATTATGAAAAGTATGGAAAGATTTCGTTAACTGCTGTAGGTAAGAAGTCAGGAATGATGGTTATTCGCCGCCATCGTTTATGGGAAACATTTTTACAAGAAAAGTTAGATTTTTCTTGGGACGAAGTGCATGAGTTAGCGGAAGAACTAGAGCATATACATTCTCAGAAATTAATCAATCGACTAGATCAGTTTTTAGATTTCCCAGCATTTGATCCTCACGGTGATGCTATTCCAAATGTTGATGGTGAAATTGTAATACCTTTTCGAAAAACACTGTCAGAAGCAAAAAAAGGAGATGTGGTGAAAATTGTTGCTGTTAAAGACAATTCATCAGAATTTTTGCAATATGTTGATAAAATAGGGCTTGTAATTCAAGACGAAATGACAATTAAAGAAAAAGAGGAGTTTGATTCTTTAATTACGATAAAAATAAAAGGGAAGCAACATGTTGTTTCCCCTAGGTTTACAGATAATATTTTTGTTGTTTGTGCTAAGTGTCTGAAAGCTAAAGATTGTACTTGTAAGCACTAGTTTTTTTTATAATTGTTTTAATTCGTTTTATCCACAATTATTTATTGAGAATTAATTCTTCATAAAAAAGGGTGTAAATTCTACGGTATTCATCGTTCCAAGAACTTGATTTTTTGAATCCGTGTGCTTCAACAGGGAATAAGGCAAGTTCCCAATTGGTTTTTTCTAATTCTATAAAACGCTGAGATAACCGCACAACATCTTGAAATTGAACATTATCATCGACCATTCCGTGTAACATGAGCAAACGATCGGTTAAATTTTCAGCAAAGTAAATAGGGGAGCTTTTTTTATAGGCTTCTGGATCGGTTCCAGGGTAGTTTAAGATATTGCTGGTGTACTCGTGGTTGTAGTGCATCCAGTCTGTAACAGATCGAAGAGCCGCTCCAGCTTTGAATTCTCCAGGAGCAGTGAGCAAGGCCATTAAGGTGATGAATCCACCATAGGACCCGCCATAGATGCCAATGCGTTTAGAGTCAATGTTTAAAGAGTCAATTAAATACTGTTTTCCATCTAATTGATCAGATAAATCAAGCCCTCCCATATGTCGATAAATTGCTGTTCGATGATCTCTACCATAGCCTTTACTTGCGCGATAGTCAATGTCTAAAACTGTAAAACCATTGTCGCGTAGCATGTTGTGAAACATGTACTCTCTGTGATAACCACTCCAAAAGTTGTGTGCGTTTTGAAGGTAACCTGCGCCATGCACAAAAATAATTGCACTGCCGTTTTGCTTTGCACTGTCTGGAACGTATACCCTAGCATGTAACAAGTTTCCGTCTGTAGCTGTAAATGTTTTTATTGCAGGGTCGTACCAATTATAGTTTTTAAAAGCACTTGTGGTTGAGTGTGTTATTTGGTTGAGTGTCGCATTCTCTTTGTTTGGAGCAATGTAAAGTTCCCAGGGTTTATTTTTATAAGAATACCTTATGGCAAGCATTTTTTCATCTGGAGAAATAGTTACAGTATAATTGCCATCATCTTCTAGAATTGGAATTAATTGTTTGCTCTTCAAGTTCAGGTGATAAAAGTTGCGATTACCAGGGTGTGTTTTGTTTGCGTGAATATAGAATTTAGAGCCATTACTGCTGAGCTCTACATTGTGAACCTCCCATTCCCCCGAAGTTAGCGCCTCTTTTTGTTTGCGAGAGGTGTTGTAAAGGTAAAGGTGAGCGTATCCGGTCTCTTCTGATTGAAAGTAGATTGTTTCGTTGTCGGTTAGCCAGCCAAGTACTCCTTGCACCATGTTCCAACTGGAAATTCCTGGCCCACCAATCCAAGCCTCGTCGTGTTGGTGTTCAAATGTTTGTATTTCTCCCGTTGTGAAGTTAATGGAGACAATCCAGCGGTCTTTATTGTCATAGCTTCTAATGTCCATGACGTTTTTTTTGCCATCGGCAGAGAATTTAACTTGATGCATTATTAGCTTTCTGTTGCTTGCGTATTCCCCTGCTGTAAAGTCTTTGTATAAGCGTAAATATTCCGGCTTTTTTTTAATGTTTTTGAGCGAAGAGAAATCGACGTAATAAACACTATCGGATATTAGATTGTAAATTCCAAGTTTGTGATCTGGATCTTTATCTGACACTTTTGATCGTGCATTTTTTAGATAAGAATGACCATTTTTTGATATGTGATGCTCTACATGTGTGTTTTTCACTTCGGGATACTCATTAACCCTAAATAAAATAAATTTTCCATCGGGAGTACCTTGAATATTACTTACAGAGCCTTGTGGATGATAAATAGTTTTTATTTTTTGATGAAATTTAGGTTCGTTGTCTCGCCAGTTAGCCGCTTCTTTTTGATCTGTATGGAATTGAAAGAGTGCTAGCTCTTCTTCCTCCATTTTAGATGGTGTTTTTTTTGATGCTTCTTTTTGTTTGGAGAATGCAACAAGCTGTTTAATTTCTCCTTTAGATTTATGATATCTATAGAGGTCTGTTTTTAATTGGAAGTAAACAATCTCATCATATTCCTGCACATTATAAATGTCGTCATGAAGCGAAATGATTGATTGTTTAACCTTATTATTGAAGTGAATTAAGTTTCCGTGCTCGGAATAATACGAATCTTTGTGGTAGTCGCTGTTTGTTTCGTAAAAAGACTTATTTTTTTTGACTATTGTTTTACGTTTTAAGTTGTAGACATATTCAGAATTACCAGGGTTGTTTTCAGGATTCCATTCAAATAGAATAGAGTTCCCATTCTTATCCCATCGAATGTGAGTGGGTTGATGTCCAATGAAGTCATCGCCTCGCATTATTTCGCGTAATTTAAGGGGGGAGTCATTTTTAATTTCTTGAGCCTTACTTGTGAGGGTAGATACTAAAAGAAGTGAAAGTATGAATCGATGCATAGTAATCTGTTTGTAGGTTTTGTTTTCGGCAATGAAGATAAATAAACTAGGTAAACTTTTCAAGGACTTTGTATTTGATTTATTTCAAATAATAAAATGGTAATTGGGTGGTTTTAATGATTTTAGTAGTATCTTTGCAGACCTGTCTCGAGAAGGCAGGATTAAATAAATTTATAAATCGGGGTTTTGTACCCTATATTGTAAAACAATTATGGCAACTAAAATTAGATTGCAAAGACACGGTAAAAAAGGAAAAGCTTTTTACCACATCGTAGCTGCAGATAGCAGAGCGAAAAGAGATGGACGTTTCATCGAGAAGTTAGGAACTTACAACCCAAACACGAATCCAGCAATTATTGATATCGATTTCGATAAGACATTGAACTGGGTACAGGATGGTGCTGAGATGACTGATACAGCTCGAGCAATTTTATCTTACAAAGGAATTCTTTACAAGAATCACTTAATTAAAGGAATTGCTAAAGGTGCTTTGAATGAAGCTCAAGTAGAAGAGAAATTTGCTAAGTGGGTAGAGGAAAAAGCTAAAAAAGTTGATGCGAAAACTTCAAGTTTATCTAAAGCAGCTGATAAAGCAGAAGCAGATAAATTAAAAGCAGAAGCAAATGTTTCAGCAGCAAGAGCTAAAGAAATTGAAGCGAAAAATGCTCCAGTAGTAGAAGAAGCTCCAGTAGAGGAGGCTCCAGTAGAGGAGGCTCCAGCGGCAGAGGGAACTCCAGCAGTTGAGGGAACTCCAGCAGTTGAGGAAGCTCCAGCAGCAGAGGAAACTCCAGCAGCAGAGTAATAAAAAGATTGAATGAACAAAGCAGATTGCTTTCATTTAGGATATATAGCGAAACTTCACGGATTTAAAGGTGAAGTTTCGTTGTTTTTAGACGTTACTAATCCGAGTGATTATGCGTCACTTGACACCATTTTTATTGATTTAGGCGATAACCTCACACCTTTCTTTATTGAATCGATAAAGCTGAAGAATAAAGGTTTTTCTGCAGTGAAACTTGAAGGTGTTAATGATGAGCTTAGTGCACGAAAGTTATTGCGTAAAGATGTCTACTTGTCTATTGAGATTTTACCTGAGCTAAATGGGATTAATTTCTATGACCATGAAGTTATGGGATACAAGGTTGTGGATGAGGTGCATGGTGATATCGGTGAGCTGGCTTTAGTCATTGATTTGAAGGTAAATCCTTTACTTCAGATTATGTGCGATGAAAAGGAGATTCTTGTTCCTTTGATTGAGGGTGTCGTAAAACGAGTTGATCGTAAGAAGAAAGAGTTGCATATTAAGGCTCCAGACGGACTTGTAGAGCTTTACCTGGGATAATGTCCATTTTTAAGTTTAAGTTTTTTGAGATTAAACAAGCTGACTCTCCAATGAAGGTTGGTACAGATGCTATGGTTTTAGGTGCCTCTATTGATGTGCTTGATAAAAGGCATGGATTAGACGTGGGTGCAGGTACAGGGGTTCTTTCTTTAATGTGCGCCCAGCAGAATACGTCTATTGAAATGGATGCAGTTGAATTGGATGAATTGGCATCGAGGGAATGTGAGTGTAATTTTTCTGAATCAATTTTTTCTGAAAGACTTACTTCAATTCATGTTGATTTTCTAAACTTTGAAGGGACGAAGCAGTACGATTTAATTATCTCAAATCCTCCTTTTTTTCAAACGCATTTAGAGAATGATGATGAGCGAAAGTCAAATTCTCGTCACGAAAGAAGTTTGCCAAAAGCATTGTTTGTAAAGAAAGTTTCAGGCCTGTTGAGTCCGCAGGGAGACTTTTGGATTATTGTACCGCATAATGATGTTAAGGGTTGGGTTGAAACTGGATCTTTAAATGGTTTAAGTGTAGTTGCTCAAATCAATATACGAGGAAAGCAGGGGGGAGATTATATTCGTTCTGTATTGAGGTTCTCAAAAAAACGTAGTGATCTAGCTGTAACTGATTTTAGTATTCGATGTGCTAAAAATAACTATACGGAAGCGTACATTGATCTTACGCGAGCGTTTCATTTTAAAACCCTTAAGCGCTAACTTGTTTAAGTTGTGCCATCAATTCGCGTTGAATTGATATTCCTTTGTCGTTGTTATACCACACTTGTAGCGCAGCTTTCTTTTCTTGTGTCGTTTTTGTGGATTCTTTTAGGTTGTCAACTAATTCTTTGGCTTCAATTGGTCTAGGTCCCCAGGTAAATAAGTCTGTATTGTTGTCGTCACGTACAATTAATTTGGGGATAGATTTACTTCCATCTGTTAGGTAGGAGTCAATCATGTTGTCGTCACCGTCTCTAAGAATTACATGTAGTTCAATGTGAGGGCTGTATTCAGCTATTTTTTGTATAAATGGAGTGAGGTGAGCAGCATCTCCACACCAAGGTTCAGTAATTAAGTACCATTTTTGATGACATTTCAATGAGGCTAATGCAGCTTTAGTTTCGTCGAGTAAGTCTGTTTTTTTTAACCAACGATTAGATCTTGAGTTGTTCAGTTTTACGTACTCTAGATAGCTTGGGTTATCATAAGGTGTAGCGGTAATTTCTCCGTGTAAAATTGCTGCAAATTTCGCGTGGTATTCATTCCAATTCATCGTGTGCTTATTCAGTCTAGATAAGATTGATTAATAAATGGAGGGAAAGTCTAAGGGGCTTGATTCGTGCATAATTGTGTATGCCTTTTCAACAATGTCCTCAATATTTGGTTTAGAGAAGTAGTCTCCGTCAGAGCTATAGGCTGATCTATGGTCTTTAGCACTAAGTGTTTCTGGTACAGAGTCTAGGTGGTAATATCCTTTTTGTTCAACCAAGATTTTATCAAGCATATATGCTGTTGCACCACTGCTAACATCTTCATCAACAATTAATAAACGATTTGTTTTCTCTATTGAATCAGTAATCATGTGTTCAATATCAAACGGAAGTAAGGTTTGAACATCAATTAATTCAACTGATATACCCAGCTCGGCGAGTTGGCTTGATGCTACTTCACATAGGTTAAATGTTGACCCATACGAAACAATCGTTAAGTCATTCCCTTCTTTTACAATTTCAGGAATTCCTAGGGGTTCTCTAAAATCCCCAATATTGTTAGGTAAACGTTCTTTTGTTCTATAGCCATTTAGGGGTTCAATAACCAATGCAGGTTCGTCTGCTTGCAATAGAGTATTGTAAAATCCAGCCGCTTTAGTCATGTTACGAGGTACACATACATGCATTCCTCGAATTGAATTCACAATCATTCCCATTGGAGATCCACTGTGCCAAATTCCTTCTAAACGATGTCCACGTGTACTGATGATTAAAGGTGATTTTTGTCCACCTTTTGTTCTGTACTGAAGTGTGGATAGATCATCAGACATAACTTGTATTGCGTACAGTAAGTAGTCTAAGTATTGAATTTCTGCAATTGGTCTTAATCCACGCATGGCCATTCCAATACCTTGTCCAATAATTGTACATTCACGAATTCCTGTGTCCGAAACGCGATCTTCACCGAATTTCTCTTGCATTCCTTCTAGCGTTTGATTTACGCCACCAATTTTCCCGGCATCTTCTCCAAAAACAAGAACGGCAGGATTGTTGGCAAGAATTTTCTCGTAATTATTTTTAAGGATAATTCTACCATCCTCCATTTTAACGTCATCGTCATATGTTGGATCGACACGTTCAACGTTCATTGCTGAAGATTCCGATTCTGAGTGTAGGTGAGAGCTATATCTGTCAAAATTAACTTTAAGTTGGCTTTGTATCCAAGAGGATAAAGCTGTTTTTGCGCTTAAATTTTCTTCACGAACCATGCGAAGTACCTTCCGAGAAGCACCTAGTATGTCTCTACGTATCGGATTCATTTCCTTTTCTAGGTCAGCTGCAATTTTATTAATAAAGGCGTTGTTTGAACTTTGTTCTCCAACAGCTTTAATTAAAGAGACAGCGTTTGTAAGGTCTTCTTTTACAGAGTCTGTAAAGTTTTTCCAGGCAGCATTTTTTTGGTCACGAACTAATTTCTTAGCATCTTTTTGAATTGCTTCAAGTTCAGCTTTCGTAGCAATGCTTAGTCCATCAGTATTAAATGTTAAAATCCAATGTTCAAATTTTGAAATGCAGTCGAAATCAATTTCCCATTGCATTCTAGCCTCATCTTTATAACGTTCGTGTGACCCACTCGTTGAATGACCTTGAGGTTGATTTACTTCTTTTACGTGGACTAAAACAGGAATATGTTCTTCTCTGGCTAGTTTGACAGCTTTTTCGTAAGTCAAACATAAGTCAGCATAATCCCAACCTTTTGTTATAAAGATTTCATACCCTGGTTTGTCTTTAGTACGTTGCATTCCGGCTAATGCCTCTGAGATACTGTCTTTGGTTGTTTGTTTATTTCGAGGTACTGATATTCCATACCCATCATCCCAAACAGACATTACCATAGGAACCTGTAAAACACCTGCTGCATTGATCGTTTCCCAAAAGGGACCTTCCGATGTTGAGGCATCACCAATTGTTCCAAAGGCAACTTCATTTCCGCCGTTGGTGAATTTCTTGAATTCTGCTAGCTCTGCTAAAGCAGGATTGTTTCTGTATACTTTAGAAGCTTGAGCTAAACCTAATAGTCGAGGCATTTGACCTGCGGTTGGAGACATGTCTGCGGAGCTGTTTTTTTGCTCCATCAAGTTTTTCCAATTGCCTTTTTCGTCTAGGTTCCTTGTAGCGAAGTGCCCACCCATTTGACGGCCTGCAGATTGAGGCTCTTGTTCCACATCTGTGTGTGCGTATAATCCGGCAAAATACTGTTGAACGTTGATTTGCCCAATAGCCATCATGATGGTTTGATCGCGGTAATATCCCGATCGAAAATCACCGTTTTGAAACTGTTTCGCGAGTGCAATTTGAGCCAGTTCTTTTCCATCTCCAAAAATCCCGAACTTTGCTTTTCCAGTCAAGACTTCACGTCTTCCTAGTAAAGATGTTTCTCTCGAAATACAAGCTAACTTGTAGTCTTCAATCACTTCGTTTTTGAATGCTTCGAAATCAACTGATTCTAGTGTTTCTGGGATAGATGTTTTTGCCATAGTATATCTAAATTAGAGGTGCGAAGATAGCAAATTGAGCGCTCATTTAAAAGTAAATTGATACTTAAAACTAAAGGGTATTTGAATTCTTTTATCTTTGATTCATGGGGCTGAGGGAGAGCTGTAAGAAAATGGCACCTTATTTTGTAGATGTATGGCAATATATTGTAATTATTGTTGTCTTTATTATTGCGGCTATTTTTATCCTTTAAACACTTTTTGTAACAAAAAAAATAAAATGAAATTAGTATTAACAGTTGTTGTTTTAGTTGCGTCTTTAGGATGTTGGTCACAGTTGAATATAGATTCAATAGGTCATGTAGATTATATGTCCGAACATTTAACGATGCTAAATGATGTGTGGGGATATGTTGACGAAGATGGTAATGAATATGGGCTTGTTGGTGCTGAAAAAGGAACTTCTGTGGTCGATTTATCTACACCTTCAAATCCAGTTGAAATTTTCTGGGAACCAGGAATTCCTTCTGTTTGGCGGGATTTAAAAACATGGGGAGATTATGCTTACATTACTACGGAGGCTTCTAGTGGTTTATTGATTATTGACTTGTCGCCCTTACCAAGTTCTACAGCCTTGACAACAAGCTACTATAATGGTCCTGCTAATAATGAGTGGGAATCTGCCCATAATTTATTTATTGATTCTTCTGGGTACGCTTATATTTTTGGTGCTAACCGTGGAAATAAAGGAGTAATTATACTAGATGTACATACAGATCCTATGAACCCGATAGAGGTGGGAGTGTTTGATAATTGGTATGTGCACGATGGTTATGTTTTAGGAGACACAATGTATTTAGCAAATCTTTACGAAGGGTTTATAAGTATGGTTGACGTTACTGATAAATCGAACCCTATTCTTTTAGGTACAGCAGGAACTCCTTCTACGTTTTCGCATAATGTTTGGGCTACAGAGAATGGTGACTATGCCTTTACTACTGACGAGGTGTCAGCTGGTTATATTGCGGCTTTCGATGTTACAGATCCGTTTAATATTGTTGAAATAGACCGTATTCAAAGCTCGCCAGGAGCGGGTGTGATTCCACATAATACACATGTACTAGGCAATCATATTGTTACAAGTTATTATTCTGACGGGGTAGTTGTGCATGATGTAACGTACCCGTACAATATGATTGAAGTGGGTAATTATGATACTTATTTTGACCAGACAACAGATTATGATGGGTGTTGGGGGGCGTTTCCTTATTTTCCTTCAGGGTTAATTCTAGCAACAGATAGATCGGAGGGATTGTTTGTACTTAGTCCAAATTATGTCCAGGCATCATATCTGGAAGGAATTATTACGAATTCAATAACAACAGATCCCATTGACGATGTGGAGGTGACAATTACTGGAGGGAATCAGCAGGAGTATAGTACATCTAGTGGTTTTTATGCAACAGGAATGGCAGCAGCAGGAGTTTTTGATGTTACGTATTTTAAAATAGGGTATTACTCACAAACAATAAGTGTGTCAATTAATTCAGGAATTATAACTACCCAAAATGTTCAGCTTGTTCCCATTCCTCCGTATGGCATTACTGTTAATGTTTATGAGGATGGCTCATTAACCCCTATTAATGGAGCTGATGTTAGGCTTGAAATGTCATTGCTAACTGTGGGTGGACAGACGAATGCACTTGGTGAAGAAAATTTGACATTGTATTATGAAGATGTCTATACGGTAAGCGTAGGTAAATGGGGGTATATAACGTATTGCAATCAGTTAAACATTGATAATTCAACCGGTAGTATAGATGTGTTTTTGAGCACGGGTATTTACGATGATTTCACATTTGATTTTGGATGGAACACATCAGGGACTGCAACGACAGGTCTTTGGGAGAGAGGTGTACCCAATACAACGAGTAGCAATTCAGCACCAGGTATAGATTCAAATAATGATTGTGGTGATTTTGCTTATGTTACAGGGAATGCGGTATCGTTTGATTCCGATTTTGACGATGTTGATAACGGTACGGTTTCGTTAACTTCTCCTGTGATAGATTTGACAGGTTATATAGATCCCTATGTGAATTATGAGCGTTGGTTTTATAATTTTCATGGTCCTGTTTCTCCGCCAGATGATGTCTTGGAGATTTCAGTTAGTAATGGTTTAACAACGGTTGTTCTTGAGTATGTTGATGGTGATACAGCCAACTTTTTTAACTGGCATGAAGTGAGTATTCGTTTGCAAGACTATATTTCAATTACATCGACAATGCAGTTCTTTTTCAAAACATCAGACATTAGCCCTCAGGTTAATATTACGGAGGCTGGAGTTGATCATTTCTTTATAGCTGAAGCATCTGATCTTGGTTTTGATGAGTTAGATTATGCGGTACTTGTTTACCCAAATCCTGTTGTTCATGAGCTGATGATTACTGGGGGTAGACCTAATCAGGTATATGCTATAGTTAAGCCTGATGGCGGTGAGGTTTTGTCAGGTTGTATGTCTGGTTCAGAGGAGGTTATTGATGTTTCTTTTTTGAGTGAAGGTGTTTACTTTTTGAGGACTTCTTCAGAGGTGTTTAAGATTATTAAAATTAGATAATTTAGAATTGATCATTTTCTAAGAATTGAAAAACGAATAGCTATATTTGCTAACAACTAATTTAGAACGATTTGGAATTAAAATACGACATATCTATTGTAGTGCCACTCTTTAATGAAGAAGAGTCTTTGCTTGAATTGTATAGCTGGATTAAGCGTGTGATGGATGAGCATAAGCTTTCATTTGAGGTTGTCTTTATAGACGATGGAAGCAAGGATGGCTCTTGGGGAGTAATTGAAAAGTTACATGTTGAATACCCAAATGCTAAAGGGATAAAATTCCAGCGTAATTATGGGAAGTCAGCAGCGTTACAAAAAGGATTTGAGGCTGTGTCAGGCTGTGTTGTGATTACAATGGATGCTGATTTACAAGATTCTCCAGAGGAAATACCAGAATTGTATCGGATGATTATGGAAGAGGATTTTGATCTTGTTTCAGGGTGGAAGAAAAAACGATATGATCCAATTACAAAAACAATTCCAACAAAGTTTTATAATTGGGCAGCTAGACGAATTACAGGGATTTATTTGCACGATTTTAATTGTGGCCTGAAGGCTTATAAGAATGTTGTTATCAAGAGTATAGAGGTGTATGGAGATATGCATCGTTACATTCCCCCGTTAGCAAAATATGCAGGGTTCGATAAGATTGGAGAGAAGGTGGTGCAACACCAATCACGTAAATATGGAACTACAAAATTTGGATTAAACCGGTTTGTTAATGGACCTTTAGATCTGCTTTCAGTTGCATTTATTGGAAAATTTTCAAAGAAGCCAATGCATTTCTTTGGAGCCATCGGAATGGTTTTGTTTATGATTGGCTTTGGCTTTTCATTTTATTTAATTATTGATAAAATTTTCATTGACCAATTGGGAAGCTTAATCTCTAGTCGAACAGAATTTTTTATAGCAATGGCATCAATGGTGATGGGAGTACAGTTCTTCTTAGCTGGATTTATTGCTGAGTTAATTGGTAGAAACTCTTCGCAACGCAATGTTTATCTTGTAGAAAAAACACTCGATGTCAATTAGCAGTTGGAATATTGATGAGACATGGACCTTGTTTTTGGATCGAGATGGTGTTATTAATGAGCGTATTTTTGGAGCTTATGTAACCCGTGTTTCCGAGTTTAAATTTCTAAAAAATGCACAAGAGGCAATCGCTGCATTGTCTAATGTGTTTCATTTGACATTTGTTGTGACAAACCAACAGGGGATAGGTAAAGGACTTATGACTGAGGGTAACCTTTTAGAGATTCATACTTATATGTGTGATGAAGTTTACGAAAAAGGTGGTAAAATAAATAAGTGTTTGTTTGCTCCTAATTTAAAAGGGGCAGATTGTGACATGAGAAAACCTGGTCCTGCTATGGCAGAACTTGCACAGTTGGAGTATCCTGAAGTACAATTTGATCGTTGCGTTATGGTGGGAGATACAGATTCTGACATCCTGTTTGGTAAAAACCTTGGTATGAAAACAGTGCGAATAAAGACGGAGGAGGCTATAGGTGTGGAGGCGGACTTAACCGTTTCAAGCTTATATGAATTTTCAAAAAAAATAAAAAATGAAGTGTAGTTTAGTTTTTATCTCTGTGTTTGCTTGTTTTATTTGTGTTGGTCAACTCAATGAGCTTGATTCACAAGGGCGTAAACAGGGTGAATGGGCTAAGTTATATGCAGGAACAAATGCCCTTCAGTATACGGGGCAGTTTATAGATGATAAGCCAGTTGGTGAGTTTGTTTATTACTATAAATCATCAAAGGTTAAGGCTATTATAAAGCATGAGCTCAACTCATTGCGTTCACTGGCATATTATTACCATGAAAATGGTGCAATGATGAGTTATGGGATTTTTAGAAATCAATTGAAGGATAGTGTTTGGGTTAACTTTGGAGTGTCTGAGCGTTTAAGTAGTACAGAGACTTATTTAGGTGGAAAGTTGACGGGTAAAAAAGTTGTTTATTATGTGTCTAAAGATGTAGGTAATATGTCTCAGGTTCCTTCAGGGGTTTATATGTATGCAGATAATCTTTTGCATGGTGAGGTCACAAAGTATTTCACTGATTTTACTGTTATGGAAACAGGGCAGTATATAGCCAGTAAAAAGGAAGGTGTTTGGTTGGCTTTTCGTGCAAATGGGAAGCGGGCTACCTTAACGCGTTATAAAGGTGGTGTTCGTCATGGGTGGTGCTTGGGATTTGATTCGTTTGGTAAGGAGAACATGCGGAAATATTACGCTATGGGAGAGTTGATAGAAGGTGAGCGATTAAAGAAAAAAATGGCTTACATGAAAGCAAATGGAATTAACCCGAATAATTAGGAGTCCCTTTATTTTTTGATTGTAATAAAAACTTCCTTAAGATTCTAGTATATTCGTACCGTTATGAAGATTAGTTTACTATCTGCCTTTTACCCTTATCGTGGTGGTATAGCACAGTTTAGTGCAATGTTGTATCGTGCGTTGGAACTTGAAAATGAAGTAAAAGCACATACGTTCAAACGCCAGTACCCTAGTTTCTTGTTTCCTGGAACCTCGCAATTTGTTACAGCGGATGATAATCCAGATAAAATTGATGCGAAACGCACTTTAGATACGCTTAATCCATGTAGCTTTCGATCAACTGCAAGTGTTATTAATGCATTTGAACCTGATGTGTTTATTGGGCAGTATTGGATGACTTTTTTTGGTCCTTCAATGGGAGTAGTTCATAAGCGATTGAATAGAAAAACAAAACGAATTAGTATCCTTCATAATGTAATACCCCACGAAAAACGTTTTTTTGATAAAAGGGCCAATAATTTTTTTCTAAAACAGAATGATGGCTTTGTTGTTATGAGTGATGCTGTTTTAAAGGATTTACTTTCTCTCAAGCCTGACGCTAAGTATTTAAGGTTAGACCACCCGGTGTACAGCCAGTTTGGAGTAAAGAAAAATCAAGGAGATGCGATTAAAGAACTTGGTTTACCAGTGGGTAAAAAATACTTGTTGTTTTTTGGATTTATTCGAGATTATAAAGGTTTGGATTTGCTTCTTGAGGCATTGGCTGATGTGGAAACTGATATACATCTAATTGTAGCGGGAGAGGTTTACGGTTCGTTTGCCCCCTATCAACAACGCATAGATGCGCTTCATTTAGGTGAGCGCGTGCACTTGTTTAATAACTATATTTCGGATGCTGAGGTTGGTGTTTATTTTTCTGCTGCAGATGTCTGTATGTTGCCTTATAAAGGAGCTACTCAAAGTGGAATTACTGCAATTTCACATCATTTTGACTTGCCTATTATAGCGACAGATGTTGGTGGCTTGAAAGAAAAAACCCGACACAATGAGACGGGGTTGATTGTAAAAAAACCGCAAGCTGATTTAATTTCAAGTGAGATAACTCGTTATTTTTTAGAAGGTTTAAAGCCTTCGTTTAGCCGTAATTTACAAGCTGAAAAATCTGCAGATTCATGGGGTGATTTTGCAAAGAGCATTCTTGAATTTTCTAAATCACTTTAACTGTTTTATTTAATAGGCGTAACCTTTTGTATTACCTGATTTTATTGAGGTTTTTACTGGCTTATTTAATATTCTAGTTTTCTTTGCAAGTTAGATGGCTATTATATTGACTTTAATAAAGGTAAAGTCTATATTTGCTGGCTTATTAATTACTTAATTATTTTACGAAAATGCGTAATAAAGGATTTTTTTGGTTTTTGACGATCTTACTGACGGCTATTTGTGTTTATCAATTGTCGTTTACATTTGTTTCTAGCGATGTAGAAAAGAAAGCAGAAAAGGAAGCACAAGCTCTTGTTGATGATTTAAAAGCTCAGGCTGAGAGTAACAACATGGTTGCTTACCTACCAAACAACACTGAAGTTGATTTCAATAATGCGGATGCAGAAGAGTTGGCAAAGTCAGCGTTCATTAATCAAATTTTAAAAGAAAAAGCAGATAAAACAGTATATCCTGTTTTTGGTTCTACGTTTAAAGACGTTAAACAACGAAGCCTTGCTTTTGGATTAGACCTTGTAGGAGGTATGAGTGTAACGTTAGAAGTCTCAGTTCCTGAGCTTTTGAAAAATTACATTCGTAATGAAAGAAGTCCAAAGTTTAAGCAAGCGTTTAAAGCTGCTAAAAAGGAATATGGAACGAATGGCGGAGATTTTATCTCAATATTTACTGCCAAGCATAACTTATTAAACCCGAAAACACCATTGGTAAGTTTATTTGATATCTCTGATATTGATGACTTGGGGTTAAAATCGACAGATTCAGAAGTTGAAAGTTTCCTTAGATCTAAGGAGGCTAGTTCAATGGACGGTGTTGAAGAAATAATGAACCGTCGTATTAACCAATTTGGTGTTGCGCAACCGAACATTCAGAAAGACCCTAAAAACAATAGACTATATATTGAACTACCAGGTGTACAAGATGAGGCGACTGTTGCTGAGAAATTACAGTCAACTGCAAACTTACAGTTCTTTGAAACATATTCTCTTCAAGAAATTGGGGCGCAATGGCAACAAGCTGGTATTGTTTCTCGAACAGCTGAATTGATTGAAGGAGAAATTGAAGAAGTTGTTTCTGATTCTACAGCCCTTGCAAGTGATACTGTTGCTTTAGACTTGAATGATTTGTCTTCTTTAACAAGCGATGGTCAAAAAGGTTTGGCTGATTTAATGAAGCCTGCAGGAGGATACTCGATGGGGTACTGTGCTATAGAAGATAAAAATGCAGTTGATGCTTTGTTGAGACGTGGTGATGTTTTGGCTTCATTTCCAGATGACGTTAAGTTCATGTGGTCTTCAAACTCAGAAGTAATTAACCTTGATACAAAAGAATCTGGATATGTTCTATATGCCGTTCGTGTTCCATTGAAAGGGAAAGCAAGAGTAGGTGGTAGAGATATTAAAAGTGCTTCTACTGGATACGATCAAAATGAAGGGAAAATTACTGTTGATCTTCAAATGACTCAAGAGGGTGGTAATAACTGGGCTCAAATGACCCAGGAGAATGCTGGCCGTGTTATTGCTATTACGATGGATGGTGTTGTTTATAGTGCGCCAAGAGTGAATGAGCCAATTACTGGCGGTCGTACACAAATTTCAGGAAGCTTTACAATTAATGAAGCGAAAGATTTATCAGGATTACTTAATGGAGGAGCATTACCTGTTCCATGTGTAATTAAAGAACAAACAAAAGTAGGTCCAACAATTGGTGCTGAAAATGCTTCTGCTGGTTTAATGTCATTCGGTCTTGCTTTATTACTTGTATTTATATACATGATTTTTTATTACGGTAAAGCAGGTATTATAGCTGATATCGCTTTGTTTGCAAATATCTTATTCATCTTTGGTTCGTTAGCATCTTTTGGAGCTGTATTGAGCTTAGCTGGTATTGCTGGTATTGTTTTGACTATTGGTATGGCGGTTGATGCCAACGTACTAATTTTTGAACGTATTCGTGAAGAGCAAACTGCTGGTAAAGATGTTAAGTCTGCAGTTGACACAGGGTTTAAGAAAGCCTTATCATCTATTTTAGATGCCAACATTACAACCTTATTAACAGCAGTTATCCTTAAGACATTTGGTTCTGGACCAATAGAATCTTTTGCTACGACATTAATCATCGGTATTTTTACCTCTGTGTTTGCTGCATTAGTTATTACACGCTTGTCAATTAACTGGTGGATGAAGTCTGGTAAATCAATTTCGTTTGAAACAAAGCTTACAAAAGGAGCGTTTAAAAACTTCAATTTTGACTTTGTAGGTAACCGTAAGAAATACTATTTAATTTCAGGAGTTTTGATTGCTGGAGGAATTATAGCTTTAGTTACGAAAGGACTTAACCCAAGTGTTGAGTTTTCAGGAGGTCGTTCATTCCATGTTAAATTTGAAAAGAGTGCAGGAGAACATTTAGATTACCTTCGAACAAATTTGAGCTCAGTTTTTGTTGAAGAAGATGGTAAAAAAGCCTCTTTAGAATTGAAAACGAAATCAAGTAGTTTTGAGTTAGACATTACGACTAACTACATGTTGGCGAATGAGAATGGGAACCTAGAAGTTAAAGACAAGTTACTTGCTGGTTTAGCGAAAGCTGAAGATAAGGTAGGTAAAGCTAGTCTATTGGAGCAACGATCAGTTTCTGCAACTGTCTCTAAAGAATTAATTTCTTCTTCTATGTGGGCTATTATCTTGTCCTTAGTTGTCATTTTTGCATACATCTTAATTCGTTTTGGTAGATGGCAATACTCAACAGGTGCTATTATTGCCATGTTGCATGATGTTACCTTGGTGCTAGCAGCATTCGCAATATTCCATGGTATACTTCCATTCAACTTAGATGTAGATCAAGCGTTTGTAGCAGCTATTCTTACTGTAATTGGATATTCAATTAATGATACGGTGGTTGTATTTGATAGAATACGTGAGAATTTAGGGTTGCATAAAGCAGCAGATGAAAATGAGCAAATTAACATTTCGTTGAACTCTACATTGTCTAGAACAATTAATACGTCGATGACAACGTTTATTGTGTTGCTTATCATCTTCTTGTTTGGTGGTGCAGCAATTAAAGGATTTATCTTTGCATTGATGATTGGTGTTATTGTAGGTACTTATTCTTCGTTATGTATAGCGACTCCAATTTTAATTGATTTTTCTAAAAATAAATTAACTGAAGATGCAGAAGCTGCTAAAGCAAAAGCTGCTGCTCTTGCTGCAGAGAAAGCAGAAACTGCTGCTCACGAAGCTGCAATGTAGAATTTAAGATATATAAAAAAGAAGCTACCCTTTCGGGTGGCTTTTTTTGTGATTAATTTTTGTGAGAAAAAACCATTTATACTAGGTGAAACTGGTCTTTTTCGAAAGGGAATGTAGGTGGCTGGTTGTACTGCGAGTGTACTTATAGAGGCGTAAAATTGATTACCTCATGTTTCGTACTCTTGTTTAAAAACATTCTTAAAATCGTCTTAGCATCGTTGTTTTCGGTTGTTGGCTCAATAAATGTACTCCATTTATTAGAAGATAGCTTATTGAAATGAAAAGGAGCGTATCCGTAGCCTTTTAAATTGCCGTTTTCAATAAGGATTAAGCTTTTTTCTCCGCGTTCTCTTCCTTTGTCGATTACGTAAAACGATGCTCCCTTTAACTTAAGTTCATCAATTACTTTTTCACAACGTTTATTGTATGCTTTCGTTGATTCTTTTTGGACACAAGCTCCGGCACACTCGTTGATTTCGTATTGAAAGCAAGAAGAGTTGGTTTGGTATAAATCACACAATTTCTTACATAGCTGATTCTCTTGAACTAAACGTTCCATAAAACGATTTCCTTCTTTTTTTGAAGAAAAATATGTTAGCGGAACATCTGAAACTTTAGTAGTTGATCCAATGTATAAATGGATATATCCTCCTTTGTCTAGGTAGGTATAAATTCCGTAGGGAAATTTAGTTTTTAATCGCGCCTTATTGTATTTAGCTTGATGTTGGTTTGTAAGTTGTGATTCGATTAAGCTTGCGATGAGTTCAGACCCTGTTAATTCAAATTCAATGCGTGATATTTCACTCCGCATTTTAACAGCTTTGGCTGTTTTGGTGTCGCGTAGGTGCTGTTCTATGCGTTTTTTTACCTGAACACTACTTCCAATGTAAATCAGTTGGTCGTTTTCGTTGAAAAGTTGATACACCCCCGTTTTATTTGGAATTTCATCAAGGGCGTGAAGGTTGAGCTTAGGATGTAATCTTTTGGGATTTAATTCCTCTTGAATAAAACCTTCAAGCTGCTTTTGATCCGTTTTATAAAGTAATCCAAATAATTGTGCTGTCGCTAAAGCATCTCCACCAGCTCTGTGTCTTCCAGTGAGTTTAATGCCAAGGCTCTTAGTTAGCTTGCCTAAGCTGTATGAATCATGACCAGGAATAATAGCCCTAGAAGAACGAACAGTGCATAAGTGAGGTCTGCGATAGTCAAAACCTAATGAGTTGAACTCAGCACGAATAACGCCGTAGTCAAAATCAATATTATGGGCAACGAATACACAGCCTTCTGTAAACTCAACAATGTCTTTTGCTATTTCAAAAAACTTAGGCGCACTCCCGACCATTTTGTTATTTATTCCTGTGAGTTTGACAATGAATGGAGGTATTGGTATTTGCGGGTTAATTAAGGTTTCATAGGTGTCAATAACTTCTTTACCATCATGTTTATAAATGGCAATTTCGGTAACCTTTGAATTTTTAGGACTACCGCCAGTGGTTTCTATGTCTATAACTGCAAAATGCACGGCGACAAAGATAGAAATACGCTTTGGTAAACGGACTATCTTCTACCATTCATCCTAAAAAAAATGATATTCATACGAATACGTTAGCCGAAGGACGTTTAATATTTTATCTTTATTAAATATTAAAAAGCAAATGGATAAAAAATCAGAGTTTAAGTTTAGAATGATTTTAGGCGTTGTCATTATTGGGGCAACTATTTTTTTATCGTTCCGATACTTACTTAAAGGCCCTCCGTTTATAAAGGTGATGGCGATTGGTTTAGTAGCTGGAGTTGCTTATTTAGTAATAGAACATTTAATTAAAAAAAGTAAAGAAAGCAAAGATGAACGATTTTAAACAACAAGTACCACAGTTTGACATTGACCCTAAAAAGGTTGGTAAATTTGTATCAGTAGGAGTAATAGGGCTAGTTTTAGTTGTATTGTTTTTCATGTCATGGACAGATGTAAATCCAGGTGAAGAAGGTTTTGTATATCATCCTTATGGAGGTGGTGTTGATAAAGAAAGAACGTATAACGAAGGGACAATTTTTATTGCACCTTGGAATGAAATGATTACGTACAATACACGTCAACAGTCAAAAAACTTCATATCTGAAGTTATGGATATTAACGGTACGGATATTAATGTTGAGGTTGCTGTGAATTACGCTGCAGCATCAGGTAAAACATCAGATCTTCACCTGAAGCACGGGCCAGGTTATATTTCATTTATTGATGATAAAGCAAAAGGTGCAATTAAAGATGTAATTGGTCGATACACGTATGAGCAAGTGTATAGTTCTAAGCGAGAAGCTTTAGAAGGAGAGATTGAATCGATTCTTCAAAAAGATTTTGAAGGAAATTACCTTACGCTTCACTATGTGGAAATTGCAGATGTAAACTTGCCTCCGAACATTGCACAGGAAATCACAAATAAAGAGACGCAAAAGCAACGAAATTTAACAGCGAAAGAAAAGCAAAAAGAACAAGAGTATTTAGCGAATGCTCGAATTGAGAAAGCAAGAGGAGATTCTTCATTAATTGTATCTGCAAAATTTAAAGCAGAAGCAATTTCTTTAGAGGCTGCTCAAATTTCTAAGAACCCGCAATACATTGAGTTGAAGAAATGGGAGAAATGGGACGGAATTGGATCGCCTTATGGTGAGTCTAACGTTTTTGGTTCTGGAGTTTCTATCTTAAAGCAGCATTAATAAGTGTATAAAATGAAAAAAGGGTGAGGCGTTTACTTCACCCTTTTTTTTGTTCAAAATTTTGAAAAGGATAGAGATAAGCTAGTTGATCAAAACTTGTTTTGTTTTTTTTAAGAAATTTCGTTTCCCTGCATTGTAGGCAGGTGTTTTGTCCTTGTCGTTTAATTCTATTACAGCGATAATTTCTGGCTTCAATTCTGGGTGTTTTAAAACGATTTGAGCAAGAATTTGCATGGAATATACATGTAGAGCAACTTTGTGAGTATGTTCTTGTATGAAGCCAATTAATACATCAACCAGTTCACTTTCTTTGTAGGGTTGAATACCAACAGTCATAATAATGTTAGCAATGTTTCTCAAGACTGTTTGATTACTTGATTTAAAAAGAATTCCAACCAATTTTTTATAGAATGGTTCAACTAGCTCAGGCTTGTTTTTACATACGTGAATAATAATCCAAGAGCTGTATTCTTTTAGGGGGTATTTTTCTTCGTTATCCACTATTTGAATTAAACAGCGAACTCCATCTGGGTGTTTACTAAAGTAGCTACAAAGTTCAATGATGTTTCGTGTGGCTTTTGCTTCAAGTACTTTTGCTCTAACAAGGGCTATATCCATAAGTCAAAAATAATAGAATTGAACGTTTAAATGTATGGGTAAAAAAAAAGTCCTTGCAAGCAAGGACTTTAAATATTGAATCGAGAAGTTTATTATGCTGTTACACCTAATACTTCCGCCATTTTTTTTCCAATTTCAGCTGGAGAATCTACTACGTGGATTCCACAATCTCTCATGATTTGTTTTTTTGCTTCTGCAGTGTCATCATGACCACCTACAATTGCACCAGCGTGTCCCATTGTTCGTCCTTTAGGAGCAGTTTCACCAGCAATAAAACCTACTACAGGTTTCTTAGAGTTGTCTTTTACCCACCTTGCAGCGTCAGCCTCAAGATTACCTCCAATTTCACCAATCATTACAATTCCTTCAGTCTCAGGGTCATTCATTAATAATTCAACAGCTTCTTTAGTTGTAGTTCCAATAATTGGATCTCCACCAATTCCAATCGCAGTTGTAATACCTAATCCTGCTTTAGCAACTTGGTCAGCCGCTTCGTATGTTAATGTTCCTGATTTAGAAACAATTCCTATTTTACCTTCTTTAAAGACAAAACCTGGCATAATACCAACTTTTGCTTCACCAGCAGTAATAACACCTGGGCAGTTAGGTCCAATTAGAGTACAGTCGTATTGAGCGATGTATTCTTTAGCATTAACCATATCCTTAACAGGAATACCTTCAGTAATGCAAACAATTACTTTTATCCCAGCATTAGCAGCTTCCATTATTGCATCTGCAGCAAATGCAGGTGGAACAAAGATGATAGAAGTGTCAGCTCCTTTTTCAGTAACAGCATCTGCAACTGTGTTGAATACGGGGCGATCTAAATGAGTTTGTCCACCTTTACCTGGAGTAACACCTCCAACTACATTGGTTCCATACTCAATCATTTGACCAGCGTGGAAAGTTCCTTCACTTCCTGTGAATCCTTGAACTATAACTTTTGAATCTTTATTTACTAATACACTCATGCTTATTGTGTTTATTTTAGAATCCTTTTCGTGTTAATCGTTCGCAAAAATAAAAACTTGAACTTGTTTTGGCAACGATTGTTCTCTTTTGTTTCAACTTATTTTGAAAATAAATGGAATTCATTATTTAATATCGGTTACCTCCATGTCAAATACAAGAATGGAGTGGGGAGGAATTGCGTCTAATTCATGTGCTCCATACCCTAAAAAAGGAGGTGCAATTAAAAAAACTTTACTTCCTTTTTTCATCTCAAGCATAATTTCCTTCCAGGCTCCAATTAATTGACGAACTTGAAATTCAACAGGTTCTTTTTGTTCGTCAAATATTGCGCCATCTAAAAAAGTGCCTTTATACTTGAAGGATACGATGTCTTTATAGATAATATCTCGCCCTGTACCTTCTTCGAGTATTGTATAATACATGCCAGAGGTTGAGCGCTCGCATTCAATGTTGTTTTCTGTAAGGTAGGCTTCAATTTTTTTGTCAAAATTAGCTTTGTCTTCAATGGAGTAGGTGTCTCCACACCCTCCAAAAACAAATGCAATAAGAGTAATGATAAAGTATTTCATAATTTAAAGCTTAATTAATTCGGCTAAATATTGATCATTTTTGTCCATGATTTTTTGTGCTGAAAATCCAGTTTTTACAGCGGCTTCTTTTAGTTTGTCAAAGTCAGCATAAAGCCAATCAAACCATGCTGTTTCATGGCCATTGTACTTCATCTGAAATTTAAAGTTGCCATAGTAGATTGTGTTTAAATCTACCCACATTCCACCATCATCATCTGTATATAGGTATTTTATATCAGATGAATCACAAAGAATTTTCCCTCCTTTATTTAAAAGTGATTTTGCTTGAAGCAAGGTGTTTTCTAAGTTTGAAAGGGTTCCTGATATACCGATACCGTTCATTAGCATGAGGAGTGTGTCGTATTTCTCATCTTTCAAGTCAAAGAAGTTCGCCACCCTGGCATCTAGACCATTTTTTTTAAGGTAAGAAATAGATCGTGGACTGATATCGATGCAAGACACGTCCATTCCTTGATCTTTTAAGTGACTAGCGTGAATTCCAGCACCAGCACCAATATCCAAAATTTTACCTGAGGATCTCGAAAGTGCAGTTTGTTCAATTTGAGGCATGTCTTCAAACGATCGGAATAAATAAGCGGATGATATGACATCATCTTCACATAAATCGGAAGAAACAATGATATCTTGGTCTATTCCATTTTTTTCAAAATCAAGAATTGCCTGACCCATTGGGTCGTTTTGAGTAGACATGGTTAATAGTCGTATTGGTCTTCGTAATCACCAAACCCAAACTCGTCGTCATCACTGTCATCAAACTCTGCGTCTGTTTCAAATTTAAGTGACTCATCTTCATTTGATTTTGATTCTTCTTGGGGTGCATTACCAACAGATAAAACAGTTTGAGCCGATTCTGGAGTGTTTTCTTGATAGCCGATTAACTCGATTAAGAAAATCCACATACGTAAGAAGTCGTGAACCAAAATGATTTTTTGATCTGATTCTTGAATGAACTCTCCAATCCTAGAGCTGTTCATTACTCCGGGTAAAATTTGACTTGAATCTTCTCCGAAAGACATGTCAAACAGGCTAATTTCAAACCCTTTATCCCAGCTGTCATTAGACATGTAAAAAGATGCCATTTGATCATTTGAAAAATTATAAGCGCTTAATATAGCCCTATAGAAAGACTCGAAATTATCTTGATCACTGATTAAGATATCACGAAAGACCTCATTTTTATCTTTCGAATCAAGTAAAACTCTGAATTTTAATCCTGCCATGTAACGTATTGATGTGTACTAAACGAATAGTACGCTATGTTTACTCTATTGTTTTAAGTCCTAGTTTAGTTCCAATTTTTATCATCAACTCAAAGGCTTCTTCTAGGTTGTTCTGAATTTCACCGTCTAAAATAGCTTCTTTTATTTTTGCTTTAATATCACCAATTTCCTGGCATGGGCTTAACCCAAATGTTTCCATGATAATTTGTCCGGTTATCGGGGGTTGAAAATTACGAATTCTATCTTTTTCTTCAACCAATAACAGTTTCTCCTTTACTAATTTAAAGTTTTCCTTATATTTTTTAACCTTCATTTCATTTTTCGAAGTGATATCGGCATTACATAAGGTCATTAAATCATCAATATCATCTTCTGCATCGGATAATAAGCGTCTAATTGCAGAGTCAGTTACATGGCCTTTAACAAGAGATATTGGTCTTAAGTGTAGGCGTACAAGTTTCTGAACATATTTCATTTTAGCATCCATTGGAAGCTTTAAGCGCTTAAAAATTTTGGGAACCATACGGGCTCCTAAATCTTCATGGCCATGAAAGGTCCATCCAACCTTGTTGTTGAATCGTTTTGTAGGTGGTTTTGCAATGTCATGCATGATTGCAGCCCATCTTAACCATAGCTTTTCGGTGTTTTTACTAATGTTATCTAAAACTTCTAAGGTGTGATGAAAATTATCTTTATGTGATTTGCCTTTAATTGTTTCAACGCCATAAAGGGCTACCATTTCTGGAAAAAATTGATGCAGTAACTTAGTGGAAAATAATAGGTTAAAGCCACGAGATGGAGTAGGGCTGAGAATTATTTTATTGAGTTCATCCATGATGCGCTCTTTCGAAATAATATCAAGACGTTCAGCATTTTCTCTAATAGATGTTAAACTTTCTTTTTCTATTTTAAAGTCTAACTGTGCGGCAAATCTCAACGCGCGCATCATTCGAAGTGGGTCGTCGGAGTATGTTTTACTCGGTTCCAATGGAGTTCGAATAATCTTATTTTCGATATCTTTAACCCCATTGAATGGGTCAATTAGGTCCCCGAAATTGTTTTTATGTAGGCTAATGGCAAGCGCGTTAATCGTAAAATCTCTTCTGTTTTGATCGTCTGTTAAAGTTCCGTTTTCAACAATCGGTTTTCTAGAATCTCGTCGGTAAGACTCTTTACGAGCACCAACAAATTCAACATCTAGATCTTTATAAACAAATTGGGCAGTTCCAAAGTTTTCAAACAGGGATACTTTTTTTACACGAAGCTTCTCTGCGCATGCTTTGGCTAAATCTAGGCCGTTACCAATAACAACAATGTCAATGTCTTTAGATGGTCTGTTTAAAAGTAAGTCACGTACGTAGCCACCAATAACATATGCTTCAAGATTTTGTTTTGTAACAATTTCTGAAGCAACCTTAAACACAGGGTGTGTTAAATATTGACTTAAGTTCTCTGACATTGCGGATGCAAAGTTAAAGTAATCAACTGTAATAACATTGTATCAGTGAAATTAATGATGATTATTGTGTTAACTTAGTATGTGCGAGACAATTTTACTTCGCTTTTTTTCTTGAAATAGAATACCTAAATGCATTTAAACTAAAAATAGTCTCATGTTTTCAGCACTTGCTTCTTTTTTCTCAACAAAAGCATACCAGCTTGCTTATAAAAACATTATCAAGCACATGAATAAAGCTGGATTAAGATTGAGAATAGAGCTTATTAATGGAGATACAATTGAATATTGGGATAATCATTCAGATAAACCTGTTGCTTTGTTGATTCATGGTTTTGGTGCTTCGACAGAATATCAATGGTATAAACAGGTGGAGTTTTTAAGTAGAAATTATCGAGTAATTACGCCTAACTTATTTTATTTTGGAAAAAGTATTCCCGGAAGTCCAAAATTTAAAATCAAAGACCAGGTAGAATTAATTGATTCACTTGTAAATCACTTAGATCTTAACTCACTGACATTGTTCGGTGTTTCATATGGTGGATTAATAAGTATGGAGTATGCTCAGATGTACAACAAAAAGGTAGAACGTCTCGTTGTTTTTGATGCTCCAGTTAAGTATGTTTTTACTGAAGATATAACGACAGTTTGCAAACGATTCAAGGTTGATAGTGTTGAAGATTTGTTTGTTCCTAAAACCCCAAAAGAGTTAAAGCGACTCCTTTATTTAGTTTTAGGTAAGAAGTCGATTATTCCAAGTTTTATGCTAAGGTCATTTTATGAAAACGTGTATGGTGAAAATCATGATGATAAACGCTTTTTGATGACAAGTTTAATTGCGAGTCTGGATGAATATGCTCAGCATAATTATGATTTTAATACACCAACCTTATTAATCTGGGGCAGTAATGACATGGCTATTCCAGTAGATCGAGCCCACTTAATTAGAGATCATATTGGTGAAAATGCAGAGCTTCAAATTATTGAAAATGGTGCTCATATGCCCAACATCACTAAGACAAAAAAGTTTAATGGGATTGTGTCAGCATTTTTGGCGCAAAAATAACGAGTTCGTATTACAATTAGTGGATAAAAAAGCAAAAACATGAAACGATTTGTATTGGTTTTAATTGTTGGATTCATTACAATGAATTCATTTTCTCAGACCACCTGTGTAATTGAAAAAGCATATGAGAAAATATTTAAAATTCAGAAAAAGGAATCTAGGGAACGTGAATACCTGATAAAAACGGTCAATAAAATGGATGCCAATTCATGCTTTTCAGATTTGGTGAATCATAATGGGGAGTACATTGATTATTTAAGGGTTCATTTCTCAGACAATTCAAATTATAAAGACTTAATGAGTATTAATGATACAGTTAAGCTTCAGCATGAATTTATCAAATCCCTTGAAAAGGATAGCGCATTCAATCATGAAATGCGTAAGTTGACTGAAAAAATCACGAATAAATTGAACTATGTCCCCGATACAGTTTCAATGAATGAGTTAATAAACATAGCTGTAAAATATTTTTCAATTGTTAGAATTAATAAGAATGGAGACTATGTTGGTAAGGTCTGCGTAGGAGTTAATGGATTAATTCAAACTGAAAAAGAACGATTTCCTCAAGTTGAAGCTTTTTGTTTTTCTACAATTTTGAACAACTATAAAGGAGAGCAATTTAATATGTATAATGAATTTGTAAGAGGAATTAAAGAGTTGTATAAAATGAATTTAGGTCTTGAAAATGAAGATAGACTTTTAAGAGCTCAAGGTGCGATGTATATGTTTATGAGAAATAACGAAACATTGAAAATGGTACTGTTACATACATACGAGCTCAAAAAAGAATACTTACCATTTGTATTGGATAAAAATGGGTTGTGGTAGTCGTTTATTTACGAATAATTTCAATGTCTCCGCGCAATCCAATTTTGATGATTTGAGATGGCGTGTTCATTTTTTCTGTCAGTCGTTCTTTTACAATGTGATCAGCACCATTTTTAATCTCAGCTGAAACAGTTTCATAATTTACTGGGTTTTTATCACCCGATATGTTTGCAGATGTGCTTACAATTGGTTTACGTAAACCTCGGATAAGTTTAATGCATGTGGGGTCTTTTGTAATTCGAATTCCAACAGAGCCATCTTTAGCCAGTATGGAAGGGGCTAGTCCTTTAGCATTTGGGTAAATAATGGTAAGCGGTTTAACGGCAAGGTCTGCCAAATCGTAACAGACTTCTTGAAATTCAGGAATGTAACGTTGGAGCATTGGGAAGTCATCCACTAGAATGACAAAGCTTTTATGCTCAGGACGTTGTTTTAGATCTAATATTTTTTGACACGCTTCTTCATTTGTAGCATCACAGCCTAAGCCCCAAATAGTATCTGTAGGATACAGGATCGTTCCTCCAGATTTTAATATTTCAACAATTTCTTTCATGCTATTTTAATAAATCAGGCCTGCGTGTTTTTGTACGTTCCATGGCTTTTTCTTCTCTCCATTTGTCAATTTTACCGAAGTCACCCGAAAGTAAAACTTCAGGAACTTTCATTCCGTTATATTCAGGAGGTCTTGTATAAACAGGAGGTGAAAGTAATCCATCTTGAAAACTATCCGTTAGTGCTGATGTTTCATCATTTAGTACGCCAGGTATTAAGCGAACCACACTGTCTACAAGTACCGCTGCACCTAATTCTCCTCCAGATAAAACATATGACCCAATAGAAATTTCTTTTGTAATGTAGTGTTCGCGTACGCGTTCATCAATACCTTTGTAGTGACCACACAGTATGATTATATTTTTTTTTAAACTCAAGTCATTACAGATGGATTGTTCTAATAATTCGCCATCAGGGGTCATGAAAATTATTTCATCATATTCGCGCTCAGATTGTAGTTTTTCAATAACAGAGACAATTGGTTCGATGCTCATTACCATGCCGGCACCTCCGCCATACTGGTAGTCATCAACTTTATTGTGTTTGTTTTTAGAATAGTCTCGAATGTTGTGGACTTCTAGTTCTAAGTGCCCTTTAGTTTGGGCTCTTTTCATGATAGAATCAGAGAAAGGGCTGTGCAATAAATCAGGTAAAATTGTAAGGATATCAATACGCATGCTTAAAATTAAGTATTTTAAATATGGTTTATAGAATTTTTTATAAAGCATCTCTTTTCAATTGAATTATTTTTTGTTTTAATCAATCGAAATAAGGATAGCTTAACTGTATTTAAAGAGGTGTATTATAGTAACCTACATTGATAGTCCTATGAACGTTTGTTTCATCAAAAAATGCAATGTATATTCGTGTACCAAAATTATTTATTATGAAAATAAGATTATTAACGACGCTCTTTGTTGCAATGGGTGCTTTTTCATTCTCTCAAGATACTACTTGGGTTCAAACATTTACGTTCGATTCTATATCAACACGAAGGGCTGAGTTTACTTTTCCTGCAGAGTTAGAGGATAAACGTTTTGAAAAAGTGTTGATGTATTATAAGCTTAAGTGTGATGCTCAAACCCCTTGGGATAGTTATGCCTGTGGTGAGTGGGATTATTTGGCTTATACAAGAATATTTGATCATACAGGTGTAATGGATTCAGTACAGATTGACTCCGTACGTTACATGAATAATCTAAATAGTTTTACTGATTATGTTTACGATGATTGGGGGTATAGTTATGCTGATACATATCTTGTAACGGAGCAATTTAGAAGTGGTTTTAGTACCGCGTTGAATTCATTGAATCAAACTTCTTCAGGAGCGTCTAATGCACCTTTTGATTTGTCAAATAAAGGAGGGCGCTTTCAGATGCTAGTTACAGCTGCAGAATTAACGAATTCAGGTATTGTTGCAGGTGATATTCAGTCATTGGCATTGTATGTAGATGGGATCACTGTAGATGGGGAGTTGTTATATCCTTCAATTTCAATTAAAGGAACAACAGATGCTACCATCACTGCGTTTCATGAAGCAGGTTTTACTGAAGTGTATAATTTGTCACGCTCTACATTAGCTGCGACTTCTGAATTAGCAATTGGTGAAAACGAATTGGAATTTTACCAACCTTTTGGGTGGAACGGATCAGATAACATCATTGTTGATTTTAATTTTGAACGTACCACATCTGCAGTAAATGCACTTTCCTTTCAAAAGGAAACATCTTCACCAAACATGGCGTTGAATTTTACAGCAAAAAATGGTGTCCTTAATTTATCAGGGTCAAACTATGCTTTGTTAGAATTATCTGATGTGGATATGGGAGACGATATAACAATTGCCTTTTGGGCAAAGGGGAGCGGTAATAATGGAGTTAATACTTCTATTTTAGAAGGAGTGGATACAACAAATACCCGAATGATTAATATTCACATGCCGTGGAGCAACAACAATTTATATTGGGATTGTGGTGAAGGGGCTGGGAATGACCGAATTTATGGCCCAATGACAGCAGGTGAAATTGATAATGAATGGCACCACTGGGCCTTTGTGAAAAATCAAGGGACAGGTGAAATGAAGATACTTAGAGATGGTGTTCTTTGGCTAGATGGTGTTGGCCATACCCGTTCAGTGGGAATGATGCATAGATTAATTCTAGGAGCAAACAAGAGTGCATCAAATAATTGGAGTGGGAGTATTGATGAATTCCAAATTTATACGGCTGCTGTTGATGATGCTACAATTGCCAGTTGGTACAAAAACAAAATAGATAATACGCATCCTAATTGGGCTGACTTATCCGTTTATTACGATTTTGACAATGAGGAGTGGGCAAAGGATATGTCCCAAAATGATTACTTGTTAATGCCCTCTGAACAAGGAATGTTTGATTTTTCTTCAATGCCTTTAGCGGGAGTTCTTGAAGCTGACCGACCAATAATTAGTTTTGGTCAGGGTACTGTTTCAGGGGTGGTTACGGATAAGATTATTCCATATTTAAAACTGAAGGAGCCTGAGGTTGTCTTTGAGTATGAAGTTGTAGACAGGCATTTTGCTATTGTCAATGCTTTTGTTGCTTTGCCAAGTGGCGATGAAGTTGTTTACGATGCGGTGAATACAATTATTGCAACAACCCCATTTACAGGGGTGAATACAATTTCAAATGAAATAGTTACACTCTATGAAGAACCTTTTGAAATTATTAATGATGTAGAAATAGGTCGTTTTATTACACCTTATGGAATTCAATTTGATTTGGGACCAAATGGGTTTACATGGGTTTACGATGTTACGGATTATCAAATGTATTTGAAAGATGTTGTTGATTTAGCTGCACATAACACGCAAGAGTTGATCGATTTAAAATTTGCTTTCATTGAGGGGATTCCCCCACGTGATGTTCTTTCGCGCCAGCCAATTTGGTCTGATTTTAGAAGTTACTCATATGCAAATATGGATAACGATGTGAACCTTCAGTCAACGAGTATTGTACTTTCGGACTCTTCTGAAACATACCGGATTAAAACACGTTTTACAGGTCATGGGCACAATGGTTCGGTTAACTGTTGTGAGTGGGACTCTAAAGACCATATGATTTCAATTGATGGTGTAGAACGTTTTAATTGGGAAATCTGGGAAGAAACAGCTTGTGGAGACAATCCAAATATATCTCAAGGTGGAACATGGCCTTATGCAAGAGAAGGGTGGTGTCCAGGTGATTTGGTTAAAGAATACGACCATGAATTAACACCTTATGTGACCCCTGGTGCAACGGTTATATTTGATTATGATATCGAGGATGTTCCTGCAGGTGATCAAGAGCAAGGTAATGGAAATTATGTCGTTGCAATGGATTTAATTTCTTATTCAGCGCCAAACTTTCAACATGATGCAGCGCTTATAGATGTTTTAAACCCAAACAATTGGGAGTATTACAGTAAGTGGAATCCAAGTTGTTCAAACCCTAGGGTGATTTTACAGAATACAGGAGAGCAAGATTTGACTTCATGTAGAATTCGAATTTGGATTAGTTATGGAGATTTTATCGATTACGAATGGACTGGAAACTTGAAGTTTTTAGAAAAGGAAATTGTAGAAATTCCAATTACAGATGATAGTTGGTGGGCTGATTATTCTGGACAACAAACATTTAAAGCACATGTTATGAATGTTCAAGGTGTTCCAGACATGGATGAATATCCTCATAATGATGGTGTTTCGGTAAACTTTGAGGCTCCGAATTATATTTCGGGACAATTCCTGGTTTGGTTTACTACAAACAACAAGGCAAACGAGAATAATTGGAGGTTAGAAGATGGGGATGGAAACATTCTATTTCAGAGAAATACCTTAACGAATACGACAACGTATAAAGATACATTTGATTTAGCTCCAGGTTGCTATAGCATTACACTAGAAGATACAGATAGTGATGGTATTGGGTTCTGGTATTCAGCACAAACAGAAGGTGAAACAAATGGGACGTTTAGAATTAAAAATGTTGGTGGTCCAATAATTAAGACCTTGGATCGTGATTTTGGAAACTACAGTAAGTTTAACTTTTCTGTTGGATATGCTTTAGGTATTGATGAACAAGACCTAAGCCATCAAATAACTGTTTTTCCAAACCCTAATAATGGTGTGTTTCACGTTGAGTTAAGTGGGAATATAGGCGGTGAGGCACAGTTAGAAGTATTTGATTTGATGGGGCGAAAAATAAAATCTCAAACAATGAGTACAGACCTTAATTTTGCAACAACATTGGTTGAGTTATCTGACACACCGGCTGGACATTATACCATTAGAATAGTAACGCATGAGCGTGTTTATACCGAAGAGTTTATAAAGCAATAGTTTTACTTTAAAAAATGGAATAAGGGGAATGGTTTTTAACTGTTCCCTTTTTTTATCGAAAGTGTTTTTTGAGTTTAAGTATAGGCGATTCAATATAAGTATAGCTTAGTCGACTTATAATTAAGGTTATATACCCCGCTAAAAATAAGAATGCTATGAAGCCTAAAATGGAATCTTGAAATCCATAGTGTACCATTATGTTTTGAGTGAAATAAATAACGATACAATGGTACATGTATAGCCCATAACTAATTTTCCCCAATTTAAAAAAGCCTAAAATTTTATCTGCTTTATAGAAAGAGTGTGTACAATAAACTTGTTCAAAAATTATAAAAGCAAAAAATAAGCCAATATACAAACGCTCTATACTAATGAGGTAGCCTTTAAAAATAGTAGGGGAGAGTAATAATATAGCTCCGCCAACAAGGTAAGTTATAACGAGTTTAAATTTTGACAACTTGCTAAAGTGGGTTAACCAATTCGTTTTGATGACAACAAGGGCTAATAATCCTCCAATTGCTAAATCGCTAATAACTGAGAGCGTATGGAAATAGATGATTCGTTCATCATCAATGTGGAGTGCTCTAAATAGAATGCTCACGAGAATTAATAAAACAAAATAGACAGAATAATATTTCCCTTTTTGTATAGCTGGGATAAGTGTAATTAAGGCTACCCAAGTCATGTAAAACTGCTCTTCAATGCTAACAGACCAGGTAACGGTTAAAAAGCTGATAGAATCTCTCCAACCTGACCATATTTCTTCAAAATTTGAAAGGAAAATAATGTAGTGGAATAGTGAGTTTTTAGTTTCGATTCCTTGTGGTAGTAATGGAAATAGAATGAATCCAAAAAAAAGAACAAGGAAGTATAATGGCCAGATTCGGAGTAGCCTTCGCATAAAAAAATTAAAGGCATTAATTTGACCGTTTTGATTTGCTTCATTTAAGAGCAGTGATGTGATTAAGAAACCGCTAAGAACGAAAAACAATCCAACACCATGGTGCCCTTTACTTAGTAGTTTAAATACTCCTGTAAAAATAGGGTGGTGAAAAAAATCACCCCAAACCTCTCTGCCTAGTGTGAAACTATGAAATAGAAATACGGATAGCGCACCAATAAACCGTAAGCCAGTTAAGTTCTCGTAAAAAGGAAGTGATAAATTATCTGTTTTATTGTTTTCCAAAGCGATGAATCATTAATTTTACCGACAAATTAAGACAAAATACAGATACTATGACGTATGATATTGCAATTATTGGTGGAGGGATTGTCGGAGCGGCAACCTTTTATAAGCTTCAAAAAAAATATCCAGGACAAAAAATTGTACTGATAGAAAAAGAAGAAGAACTTGCAGATCATCAAACAGGTCATAATTCAGGAGTAATTCACTCAGGACTCTATTATAAGCCAGGATCATTAAAAGCCCGTAACTGTATTCAAGGTAGGCATGAACTTGTTGCATTTGCAAAAGAACATGGTATTGATCATGATGTTTGCGGTAAAATTGTGGTAGCAACAGATGAAAGTGAGTTGGCGAACATGGAAAAGATTTATAAAATCGGTCTTGAGAATGAGATTGAAGGTCTTAAGAAGTTAACAGGAGCGGAATTAAAAGAGCACGAACCATATGTTGAGGGGATAGCAGGATTACTTGTTCCTTGTACTGGAATTGTTGATTTTAGAACGGCGACATCAAAAATGGTTGAATTAGCGTTAGCGATACAGTCAAAGAGCAAGCTGTTTTTAGGGCATGAAGTTCAGGATGTCATTAAGAATGAAGAGACATCTACAGTTGTTACTGATAAGGCTAATTTTGAAGCCAAATATTTAGTCTTTTGCGCTGGCCTTCAGGCTGATCGACTTGCAAAAAAAGACGGTGTGAATTTAAAAGAGAAGGTTGTAGGGTTTAGGGGAGACTATTATGAATTAACAGAGCAAGGTGCTCATAAAGTAAAAAACTTAATATACCCTGTTCCAAATCCTGATTTTCCGTTTTTAGGAGTGCATTTTACACGAATGACAAATGGTGAAATTGAGTGTGGACCAAATGCTGTTTTCACATTCAAACGTGAAGGTTACGGCAAAACGGACTTTTCATTGAGAGACACTTGGGATGCTTTAACTTACAAGGGAACTTGGAAGTTGTTTTTTAAGAATATGAGGTTTGGAATCAATGAATACCGTAGAGCGTTCTCTAAGAAATTATTTTTAAAAACATTGCAGCGTATGATTCCTTCGCTAACGATGGATGATCTGAGGCCGGGTAGGTCAGGCGTACGTGCTTTATTGTTAAGGCAAGATGGCGATACTCGAGATGATTTTAGAATTGAATACCATGGCAATGCTATTCATGTTTTGAACGCGCCATCTCCTGCCGCAACAGCATCGTTAGCTATTGGAGGGTATATTACTGATGAAGCTGAAAAACACTTTGGTTTAAAAGAAAATTAAACCTTTCCCTTCTCGGAGAGTAGTATTGCAATTGACCGTGTAGATGGAAACTGTGAGAATACTATAATCATAGCTACTGTTATCGGGACACTTAAGAACATTCCTACAATTCCCCAAATTGAACCCCAAATTGCTAAGGATAAGATTGCAACTAGTGCACTTATGTTTAGTGTGTTACTCATTATTTTGGGTTCAACAAGATTTCCTATGAGCATTGCAACGGATCCAATTCCAAAGAAAATAATCAAGAAAGGAATAAATTCTCCAAATTGGATAAGTGAAAATAAAGTAGGTAGTAGTGTTCCTATAATTGGACCAATTGATGGAATGAAGTTAAGCATGAAGATTAAAAATGCCCAGAATAATGGTGATTCAATGCCAACGGCCAAAAGGATGAAGTAGCTGAATGTAGTGCTTAATAAGCTTATTAATGACTTTAGGCTGATGTAACTTGACATTGATTTGTCAATTTTTGTCAATATTGAAAGAACATTTTCAGACTGCTTTTGATCGGTAAACATCAGTTTTATTTTTTGCTCAATTAAGGTCTCTTCAATAAAGATGAATGTTACATAAAAGATAATCATGACCATGTTGCTGAGTAATTCAGTAATAGAATTAAAAAACTGTTTTAGATGACTGGTAAAATCAAAAGTGTGAATGAAATTTGTTAGTTCGGCGCTTATATTAATGTTTAAAACTTCATTAATTCGAAGGGGTAGAATTTCAATGTTTGATCGGTATAGTGAATAGGAGTCTGTTAAGTTTTCAATGTTGGAAGTTAAAATTTTACCGATTGCGAAAATTCCAGAAAAGATGGCCAACGAGGCTAATATTGTCTTGATCCAAGAGGGAATGTATTTTTTTATTAGGGAGTTTTTATCGAGTAAATTCCTAGTTTTTTTTACAACAAACCAGATAAGAATAGCAATAATAAAAGGTAAGATGATTGCCTGTCCATATATTAGAGCAAACAATACAATTGTTGTTGTTAAAAGCCAAGAAGTTACATTGTTCAGTTTCATAGATTAAAAATAATCAAAATAAATGTTTTCAGATTAATTAACCTTTGGTTTTACTTCTTTACTGGGAATTTTCTTGATGGAATTGTCATGGAGGATATATATTGGTAAGGTACCATCGTCAATTACGGCTATTTTTTTCTTCTTCTTTTTTAAGTGTTCTATTTCTTGCTTTGAAGGGGTTTTTATGTAGGCTAAATGGTTGGTGTAAAACATAATTGAAATGTTTGAAAAGAAGGCTTTGTTACAGTTGAAAACTAGATGCTGTCCATCGTTTAACAGGTTTTTTAACTGGAGTATAAATTTCTTTTCTTTTGTCTTGACAGCCCAGTTTTGATTGTCATTTTGTTTCCAATTGGTATGGTAGTTTTCTAAGCGATTAAGGTTTAATGCAGTAAAAGAGATTAGAATCGTTAAGAGTGGAATACCAATAATAGAGATCGCTTTTACCTTCAACTTTAGGGCGACAAAATCAATTACGAAATAAATTAGTGTAGCTAACCCTAAATACATGAAGGGCATTACTGTTAGAGGGAAGGCAATCATTTTGGTTGCTGCAAAACTGAAAAATAAATAGGTAAAGACAACAGATGTACCTATAAATAGACGGCTATTTAGGTTGTTGCATTTTTGAATTGCAAGTATAAGACCTGTTAAGAGTAAAAAAGGAACAGCGTCTCCAGAGCCATAAAGAATTGATAAACCATCTGTAAAGTGAAACGTAAAATCCCCTGAATGCCCTTCTATAGCGTTAAAAAAATGCTGCCCGTTTAAGTTTAATTCGTAACTAGCTTCTTTTGGAAACCTCCAATGAATGTAAAACTGCCAGGGTAAAAAAACCAGTAGGCTTATTGATGATGCTTGAATTAAAGGGAGGGAGTAAGCTTTTTTTAAAAATAACAAACGATAGCTTATTAGGTTTGTAATAGTCCAAATCACGTATATAATTAACCCCATTAACCATTTAACTAACACGGCACACCCTGAAAATAGTCCAATAAAAATCAGGTACTTAAAATCTTTAGAACGTTGATATTCAAACCAGGCCCAAAAGCTCCCTGTAACATAGAATAAAAAGGAAATGTCATTGTGATCGGTTGCATACCTTCCAGTAATCAATTCCAATGGAAAATAAGAAGTCGTGATTAAGACAGCAGCAATAAAACCGATTTCTTTATTTAGTGTAATTTTTCCAATTCGATAGACAAACAGGGGGATGATTGCATGTAGTATTATACTTGGAAAACGAACCGCGAATTCAGTTGCTCCAAAAAGCTTAATGCTCAGAGCCATTTGCCACAAAAATAGAGGTTGTTTATGTAGCCAGATGTAGTTGTTTGTCCAGTTTGTATACTGATAAGGCAAAACAACCTCAGGGAATAGTTTTGGTGAAAAAGGCTCCTTAGACATGTTTTTTGCAACTAATGCATGAAACTGTTCATCCCAAATTTCAAGAAAATGATTTAGGTTTGAAGCAAAATAACCAAGGGCTATAGCCCCTATGAATAAAAAGGTGAGCCCTATTTTTTCTGATTTTTTAAAAGATAAAATAGAAGTGATTAATAAACATGCACTAACCAGGAGTGGTATTATTTGACCTAAAGAAAAATGAAAATTAAGCATAGGGTTTTTCTGGTGAAATCTAAATTAACGTTTATTTTCATTCTTTTTTAGGACTAAAAGTATTAAAATTGTCAGATGAATATTCGCGTGAAGTTCTTTGTTCTGTTTTTATTTATTACGGGGGTAATAGGTTATTTTTTTTACCTGAGTAATACAAATGAAAACAATGGTGTGTTAATTTTTACGTCAGATTTAGAAAGTGTTAGCGGTGAGGACTTTATAGCAGAAGATTATAAGTTAGCGGGCGCAGCTTATCAAACATCAGAACATGCAAGAAGTGGAACGTATGCATCGTTGTTAAATGAAAATCAAGAGTTTGGTATTACTCACACCTTTAGTAACATAAAAAAAGGCGATGTTATTCTATTTTCTGCCTGGAGGCATTCAGAAGAAGGTTTTGGACATTTAATTATTCGGGATCCGTCAAAAGGCGGAAAGTATGTTTCAACAAATCGTGTGCAATATTATGAGGGAGACTGGGGGTTTGTTGAGGCTTATTTTTTAGCAGAAGAAGATTCTGAAATGTTAAAGTTGTATGCGCATAATCCCAATAAGGAGGCTGTCTACTTTGATGATGTAACTGTTAAGTATTATTCAAATAACACGGCCCCTGATATTTCTCATGAAGCACTTGAGCTTAAGTTCGATGAATGTGTTTTGAATAAAATTACATCTTTTCGTGAAGAGGCATTGAGCCAAGGGATTATTATGAAAGCTCAAAAAGAATATGTGAAGGCTTCGATTGTTATTGATGGTGAGGAAATCCCTGTTGAATTACGCTTAAAGGGTGATTGGACTGACCATTTAGAAACCGATAAATGGTCTTTTAGAATTAAAGTCAAAGGTGATCATGCATACAAAGGATTAAAGACGTTTTCTATTCAGAATCCATCTACAAGAGGATTTATGAATGAGTGGTTTGCACATAAGCTGTTTGATAGAGAGGATGTTCTGACGACTAGGTATGTATTTGTTCCAGTGATTATAAATGGAGTAAGAAAAGGAGTTTATGCGTTAGAGGAACACTTTGATAAACAATTGCTTGAATCAAGACACAGGAGAGAGTCACCAATCGTTAAGTTTGATGAAAGTGGCGTTTGGGAGCATCACAAATACGAGATTGATGATAGTGCTAGTTATGGAGCTCCAATTCTTTTTTCGTCTGATATTTCTGTGTTTAAGAAAAAGAGAACGTATAAATCAATTGTTCTATCCAATTTATTTAAGGTTGCCCAAAGTCAAATGAACAGGTACAGATACGGTGATGATAAGTTAGGTGAGTACATGGATTTAGATTCCTATGCTAAATATATAGCTTTGAGCGATGTTGTAAATGGAAAGCATGGCTTGATATGGCATAATCAACGGTTTTATTTCAACCCTTTAACCAATAAGTTGGAACCTATAGCATACGATTGTTTTACAGAGCGAGAGTTGTTGGAGTATAAGGTTCGTATAGAGGGGTTGGGTCGTGTAGGAAAAGAAAGGGGGAGCTTGGTTCAGTCTGCATTGGAAAATTCAGAGCTAGAAGCTTTATATATAAAGTATTTGAAGCAGTACAGTAATACATCTTATCTGAAGTCGGTTTTCCATGAGATGAATGCTGAAATATCGAAGCAAGAGCAATTGTTAAATTTTGAGAACCCTTCTGTTTCTCTGGATAGGGCGTACTTTGAACGAAACTGCATGGCTATTCAGGGGCAATTAAAAGAATATGAAACGTTAAAAAACAAGCTTATTTCTGAGTCTGAAGATTATATATATAAACCGTTGACAGAAGAGTTTTTATACACCGAAATAGCGTTAAAAGCGTATGTAGTTAAGAAGAGTCAGGAATCAATGGAGGTTCGTTTGCGAAATTACCACAGGAATAAAATTAATATAATTGGTTATTCAATTAAGGCAAACAAAGATTCACTAATTGAATGCTCTAATTTAGCTCTAGATCGCTATTCGAACACTTACACAGAGGAGATGATCACGTTTAATCAAAAGATCAAAAAAGTATTTTATACTGCTGCTAATTGTGGTGATAAAATTTTCAGTGCACGTGTAAATAAATGGGATGCCCCTAAAGATATTCGATTTGTCCAGGAGCAGATCCCATCATTTGTAACCCGAAATTCAACGGGAGATTTCTTGATTAAATCAGGGAGTTATTCTTTATCTAATGATATGATTATTCCTAAGGGGTTTCGTTTTATTATTGAACAAGGGGTTGCGTTAAACATTAAGAATAATGCGGCAATTATTTCATATTCTCCAGTAAGCTTTGATGGGGTTAAAACGGATCAAATTCATATTTATTCATCGGACTCTTCAGCCAATGGGATAACCATAAGTGCTCCAAACACATCGTCAAGTATGACGTTTACTCGGTTTGAAGGTTTGAAGTCACTTACCAAAAACATGCATTCATTAACAGGAGCAGTAACACTCTTTAAGTCTAAGTTAACGTTAGATGATTGTCATTTTGAGAAAAATCATAGTGAGGATGGTTTAAACCTTATTCAATGTGATTTTACAATGAAGAATTGTTCAGTGAGTGAAACAACCTCGGATGGGTTTGATGCCGACTTCTGTACAGGAAAGGTGATAGGTTGTACGTTTAGTAATACAGGGAATGACTGCATGGATTTTTCGGGCAGTCAAATTGAGGTTGTTGACTGTGTAGTTTTTGATGCTGGAGATAAAGGTATTTCAGGAGGTGAACATTCTACTCTGATTATTGATGGGTGTCATATAGATGGTGCTTATATAGCTATAGCTTCAAAAGATTTATCTGAAGTAACTGTAACAGATTTACGTATTGATAACAGTGAGTATGCTTTTTCAGCGTATAAAAAGAAGCCTGAATATGGTCCGGCTAAAATTATTGTGACTACTATTAAACGCAATAACTCGAAGCAATTACACTTGCTAGAGAAAGGTTCTTCGCTAAATTACTTGACTCAAAAATACGTGGGAATAAAACAATTCAATATTGACTCTATGTATATGATGTATGCTAAATAGTACACTTTCTGATTTTATTACTGTTTTGTTAAGTGTAAATAACTAGTTCTTTTTCAAGGTTCGATATATCAAAACCTGGCAGCCTGGGTGGCCTTTTTTATTAAGTAGTTCGTAGAGCTGGTTTCTTGATTAATGCCGCCCTTACTACTTCGGCTACATTTTTAGGAGTTATATTTTTCTTCTTACAGTACTCTGTAGTAAGCCAAACTTCAAGGTCTTTAGCTCCCTTGCTCGCATTACAAGAAACACAGCACAGAGCAATATTATCAGAACCATTGATTCTAATATCATTGACAATGTGTTCCCAAGACTGTTTAAACTTTCGAATTGTGTTATCAAATTCAACATCGCAATACACACAGGTTTTGTCTCTTTGTAAAACAAAGTTTTCTACGTCTATTGGTATTCCCCACTTATTAGCCATATAGTTTGCCTTGGTTTATTGAGTATAACAATCTGCTAAATGCTATAGATTTAGTCAATATACTACTATTGTTCATATTTCCTTTATGTCAACTTAAATTTAAATAATCAAAGGGATTTTCAGTGTCTTTTAATAGTTACTTGAGTGTAAAATTTAGTTGTTTTACTACTATTGTGCTCCATTAAGTTTTGAATGTATCGAAGATACGTACCATTTTCTAGTACATTGCATAGCGTTAGTTGTAATCTACAACTGAGAAAATAAACTCAAAATAAGCCAGGTATCTCCGTTCAACAAAATCGATAGTTAAATAGTCTCGAGTACATGATGTACACCAAATAAGTCGGGTTAAGGACACTACCTAGACAGCTGAACAAAAACCGTAAATAGCTAGACATCTTTTGATCTTAATTCAATTAAGAATTATTGGGTTATAGTTTTATTGCCTTTTTAATATAAAGGCTATCTTTGTGTAAAATTATTTTAGATGAGTGAAGAGTTAAAAGCAGTAAGTTACTGTGTAGGAATGAGTTTAGGTGGAAGTTTATTGCAACAAAACCTGCAAGGAATATCAGCAGAAGTATTGGCTGAAGCTATTCAAGATACGTTTGATTCAAAAGAATTGAAGTACACACCAGAAGAAGCGAATAAAATTATTCAAGATTTTCTTGCAAAAGAAAGTGAGAAAAAATTTGGTGGAAATAAAGCTAAAAGTGAAGAGTTCTTAGCTGAAAATGCAAAGAAAGAAGGGGTTAGCGTAACTGCTTCAGGATTGCAGTACGAAATTATCGAAAAAGGGGCAGGTGATAAGCCATCAGCAACAAGTAATGTAACCGTACATTATCACGGTACATTAACTGACGGTACTGTTTTTGATAGTTCTGTTGAGCGCGGTCAACCAGCGAGTTTTGGTGTAAATCAAGTTATTCCAGGTTGGACAGAAGCTTTACAATTAATGCCAAAAGGAGCGAAGTATAGATTATACATTCCTCAAGACTTGGCATACGGAGCAACACCTCATCCAGGTGGACCAATTGAGCCGTATATGGCATTGGTTTTTGATGTTGAATTATTAGAGATAGCATAATGAAAAAGTGGTTGTTTATTGCTCCATTGAGCCTATTGTTTGCCTGTGGAAGTGTTGAAGATAAGAATGTTGCTGAAGAAGTGAATCTTGATGAATATTCAGATCGAATTGGATACGTTCTCGGTTCGCTTAATGCTGAATCAATTCTGCACTCAGGAGGTAAGATGAATGAGTTGAATAAAGAACTACTGATTGAGGGATTTCGTACAAACTTAAATGATACAGATTGCAGTGATTGTGAAGATGTGATTTTAGGATTGTTTGGAGCATACGGTCAAGATTTTGATACAACTAAAATTGATGCAGGGTCTACTTGTATTGGGCGTTTAACTGGGTTTAGATTTTATACTGACATGATAGGAATGGGCAGCTATGAAAAAATAAACATGGAAATGGCGGCTGTTGGTTTTAAGCATGGTATTTATAAATCAGACACCTTGATTGATGAGGCTGAAAAAAGAACCATGGTTCAGAATTTTATTGCTGACATTAATTCACTGAATGGTGAAGAGATGATAAATACAGCGAAAAAGGAACCAGGAGCTCAGGTCTTTGATAATGGTATTGTAATGTTTACTTTAGAGGAAGGGAAGGGAGCTTATCCAAGTCCTACAGATGATGTTGAAGTAGAATACATTCTTACAAATGCATTTGGAGACACTATTCAAAACAGTTATGAGATGAAGAAAATGAATCCCGATGCTGGGCCAGTCTATTTGAGTTTAAATGGAGGGGTGATTGCAGGATGGTCTTTTGTGATCCCGAAAATGCGAATAGGAGGTAAGTATAGAGCGTATATTCCTTGGGAATTAGCATACGGTGAACAAGGTGGTAAAGAATCGTTGTGTTTCTTTATTGAATTGAAAGGTAAAGGGCCTGAAGGTTCTTTGGCTAAAAAGCCACCAGGTATGTAGCCTCGAGTAATTAATTATTTTGATATTGAAGATAGCTCATCGTAAGGTGGGCTATTTTTTTTGACTAATTGTTTAGTGGTATAAAAAAGGCAATTCGATAAATGATGGGTAGGTAGCCTGCTGGCTCACCAAGAGCTGTTTTCTTTTGCATAAAGTAAGATGACCTGAATGGACTATTATCCGCATTTATAACGTCGTACATAATGCCAGCATTAAGACGGATAAGTGTATTGAACTCCATGGAAAAACCTCCTCCCAAAAATAAGGTTGGCGCCCATGTTGTGTTTTTTGAAATTAAACCTGCAGTTTGATAAGGCGAACGTAGCATTTCAAATTCAGCACCTAAAAATAAGGCATTAAAAAACCGACCATGTACAAACGCACCTCCGCCAAACATGTTATAACCTGCTGACTGTGTGGTGAGTTGATTCTTAATCCATAAACGCTCATACCTAACAGAGGGTCCGGCAACTAAGTATTCACCAAAATTGAACCCATATTTTAACCCTAAGCCAGCGTTTCCTCCATTCGTTGATGCAGAAAAAGCAATATCGAAGCCAATTTCATTACCGCTGAAGCTAAAGTCTTGATCGAATTCAAAATTTTGTGCGTGGGCTGTGTTTAGTGTTAAGCTTAGTCCAAGCAGAACCGTTAATGCGTATTTCATATTCGTTTTTAATTCAAATATAGTTTAAAACTATGTAACGATTTTTTTCGTCTCATGATAAAATACTAAAATCTAGTAGTATCTTCGTGCTTAAAAATATTGTTATGCAGTTACTAGATGGTCGGGCGACAGCTCAAGAAATTCGTGAAGAATTGAAAAATGCAGTGAATGCTCGAAGAGCACAAGGTGGAAAAACACCTCACTTAGCAGCCGTTTTAGTAGGGAGTGATGGTGGCTCGTTGACGTATGTAACTGCAAAGGTAAAAGCGTGTGATCAAATTGGTTTTGATAGCTCTTTAATTCAGTATGACGATTTTGTTTCTGAAGAAGAACTCTTAGCGAAAGTAAACGAATTAAACAATGATGATGATGTGGATGGTTTTATTGTCCAACTGCCTTTGCCAAGTCACATTGACGAGTTAAAAGTTACACAAGCAATCGATCCTTTAAAAGATGTTGATGGTTTTCATCCTGAAAATTTAGGGAAAATGGTTTTGAATTTACCAGGTTTTTTACCAGCTACACCTGCGGGAATCCTTCAGTTGTTAAAACGTAATAACATTGCGACATCGGGTAAAGATTGCGTTGTTATTGGTAGAAGTAACATTGTTGGAATGCCTTTAAGTATTATGTTGGCACGTAATACAGATCCTGGAAACTGTACAGTTACATTAGCTCATAGTCGTACTAAGGGTTTGAAAGAGAAAGTTTTAAAGGCAGATATAATTATCGCGGCAATTGGTCGTCCTGGGTTTGTTACAGCGGACATGGTGAAAAATGGAGCCGTGATTATTGATGTTGGAACCACACGTGTAAAGGATGATTCTAAAAAAAATGGATGGGCATTGAAGGGTGATGTTGACTTTGAAGCGGTTGCACCTAAGTGTTCATATATCACGCCTGTACCTGGAGGGGTTGGCCCAATGACAATAGCTTCGTTAATGATCAATACACTTCAGTCAATGGAGTTGAGGGGGAAGTAGTGTGTTTAGAAAATCAACCTTAATTTAAGACATGGAATATCAATCCTATTTCGATAAATCGGAAGAAAATAAAGAGCAAATAGCAGCCACTTTTAAGCGGTTAAAGAAAAAGAAACCGAAAGGGTTAGATGATTTGTTTCAGGATGCTCATGAAAAAGCATTTGAAGAAATTGACTGTTTGAAGTGCGCAAATTGTTGTAAAACAACAAGTCCTATTTTTAGAGATATTGACATTAAGCGAATTGCTAAAAAAATGAAGATGTCTTCACGTGATTTTGAAGCAAATTATTTACGGCGCGATGAAGACGATGACTGGGTGTTAAAAACATCGCCATGTGCCTTTTTAATAGACGATAATACGTGTGGTATATATGATTACCGCCCTCAAGCTTGTGTGGATTATCCTCATACAGATCAGCGAAAAGTTGTTCAGGTTCTCGATTTAACATTGAAAAACACAGAAATTTGTCCTGCAGCGGCTAAAATTTCACTTGAAATCACCCAACATATAGGCTAATACCAACTATTTTTTCATAATTTAGACCCTGCTTGGTAACTATTACTATATAATACTACATTTTATGAAGTTGACTACATTATTTTTAACTGCAACAATCACATTTATTTTTGCATTCGCATCTTTTTCTCAGAGGGGTAAAGAAGGGGATATGAATGTTATGAGTGCGAATACAGTTTTAAACACTTATACATACACAACAGCAATATCAGGAACAGGTTCAACAACAATTACAGTTGCAGATAACGCAATGAATGGCGGTGCCTTTTCTTCAAACCTTGCGGCTGGAGATTTGATTATGATTATTCAAATGCAAGGTTCATCTGTAGATATTAATAATTTCCCAGTTCTTGCAGGGGGTATTCATACTGCGCCTGCGGCAAATTTGTACGATTGGTGGTTAGCAATGGAAGATTTTGGATCAATTCTAAATTATAAATCTGCCGGTTTTTTTCAAACAGTAGAAGTAGCAGGTGTTTCAGGTACAAATACAATTGAATTACAATGTGCTTTAGAGCATACGTTTGTGTCGGCTAAGCATGTTCAAGTAGTTAGAATACCAAGGTTTAATGACTTGACTGTTTCAGGGGGTGCTAATTCTATAATCCCTAATGCTTGGGATGGACAATCAGGAGGTGTTGTTGCTTTGGAGGTAGACGGTGTCTTTTTAATTAACTCTGGTTCATCAATAAGTGCTTCTGGTTTTGGTTTCCGTGGAGGGCAATTGGATTCGTTTGGTCAAGCTGGAAACCCAGCGCTTCCAGATGAGATTAGATACCTTGGTTCTCCAATAGCTGCTGAAGGTTCAGAGAAAGGGGAGAGTATTTATGGATATCACGTTGAGTACGATAATATTGATTCTAGATATGGGATTGGAGCTACTGCAAATGGCGGTGGCGGTGGTGGATACCAAAACTGCGGTGGCGGTGGTGGGTCCAACGTTTCAGCTTCAATTTTAGGTTACACAGGTAAAGGAGTTCCTGCTGGATATCCAGCAGCATGGGATTTAGAATCTGTTGGCTTTTCTACATCGTCTTCACCAGGAGGTGGTAGGGGTGGATACGCACTTTCAGAGGTGAGTCAAAGTCCTATAACTAATGGTCCTAATCTTTCATCATGGAATGGTGATGCTAGAAAAAATAATGGAGGCTTAGGTGGCCACCCGCTTATTTATGATGCAGAACGATTATTCTTTGGCGGCGGCGGCGGTGCTGGAGACCAAGATAGTAATCAAGGTGGTGCTGGTGGTGCTGGCGGCGGTATTGTCTATGTTTCAAGCTATGGTACTTTTATTGGTTCAGGTTCTATTACCGCAAACGGTGCCGATGGACAGAATACCAACCCTACTAATCAAGCTGTGACAGTTTTTGATCCTAAAAAAGGAAATGACGGTGCCGGTGGTGGTGGTGGCGGTGGTGCTATTTATATTGAATCTGCAGCTGCAACACCAACAACTATAACTTTAAGTGCCAATGGTGGTAATGGTGGTAATCAAAATATAACATTACTTCCAGGACAAACTCAAGAGACAGCTGGCCCTGGAGGAGCAGGAGCAGGAGGTTACATAACATATACTTCAGGTACACCTATAGAATCGGTATCTGGTGGTATTAATGGAACTACAAACACTTCTCAAATGGCTGCGTTTCCTCCAAATGGTGCAACAATGGGAGGTACAGGTATTTCAGGATTAAGCTCAGGATATTATGATTTGGTAGCTACAGATACTCTTTTTTGCGGAGCTGCTACAACAGACTTAAGTGTTACGCTTTTAGGAACACTTCCTGTAGGTTCTTCTGTTGAATGGTATACGCAAGAGTTTGGGGGTGTCCCTGTGAATACAGGTTTAACTTATACAGGTTTAACGGTATCTGCAACAACTACCTATTATATTGGTGTTTGTGGAGCTGGAGATTTTAGAGTTTCACTAACGGTTACAATTGTTGATGATAACTTAGTAGTAACAGATCCAGCTGCAGTTTGTGCTCCTTTAACAATTGATATTACACTGGCCAGTGTAACAGCCGGAAGTGATGCTGGGACACTGTCTTATTGGACAGATGTAGCAGCTACAAGTGCGTTAGGTTCACCAACGACGGCTATTTCAGGCACTTATTATATTGAATTAGATGCTGGTTCAGGGTGTACATCAGTTCAGCCTGTCGTTGTTACTGTAGATCCTTTAGATGACGCAACATTTTCAACAACTCCATCATGTGATGGTGGAACGGTTTCTGTTTCAGGGACCCCGGGAGGGAACTTCTTTTTCAATACTCCTCCTGCTGATGCCGCAGTAATTGATGGTGTGACAGGAGTGTTGTCTGGCGGTACGCCAGGAGCAACATATGATATTCTTTACGTTACCTCAGGTGTATGTTCTGTGCTCTCAACGCAATCACTAACTGCTTTATCTGTCGATGATGCAATATTTACAATGACGCCAACGTGTGACGGTGGAATAGCCTCTGTTTCAGGGACCCCGGGTGGAGTGTTTACTTTTAATGTAATTCCAACCGATGCTGCAGTTATTGATGCTTCAACAGGTATTGTTACTGGTGGAACTTTAGGTGCAACCTACGATGTTCTATATACCACTACTGGCGCTTGCCCAGCATCATCAGTTAATTCTGTAGTGGCAACTTTGTTAGACGATGCAACATTTGCAATGACAGCTACTTGTGATGGTGGTACTGCGTCTATTTCTGGAACGGCTGGTGGTACGTTTAGCTTCGCTATACCTCCGACAGACGCCGCAGTTATAGATGGTTCTACAGGTACCGTTTCAGGAGGTACATCTGGCATGTCTTACGATGTAATGTACGCAACGTTTGGTGCTTGTTCAGTTAATTCAACTGTATCGGTAACAGCGTTGATTGCAGATGATCCTTCATTTACAGTGTCACCTACTTGTGATGGTGGTACTGCGTCTATTACTGGAACTGCTGGTGGTGTTTTTACATTTAATATTGTACCGACTGATGCAGCAGTGATTGATGTAGCAACAGGAGCAATTACTGGTGGTACTTCAGGGATGATGTACGATGTTCTGTACACAACTACAGGTGTGTGTCCTACAAGTTCTGTACAATCGGTCACGGCTTTAACTACGGATGATGCAACATTTACAATGAGCCCTACTTGCGATGGAGGAACAGCTTCTGTTTCAGGAACATTGGGAGGGGTATTTACATTTGACGTTGCTCCGCTGGATGCTGCTGTAGTAGATGCTAGTACAGGGACTGTATCTGGAGGTACTTTTGGAAGTACTTATGATGTTTTATATACAACGTTAGGAACCTGTCCTGCGAGTAATGTCCAAAGTTTCACGGTGTTGTCACAAGACGATGCTTCGTTTAATTTGATTGCTGCTTGTAATGGTGCTACAGCTAATGTTACGGGGCTTTTAGGTGGAGTGTTTACCTTTGATGTTGCACCTACAGATGCTGCGGTTATAGATGCTGTTACTGGAGAGATTACTGGAGGTTCGTCAAATACATCATACGATGTTTTATATACTACAACGGGTACTTGCCCAGGGACGAGTGTGGAGACAGTTGTCTCTTTAACTACGGATGATGCATCATTCACAGTGACAGCTATCTGTTCAGGAGCAACAGCAAATATAACAGGTACAACTGGAGGGGTATTCTCTTTTAATGTTGCGCCTCCTGGTTTAGCTTCTATTGATGCGATTTCAGGGCAAGTTGCAAATGTTACGAATGGCGTGTCTTACGATATTCTTTACACAACTACTGGTGTGTGTAGCGCAAGTTCTGTAAGTTCATTTACAGCCCTTAATGTGGATGACGCTACATTTTCAATGACTGCTACATGTGATGGTGGTACTGCATCTGTCTCTGGAACAGTAGGTGGGGTGTTTACATTTGCTGTAGCACCTTTAGACGCTGCAGTTATAGATGCTGTAACAGGAGTTGTGTCAAGCGCTACACCTGGAGCTTCATACGATATCATTTACACAACAACTGGAGGTTGCCCTGTTAATTCTATGGAGACCTTAGTTGTCTTAGCAATTGATGACCCTTCTTTTACAACTACACCAACATGCGATGGTGGAACTTCTATGGTTTCTGGAGCCCCAGGAGGAATATTCTCATTTAACGTTTTACCTACAGATGCTGCGGTTATAGATGCTGTTACTGGTGCTGTTACTGGAGGTTCATCCAATACTTCATATGATATTCTATATACTACAACAGGAACTTGTCCTGATTCTAGTGTGCAGACAGTTCTTTCTTTAACTACGGATGACGCATCATTTACAATGACGGCTATTTGTTCAGGAGCAACAGCGAATATAACAGGAACAGTTGGAGGTGTGTTCTCGTTTAATGTTGCGCCTCCTGGACCTGCTACAATTGATGCAGCTTCAGGACAAGTTTCAAATGTTACAAATGGTGTGTCTTATGATATTCTTTACACAACTTCTGGCGTGTGTAGTGCAAGCTCTGTAAGTTCATTTACTGCTCTTGATGTGGATGATGCTACGTTTTCAGTAGTACCAACATGTGTAGGAGGTTCAGTATTGATTTCAGGGACTCCAGGAGGGGTGTTTGCGTTTGCTGTGGCTCCTTTGGATGCTACGGTTATTGATGCGGTAACAGGGGTTGTTTCAAGTGGAACTTCTGGAGTTTCATATAATATTGTTTATACGACAAATGGAGCTTGTCCTTCCAGTTCGACAGAGGTTTTAACTATTTTAACAACAGACGATCCACTGTTTATGATTTCGCCAACATGTGATGGAGGTGTCTCTACAGTTTTAGGAACCCCAGGAGGAATGTTTACATTTAATAGTTCTCCTACGGATACTGCGTCTATAGATGCTGTAACTGGTATTATAACTGGAGGATCACCAACTTCGACATATGAAGTGTTGTATGTTACTTCAGGGGCTTGCCCATCAACCTCAGTTGAAATGGTTACAGTAGATGATTGTACCATTTTGATTATTCCAACTGCTTTTACACCAGATAATAATGGTGATAATGATCAGTGGGAAATTTTAGAGTTGGACTTTAAGTATCCAGATAATATTGTTAGTGTGTATAACCGTTGGGGAGATTTGGTTTTTGAGTATCAATCGAGTGCTGCTCAACCTTACGATTCTAATCGATGGGATGGAACTTATAAAGGTACAATGCTACCTGTTGGTTCGTATTACTATATCATTAAATTTAATGATGGTGATTCAGGTTCTGAAACAGGGACGGTTTCAATAATCCTTCTTGATTAAATTTAGTGTTTAGTTAAGTGTCAGAGACTCGAACAAGTACAGTAACATTGGAGGTCCGAGATGTTTATCAAGGTCGACTTGATGACTTAGTGAAAAATCAAGACTGCACTATTGTGATGTCTTATTTTGGTTCGTTTTCTCAAAGTTTGAGTTCAAAGCTAGCTTTAGCTGCAGAAGGGGTGTTGATGAATTCGGGAGATAGTAAGAAGGTTGTTAAACGGATATTCTCAATATTGACAGAAGGACTTCGAAATGTTCGACTTCATGGAGGTAAGGATGATTTTGATAAACAATTAGGGTATTTAATTGTTGCTAGAAATGATGATCAGTATAATATAATTATAGCTAATATTATTTCCCCATCGGAATGTCAAGGGTTAAAAGATTCAATTGAATTAATTAACTCGTATTCGAAACCAAGGATGAAAGAGAATTATGTTTCGATTCTTTCTAATGAATTTTTGACTCAAAATGGAGGGACAGGACTTGGGTTTGTTACTGCTCGTGTGAAATCAGGGAATACGATTAAGCCTAATTTTTACAGGTTGAATAACTCGAAGATGTTATTTGATTTTAATGTTAATCTAGATCGAGAATTAGCTTGAATTATTTTTTCAGGTCAGATTAGTTTAATACATTTGTTTAGAATTATTCTAAATAGATGAAAAAAACAGATCCACAATTATCAAATGATTTACTTTTACCAACGGTAGGAGAATGGTCCTGTAAAAAGAAAAAATGTTGCAAGAAGTTCAAGAAGGGAGGGGTAAATTGTAAAAAATGTCCTAAAGTCTAGAAGTGTTCTATTTTTGATATTGTCTATAATTATCCAGTGAAATCGATTCAAGTTAATGTGGTGTTATGAGTAAAAAAAACAAGTTAAATGTAGTGTACTCTACAAATCCAGATTTTGATTATTCTTACGATGAACATGACGAGGAGGAGTTGTTGCCTGTTGATGAACAGCGTTTATATGTTTCTATAGATAGAAAGAAGCGTGCGGGTAAAGATGTCACACTTGTTGAAGGTTTTGTTGGGCCCAACGAAGACCTTAAAGACTTAGCGAAACTTCTTAAAAGTAAATGTGGTGTTGGAGGGGCAGCTAAGGATGGGGATGTTCTTATTCAAGGGAATTTCAAGGAGAAGGTATACGCTTTGTTAATTAAAGAAGGTTTTTCGGTTAAGAAAAAAGGAGGTAACTAAGCTAATGTTCCATTGTCTTTTAGTGTTCTACTGTTAAAAGTTGGTGGATATCGACTAAATTTTAGGTGCATTTACTTAAGAGGGTCATAAATACTTTTATCTTTGTTGCCAATGGAACGACAAGTGATTCTTAATTCAAAGCACTTTGAACTGACGATTAATCGACTTTGTTACCAACTCATTGAAATTCATAACGACTTCTCAAATACAGTTTTAATCGGTTTGCAGCCGCGTGGAATTAATGTTTTGACACGTATTAAAGAACGTCTAGAGTCAATTCTAGGCAAAGAAGTTGTTTGTGGAAATTTAGACATTACATTTTATAGAGATGATTTTCGACGCAGAGACATCCCTCTTATACCCAGTGCAACAAATATTGATTTTGTAATTGAAAATAAGAAGGTTATACTTATGGATGATGTCCTATATACAGGGCGTACAATTAGATCTGGATTAGATGCTTTGCTTGCATTTGGTAGACCGGAACAAGTAGAGTTGTTGGCTTTAGTTGATCGAAGGTTTAGGAGAGATTTACCGATTCAAGCAGATTATGTTGGGAAGACAGTAGATACATTGATTTCAGAACGTGTTTCTGTTGAATGGAAAGAAATAGAAGGAGAGGATAGAGTAGTACTTTTTACACCTGATTCAAATGGATAGTTTAAGTGTTGAACATTTAGTAGGGATAAAAGACCTAACTAAAAAGGATATTGAACTTATTTTTAAAACAGCAGATGCTTTTAAAGAGGTGATCAATCGACCAATTAAAAAAGTACCGTCTTTAAGGGATATTACGATTGCTAATTTGTTTTTTGAGAATTCAACAAGAACGCGATTGTCTTTTGAATTAGCTGAAAAACGAATGTCTGCAGATATTGTAAATTTTTCTGCAGCTAGTAGTTCTGTCAAGAAAGGGGAGACGCTTATTGATACGGTTAACAACATACTTTCGATGAAAGTTGATATGGTTGTCATGAGGCATCCTAATCCTGGTGCGGCTAAGTTTTTGTCTGAGCGTGTTGATGCTAAGGTTGTTAACGCAGGAGATGGAACGCACGAACACCCTACACAGGCATTGTTGGATTCGTATTCGGTTCGAGAACGATTGGGATCTGTAGAAGGAAAAAAGGTTGTGATAGTTGGTGATATCATTCATTCGCGTGTAGCGTTATCAAACATTTATTGCCTTCAAAAACTGGGGGCTGAAGTTATGGTTTGTGGTCCAACAACGCTAATCCCGAAGTATATTCATGAGCTGGGGGTTAAGGTTGAGTATGACTTGAAAAAAGCACTGGAGTGGTGTGATGTTGCAAATATGTTGCGAATACAATTGGAGCGTCAAGATATTAAATACTTCCCGTCACTTCGAGAGTATTCGATGCAATACGGACTCACAAAAGAAATGTTGGATAACCTGCCGAAAGAAATTGTGATAATGCATCCTTGTCCAATTAATAGAGGTGTGGAAATCACAAGTGATGTTGCTGATTCTGAGCAGGCCATTATTTTAGATCAAGTGGAAAATGGCGTTGCGGTTCGAATGGCTGTAATCTATTTACTGGCATCCAAGATTAAGAGGTAGAGTGGTTAGATAAATTGAAATAAATTCAATATGGATTTTATAGTTAGCAAAAGTAACGGTACAGCTGTCGTTAAAACAAGTGTGGAGAAGTTGAATGCTTCTAATTCATCTGGGTTAAAAGCAGAGTTGGTTGTTTTAGAAAAAGGTGGTGTTAACAATATTGTGATTGACATGACTGCGACCAAGTATTGCGATTCTTCTGGATTGAGCGCTTTGCTTGTGGCTAACCGTATGTGTAAAGATACCAATGGTAAGTTTGTTTTATGTGGATTACTTCCAGGTGTTCGTAAGTTGATTGAAATTGCGCAATTGGATAAGGTTTTAACAATCACTGTAGGTCAAGAAGAGGCGTTAGCAAAGATTTAATCGCGTGCATTTTTTAGTAACAATTTTAGGGAGTGGTTCGGCGTTGCCAACTGAAAATAGAGGTCCAACGTCTCAGTATGTGGAGTGTAATGGCAGACATATTTTGATTGATTGCGGGGAGGGAACGCAGGTTCAGATTCGGAAATATGGAATTAAGTTACAGCGTATTGAGCACATTCTTATTTCTCATTTACATGGCGATCATTATTTTGGGTTGGTAGGGCTTTTGAGTTCTATGCATTTATTAGGCCGTGTTAAACCAATTAATATCTATGGGCCTGAAGGGTTGAAAGAAATAGTTGAACTTCAGTTACATTATGGTCATTCTCGTTTGGCTTATGAGTTGAACTTTCATACGCTCGATGCAAATTCTAACGCTTGTTTTTTTGAAGATGATATTTTTAGCCTTCATCACTTTCCTCTTTCGCATAAGGTGCCTACTATTGGTTATTTAATACAGGAAAAGGAACGTGAGCGTAATCTTAGAACAGAGATTGCGATTGCTGACGGTGTTAAGGTTGAGTATATGCATCGCCTTAAGAAGGGGGTGGATGTAGTTGCTGATGATGGGACCGTTCTTTCATTTGAAAAATACACAAAGGCTCCTAAAAAACCGCGGTCTTACGCTTTTTGTTCTGATACGAAATATTATGAAGCGGTAATACCTTTTATTCAAAATGCTTCAACGCTTTACCATGAAGCAACTTTTACAGAGGCTTTTATTGATCGTGCCAAGTCTACTTTTCATTCAACGGCTATTCAGGCGGCTAGTATTGCGAAGAAGGCGCAAGTGGGTAAGTTGTTAATGGGTCATTTAAGTGCTCGTTATAATGATGGTGAACTTCATGTTGAGGAGGCTAAAACAGTGTTTGAAAATTGTGAGGTGGTTGAAGATGGTTCTACGTACTTCGTTTAGTGGCAGTTTTTAACGGCTAAAAGTGAATAAGTTCTAGTGTTTTAAAGAGAATCACCGGTTTTACTTCGTTATATTTGGTAGGTTGTCTAACAATTCTATTTAAATGGCAGAAAATCAATATACTGAAGATAATATCCGCTCCCTTGATTGGAAAGAGCATATTCGACTAAGACCTGGTATGTATATCGGGAAATTAGGAGATGGTTCGTCCGCGGATGACGGGATATACATTCTTGTAAAAGAGGTGGTTGATAATTGCATCGATGAGTTTGTCATGGGGAATGGGAAGCGTATTGATGTTAAAATTAAAGATGGCATTGTCTCTATTAGAGATTATGGACGTGGGATTCCTCTAGGAAAGGTGGTGGATGTTGTTTCGAAGATCAATACAGGAGGGAAGTATGACTCGAAGGCCTTTAAGAAATCTGTAGGATTGAATGGGGTTGGTTCTAAGGCGGTAAATGCACTTTCTTCCCGTTTTATGGTTTACTCAGTGCGTGATGGAGAAAAGAAATCGGCAACGTTCGAACGAGGTGTGTTAGTAGATGACCCTAAGATGGAGGTGACCGAAGAGGAGAATGGAACGTATGTTGAGTTTGTTGCTGATGAAGTAATATTCAAGAAGTATGCTTATAAGACGGCGTACCTTCAGAAAATGATGTGGAACTATTGCTACCTGAATAGAGGGTTGGTGATAAAAATGAATGGTGAAAAATTCGTGTCTAAAAATGGATTGAAAGATTTGTTGGAGGACAATATGGATGGTGATCCATTGTATCCAATTATTCATATAGAAGATGACGATATTGAGGTTGCTTTTACGCATGGTAAAACATACGGTGAAGACTATTATTCTTTTGTTAATGGACAGCATACAACCCAGGGAGGTACCCATCAATCGGCTTTTCGAGAGTCGGTAGCGAAAGTGATTAAAGATTTTTACGGAAAAAATTATGAGGCTTCGGATATCCGACAATCTATCGTTGCTGCTATTGCAGTTAAGGTTGTTGAACCTGTGTTTGAATCTCAAACAAAGACAAAGCTAGGGTCATTAGAAATAGAGCCTGGAGGGAAGTCAATGCGTGCATTTGTAAATGATTTCTTGAAAGAAAAACTAGATAATTTTTTACATAGAAACCCAGATGTGGTTGATGTTCTTGAGAAGAAGATTAAACAATCTGAAAAAGAACGGAAAGAACTTTCTGGAATTCGAAAAATAGCAAGAGAGCGCGCTAAAAAAGCAAACCTTCACAATAAAAAATTGAGAGACTGTAGGGTTCATTTAACTGATCTGAAAAAGAAACAACGAGAAGAGACAACGTTGTTTATTACAGAGGGTGATTCTGCCAGTGGATCAATAACCAAGTCAAGGGATGTCAATACTCAGGCGGTATTCTCTTTAAAAGGGAAGCCACTGAATAGTTATGGGTTGACAAAAAAAGTTGTTTATGAAAATGAAGAATTCAACTTGATTCAAGCGGCCTTGAGTATAGAAGATGATATGGATGACTTACGGTACAATAAGATCGTAATAGCAACGGATGCGGATGTTGACGGTATGCATATACGCTTGTTGTTATTAACCTTCTTCCTTCAGTTTTTTCCAGATTTAATTAAACGTGGTCACGTATATGTTTTACAAACGCCTCTATTTAGAGTTCGAAATAAAAAGAAAACAATTTACTGTTACTCTGAGCAAGAGCGAAGAGATGCAATGAGCGAATTGGGTAAATCTCCTGAGATTACTCGATTTAAAGGGTTGGGTGAGATTTCTCCAGATGAGTTTCAGCACTTTATAGGTGATGATATTCGTTTAGAGCCTGTCATTCTTTCTAAGGAATCGTCCATTGATTCAATCTTGTCTTATTTTATGGGTAAGAATACGCCAGCTAGGCAAGAGTTCATTATCGATAATTTGCGTGTTGAAGATGAACCAGAGTTAGGTAAGGATAAATTAGATAAAGCATCATAATATGGCTGACGAAAAGAACGAGTTCGAAGAGAACGAATTGAACGACGGTAATAAGGATGAGAATCAGGATATTAAAAATGAGGAGGGAGATAACCCGTTTCAAGAAAAAAATGTTTCAGACAATATTATTCCGGTTAGTGGATTGTATGAAAATTGGTTTTTAGATTATGCTTCATATGTTATTTTAGAACGAGCAGTTCCTTCTTTGCATGATGGTTTTAAACCGGTACAACGAAGAATTTTACACTCCATGAAGGAGATGGATGATGGTCGTTACAATAAGGTGGCGAATATCATCGGAAACACAATGAAATATCACCCTCATGGTGATGCCTCCATAGGTGACGCGCTTGTTCACCTTGGTCAGAAGGATCTACTGATAGATTGCCAAGGAAACTGGGGTAATACACTGACAGGAGATGGTGCAGCAGCTCCACGTTATATCGAAGCGCGAATATCAAAACTAGCTGCGCATATTGTTTTTAATGCCAAAACTACGAATTGGTTAAAGAGTTATGATGGTCGTAATAACGAGCCAGATCAGCTTCCTGTTAAGTTTCCTTTATTACTAGCGCAAGGTGCTGAAGGAATTGCTGTAGGTATGGCGTGTAAGATAATGCCACATAATTTTGTTGAATTAATAGAACAATCAATTAACCACTTAAGAGGAAAAAAGGTGACAATTTATCCCGACTTTCCAAATGGCGGTATGATTGATGTGTCAAATTATAATGACGGTCTTCGTGGTGGTAAGGTCCGTGTTCGTGCTAAACTTACAAAGAAAGACAATAAGACACTTGTTGTTACAGAAGTTCCTTATGGGACAACAACATCATTGATTGACTCAATTTTAAAGGCAAACGACAAGGGGAAAATTAAAATCAAAAAAATTGAAGACAATACGGCAGCAACAGCTGAGGTTGTTATTCATTTAGCAGCAGGAGTTTCTCCGGATAAGTCAATGGATGCTTTGTATGCATTTACAGACTGTGAGGTCTCAATTTCTCCAAATTCATCTGTGATTGATGTTGATAAGCCTCGTTTTATGGGGGCTACGGAGATTCTTAAGGTCAATACAAACAATACATTAAACTTATTGAAACGTGAGTTAGAGATACGTTTAGATGAGTTAGAGAAACAGTGGCATTTTTCAACCTTAGAACAAATCTTCATTAATGAAGAGATGTACATTGATTTTAAGAAATACGGAGACAAAGAAACTTTATATGCTTATTTATACAAAGCTTTTAAACCATTTAGCAAGCAGTTAACGCGTGAAATTTTAGACGAAGACCTACATCGTTTAACTCAAATACCGATGATTCGTATAACGCGTTTTGATGTGGATAAAGCCAATGAAACGATAGCTAAGATTGAAGGCGAAATGGTTGTTGTCAAGGATAAATTGGCAAATCTGGTAGCGTATGCCATTGATTATTTTAAAGACCTAAAAAAACGATTTGGTCAAGGCAAGGAACGTAAGTCAGAAATAAAAACGTTCGATTCAATTAATGCTTCAAAGGTAATTATAGCCAATAAGAAACTATATGTTGACTACGAGGAAGGGTTTATAGGTCACAGTATCAAAAAAGCTGAATACATTGCTGATTGTTCTGACATTGATGATGTTATCATCTTTTTTGCAAGTGGTAAAATGATGGTTACCAAGGTTGCTGACAAAAAGTTTATAGGGAAGGGAATTGTCTATGCTAATGTTTGGAAAAAAGGCGATAAACGTACTGTTTATCATTTAATGTACCAAGATGGAAAGGGTGGGCCGACAATGATGAAACGCTTTAATGTGAATTCAATTACCCGAGATACAGAGTATGATTTAACCAAAGGAAAAAGTGGGTCTAAGATGTTGTATTTCACCGTTCATCCAAACGGAGAACGTGAAGTTGTAACAGTTGTACTGAGAGCTAGACCGCATTTAAAGCGTTTGAAGTTCGATGTTGATTTAGGGGACTTGTTAATTAAAGGTCGTGGTGCAGGTGGTAACCGTGTAACAAAAGAAATTGTTTCAAAAATTTTGCAAAAGGAAGTTGGAGGGTCAACACTAGCTGCACGTAAGATTTGGTATGACCCAGTTGTTGGTCGTCTTAATGATGATAATAGAGGAGATTTTATAGGTGAGTTTAAAGGACAGGATAAAATACTTACACTGTATAAGTCAGGCGCGTACCGATTAACTAATTTTGATCTTTCTTCTCACTTTGATGATGATTTAATTCACATTGAGAAGTGGTATCCAGAACGACCATTGTCTGTTGTTTATTATGATGCTAAGAAAGAGTTACATTATTGTAAACGTTTCTTGTGTGAGGTTACGTCAGATAAAAAAGTGTCGTTTATTTCAGAAGGTGAAGGCTCGTTTATGGATATCGTATCCACTTCATATAAACCAATGGCACGAATTGTTTATAATAAACTGTTAAAGGCTACTAAAAATTTACCTGACACTGTAATTGATTTGGCGGATTTTATTGAGATTAAGGGAATAAAGGCGCAAGGAAATCAGGTTACGAAACTGAAAGTAAAGGAGGTTGTGCTTGATCATGCGGTTAATGGTGGAGAACCATGGCCAGAGCTAGATGAGACTAAACCCAAAGAAATTAAAGGTGAAGATGATGAGGTTTCAAACACAGTAGAGTGGGATGTGAGTTCTGATTCAGATCAAGCTAAGCTGTTTTAGTCGGTATTCTTGTAGTCATTTTTGGTACTAGCTGCTCTATTGACTTTTTGCTGACTTTACCTTACTTTTGTGTGAAATTAGGGATATTTTCTCTCCATGAATGAGAAGTACTTTTAAACTTGAATAAGAAGCATAAAGCTGATTAAAAGTTTTAATTACCAGCCAAGTTAACTTGGTGAAAGATTGAATTTATTATGAATATGACGAACGGAAAAATGACCTCTGCGGATTTAATTGCAATGGAAGAAAAACATGGTGCTCACAACTATCACCCACTTGAGGTAGTATTGAAAAGAGGTGAAGGTGTTTATGTTTGGGATGTTGAAGGAAAACAATATTTTGATTTCTTGTCTGCATATTCAGCAGTAAATCAAGGGCATTGTCATCCGAAAATCATAGCTGCTATGGTTGATCAAGCCAAACGTTTGACGTTAACTTCTAGAGCATTCTACAATGATTCATTAGGGCCATACGAACAATTCATGACCGAGTACTTTGGTTTTGATAAGGTGTTGCCAATGAACACAGGAGCAGAAGCTGTTGAAACAGCTATTAAGTTGTGTCGTAAATGGGCATACGAAAAGAATAACATAGCTGAAGATCAAGCTAAAATTATTGTTTGTGAAAACAACTTTCATGGAAGGACAACAACAATTGTCTCATTTTCGAATGATGCTGTAGCTCGTAAAAACTTTGGACCTTTTACAGGAGGATTTATAAGAATACCTTATAATGATTTAGCTGCTTTAGAAGAAGCGCTAAAACAAGATAATATTGCAGGTTTCTTAGTTGAACCTATACAAGGTGAAGCTGGAGTTTTTGTTCCAGATGAAGATTACCTAATGAAGGCGAAAGCGTTATGTGCTGAAAATGGTACATTATTTATTGCTGATGAGGTTCAAACTGGGATAGCGAGAACAGGTTCTTTGTTATCTGTTTGTGGTGATTGTAGCTGTACAAATACCTGCCAGAAAGATCCAAAGACATACGTTCAACCTGATATTTTGATTTTGGGGAAAGCCCTTTCTGGGGGTGCATATCCAGTATCTGCTGTATTGGCAGATAATGCAATTATGGAGGTTATCAAGCCAGGTCAACATGGATCAACATTTGGAGGTAACCCTGTGGCTGCTAAGGTTGCTGTGGCTGCTTTAGAGATTGTTACAGACGAGCGTTTAGCTGAAAACTCTAGACGTTTAGGCCAATTGTTCAGAAAAGAAATGAACCGAATTATAAAAGGTACAGATTTAGTAAATTCTGTTAGAGGTAAAGGGCTTTTGAATGCAATTCTTATTAACGATACCGAAGAGAGTGATACAGCATGGAATATATGTTGTGCTCTTAAAGAAAATGGATTGTTGGCAAAACCAACACATGGAAATATTATCCGCTTTGCTCCCCCACTTGTAATGACAGAAGAAGAGCTTATGGAGTGTGTAGCGATTATTGAAAAAACTATAAGCGAATTTAAGAAGTAATTCGTACAGTAATAATTTATTGAAATTAACATCAAGTTAGAGTTTAGGCTTTAATGAATAGTATAGAGTAACATGGGTAAGATCAAATTTGGAACAGACGGATGGAGGGCAATCATTGCACAAGATTATACTGTTGAAAATGTAGCACGCGTTTCATTAGCAACAGCAAAATGGGTAAAGTCTAACTATGAAAATCCAAGTATTGTAATAGGGCATGATTGTCGATTTGCCGGTGAGCTGTTTATGAATACTGCGGTTAAGGTGTTTATTAAAGAAGGGATTAAAGTAAAAATGGCTGTTGGGTTTGTTTCAACACCAATGGTTTCTTTAGGTGCGGTTAAGTTAGGTTGCTCTATCGGTGTAGTTATTACCGCGAGCCATAATCCTCCTTCTTACAATGGATTTAAGTTGAAGTCAGAACATGGAGGTCCTTTGTCTCCTGGTTTAGTTCAAGAAATTGAAGATATTATTCCAGATACAAACGGGATTGATTTAGAATCAATTTCATTAACATCTGATTTGGTTGAAGTTGTAGACTTAGAGACCATGTATGTAGACCATGCAAAAGCAAATTTTGATCTTGATGCTATTGAAAAATCAGGGCTTGTTTTAGCTTATGACGCGATGTATGGTGCAGGCCAAAATGCAATGAAGCGTTTATTGCCAAAAGCAATGTTGTTGCACTGTGAATCCAACCCATCGTTTATGGGGCAGGCTCCAGAGCCAATAGCTAAAAACCTAAAAGAACTTGAAAATTTCATTATTGATAATGGTACAGTTGATTGTGCTCTAGCTACTGATGGCGATGCTGATCGAATAGGACTTTATAATGGAAAGGGAGCGTTTATTGATTCGCACCATATTATTTTATTACTGATTCACTATTTAAAGAAATACAAAGGGTTAACAGGTAAAGTTGTAACAGCATTTAGTACAACACCACGCGTTAAAATGATGGCAGATCATTATGGTCTTAATAGTGAGGTTGTAAAAATTGGATTTAAATACATTGCAGACATAATGGTTGCTGAAGACGTATTGGTTGGAGGTGAAGAATCAGGAGGAATTGCAACAAAAGGACATATTCCAGAAAGAGATGGGATTTGGATGGGCTTAATCATTTGGGAATTTATGGCTAAATCAGGAAAGTCACTTGATGATTTGATTGATGAGGTTTATGAAATTGTTGGTCCGTTTAAATTTGAACGTAATGATTTACACATTACAGAAAACTTAAAAACAGAAATTATCGAAAGCTGTAAATCTGGAGCTTACAATGTTTTTGGGAAGTATGTTGTTGATCGGGTAGATACAATTGATGGATTCAAATTCTTTTTTGATGAAAACCGTTGGCTAATGATTCGTCCTTCAGGGACAGAGCCTGTTTTAAGAACATATGCTGAAGCTCCAACGTTGGAGGAGGTTAGAGATATATTACGCATTTGCGAAGAAACAATTTGTAAGTAAGGTTATGGCGGGGTCATCAATAGGAACAATTTTTAAATTGAGTACGTTTGGTGAATCTCACGGTCCTGCTATTGGTGGAATTATTGAAGGTGTTCCTGCTAATGTTTTGTTGAATGTTGATGAAGTTCAATATGAACTAGACCGTAGGAAGCCAGGGCAGTCAGCGATTGTTACTCAGCGTAAAGAGTCCGATTCAATTCAACTTTTATCAGGTGTTTTTGAAGGGAAAACAACAGGGGCTCCTATTGGGTTCGTAATTAAGAATGAAGACCAAAAATCGAAAGATTATAACCACATTAAAAATTCATACCGCCCTTCACATGCAGATTTCACATATGACAAAAAATATGGAAATCGTGATTATAGAGGAGGGGGGAGATCTTCTGCTAGAGAAACAGCATCTTGGGTAGTTGCTGGCGCAATTGCAAAACAAGTTTTAAATAACCTTGGTATCGATATAGTTGCCTATGTAGATCAAGTAGGAGGTGTTAAATTGATCGGAGAGATCGATTATAATGAGATTGACAACAATCCTGTTCGTTGCCCAAATGTAGCTGTTGCTCGTGAAATGGAAACGTTGATAAAAGAAATCAAGAAATCAGGAGATACGGTTGGGGGGAGTGTGAAGTGTGAAATTAACCACCTACCTCCAGGATTGGGAGAACCTGTTTTTAACAAACTTCATGCTGAATTGGGTAGGGCAATGCTCTCAATTAACGCAGTTAAAGGATTTGAATATGGTTCAGGATTTGATGCTATTGAAATGCGTGGTTCTGAGCATAATGATATTTTTAATCCTGACGGAAGTACACAAACCAACCATTCAGGAGGTATTCAAGGAGGTATTTCAAATGGAATGCCTGTAACAATGCGTATTGCATTTAAACCTGTAGCAACAATTCTTAAGGAACAAGATTCAATTAACGATAAAGGAGATTTAATAAAGCTTGCGGGTAAAGGTCGACATGATCCATGCGTTGTTCCTAGAGCAGTTCCCGTTGTTGAGGCAATGGCTGCAATTACGGTGTTGGATTTTTATTTGAGAAATAAATCAACTCAACTATAGTTCTTAGATAGTACGTTTTTACGCAACCTTTTGCTTAAATTATTCGTCTGAATTATACACGTAAAACTATTTGTATGAAAAAGACACTGTTTAAATTTGGAGCGCTTACCCTTATGCTATGTTTAAGTTTTAGCTCTTGTAAAAAGAAAAAAATTGAATCACAAATAGATCTTCCTGTAGTACAACCTGAAGTATTTAATTCAATAGCTGATTTTTTCTCTTCAAAAGAGGTGAGCTCAGAAGTTTTTACGCTAGTAGCTGAAAATGGAGGACAATTCACAACAAATAAAGGCTCTACTGTTACAATTCCGGCAAATTCGTTCATTACTATGGGGGGGCAGTTAGTGACAGGTGCTATAATTGTTAAGTTAAAAGAGATATTCTCAACAAATGATATTATATATTCAGGTATTTTTCCAAGAAGTAATTCTAACATATTAAACTCTGGCGGAGAGTTCTTTATTGAAGCAAGGCAAAATGGAAGCACACTAGGCATTTCAGATGGAGTATTTATAGGGGTGGATATTCCAGCTCAAGCGATAGATAATCAAATGGAATTATTCTTTGCGGGTCCAGATGAAGATACTGATTCGATAAACTGGATTCTTCAACCGGATGATTCTTTGGCTGAATCTTCATTTACCTTTAATTCTATTGATGAAACGTATGAATTAAGTCTAGATTCTTTAGGTTGGGGTAATATTGACGCATTTGATTGGAGTATAGTTTATATTGATTGTAACTTCAACCTTACTGGGGTGACAGGTCTAGATGCTTCTAATACAACTGCATTTGCTGTTTTTCAAGGACAGAATTCTGTATGGCCTACAGGAGTTTCTTCTTGGGGAAGTATTTCTAATAATTTAATTTACGAAACTCACTTAGGAAGTATCCCTTTAAACCTTGTTGTAATTTCAGTTGTTAATGGTCAACTTTATTACGGGCTGTTAGATGTTACACCTCAAGCTGGAATAACATACTCTATTCCGATGACAACTACGACATCAACTAATCTAGATCAAGTAATAGAAAACTTACCTTAATAATTCGTGTGATCTTAAAAAAGTAACGCTTCTATATCAAGTTCTCCGTCAAATTTCACGTATCTTTATCGTTTAATAATTAACTATGATACAACGCGTACAAACCCTTTATTTAGCCACCCTTATTATATTGCTGTCTATGGTGACCTTTGGCAGTACATTATTTAGTTTTGTAAATGAAGCATCACGATTTGAATTCAGTTCATACGGAATTGTAGAATATTCTGAGTTGAATAATGAAATTATTGATAGTCAGACTTTCCCGTTCTTTATTGGGACTATTTCTTTAATCTTAATTGCCTTTATAACCCTTATGTCATTCAAAAATTTGGATCGTCAATTCAAGTTAGGACGAATGGTTTTTTACATTTATTTTATCATGTTGATTTCTGTGATTGTATTGGCAACTTTCGGGGATTCAATGTTAGATGTTGAAACAAACCGTAGAGAAATGGGATTAGGATTTTTCTTATTTTCTGCTGGGTTTCCTTTTTCTTTTTTAGCAAACACAGGTATTAAAAGAGATAGAGCGTTATTAAATTCATTAGATAGACTTCGTTAATACATGAATTATTTATCGGTTGAAAACCTCACGAAGTCATTTGGAGATAGGGTTATTTTTGAAGACTTAATTTTTGGGATTGACCAAGGTCAAAAAGTTGCTATTGTTGCCAAAAATGGGAATGGTAAAACAACATTGCTTCGGTGTCTTTTAGGGCAAGAATCCATTGATGATGGTCGAATTGTTTTTCGAAAGGATTTGCGGATAGCCTTTATGGAACAGGCTGAAAACATGGAGGGGTCTCGTACAATCTTAGAGGAAATTTTCTCCCACGATTTGCCTGAATTAAAAGCGGTTAAAGCTTACAACCATGCCATGCGCATGGAGGATGAAGACTTAATAGCGGCATCCTTTGAAGCGATTACTGAACTGAACGCTTGGGACATGGAGACAAAGGTAAATCAAATCCTTTCAGTACTTAAGCTAACAGACACAAGCAGATTAATCGATAAGTTGTCTGGTGGCCAAAAGAAACGTGTTGCATTAGCAAAAGTTTTAGTTGCAGAGCCTGATTTTTTAATTCTTGATGAGCCAACCAATCACTTAGATCTTGACATGATTGAGTGGTTAGAAGAGTACTTAACGAAGTCTAAGTCAACCATTTTAATGGTAACGCATGATCGATACTTCTTAGAAGTTGTTTGTGATACGATTTTAGAGCTTGAAGAAAAAACAATATTTAAGTACAAAGGGAATTTTAGCTATTACCTCGAAAAAAAGGCAGAGCGTCAAGAGCAGTTGGCTGCAACGATAGGTAAAGCACAAAATCAATTTAAGAAAGAATTGGACTGGATGCGCCGCCAACCAAAAGCACGAGGTACTAAACAAAAAGCACGCATTGAAGCGTTTCATGATACTAAAAAAGTAGCGAGTCAGCGTATTGATCAAGACGAAATAAATATCCCCGTAAAAATGGAGCGTTTAGGAACCAAAATTCTTGAGTGTCATCATGTGAAAAAATCATTTACGGATGTGAAAATCCTGAACGATTTTACATATACTTTTAAGCGTAATGAACGTTTGGGGATTGTTGGAGATAACGGTACGGGTAAGAGTACTTTTCTCAATATGTTAATGGGACTTGAAGACCCCAGTGGAGGAAAGATAGTTACAGGTGAAACAGTTGTGTTTGGATATTATAGCCAACAGTTATTAGAAGCTGACCCAGATCAAAAAGTAATAGATGTTATCCGAGATATTGCAGAGTATATTCCCTTAGAGAAAGGTAGAGAAATGTCTGCGGCTCAATTCTTAGAGAAGTTTTTGTTTCCTCGAAGTATGCATTACAACTTTGTAGAGAAGTTAAGTGGAGGAGAGAAGAGGCGCTTGAAATTAATGACGATTCTAATGAAGAATCCAAATTTCTTGATTCTTGATGAGCCAACAAATGATTTAGACATCTTTGTAATGAGTGTTTTGGAGGATTACCTTCGAAGTTTTAAAGGGTGCTTGATAGTGGTTTCTCACGATAGGTATTTCATGGATAAAATGGTTGATCATTTATTTGTGTTTGAAGGAGAGGGGGAAATCAAAGATATTCTAGGTAATTACACCGTTTTTAGAAAGCAAAAACAATTGAATCTTCGTGCTGAAAAGAAAAAAGCCAGTAATTCGAATGTTGTAGAAGTGCCTGCCGAAAAGCCTATAGTTTTAAAACCAAAAATTGAAGTTAAGGCTAGAAAAATCTCTTTCAAAGAGAAGATGGAATTTGAAGAGATTGAAAAAGACATGGAATCTTTAGAAGAAGAGAAAGACAAGTTAACCCTTGTTTTATCCAGTCCTGATTCTTCAAATGATGAGTTGATGGAGTCAGGGAAACGCCTGTCTAAAGTTGTGTCTGAATTGGAGATGAAGACAGATCGTTGGTTAGAACTGTCAGAATTCATTTAATTACATGTTTATAGATAGGCGATGTATGCTCGACTAGACTTGTAATCTACTATTTTAAAAAGGGTTATTGTTTTACTATTCGCATTGATTTTCTAGAATCATTTTGAGAGGTGATTATGTAGTAAACACCAGGGTTGTATTGTTCTCCAATTTGTATTCTTGTTTGTTGGGTTAAATCAATGGACTGATCTTCAATTAATCGTCCTGTTGCATCATATACAAAAACAGAGACTAATGCGTTTAGATCATTGGATGTAATATGAAGTGTAGTTGCGTTCCCAAATGGATTTGGATATAGCTGTGTGTCAAAAAGACTTCCTGATTCTTCTTGGTTGTATTGTTTGTCAATGATGTTAATGGCAGAATTGGGAGTTGTAATGGTACAGACAGCTCCATAAGCATTCATTGTACCGTTTACCGTTACCGCAACATCAACATAGTATGTTAAATTGATACTTAATGCAAAGTTGGATAAACTGACCGTTCTAAATGGGGCATCATAAATCATCGTATCAGTACCATTAATAAATCGGAACCTGTAATTACTTGCTCCTGCAAAAGCGTCGGCTTTGATGCTGCTAGTTAGTGTAGGAACTGTTGTGTTGCAGTATGTTGTTTCTAACTGTGTAGTTGTGGGTGGGGTAGTTACGGTACATACAGGTCCGTATAACCCTACAGTACCATTTTGTATTACAGCAACATCAACAAAATAGCTTGTAATTTCAGTTAAGGCAAAGTTGGATAAACTGACCGTTCTAAATGGAGCATCATAAATCATGGTGTCAGTTCCATTTATGAATCTAAACCTATAGCCAGTTGCTCCAACTGCTGCTATTGCTTTTATACTACTGGATAGTGAGTTTGCGGTACTACCACAGTAAGTTGCTGTTAGTTGTGTTGTAGGGAAAGGTGGAGTGGTTACAGTGCAAACAGGGCCGTACAAGCCTAAAGAACCTGCAAGTGTTACCGCAACGTCAACATTGTATGTTTGGTTGTTGACTAAGGCAAAGTTGGATAGACTTACAGTTCTAAAAGGAGAGTCATACGTCATTGTATCTGTACCATTAATAAACCTAAACCTGTAGTTCGTTGCGCCAGAATATGAGTTTGCTTTAATGTCACTCACCAGTGAGGCTGATGTGCTTCCACAAAACGTAGGTGTTAGCTGAGTTGTCGGTAGTGGTTGTGTGGTTACAGTGCAAACTGGACCGTAAGCACCTGTTACACCATTAACAATTACTGCAACATCAACATTGTATGTTTGGTCGTTGACTAAGGCAAAGTTGGATAGACTTACAGTTCTAAAAGGAGAGTCATACGTCATTGTATCTGTACCATTAATAAACCTAAACCTATAGGTACTTGCTCCAGCAGCGACATTTGCTTTGATTGAACCAGTTAATGAAGCAACAACGATATTACAGTAAGCTGATGCTAGTTGAGTTATTGGAAAACCAGGAGTTGTAATGGTACAGACTGGTCCATACACCCCCATAATACCCCCTGTTGTTACAGCAACATCAACATTGTAGGTTGTGTTTGCGATTAAAGCAAATTCAGACAGATAAATTGTTCTAAATGGAGCGTCAGCAGTCATTGTATCTGTACCATAGATAAATCGAAATCTGTAGTTTGTTGCGCCAGTTATAGCAATTGCTTTAATACTACTTACGAGTGAATTGGAAGTGCTTCCACAGTAAAATTGTGAAAGCTGTGTAATTGTTGTCGGGGTTTTAATTGTACAAACTACCCCAAACTGCCCAGTAATACTGTTAATAATTACCGCAACATCAACATTGTAAGTTAGGTCATTGTTCAATGCGAAATTAGATAGGTTTACGGTTCTAAAAGGTGCATCATAGATTAATGTATCCGAACCATTAATAAATCTAAAACGATATCCGGTAGCCCCAGTTGCTGCATACGCTTTAATACTACTCGATAGGGATGAAATAGAAATGTTACAAAAAGATGTTTCTAGTTGAGTTGTTGGAATAGGGGTTGTTATCGTGCATACGGGGCCATAAGAGCCAATAACACCACTTACTATTACAGCGACATCAACATCGTATGTAACTCCAAAATTTAACGCGAAATTAGAAAGGTTTACCGTTCTAAATGGTGCGTCGTAAATCATGGTGTCGATTCCGTTAATGAATCTAAATCGATATCCAGTTGCCCCAGTTGCAGCATCTGCTTTAATGTTATCTGTTAAAGAGTTTACCGTGATGTTACAGTAAGTTGTTTCCAATTGTGTCATTGGAAATGCTTCGGTTGTTATGGTGCAGAGTGGTCCAAAATCACCTATGTAAGCATTAATAATTACAGCAACATCAACAATATATATTGTCCCGTCTTCTAGAGCAAAGTTGGATAAGCTTACGGTTCTGAAAGGTGCGTCATAGGTCATTGTGTCTACACCATCTCTAAATCTAAATCGGTAACCAGTTGCTCCAGTAGCAGCATCTGCTTTTATACTGCTACTTAGTGAACTTGGCGTGCTTCCACAATAGATTGCTTCTAGTTGAGTCATTGGGAAAACAGGAGTTGTTATTGTACAAACAGGACCAAAATCCCCCTGTATTCCGTTAAGGGTTATTGCAACATCTACATTGTAAGTTAAATCATAGGATAGAGAGACGAGGCTCAAGGGAAGTGATCTAAAAGGACGATCAACAATTAATGTGTCCGTGCCATTGATCAATCTAAACCTATAATTACTTGCACCAGCAACAGCATCTGCTTTGATGATGTCCGTTACTCCACCAATTACAGTATTACAGCTTATGCTTTCTAATTGTGTGGTTGGAATAGGTGGTGTTGTTACGAGTGTAAAAGGACCAACCCACGCGCTTTCATTAATAATACAATCAGACTGAATGTAGTATTCGTATGCGGTTGAAGCGGTCAATCCAGTAATTGTTTGGGTTGTATCGGTTATTGCAATTATTTGTATCCCTGTCCCTAATATAAATCCGGTTAAACCATATTCAATATTAGACAAGCCTGCAGTAGTAGACCAGTTTAAGTCTGCGGAAATATCTATAATGTTTGTTGCTGCTAAAGCTGTTGGGTCTATACATGCAGGTGTACAATCTATACTAAAGTAGGATTGAGTATCTATACTTGTCCAATTTGTAGTTGACCATGTAGGATTATCCACTTCGATACAATATAGAGCTGGATTGTTGGTGCTAAAAAAAGATATCACGTTGATGTTATTGCCATTTTTAACATCAAGACTAGTAAGTTGATTGTTTTGACAATTGAGGATTGTTAAGGCAGTGTTGTAGCTTAAGTCGAGACTAATTATTTGATTGTCTTGACAGTTTAAGTTCGTTATTGCACTATTATTGGTTACGTCAAGTGCTGTCAATTGATTATTTTGGCACAACAATTCAGTGAGGGATGTAAAGTCCTCAATGCCTGTTAAGTCAGCAATAGATTCACCATTGATATCTAGTGTGGTAACTGTGTTGATGTTTGAGGTCAGCACGTAATCATCTATAAAGTTGTCATATCCTAAGTCAATTAATGCCTGTTCAAAATTATTGTCCGGAACATAGGTGTACCCAGCTCCTGAAGAACAATTAATCGCAAAGGAAGCCCACGAATCAACACCTGTCCAGCTTGTAGTTGACCATGCAGGGTTGTCAACATCAATACAATAGAGGTAAGGATTTCCTATGGCATAAAATGAAGGCATGTTAACGTTTGTACCGTTTCGTACATCAAGGCTGGTAAGTTGATTGTTATGGCAAAATAAACTCGTTAACGCAGTATTATTACTTACATCAAGGGTTGTGAGTTGATTGTTGTAACAAAATAAAGAAGTAAGTGCATTATTACTACTGACATTGATCGTTGTAAGGTTGTTGTGGTAGCAGTTCAGTTCAGTTAAAGCAGTAAAGTCCTCGATTCCTGTTAAGTCGCTGATAGACTTATTGTTAATGTTAAGTGTGGTTATCGTATTAATAGTTGATGTAAGGACATAATCATCCAAGGAATTGTCATATCCTAAATCAATTAATGCTTGTTCAAAATTATCGTCAGGAACATAGGTTTGTTGTGCCCATGTTAATGTTGGAAAGCAGAGTAGTATGAGTAGTAATTTCTTCATAGCTGATATCCGTATAAAATCATATTAATATACGATTTATTTTTATAAATCATTCGTTATAAGTACAAATATAAACTATAAAGAACTTTTTTATTAAACCATTCACTAAGTTTTTAACAAGCAAAAGTTACTAAGATAAATGTTTACTAGTGCATTTGTTCGTCCTCTGGAACGTCTTCTGGTGGATATATTTTCTCAACATCACTTTTGCCTTGAAGCCGATCAATCAAGTCTTCTAGTTGAGATACACTGAGGCTTTTCGCAATTATCTTATTCGCCCGATCTAAAACAAAAACTTTTGGAGTGGCGTATATATCATAGGTTTGTTGGTAGTTCAAAGCTTCCAATGTCGTGTATCTGGGTATAAATTGCCGTGCATCTTCAGTAGCTGCTTTAAATAAATTATCTGTAACGGCAACATTGATAAATTCTAAGTTATTGTTCTTAATGTACGTTTTCCATTTTTCGAATTCATCACCAATTGCTTTTCCAACGGCAAATATTTCAACATTTCGCTCTCGAAATTTACGTTCATATAGAACTTGTAATTTGGGCGTTATTTTTTTACAATGCCCACAGTTTGGGTCCCAGAAGTAGAGTATTTTATACTCGCTATCTAAGCTGTAGAAATCTTTCCATGTAACATCTGAAGTGTCTCTAAGTGATATATTAGGAGCAGTGGCGCCCATTACCAGGTTTTTTTGTGTTTCAACTTTTTCGCAAAGTGTTTTTAATTTTTCTGCTGTCATCCAAGAAGCTAGTGAGTTTCCATCAGCATCTCGTGGACAGTAGTAACGATCACCCATCATTACGAATACTTTATCCATACCCATGATTTTACTTTTTTCATAAGAACTGGTAATCCAGGATACGGTGTATTGAAACAATTCATTTTTTGGATTCAGTTGATCGCATAAATCAAAAGCATATTGCAATACGGTGTCCCAGTGTTGAACCATCATGTTTTTACTGAAGTAATTCTCTAACTTATTGTGGTAAATAGGTGTTCTAACCAGGCGTTCATCTTGTAAGTCAATGTTGTCAAAATAGTGCTTTCTGAAATAAAGAAATTTAAAGTTTGAATCAAGCGGAGCTCCTGTTTCGTCTAAAGGAGCATCGGGAATAACAATGTCCATAGACATTTTTACAATTCTAGAAACGAACTTATCCCAGTGATTTATTACAATGTCATTTTGATAGGCGACTACGTTTTCAGTTTTTTGGTTTATTTCTTCCGTTAATGATTTGTATTCAGTTGAGTTAGGGGCAAAACCTTTACGTTGTTCTACCAATTGGTTCGCCATTGCTCTTTGGGAGTTGATGTATTTAATGTAGGCACTGAAAACTTTATTTTCATCAGACTTTTTTACATGTGCAGTCCCCATGAGGTCAGGGTAGTCCGCTTCAATAGTTACATCTTCATCGTTGTAGATGAACTCAAGCATTTTTTGATCAGGTAGAAAAAGTGCTAATATGCCAGGTTTTTGTTTCGACCCATCAAAAACAACAGTGCCATTTTTTAATTCCGCAGTGTCTGCATAGTATAGACGTTTACCATAATATCTAACAAGGTTTACAGTTGTATCCTTTTGCCCTTTTATTTTGAACTTTAGTGTTTGGCCAAAAGCTATTGATGTTGTAAATAATAATGCAAATGCTACTAGTACTTTCATCGTCGTTTAGTTTTTTTATTTAAATGTATCCTTAATCATTGACTATAGCTAAACACAACATTAGATTAACATTTTTTTAACGCCTAAGATAGCTTGTGTACATTTTTTTTTGCGGTGAAATAATTGATAGATATAAATAGGGTGTATGCAATTAGAAGTGCTAATAAACTACCCGGTGTAATGCCCTTGTCGATATGTATTCCACCTGTATCTAATATGCCGTCTATGTAGTGTTTGATAAAAAAGAAGAAGGCTACCCCTAGGCTTGCGATTAGTCCAAAAATTGATGCGAAATAAAAAAAGAATTTGAATAGAATGTTTTTTGGATGGTAGCCAATATGTATGAGTGTTTTTATTTCATAAATATTGCGTGATATTAATAGTTGCATATATTGAATTAAGACTAGCCCTGACACAAAAACAGCGATTGTAGAGATTCCTAGAATAAGCATAAGCAAGGTGCCTATTATACTTTTTAGTTTTCCCACAACCATTTGAGCGTTCTTAGAACTTAGTCCACGTTTTGTTAATAAATCTTCAACCAAGCCAAATTCACCTTCCTTACCAGAAATCATGATTTGTGTTATTTTTTGCTCTTTTCCGTTAGAAAACTTGGTGTTTCCATAACTCATGAAGTTTTCTGGGACAAGTAGGGAGGCGATCTCATTGGTGAACCCTATAATGCGCGTATCAAACCATTCTTTTTGAGTGTTTTTCTCGTTACTCAGTGTGAATTTGAATTTAATAGCCATTGCTAAATTGTCTGAAATTTGTGGTATTCCACTTGCACTCATGAACGTATTAAGCATTACCAGAAAATCTCTAGGCATTATAATAGGAACAAATTGATCTCCTTCATTCCATTTCCATGCAGTGGATTTTACATCCATGAACTTAGGGTCGACGGTTTGAATAAAAACATCGGATCGAAACCTTGGAATTAGCGGATCTGCAGTTTCAAAAGAAACATTAAAATTGTTTGCAATTACAGGTTTTACATCTTGAATGAAAGGTTTTAGTTTTATTTTTTCCAATTCGGACGTAGAGAAGTCTGTGCGTGTTAATTTTAGTAGGCTAGAGTTTGAAACACGTTTCTGAACAATAATGGTATTGGGTCCTAAAATGTCTGCACCCTTACCAAAGTCATTGATTCTAATTAAATAATGAATAGAAGTTATGAGAAATGTAATTCCTAAAAAAGCTCCAACCATTGCAATAATCAGTTGCTTCTTGTCTTGATTCTTGAAAAGCAAGTTCTTTAACATGATTAAAGTTTTAATTCTTGATCGTAATTATGTGTGTGATTATTATCTAATGTTGTTAGAATAAAACCAGCTCCTTGCTCTATCGTATTGTTGTGAATTAAGTCCATGCAGTTGGTTTTATTTTCAAGGTCAAGGTGAGAGAAGGGCTCGTCCATAATAAGCCAGTCGTATGGCTGAGCTATTGCGCGAATAATTGCTACACGCTGTTGTTGCCCCATTGAAAGCTTTCCACACTGGTGATTCCACTTGGTGTCAATCTTCAATTTTTCTACGTGTTGTATCAATTCAGTTTCGGTATACCTGTCTGTTAGACGATTTTTCAGTAATAAGTTTTCTTTAACGGTTAACTGAGGAAATAACTGTAGGTCTTGATATACAGCAGCCATTTTAGATGATCTAATTTTTGACCAGTCAGTTGAAGTAAATGTTTTGATATTTATACCATCGTATAGAATCGAACCTTCATAATCATTTCGAATGCCCATAAGGGTTGTTGTGAATGTTGACTTTCCTTTTCCACTAGATGCATTCAATATGATTTGTTGCCCTTGATTTAGCTCAATAAAATTTCCCCACACACTACCTGTCCCATACTTTGTTGTGGCCAGTGGGTATGGAATAATGTTTTCGAGTGTTATTTTCATGGTTGTTTTTTTCTTATAGAAGCGTCAATAACGACTATATACGCGTGATTATTTTTGTAGTGTCGTGTTAAAATGATTTATGATTACGTCCATCATTTTTGAATTTTGGTCAAAATCAACCCAAACTGCATCTTGGTGCCTTCTAAACCAGGTTAGTTGACGTTTGGCATACCTTCTTGTGTTTTGTTTTATTTTATCAACCGCTTCTTCTAGGGTGTAGTTTCCATCTAAATAATCAAACAATTCTTTGTACCCAACAGTGTTTAGTGAAGATAAATCCCGGTGTTGTTGTACAGCTTTTACTTCATCAATTAGCCCTGCTTGAATCATTAGGTCAACACGTAAATTGATTCGGTTATATAAAAGCGTTCGCTCGTGATTAATTACATATTTGTGAACTTGAAATGGACGTGTTTTTGGCTGTGATTTCCGCAATTCTGAATAAGGTTTTCCTGTAATTCGGATCGCTTCAATTGCACGAATAATACGTGCAGGATTATTCGTGTCAATTGTTTCGAAATACACAGGGTCTTTTTCTTTTAATTCATTCAGTAAGGAGTGTGTCCCGTATTCATCATATTCCGCTTGAATTTGTTGTTTTATATTTGTGTCTACTGGGATATTATCTAATCCATTGCATAAAGCATCGATAAACATGCCAGAACCTCCTACAAGAATAATAATGTTCGTTGAATTGAATTGTTTTTCTAAAATCTTTAACCCTTCTTTTTCAAACCTAGCAGAGCTGATTTCATCTGTTACTGAATGCGAATCAATGAAATGGTGTTGAATTCCTGATTGCTCTTCTTTTGATGGTTTGGCTGTGCCAATTTCTAACTCTCTATAAAATTGCCTTGAATCTGCAGAAATAATTGAAGTGTTGAAATGTTTGGCCAGTTCTACGCTGAGTGATGTTTTACCACTAGCAGTAGGACCTTCTATGACGATTAAATGTTTGATGTTTTTTTTGTAAAAGTAGTAAGTATCATGGGTAAATGGTAGCCCATTCATAGTATCTTTGGGTTACTTCTCGAACGTAGTTGTATGTAATACGACTTTTCATTACGCCGTGTCGAACAACTTCATCTTGATAGTATTCTTGTTTGGATAAATTAAGCAGCATCTTTTCAACATTATCATCCCATTTTAAGTGATCTAAACCATGCTTTTTTGCTAGGCGCTGGGCATCTAATACATGTCCTCTTCCGGCGTTGTAAGAGGCTATGGAGAATTTTTTTCGTTGAAAAGAGTCAAGGATTTTATGCCAATACTTTTCATCTGCGGCAAGTTTCCTACCTCCTCCCATAATTTGAACTTCTGGTGGTGAATCAGGAAAAACACCATAGGTTGGCCCTGTGTTAGGCATGAACTGCATCATGCCATAAGCACCTCCAAATGAGAGTGCATTTGGGTTAAATTTAGACTCTTGGTATGCCAATGCAGCAATCAATCTCCAGTCCCAACCAGATTTTTCAGCTGCTTTTTTGAAGGTAGCATCGTAAGAAGAAATGGAAGATCCGTTGAGCTTTGAGAAGTCTCGCTGTCTTCTTGCTGCTGCTCGGGGCAATTCAAAGTATTTTCGTGCGATATATTTATAGGTAGGTTGTTCCATGAAGTTGTTGAGCCATTCATCTAGCTTTAACTTTAATAAAGGGCTTGATTTACGCATTCCAAATGCGAGTTTTTGTTTTACAGATAGCTTTAAGTCGGTATAAATGTTTGTAAAGAATTGCTTGTTTACCTGTGCTACATTTTGTTCTGAAACAGTGTAATCGATTATTCCGTCAGCAACCATCTCAATTAACTCTTCGCCTCCAATATTTCCTTTTACCCCTTGAATATTAATGGTGTCTCCAATCTCTTCTTGCAAATGGAGTAGTCGTTGATGGTAGCTGGAATTTGACCATACATGAACCGTTTTATTAGCAAGTTCTACAGGGTCTGTAATCAATGTGGCCATCCATTCTTTTTCCTGCATACTTTTCCAGTTATCAGGTTTACGTTGAATGAGTACTTGCTCTGATTGAATAAAAGCCGTTGAAAATAGAATTGATTTACTTCGTTCACGTGTTACTGTATAGTTGCATGCTATAATATCACCTTGTCCTGAGTTCAGCATTGCTGTTAAGCTGTCTAAGTTGTGTACAACTTTAATTTCTAGATCAAGGTCGATGTCTTCGGCGAAAAGTTTTAAAAGCTCATATTCAAACCCCATTTTTTTTCCTTTGTACATAAAGTACGATGTGGTGCTATTTTCAGCTAGAATAGTAATTTTCCCTTTTTTGATTAGTTGGGGTAAGTCTAGTTCTACAGTTGGAATAATGGGTGTGTAAGCTTCTGTAGATGTTTCTCTATTACAGCCACTCATTGAGAAAACAAGGAGTAGAAGGTGTGCTATAAATATACGTTTGAGTAGAGTCAATATATGTTAGGTCAAATTTTAGATATTAAAATAGGCTTTTTTTCTGAATGAAAAGTAGATTTAACAATAAAGTGAAGCAACCAACGTAATTAAATACGGCTTATTTTATCGAAATAATAAGGTAAGGGTTGTGTATAGGTACTCAACGAGCGTATTCGATAGGGGGGTGTTTTGTGAAAAAAAAATCCCGAAATAATTCGGGATTTTTTTTAATATTCGTCTTCGTTGAAAAGGAAATCTTCTCTAGATGGATAGTCCGGCCATATCTCTTCGATATTTTCGTAAGTTTCACCTTCATCTTCTAATGCTTGGAGGTTTTCAACTACTTCCAATGGTGCACCAGTTCTAATTGCGAAGTCTACCAGCTCATCTTTTGCCGCTGGCCACGGCGCATCTTCCAAGTATGATGCTAATTCTAATGTCCAGTACATATTTTTCTTTTAGTAAATTACTCTGTGTTTTGCGCAAAATTAATTTTAATTTGAAATAAACCAAATGTTATTGGATAAAGTTTCAAAAATGAATTCAATTAAGTTCGAAAATTACATTCTCGGTTTCCAAGGTTGTTCTTTTGCATTTAGGTCTTTTGTTAGTTTTCGCCCCAAAACAAAGAGGTAGTCACTTAATCGATTTACATATGCAAGAATCCGTGGAGAAACGGTATTTGTTAAGCTTAATTCGGTGATTACTCTTTCTGACCGTCTGCAAATACAGCGGGCGATGTGTGTGTAAGATACTGTTGTGTGTCCACCAGGAAGGATGAAACTTGTCATTGGTTCTAGTGTAGTTTCCATTTCATCAATCCAATTTTCAAGATTTGTAATGTCTGACTCTTGAAGTTCTGGGAGTTTCATTGTCGATTTTTCAGGGTCAGCTGCAAGCAGTGAGCCAAGCGTGAATAAACGATCCTGTGTTTCAATCAATTGATCGACGTAATTGGAGTTAATTTCTTGATCTCGAATTAGCCCGATATATGAATTTAATTCATCAATTGTACCATAAGCTTCAATTCGTAGCGCATTTTTGGGAATGCGTGTTCCTCCAATCAATTGGGTTGTTCCTTTATCTCCTTTTTTTGTATATACCTTCATTACTCGTTTGATTTCAAGTTCTCTAATTTTTGTTTCAAGTCGTTAATTCGAACAGACTTACCGTAATCTCGAATGTTCTTTGCTGAAACAGTGAAGTATTGGTGGATGTTTTCTAAGAAATTTAATTGGTAGTTTAACCATTCTATTTCTGTCATGTTAACACCATAATCACTAAGCTCTAAGCGTAATTTTTTTACAATTACATGGTAATCGGGTCGTCCTAAATAATCGTAGTCTGCATCAACCATTAGTTGTTCTAGAAGAGTTTGAGGGATGATGTTAGGCTTTGTAGCATGTATGCAGTCACAGACTAATTTAATTTGATTTTCTGAGTATCCAAATTTAGGGAGGGTTGATTGAGCCATAGAGATAGCAAAGTCTTCGTTTTCTTCATAGCTTAAAATGAATCCAGCATCATGGTAAAGTGCGGCTGTTCTAATTAAACACATTTCTTCATCTGTAATACCTTCTAGCTTTCCATATCGTATTGCTGAGTTTTCTACATTTAAGGTGTGTGGTATGTCGTGATAAAGCATGTTTTCTGGCAGTAATGATTTTAAATGATTTAAGATCCAACTGCGCATAAGATTAAAGTCCATTGACACTAATCCGCATTTAAGGCGTAATTCACTATCGGGAATACAACCTTCATTATACATTGAGTTTTCAGGGTTAATAGAATCTAGGTAGAACATTTCAACTGATCCGCCTCGCTTTTTTAAGTCAATGTTTCCTCGAGGTGATGTGGTGAAGAGGTCTTTTATTTCGTTGTAAATAGATCGGGTAACGCTAATGGTTCCATTTTTAGTGCCAGACTCTGCGCGTGCAGCAACATTGACAGTGTCTCCCCAAACATCAAAACTATATTTTGTAGCGCCTATAATTCCAGCAACCAATGGTCCCATGTGTAGACCAATTCTAATTTCCCAAAAGTCTTGTTTTAGCGCAATCGCAACATCGCGTTCACTCTTCATGAAATCTCGAATTTCAATGGCTGCTAAACATGCCCTAATTACGGGTTCTGGATTATCTTCTGTCACCCCCGAAAGTGCCATGTAAGCGTCTCCAATTGTTTTAATTTTTTCAAGATTATATTTCAACATGATCTGGTCAAATTTTGAGAAATATTTTTCCAGTTGTTGAATTAATAGAAGAGGTTTGGTTGATTTTGCTTTTTGAGAGAAGTCAACAAAGTCAGTAAATAAAACAACTCCCTTCTCAATCCTCTTAGGTGAGAACTTGCCTCCTGAAGATAGTTCGTTTAATACGGTTTCAGGAAATATGTTACTCAACAATTCACCAATTCGTTGGTCTTTGTAATAAAGTGTTTTAAAAACTTCAATTTTACTTTTAATTAGGTTGGGGTTAAAGGGAAAGGGGATATAGTCGACTGCTCCACCTTGCATTCCTTTATATATTTTAGAATCGGTAGTTATCCTATTTGAAATTAAAATCGTGTAGTTGTTCTTGAGTTTGCTTTTAAGCTTTAATTCTTTAATTATAGCGTTGCCATGATTCACAATTTCAATATCGAGTATGACAATACCAATTTCTTTTTTTTGAATGGTTGTTAGTGCTTCTTCACTATTGCTAGCCATCAATACATTATTGCCTCCTCCGGAAAGAATTTCTTTTAATCCAATTCGGATAATTTCTTCGGGGTGAACAATAAGGATGTTGATGAACTTTTCCATCTATAATTTTATGTTATTAGGGTCAAAAGGAATGTCCATAAGGTCTAAAACACGTTTCATTACATTGTCTACAATTGCATCAGGGCATGAAGCGCCTGAAGTTATTATGATTTTCAATGTTTTTTTGTCTCCAAGAAACTCGGTTGAATTTGTGGTTGTTTTGGAGTGGATGTTAAATGATTTAATCGTGTTTTTACTGGAGATTTCCTCATCATTTTTAATAAAGAATGTTTTGAATTTTTGTTCAAGTAGCTCTACTAAATGTGAGGTGTTGCTGCTGTTATATCCACCAACGACAATAGCCAAGTCAGCTTCTTGATTTAATAATTCTAAGGTTGCAGATTGGTTGTCGTTTGTTGCGTAACACAAGGTGTCTTTTGTGTCTGCGAAATGATTTTTGATTTGTTCTTCCCCAAATTTTTCAATCATCGTTGTACGAATGAAGCTTGCTATTTCTTGGGTTTCTGAGGCTAGCATTGTTGTTTGATTAACAACTCCAATTTTTGCTAAATCTAACTCAGGGTTAAAGTTAGCTGAATATTTATGTTTGAAATATGCATTAAACTCTTCAGTTGAATGTTTTCCTAAAATATAATCAGAAAGAAACTTTGTCTCTTCCATGTTCTTTACGATAAGTGAAGGGGAATTTTCTTTACTATGAGAAAAAGTAGCTTTCGTTTCTTCGTGATTATATTTTCCGTGAATAATAATTGTATGGTCGTTTTCTCCAAGTTTAGCAGATCGATTCCAAACTTTTTCTACAAAAGGACAGGTTGTGTTGTAGGTTTTAACGTCAACACCTTTGTCTGTTAACAGGTTGCGAGTTTCAGTTGTTGTTCCAAAAGCCGGTATAATAACAATATCTTCAAGTGTAATCTCATCCCAAGAAATCAGTTGTGAACCATCAGTGTCTTGAATAAACCGTACACCCTGACTTAATAGGTCTTGATTTACGTCTGGATTGTGGATCATTTGGCTAATCAGAAAGATACGTTTTTCAGGATTTTCTTGAATAGCACGATAGGATTTTTCAATTGCGTTTTCAACACCATAACAAAATCCAAAATGTCTACTGATAATAAACTCGACACTTCCGAACTTAAGTATGGTAGGAGAGAAGTCCTTTTTTCTAGGGTCTTCCAACTTCCGCATTGCTTTTACTTTGCTAATGATTGGAGATTTGTAATACTCCGGTATCTCGAATTTTTTCATCAAGATAAAAATAAGAAAAACGGGATTGATATTGGTATTAATAATGTAAAATGCACAAAAAACAGGCTTAATAAAGCCAATTACTTTAATGTGAGTGGATGCAAATCACACAAAAATCCATCTCAAACAAATGTTAAGAGAGCCAATAGAAATTATATAATCGATTTTATTTCATTGATTATACGCTCCGCCAATGCATTTGCTGCTTCTTTATTTTTGCTTTCGGAATAGATACGTATGATAGGTTCCGTATTACTTTTTCGTAAGTGAACCCACTCTTTCTCAATGTATATTTTTACACCGTCAGTTGTATCGATCTCCTGGTCAGCGTATTTATTTGCCATTGTTGTTAAGACTGCGTCAACATCAATTTCAGGAGTTAATTGAATTTTATTTTTAGAAATGGTATAGCTTGGATAGCTATTTCTCAATTCCGAAACAGTCATTTTTTTCTCTGCGAGTAAGGATAAAAATAACGCTATTCCAACCAATGAGTCTCTACCGTAATGAAGTTCAGGGTAAATGACACCACCATTTCCTTCGCCTCCAATTACTGCATTTTCAGCTTTCATTTTATTTACAACATTTACTTCTCCTACTGCTGATGCAAAATAGGATTGGCCAATAGCTTCTGTAACATCTCTAAGTGCTCGTGTTGATGAAAGGTTTGAAACGGTAGCTCCAGGAGTTTTTGATAATACATAGTCTGCTACAGCAACAAGTGTGTATTCTTCTCCAAACATAGTTCCATCTTCGCAAACAAGTGCAAGGCGATCAACATCTGGATCTACAGTAATTCCTATGTCAGAGTTTAATTCTTTAATCTTATCCGAAAGGTCTAGTAGATGTTCCGGTAAGGGCTCTGGATTGTGTGGGAAATGCCCCGTTGGATCACAGTATAATTTTTCTATTTGTTTTACGCCAAGCGCCTCCAACATTGCAGGTACAAATATTCCTCCAGTAGAATTTACAGCATCAACAACAACCGAAAAGTTTGCTACTTCAATAGCTGTTTTATTTACAAGTGGTAAATCTAAAATTGCATCAATGTGTTTTTTTAGGTAGGTATCGTTTTCGGTGATCGTGCCTAAGTCATCAACTTCAGCATAGTTAAATGATTCTGACTCGGCAATCGCAAGAACTTCTTTGCCATCATCACCAGAAATAAACTCTCCCTTTTCATTTAAAAGTTTAAGCGCATTCCATTGTTTAGGGTTGTGACTTGCGGTTAATATGATGCCTCCTTGTGCATTCTCTAAAGGCACTGCAACCTCAACTGTTGGCGTTGTAGATAATCCTAAATTAATTACATCAATACCTAAGCCTACAAGGGAGGAGGACACAAGGTCTGAAATCATTTTCCCTGAAATTCTAGCATCTCTTCCGATAACAACGGTTGATTTTTTTCCTCCGTTACGCGCAAGAATCCAAGTCCCGTAAGCTGAAGCAAATTTAACCGCATCTAGTGGTGTTAATCCTTCATTAACTTTACCGCCAATTGTTCCCCGAATTCCTGATATTGATTTAATTAATGTCATTTAGAATGATTTTTTAAGCCCGACCATTTTTAAACATGCAACAGCACATTCAATGCCTTTATTTCCATGGATTCCCCCAGATCGGTCTATCGATTGTTGTTCATTGTTGTCTGTAAGCAGGCAGAATGCAACGGGTGTATTGTATTTTAGGTTAACATCTTTTATCCCTTGTGTTGCGCCGTCACAAACAAAGTCAAAATGTTTCGTTTCTCCTTGAATAACTACGCCAATAGCAATAATGCCATCCATTTCATTTTTTTCACACATAAATTGACAGCCTAATGGAAGTTCAAATGCGCCAGGTACAAAGCGTACATCGATGTTTGTTTCTTTTACTCCGTTGTCTAAAAGGGCTTTTTTTGCACCTTTTAAAAGATTTAATGTGATTTTTTCATTCCACTCAGAAACAACAATGCCGATCTTAAAATCGGCACCGTTTGGAATAAATTCCGCGTTATATTCTGACAAGTTGCGATTTGCAGTAGCCATACTATAGTGTTTTGTTATTTTGTTATTTTATTCTTCGCTCGAGCAATGTATTTTTCAATTGATTTTTGAGAAGCGAAAGCTGCGTAGTTGTCTTTGATTCTTTGATAAGCCTCAGTTGCTTCAGCGAAGTTTTTTGTTTCTTCAGCACATAAACCAGCTTTCATTAAGTACATTGGAGTAGTTAAATCATTGTCATTCATGTTTGCAGCATTCATGTAGCTCGCGTATGCTTTTCCATAGTTACCCATTTCAGAAAGGCAATCAGCCTGAAGTCCTTCTGCCATAACTGCAACGTAGCTATCAGAAACATCAACTCCTTTAAGCTCGCTCAAAGCTTCTTCAAAAGAACCTTTAACCATTAATTGACGTGCGTAAATAAATTGTGAGATTTCACCGCCTGCTTTACCGTTGTACTTGTTTTTCTGAATGTTTAATTCTTCAATTGCTAAATCTGTTGAATCTTTAGCTGCATGATTTAAACCTACCCAGTAAGTTTCTTTCGATTCTTCATTTATCGGTTCCCAGATAAATTGACGGTATAGGAAGTACCCAAGGACTAAAACGATTAGACCTCCGACAATCATTGTGACCAAACGAACTTTACTGTTTGATTGAAATTGTTCCTTAATTTTTTCTCCTGAAATATCTTCTAACATTGTTGTTACTTTTTAGCGCAGTAAAAATAGTTTTTTTTTTGGAGAAAAGAAGATTAAAGAATAGAAAGAATTTACTTAAATTGAACTAGCTTTGTCTTAATGCATTTAGAAAGCCTTCATCTTGTTAATTTTAAAAACTATGTAGAGACAGAAGTGTCACTTTCTGCAGGTATAAATTGCTTTGTTGGAATGAATGGTTCTGGCAAAACAAACATCTTAGATTCAGTCCATTACTTAAGTATATGCAAGTCCTATATGAATGCTGTTGATCGGCAAAATATTCGTTTTGGACAGCCCTTCTTTGTCATTCAAGGTAATTGGCTTAAAGATGGTGCAAAGATTAATATTAATTGTGCGGTTAAATCAGGGGTGAAAAAAGTTTTTCGGAGAAATAAAAAAGAATACGAAAAATTAGCAGATCACATTGGCCAGTTTCCAGCTGTAATGATTTCTCCTTACGATCGTGATTTAATTTCAGAAGGAAGTGAACTACGTCGTAAGTGGATGGATGGAATTATTTCTCAATTTGACCGGAAATACTTGGAGTCAATTCAACGGTATGGAAAAGTATTAGCCCAACGCAATGCTTTGCTAAAGAATATGGCTGAACATCGGTTGTTTGATCAAGAAGCTATAGACGTTTGGGATGTTCAAATGGTGCATTTAGGAAACGATATTCACAAACAGCGAAGTGCTTTCTTAGAAGAATTTATACCTGTTTTTCAAAAACATTATAATGCTATCGGGTCTGAACTTGAAGAAGTACAGATGGTTTATCGATCACAATTGAACGAGGCATGTTTTGAGGACTTGTTAAAACAATTTCAGCAGAAAGATGCGTATACACGCTTTTCGAATGCAGGAACACATAAAGATGATTTAATTTTTCAAATAAAAGGACACCCGGTAAAAAAGTTTGGTTCCCAAGGGCAGCAAAAATCATTTATTATAGCATTGAGGCTTGCCCAGTACGAATGGCTCAAGAGTCATTTAGGAGTTTCTCCAGTACTCTTATTGGATGATATTTTTGATAAATTAGATCAATCGCGTGTTGAAAAATTAATTAAGCTGGTTGCGAATAATTTTTTTGGACAGGTATTGGTTACGGATACCGATTTAGAACGTGTTCAGACTATATTTTCTGACAGTAATTTGGCCAGTAAGATGTTTGTTGTGTCAGAAGGAGAGGTTAATGAATATAAAGAAGGCTTATGAGAAAAAAGAAAGACGCAATGAACGAGACAAGGCGTACTTCTGATGAGGCGCCTTTAAAAGAGGTGATAGACCGTTGGCTTAAAGCATATCGTTTAGACAGCAAGATGAAAGAAATGGATATCATTAAGGCGTGGCCTGAAATGATGGGTACTGCTGTAGCTCACCGTACAAGAGAACTTACAATTAAACATCAAACACTCTACTTAAAAATGGATTCAGCTGTCATGCGTGATGAGTTGGCTCATGGTAAGCAGGTAATCATTGAACGAATTAACCAAAAGGCAGGTTTCCAAATGATTAATGATGTTTGGTTTGGGTAAAAGTAAAAAAAAATGAATTCCGTTCGAAATTCATTTTTGTATTTTAAGTATGTCTGCTATTACTGTATAACAATGTCTTTACGCGAATTTCCGTAAGCAGAAAAATAACCCAGTGCATTGTTGTCCCAATTTGAACTCGGATTTGCAGGTGCTGCACTGTCTCCTCCTAAAGTTGAGTATAATTCATAGAAATAGTGGTAAACATCCTTATCTATAGACCTTAACTCCATGCCGATTGTATCGCCAACTTGAAATAACTCTTCTCTAAACAAAGGAGTTGAAACAAAGTTTCCATCAAGAAGTGAATCATCTAGAATAAGCATGTCTGCTAAGGTGTTTAATTCTTCTCCATTTAAAGATAGTACAACCTGGTAGTAGTTTGCTATAGCGATAGGGTCGTTGAAATTTAAAAAAACCATGTAGCCCGAGTTTGGCCCGAAAATACCAGGGGTGTATTCATAAGTGATTGCGTCTAAAGGAACGGGGTCCGTTAAATCGCTTTGTATTGAGTAAACAACATCGTTATAATTAACGGACAAGGTATAAGTTGTGTTGAAGCTAGGAATGTAGTTTTGAAGCTTATACATTCCATCTCCGATAGAGGGAATGATAGACGTCAGCCCTGTATTGTCTGTTATGCTTACAAGGGCATTATTGATCGAGCTAGAAGTTTCTGAATTAAAATAGTTTGACGTTAAGCTTAATTTAACATTAACTGTACTGTCTTCTGCTGAATAGATTCCTTCAAAAACAGGAGTAGGGTTGGATTCGTTTAAGTTAATATCAATAACTTTTTGACATGAAATTAATACTGAGGTAACTACAAAAAGATAAATAATATTTCTCATCTTATTTAAGGTTAAAGTTGTATGTAATAGCTGGAACTAATTTGAATAGTGTTGTTTGAATCGCTTGAGTTTCTGAAGGGTTTTCTGGATTTTCTTCGAATGTAATTGTGTATGCATTTTCTCGAGCGTAAAGGTTGTAAATTGAAACGTTTAGGTTATGTTCAAATTTCTTGTGGTCTTTCATGTACCAAGTGAATCCAATATCCATTCGGTGATAGTCTGGCATTCGATATCCATTCCTTTCGGTATATAAAGGAATGGTTGTACCGGCTATTTCATATTTTCCGGAGGGAAAGGTAACGGCATCTCCAGTGTAGTATACCCAAGTTGCAGATAGAGAAATTGCTTTATTTACCTTGTACATTGCTACAATTGAGACATCGTGAATTCGATCTTGACGTGCTGAAAATGTATTTCCATCATTGATTTCATCGAATTGTCTCAGTGATCGTGACAAGGTGTAGCTTAACCAACCTGTAAGTTTACCTTTCTTTTTTTCTATTTGAATTTCAAGTCCATATGCTGTGCCTGTACCATAAACTAAATCACCCTCCACTTCATCATTTAGAATTAATTGAGCCCCATTTCTGTAGTCAATCTGATTGGCCATGTGTTTGTAGTAAACTTCGCTAGAAATTCGATACATATTCTTGTTTAAATTTTGATAGTATCCGAGTGCAATTTGGTCTGCAATTTGAGGTTTGACATTATTTGAGCTAGGGATCCAATTATCGGTAGGACTGCTTGATGTCGCATTTGATAGTTGGTGTAAATATTGATAGTTTCTATTGTAACCCAATTTGATTGAGTTGTTTTCGGAAAGAATGTAGCTCATCGAAAACCGTGGTTCTAAACCGTGGTGATATGCGATAGATTCACTAGCGGAAGTGTATATTCTTTCATCTGTTTTGTTTCCTTGGCTGTCAAAATCATAAGCGTATGTCGTATCGGCACCTCCCATTAGGTTAAATCCAGAGTAGCGCAATCCGTACATGATATTGATTCGACTTCCAATTTTCATTTCATTTTGAATATAAGCTCCAACTTCCAGTGCATAACGCTTAGATAGGACTATTTCATTGAAAGACTCATTTCCACCTGTTAACGCTCCTGGTTTGAATGTGTGGTAGATTCCATTAACTCCAAACTTAAGGTTGTTGTTGCTGTTTATAAAGTAGGTGAAATCTTGTTTTATATTCCAGTCTTGAATTGATGAACGAAGTCCAAAACCGTCCTCGCCAGCCCCAATGTTAAACTCATAATCAAAGTCGCTATAAACAATAGTAGTGTTTGAGAATAACTTTTTGCTAAATAAATGGTTCCATCGTAAGGTTCCTGTTGCGTTCCCCCAGTTAAAACCAAACTTATCGCCTAAACCAAACTTATCTCTACCAAAATATCCAGAAAGGAATACCCTGTCTTTTTCAGTAATACGGTAATTAGCTTTAACATTGAGGTCATAGAAGAATAGCTTCGTGTCATCTGGGACTTCTTTCGAAAGGCCTAGAAATAAATCAGCGTAGCTTCGTCTTCCGGAAATGATTATTGAACCCTTGTCTTTTACAATAGGGGCTTCAAGTGTAAGTCTAGAAGAGATTAAGCCTAAACCTCCAGATGCTCCAAACTTCTTCGTGTTTCCATCACGCATTTTAACATCCATAACAGAAGATATACGGCCACCGTATTTAGCAGGAATTCCAGATTTGTATAGTGCAACGTCTTTAATGGCATCAGAGTTAAATATGGAAAAGAATCCTAAGAGGTGAGATGCATTGTATACAGGGGCCTCATCGAGTAAAATTAAATTTTGATCTGCACCACCTCCTCGAACAAAAAAACCAGCATTTCCTTCACCCGCGCCTTTTACACCAGGGGTAAGTTGAAGCGTTTTCATGATGTCTTTTTCTCCAAATAGTACAGGGATTGTTTCAATGCTTTTAGGGTCAAACTGAGTAACATTCATTCCTGATGAGGTGATGTTATTGTTTTCTTTTGTAGCATTAACCCTTACCTCCTCAATTTGCTGAATATCGTGAGGTATAACCAGTTCTATGTTCTTTGAAATATTCTTTGTGAGATTAATTGTGAAGAATTGTGTTTCAAACCCTGCTGCGCGATACTCTATTTTATAAGATGCTTCATCGAGTGTTAACGAATAAAAACCATAAGCATTTGTGTTTGTACCAACATTAGAAAGGTTGGTGACACGAATGGTTGCACCATAGATATCCTCACCATTTGAAGCATCTCTGATTGTTCCGCTTAAGGTGTGTTTCTGCCCGAATAGTGATCCTGAAGTTAATAGTAAAAAGGCTAATACAAGGTTTTTCATATTGTTGAATTGTAGCTTCAAAAATACACTAGAACATTTAGTTTTGGTGTGCTTTTATAAAGTTTTAACAAACTTAAAATTACATATGAAAAGAGTCACTTTAATAGAAGAGTGACAGAAGGCCTTATAGTATAGATGAACGGATGTTTTACTAAATGTTATCGGTAACAATATGGTAGGTAGGGTCTTCTAATACGTTAACCTCAATGATTTTATCGGCATTCTTTAGCAATGTTTGACAGTCACTACTTAAATGCCTTAAATGTACTTTTTTACCCGTTTTAAGGTAACGTTCAGTCAAGCTGTTTACGGCTTCAATTGCAGACATGTCTACAATTTTACTCTCAGAAAAATCAATAATAACATCTTCAGGATCCCCTTGAACATCGAACTTACTATTGAATGCACTGATTGAACCAAAAAATAGTGGTCCGTAAATCTCATAGTGTTTTGATCCTTTTTCATCAATGTATTTTTTTGCTCGAATTCTTTTTGCGTTTTCCCAAGCAAAGTTTAGCGCAGAAATAATAACCCCAACCAATACTGCAAGCGCAAGGTTGTGTAAGAAGACTGTAACTAACGTTACTACAATCATAACAATGACATCTGTAATCGGCATCTTTCCGACTACTTTTAACGAGGCCCATTCAAACGTTCCTATTGAAACCATAAACATAACGCCTACTAAAGCAGCCATTGGTAGCTGTTCAATAATGGGAGCTCCAAACATGATGAATGTTAATAGTCCGACTGCTGCAACAATACCCGATAGTCGAGCCCTAGCGCCAGATGAAATATTAATCAAACTTTGACCAATCATTGCACATCCTCCCATTCCTAGGAATAAGCCACTAAAAATATTTGCTGTACCTTGAGCTACACACTCCTTGTTTCCTCTACCTCGTGTTTGTGTTATTTCATCAATAAGGTTTAATGTTAAAAGACTTTCAATAAGCCCCACGCCTGCAACGATTAATGCATATGGGAATATGATGGTTAGTGTTTCCCAAGAGAAAGGGACATCTGGAAGCCCTGGAATTGGAAATCCTCCAGCCATACTTTTTCCATCCATGGTGTCTGAAACTGTTTTTGTATCGATGCCAAATCCAATGATAATTACTGAGACAACAATGATTGCGGCGAGTGATGATGGGATTGCCTTTGTAATTTTTGGTAACCCCCAAATAATAACCATAGTCAATAAAACAAACCCGATCATGATTAATAAGTCGTTTAGAGCCATCCATTGGTAATGGCCGCTAATATCTTTCTCTTGAAAAGAGGTCATTTGCGCCATGAATATGACAATTGCCAAACCATTAACAAATCCAAACATCACAGAGTGAGGTACAAGACGAATGAATTTCCCTAACTTTAATAATCCGGCTGAAATTTGAATTATTCCAGCAAGAATTACGGTCGCAAATACATACTGAGTAATTTGATCTATGGTAATACCTGGGTAGTTTGTTTTCAATAGAGAAATCATACCTACATATACAACTGCAATTGCTCCAGTTGCTCCAGATATCATTCCTGGCCTACCTCCTAGAATAGAAGTTACTAACCCAATTGTGAAAGCTGCGTAAAGTCCTGTTAAAGGTGAAAGTCCTGCAATTAAAGCAAAGGCAATTGCTTCAGGGACAAGTGCAAGTGCAACTGTTATTCCAGAAAGAAATTCAGTTCTGTAATTCACTTTCTGTTTAATGTCAAATAGGTTAAATATTTTATTCATTCTAAGGGGGTGTTTAAGGGTGCGAAATTAGTACATTATTCCGAATCTAAAGATTAATCAACGGATCTGTTTTTGATTGTAGAGTTTTGATTCGTTTTTACCAGGTTCCAGCAGGAGAAAATAAAAAATCAGTTAAGCTATCTACTTCGTAAAGGAATTGATATCCTTTGGTTTCTTTTTTGCAAAAGGGTGCTAGCAATTGGATCATATTCTGATATTTCTCAACCGTTAAGGCACAAAAGAAATTTTCATCATCTTCTGAAATGATGCCTTCATCCTCATTACTTTTAAACAGTACTAGTGTGCAATTTCGAGGTTCAACGAACTCCAAATCTGCAAGTTTGAGGTAAATAGAATCGCTAGAAATAAAATTAATTAAGGCGTCTCTAAACAGGATGGATTCAGCCATGTCAAAGTCAAATAGCCTAACCATATTATCACCAAAACCATTTAATTCGTCAATGTAGTCCAGTTTCATTTACTTCTAATGTTTGAATGTGCAAATCTAGAAACTTTTCAGTCAAGATGAGTTGGTTTTTGTGTTGAATCCCTTAGTTTTATTAACCGTCTCTGTGGTCTGGCGGAAAATCTGTTGGGACTTTTGTAGCTCTGTCATGAAGTACAACACTTCCTGTTACCCCTACATTTAACGATGAATTTCCAGGTAGTTTGACGATGAAATGGCATTTTTCACGTACGTATTCAGGCAGACCAGTATCCTCAGCGCCCAATAAATAAATGGCTCGTTTTGGGTGTTGGAATTCATGGAGCCATTCAGCACGATCATCAATTTCAACGCCAATTAGACGGCAGTCGTAAGGAATATTTTTTAGTAGGTCGTCAAAATCTTTGTAGTTAAATAATGGAATGCGAGACCAGGCCCTTACCACGTCTGAAGATTGTTTTTTATAACGTCCTTCAACGGTGAAAATATATGCAGCGCCAAGTATATATGCAGACCTCCATAAAGTTCCTAAGTTGTGCGAAGTTTTCCCTCTAAAGACCCCAATTGCACAATATCCCTTTTCATTAACTGTTTTCATCACGCAAATGTCGCTTTTTTAGTTGAATTATTTCTCATCTTTGTAGAAAGATTCATCCAAGTCTATCAATAGAAGTTATGGAGTTTATAAGCCAAAAATTAGACGATTACGTTTGTGCACATTCTGAAGATGAGCCGGTATTGCTATATGATTTAAACAGGGACACACACCTTAATGTTTTGCGTCCAAGAATGCTGAGTGGTCATTTTCAGGGAAGAGTTTTGAGTATGCTTTCGCATATGATTCAACCTAAAAACGTACTTGAAATAGGCACTTACACGGGGTATTCGGCGCTTTGTTTTGCCGAAGGATTAGCAGATGGTGGTAAAATTACTACGATTGATAAAAATGAAGAGTTGGAAGACTTGGTCAATGAATATGTTGCGAAATCTGAATTTAAGGATCAAATTAAATGTGTTATAGGGGACGCAATGGATTTGATACCGTCGATGAAAGAAGTGTTTGATTTAGTTTTTATAGATGCAGATAAATCAAATTACATCAATTATTATAACATGGCTATGACTAAGTTATCACCAGGTGGATATATTATAATTGATAATGTACTTTGGTCAGGAAAGGTTCTTGAGGATGTAGAACCGAATGATGAGGATACGCAGGTATTGGTAGATTTAAATAGAATTGTACACGAAGATTCACGTGTTCAAGAAGTATTGTTTCCTATCCGTGATGGCTTACTCGTAATTCGTAAAAAGTAACATGCTCGATATTTTATATCAAGACCAGTATTTAGTTGCAATTAATAAACCGCACGGATTGTTAGTTCATCGAACGAAAATTGCACGAGATGCAAACGAGTTTTCAGTTCAGTTGCTGCGCAATCAAATAGGGCAGACAGTTTACCCTGTTCATCGATTAGACCGAAAAACCGCCGGTGTGCTTTTATTTGCACTTTCAAAAGAAGTAAACTCAGCAATGCAAGTTCAATTTATGGAAGGGCTTGTAAAGAAAAAGTACTACGCTATTGTTAGAGGTTTTACAACTGACGAAGTAACTGTTGATTATGCATTAAAGCGTGAGGATGGAAAGCTACAAGATGCAGTTACTCACATTGAAACTGTTTCCCGGTCAGAAGTAAATTTGCCCCATGGGAAATTTGATACTTCCCGTTATTCACTGATTGATGTTTCTCCCGAAACGGGTCGAATGCATCAGATTCGAAAACACATGGCACATTTGCGTCATCCAATTATTGGCGATCGTCCACATGGCTGTAACAAACAAAATAAATTGTTTTTAGAAAGGTTTGAGATGAGTACAATGATGTTACACGCTCGACAGTTGAAATTTAACCATCCAGTAACCAATGTGGAACTAACGATAGCTGCAGCTGTGGGGTCAGAATTTTCTCGAATGATAGAAGCCTTGCAGTTAGAGTATCCCCAAACTTAATAGGCACCCCATAATTAAGAGTAAGGCTCCAACAATTCGTTGAATACGCTGAATGGTCGTTTTTTGAACTAATTTTTTCCCAAAGTAAGTACCAATAAAAGCAAATGTGATAGCTACAATTAAAAGTGTTTTTGCTTCTGTAATGGCAGTAATGAATTTATTTTCACTTCCAGTTATAGCTACAAACCCAACGATATAGATCCATAGTCGAGCTAGGTCAACAAGTAAAGAAACGGCATTTGACGTGCCAATAAACTGTTCTTTAGTTAATCCTGATTTTGCTAAAAAAGCAGCTCTAAACGCTCCTTGGTGACCGGAAAGTCCCCCAAAAAAACCGCTCAACATTCCGCCAAAATAAATGTGTTTTTTTTCGATGTTAAGGTTATCAAACCTTGGGTCTAAATCAAACCAAGCAAAAAACATCATCAACGAACCAATGGTCATTTTTACAAGTGTTAATTCAAAGTTGTGTTTGTTTAATTGGTAGGTGTATAGTGGCTCAGAATGATCAAGTGAGGTAAGGAGTATGCTGCCGATAAAAGCAAATAGTAATGCGGGGAGTCCAAAGCGGAGTAAGGTTGGGAAGTGGATATGTTTCGATACAAGTATAAATTTGAAACTGTTATTGGCTAAATGTACAATGGCAGTGGCTCCCACTGCAATAGGGAGTTCAAAAAAAAGACTAAATACAGGGAGCATTAATGTCCCTAATCCAAATCCAGAAAAAAAAGTCAATCCCGCACCAAATAAAACGGTAATTGCAACGATTACATATTCCATTGTACAAAAAAGCAAAAAATATGCGGTTCAATTTAAATTCAAAGATTATTTTTACATAAAAAACAAGATGATTGACTTTAGAAGCGATACGGTAACAATGCCGACAGACAAGATGAAAGAAGCAATGCTTTCGGCCACTCTTGGAGATGATGTGTTTTGTGAAGACCCTACGGTTAATGAGTTGGAGGCGTATGCTGCTGAGTTGTTCGGTATGGAGAAAGCGCTGTATTGTAGCTCTGGAACACAGACGAATCAAATTGCAATTAATGTACATGTACAGCCCGGGGGAGAACTTGTCACAAGTGTAGAAAGTCATATCTATAAATACGAAGGTGGAGGTATTGCTAAAAACACAGGTGCTTCTGTTCGGTTAATTCATGGGAATAGAGGTCGCCTAACACTAAGTGATGTGGAGGAGTCTGTAAATCCAGATGATGTGCATTTCCCTGTTACACAGCTTGTTTGTTTAGAGGACACTTCGAATAGAGGAGGTGGAGCTATTTATGACTTTGAAGAGATCAAAAAAATAAGCACATTTTGTAAAGACAATCGATTGCCGTTACATCTTGACGGTGCACGGTTAATGAATGCGATGGTCGAAAATGGCGTAGATTTAAAGCAGTATGCAACTCAGTTTGACTCTATATCGCTGTGTTTGTCTAAGGGCTTGGGAGCCCCTGTGGGGTCTTTATTGTTAGGATCGAATGACTTCATTAAGCAATCACGACGGGTTCGTAAAGTTTTTGGTGGAGGAATGAGACAGGCTGGAATTATAGCTGCTGGAGGACTTTACGCGTTGAAAAATAATATTCATCGATTAAAAGAAGACCATGCGCATGCAAAGACTTTAGAAGCGAGTTTGAACGCTTTGCCTTGGGTGAAAGAAGTTGTCCCGGTAGAAACAAACATTGTGGTTGCCATTCTTGAAGATAAGTCCAAGAGAGACCTTGTCATAAATGAATTGAGTAAGCGTGGGATTAAAATAATGGGGTTTGGTCCAGGTATGCTACGTTTTGTTACACACATGGATGTTTGTGATTCAGCTATTGATCAAACAGTCGAAGCTCTAAACAAACTTATTGTTTGAAATTTAAATTAACCATAGCGATCCTTTTAGGAATGTTCTTTGTCTGCTGTGAAAATAGTAGTGATAAGCTTATAGACATGTCTGATGTTATGGGTAGTTCTGAACGATACAAAGAGGGTTCGCACGTTGCTGTTGAGTCTGAAGTTGATTCGACATTAATTCCTGAAAGCTGGTTTGTTAGCCAAGGGATACCTGTTACCTCGTTACAGTTTCGTTCAGACCGCATGTTTTTAGATCGATTTGGGGAGAAGTCAAAGGATAAATACAGGCTAATTACATCTGCTGACACTATTTTGTATTCAAAATGGGTGTATGAAGATTCATTGAAAGTAATGAATGCGTTTACCAATTGGATAAATTGTATAGGAGATAATTGTAGTACCCTTTTTTTTGGTGAGCAGAAGAATATCCAAGAAAATCCACTTCAGATTTTAATTAATGACTCAACATTGATTTTTATTGAAGGAAGCAATCAAATTGACTTTAAACATTGGGCTTTTGTTTTAGGAAATCTAGAGGGCTCATGGAATTATTCGATTGAGCAATCGCGCAAATCAAAAACACGTTGGTATTCTTTTGTAGAAGGGAAGCGTAAGAAGTTAGAGCTATGAAAATTATAAATAGAAGTTATTTAAAGGTTAAAGGTAAGAAACCCTTTGTGGAATGGGTGAAACAGATCGATTCCGATTTATTTATTGATGAAGAATCGGAATCAAATGTTTATTTAGTTGAAGAAGATTTTTTTGAAATAGAGCCTGTTTTGAAAGCTAATTTTAAGAAAATATTCTTGAGTGAATTGTCTTGTGTTTCAGAAGATCAATCTATATTCCCTGAAATAAAACTGGAGGTATTTTTAAACTGGTTTGATGTTGAGGCTGGGACGATGGTTTTTGATTGTGAGAAGGGCAGTGTTCAAGGAGAATCATGTCTTTAAAGGTTTTTTTAACAGCGATCGATTAGCACAGCGTTGTAGTAGTTCGGATCTGTAGACACATCGGTAGTAACCCAGTTTGGTAATTCAAAGGTCTCGTGTACAGAGCTAACCTCAAGTTCTGCAAGAATTAAACCCTCAAGTGGGCCCTGAAACACATCAATTTCCCATTTTTTTCCTGCTACTTCTATCTCATAGCGATGTTTTCTAATACTTTTATCAATAAAAAGTTTCAAAATTGATTCAGCATCCTCTATCGGTATTTCATACTCAAACTCTTGACGTGTAATGCCAATTGTTTGACCTTTAATGGTCAAAAATCCTTTAGATCCTTTTATTCGAATGCGAACAACACAGTCTTTAGACTTTGAAATAAAACCTTGAACAATTAATTCAGGCTCTGGTTTCTCAATAAGAGCCCATGCTGATTTGTTTACGAGGTATTTGTATTCAATTTCCTTCATTTACCTTATAGGATTAATTGTTTTATGCTTCCAATATAACTAAATCGAAATTCATTCAGCTTAAATCATCAATTCAATTAACTTCGCATTAATGAAAATATTCTTGACATTTGACTATGAGTTGTATTTTGGTAAACAGACTGGAACAGCTCTTAAATGCATGATTGAACCTACTGCTGAGTTGTTTGACCTGGCAAAAGGAAAGGATGTTTCATATACTTTTTTTGTCGATGTTGGCTACCTAATTCAAGCCGATCGTTATCCAGAGTTGTTGGATGAGGTGACAAGAGTTAAGGCTCAGGTTAAGGAAATGATTAGCCTTGGCCACGATGTTCAATTACACATTCACCCACATTGGGAAAAAGCAAAGTTTTCAAATGGGAAGTGGGCAATGAATATTAAAGGTTCATATAAGTTGTCCGATTTTAATGCAACAGAACGGATGGCCATTGTTCGAACGTATAAACTCTATTTAGAGCAACTGATCGATAGAGAGGTTACAGCTTTTCGCGCAGGAGGCTTCTGTGTACAGCCTTTTTCAGCATTAAAAACCGTGTTTGAAGAACTTGAGTTGAAGATCGATTCTAGCGTGTTTCATGGCGGTCATTTCATGACAGATAATTATAATGTTGACTTTCGAACGGTGCCACTTAAATCAAAATATAATTTTAAGGTTGATGTGTGCAAGGAGGTTACAGATGGCCCGTTTATCGAATATCCAATATCTTCTTTTAGGTACCGCCCTTCTTTTTATTGGATGCTTTATGGCTTGGGTAAATTATTTCCATCAAGGCACAAAGGTATAGGAGATGGTCAGTTTATCAGCCAGGGGGGAAGTAAGCTTTTATCGTTAGTTACTTATAAAACAACCTATGTTTCAACAGACGGTTATTATGCAAAAAAATTAAATGCTAGTTTAAGTAAGGCAGAAAATTTAAAACACCAAGAGATGGTTGTGATTGGCCACCCAAAAGGAAATACGGTGTATTCTATGAATAAGTTAAAAAAGTTTCTTGAGAAGAATCATAAGAAACATGTATTCACTTCGTTTGTTCAGGAGTTGTGAAGATAGTCGAACGCCCACATATTGATATAGAAAAATGGAATCAGCTTGTAGGTTCAAGTGAAGATGCAAGCGTCTTTTCAAGGAGTTGGTATTTAGATGCGACGGCAGAAAACTGGTGTGTTTTAGTTGATGATACATATACAAGCGGTATCGCTCTTCCATACAGCACTCGTTTAGGCGTGAAAAAATTATATACCCCAATATTTGTACGGTATATTCAGTGGTTAGGTGTAGCACTCGATTTTGCTATGCTTAGTGACTTGATCAAGCAGCAGTTTTCGTGCATTGATGTCTCCATTAAACAACCGGTTTTGGGAGCTGATTATACGCCTTTAGTGTACCAGAGAATTGAAATAAACACAGAAAGAAAGTTAGGCTCCCAAGCAAAACGTTCGCTTAAAAAAGCGATGAGTAACAACTTGGAGGTGGTAAGGTCTACGGATTATACAACAGTAGAGTCAATTATTACAGATGAATTGGTAGGGAAGTACAATGGAATTAATGCTGTTTCGATGAAAGCATTGTCAAAATTGTTTGAATTGGCAAAAGCAGAGCAGGCGTGCTCAGTGTATGAAATAAAAGGACATGGTGGAGTTGTTTGTATTTCAGATCAGTCAAGTGTCCTTTATTTAAAAGGAACAGTATCTACGTCTTGTAAACATGCAGGAGGAATGTATGCTTGCCTAGATTTAGCAATCAATGAAGCGGTTTTAGGCGGTAAACAGTTTGATTTTGGAGGGTCACGAATTGAAGGTGTTAAACGTTTTAATCACAACCTTGGAGGAAAGGATGTTACATATTTTGGGTATACCTTCGATAATGCCCCAATTTGGTTTAAATTAGCACGAAGAATTAAGGATAGATGGATCAAAAAGTAATATTAATCACAGGCGCGTCTGGCGGAATGGGAGGAGCAATTTCAACATTATTTTCAACTGAAAATGTTAAGTTGGCGCTGCAATACAATCGCAATAAAGTTAAACTTGAAACGTGTGAAAATGTTGCGCATTTTCAGGCAGATTTAACTGATGAACTTCAGGTTTCTGAATTAATTGAACGTGTTTTACTGAAATTTGGAAGAATTGATGTACTCATTAATAATGCAGGAGTTTCACACAGTGCGATGTCATGGAAAACAGAAGCATCCTCATGGAAAGAGACAATGGCTATTAATCTTGATGCCCCGTTTTTTTTATCAAAGCATGTAACACCTCATTTTAGAGCAAAAAAATCAGGTAGAATTATAAACATCACCTCTGTTGTAGCTCAAACAGGATTTGTTGGTACCGCTGCTTATGCAGCTTCTAAGGCAGGTTTGATTGGATTAACAAAAACACTTTCTAAAGAGCTGGTGAGTTCTGGAATAACGGTAAACGCATTGGCTTTAGGTTACTTTAACGTTGGGATGATTGAAGATGTTCCAGCCGATTTACAAGAACAAATTATTCGTACTATTCCCGCTGGTCGTTTGGGAGACCCTAAATCAGTTTTTAAAACAATTAAGTGGCTTGTTTCGGATGAGGGAGATTATATAACAGGTCAAACTATTAACCTCAATGGAGGACTTTATTCCTAGAACCAATCACATTTTGTATCTTGCACCATGATTTTACTTAAATCAAATACGCCACGTTGGGTTATTATTATTCTCGACATATTGCTGTCGCTTTTTGCGTTGTTATTCGCATACATTATTCGTTTTGATTTAAAAGCTGATGCGGAATTAATACGCGTAGAATGGGACATACTATCTAAGTCTATAGGGATTTATATTTTAGTAAAAATAACCGTATTCTTTTTGTTTAAAATACACAAAGGGCTTGTAAGACATACGTCAACGGAAGATTTAAGACGAATAATTTTAGCGTCGTTTGTTTCATCATTAATTTTTGCATTTTTTGGTTTTGTAAGGTTTAAATTATTTGATGGATACTTTTTGTTTCCAACATCAGTTCTTTTAATAGAGTTGTTAGGCTCTGCAGTATTACTTCTAGGCTCTCGATTTGCGGTGAAGTTAATTTACATGGAATCCATTAAAAACAAAGATGTTGAAGACCGTGTCCTTATTTATGGAGCAGGAATAAGTGGCTTGATCACAAAAAGAACAATTGAAAAAGATCCATTAAGTAAGAAGAAAATTATAGGATTTATTGATGACAATAAAAAGTTGTCTGGAAACCGTCTGGAAGGGTTGACGATTTTTAATTCTTCAAAGTTGGAACGATTAATTAAGGACGAAGGAGTTAGTTTGGTTATTCTAGCAATTCAAAACCCAGATAAAGGGAATAAAAAGAAAATTGTTGAAATTTGTTTAGCAAATAGCATTGATATTCAAAAGGTTCCGAGTACAAATAGTTGGATTAATGGCGAGTTTTCATCTAAACAAATCTCGAAAATTAAAATTGACTCCTTGCTTGGTCGAAAACAAATCTCTTTGGATGAGGGGAAGATTCGTAGTGAGTTAGCGGGACAGATTATTTTAGTTACAGGAGCTGCGGGTTCTATTGGCAGTGGTATGGTTCGTCAAATTGCGAAGTACAATCCATCAAAATTAATTTTATTGGATCAAGCAGAATCCCCATTGTATGACTTGCAAAATGAATTGGCTACTGAATTCAAAAATGTTGATTTTGAAATTATAATAGGTGATGTTAGGAGCTTTGACCGTATGAAGAATGTATTTACTTCATTTAAACCGAAATATGTTTTTCATGCGGCAGCATATAAGCATGTTCCACTGATGGAGAGTAATCCTTCTGAAGCTGTTTTAACGAATGTTTTAGGGACTAGAAACCTTGTAGACCTTTCGTTAGAAAATGAGGTACATAAGTTTGTAATGATTAGTACGGATAAAGCGGTGAATCCAACAAATGTAATGGGGGCCTCAAAGCGTATTGCAGAAATATATGCACAGTCGGCCAATGCAAAAGCGACAACAAAGTTTGTAACTACCCGTTTCGGAAATGTATTGGGTTCAAATGGTTCGGTAATACCGTTGTTTAAACGTCAAATAGAACAAGGTGGACCAATTACGGTGACAGACGAACGCGTTACACGCTTTTTTATGACCATACCAGAAGCGTGTCAATTGGTTCTTGAGGCAGGAACAATGGGTGATGGAGGAGAGATATTTGTTTTTGATATGGGGGAATCCGTTAAAATTATTGACTTAGCCAAGAAGATGATTAAGTTAAGCGGACTTGAGCTGGGTAAAGACATTCAGATTAAAATAACAGGGCTAAGACCAGGTGAAAAACTATATGAAGAATTGCTTGCCGAAGAAGAGAATACGTTAAATACGCATCACCCTCAAATTTACAAAGCGAAGGTTAGGGAAGAGTCTCCAGAGCAAATTGAAAAAATAAACGAATTAATAACGTTATTTGGAAGCCAGGATAACGACGATATTGTTGTGAAAATGAAGTCCATTGTTCCGGAGTTTATCAGCAATAATTCGAGGTATGAAAAATTAGACAAATGAATATTGACCCCGTAAAAATTCAAGTAAGATTTGTAGATATTGACCTTATGGGGCATGTGAATAATGCTGTTTACCTAAGTTATTTTGAGAATGCGCGAATGCATTATTTTAAAGAAATGTTAGGCTCTGACTGGAATTGGAATAAGGATGGAATTATTTTGTTGAAAAATGAAATAGAGTACCTAAAGCCTGTTCTTCTGAATGATACTCCAGAAATTAAAATAACTGTTATTGCTATTGGTACTAAGAGTTTTACCTTGGGTTATGAATTGACTGTGAACGGTGTTTTATGTTGTAAAGGGCTGTCTGTTCTTGTTGGTTATGATAATCAAAGTCAACAATCCATTGCCATTACACCTGCAATGCGAGCAGGCTTAGAAAAATTAAATTAAACAATTGCGGCAATGAATAGTTTTATTGATAATCCATTAATTCAGGGGTATATAAAATCAAATAATTTTGGCCAATTGTTGGGAATGAATTTTAAAATTTTGAACCCTGGTGAAATTGTATATATGATGTCTGTGACAAAATCTCATTTAGCAACGCCTATGGCAGCTCATGGTGGTTCTATTAGTGCGTTAATGGATGCTGCTATGGGAGTCTGTGCTTTGTCTCAAGTGATTTCAGATAATCGAGTTGTTTCAACAATTGAGTTAAAAATATCATTCATTGCTCCTGGTTTTTTAGGGGATAAGCTTACTGCAAGTACATCAATTGTAAAAGCCGGTAAACGCCTGCTGTTTGTTGAGGGTGAAATTGTAAATCAAGAAGGGAAATTAATTGCATCGGCTACAGGAACATTTAATTCATACCCTGCTGAAAAAGCAGGGTTTGACTAACGTGTCTAAGCATTAAAAAACTATCTTTGCCGTATGGTATTAATCCTAAATGATGTAGCAGGATCTGAGATTCTTCTTATTTTGGTTTTTGTTCTGATATTTTTCGGTTCAAAAAGCATTCCTGGTCTTGCACAAACCTTAGGTAGAACAATTCGTCAGGTTAAAGAAGCTTCAAATGACATCCAGAATGAGATTAAAAAATCGGGTGCTGAAATGAAGAAGGATTTAAACTTGGAGGGGTTTATTAAGGATACGACAGAAGAGATTAGAAGACCTTTAGATCAAATGGCAAGTGATATTGATAGTACAATCAAGTACCAGCCTGCTAAGCGAAATGTTGAGATAACACCTGTTGAAGAAAAAACGGAGGTAACACCCTTAGCAGAACCTACACCGGACGATTCTTTGAAAACGAAACATCCTAAAAAAGAAGTTGCAGGAACTGATTCAGAAAATACAAGCCAAAAAACAGTTTAGTTGTCCAGTTTTTGGGTTGACTCGATTAAAACTGAGCTGCTAATTTACTTTCCTTTGTTATTCTAGGTGCACATTCTGTTGTTGACAAGTCGATGGTAGTTCTTATTTAAGTAACAGATAACTTTTTGCAGATGATCTAAACATCTTTTTAGTTGTTGTTTTGTATTGTGTGTAAGGTGTTACAGTTTTTTACTAAAGTTAGTTACCAGTTCATTTGGTGGGCGAGTTCATCAATTATCCGATTATTTTTACAGGTATTATTTTCCGTGAATGATGGTTTATTGTATTGTAAATGAGGTGTTAAACTTGAGTTTAATGGAATGAAATAGCATGATTATATGAATGTTCCTTAAATTCTCCGTACCTTTGCACACAATTTTAAAAATAAAACATGACGTTTGAAGAACTCGGGCTAAAGAGTGAGGTGTTGAAGTCGTTAAAAAACATGGGGTTTGAGACACCTACTCCAATCCAACAAGAAGCTATTCCACATTTAATGGGAGATAGCAGTGATTTTGTTGGTCTAGCTCAAACAGGGACAGGGAAGACAGCCGCGTTCGGCCTCCCATTAGTAAGTAAAGTCGAAGAAGGTAGAAGACTGCCTCAAGGACTTGTGATTTGTCCAACACGTGAATTATGCTTACAGATTACAAAGGACATACAAAATTACGCGAAACATCTTAATGTAAATGTAGTTGCAGTTTATGGAGGTACGGACATCCGTCGCCAAATGCAAGACATTAAAAGAGGAGTTTCAATTGTTGTAGCTACTCCTGGTCGATTAGTCGATTTAACAAAAAGAAAAGCTATTCAGTTGCAAGACGTAGAGTGGGTTGTTTTAGATGAAGCCGATGAAATGCTTAATATGGGTTTCAAAGAAGACATCGATGCAATTCTTGATAATACGCCAGACCATAAAAACGTTTGGTTGTTTTCAGCTACAATGCCAAAGGAAGTGGCTCAGATTGCTAAAAACTATATGGACAGCCCGCTGGAGGTTGCTATTGGTCATAAGAATCAAACAAACGAGAACATTGACCATATATACTATACTGTTTCAGAAAGAGATCGATATGCTGCTTTAAAGCGCATTATTGATTTTAACCCAGATATTTATGGTGTTACTTTCTGTAGAACACGCCGTGAAACAGCGGAAGTTGCAGAGAAGTTAGGTAAAGAAGGGTATAGCGCAGAACCATTACACGGAGATTTATCTCAAGCGCAACGTGACAATGTAATGAGAAGGTTTAGAAGTAAATCTGTACAGATTTTAGTAGCAACGGATGTTGCTGCCAGAGGTATTGATGTTACAGATATTACGCATGTAATTAACTACAACCTACCTGATGAAATTGAAAATTACACACACCGAAGTGGTAGAACTGCTCGTGCGGGTAAAAAAGGTGAATCATTGGTTTTAGTTACCCCAAAAGAAGGGTATAAGATAAAAGCGATTGAACGTAAAATCAGAACTACTTTTACAAAAGGAACTATTCCTGGACCAAAAGAAATCTGTGAAATTCAATTGAGAAAGCTCGTTAATAAAGTTATTTCTACTGAAGTAAAAGAAGACGACATTGCTGAATTCATTCCTGCTGTTATGGCAGAGTTTGAAGAATTATCTAAAGAAGAAGTTGTTAAAAAATTCGTTTCTGCTGAATTCAATCAATTTATTGAATACTACAATCGAGCGGGTGATTTAAACCGCAAACAAGGTCGAGATGCTAGAGATAATGATCGTGGAAATGATCGTATCAGTGATAGACGAGATCGTGGGAATAGCAGAGATAGAGATCGTGGAGATAGAGATCGTGGGTCAAGAAGAGAAGACGAGAATAAAACACGTTTCTTTGTAAATCTAGGACAACGCGACGGATTGAACCCAGGTGGTTTATTGCGTGTTATTTGTGATGCTGCTGGACTTAACTCAAGTAAAGTAGGGCGTATTGATATTCTTGCTTCATTCTCATTTTTCGAAGCTGATAATGAATTGGCAGACAAAATTATCAAAGAGGTTAATGGCGTTGAGTATGAAGGTCATAAAGTTTCTGTAGAGGTTACCAAGAAAAAAGCTGGCGGTTCAAGTAGAGGCGGCGGTGGTCATCGTGGTGGTGGAAATCGTGGCGGAAGCGGTGGAGGACGTAGATCTTTTGGCGGCGGCGGAGGACGACGCGACGGTAGCTACGGCGGCGGTGGCGGCGGAAGACGCAGTGGTGGAAGACGCGATGGAAGTTACGGTGGAGGCCGATAGTATTTGAACCTTATTAGAATTATATAATGGAAATTAGAAATATTGCAATTATTGCCCATGTCGATCACGGAAAAACGACATTGGTAGATAAAATGATTGAAGCAGGAGCTGTTGTCGATGAGAGAAGTCGCCCAAAAGGTGAGTTAATTATGGATAGTAACGATTTAGAGAAAGAACGTGGTATCACGATTGTTTCTAAAAACGTATCTGTTACTTATAAAGGAACTAAAATCAACATTATTGATACACCTGGTCACGCCGATTTTGGTGGAGAGGTTGAGCGTGTATTGAACATGGCTGATGGTGTTTGTCTTTTAGTTGATGCTTTTGAAGGGCCAATGCCACAAACACGTTTTGTGCTTGGTAAAGCACTATCAATGGGTATTAAGCCAATGGTGGTTGTTAATAAGGTAGATAAAGACAACTGTACTCCTGATGATGTTCATGAGAAAGTATTTGATTTAATGTTTGAATTAGATGCAAATGAAGAGCAGTTGGAATTCCCTACAATCTATGGTTCTGCAAAGAACGGCTGGATGTCGGAAGACTGGAAAAAACCAACAACTTCTATTACACCGTTATTGGATAAAATTCTTGATTACTATCCACCAATTACTATTGAGGAAGGAAATACTCAGATGTTAATTACGTCGTTGGATTTTTCTTCATTTGTAGGACGTATCGCTATTGGTCGTTTAACCAGAGGTACAATTAAACCAAATATGCCGATCATTCTATCTAAGGCGGATGGGTCACAAGAAAAGCATAGAATTAAAGATGTATTTACTTTTGAAGGAACTAATCGTGTTAAAACGGATTCAGTTCAAGGTGGAGACCTTTGTGCCATTACAGGTATAGAAGGTTTTGAAATTGGAGATTCAATTTGTGATATTGAAAATCCTGAGCCACTAGAAAGTATCGCGATTGATGAACCAACAATGAGTATGTTGTTTACAATTAATGATTCTCCTTTCTTTGGTAAAGAGGGTAAGATGGTAACATCTCGTCATATTTCAGAACGTTTAGATAAAGAGCTTGAAAAGAATTTAGCAATGCGAATTGGTAAAACAGACAAGGCTGATAAATGGATGGTTTTTGGTCGTGGTGTAATGCACTTGTCTGTACTGATTGAAACAATGCGTCGTGAGGGATATGAACTTCAAGTTGGTCAACCTCAGGTGTTAATAAAAGAAATAGATGGTGTTAAGTGTGAGCCTATTGAAGAGTTGACAATTGATTTACCTGAAGTGAATAGTGGGACGGCTGTTGAAGCGGTAACTAAACGTAAAGGAGAAATGACCAATATGGAACCAAAAGGGGACCGTATGATCATTACTTTTGAAGTACCTTCTAGAGGTATTATCGGTTTGCGTAACTATTTATTAACAGCTACTGCTGGTGAGGCTATTATGTCACATAGATTCTTAGAGTACCAACCGTACAAAGGAGATATTCCAGGACGTTTGAATGGTTCTTTAATTTCTATGGAATTAGGGACATCAATTCCTTTCTCGTTGAATAACTTACAAGAAAGAGGTACGTTCTTTATTGAGCCAGGTGAGTCTATTTATGAAGGACAGGTTATTGGTGAAAATAGTCGTGCAAATGATTTAGTTGTTAACGTAACAAAAACGAAACAATTAACGAATATGCGTAAGTCGGGTACTGATGCAAAGGTGAGAATAATACCACCAAAAACATTTAGCTTAGAGGAGTGTCTTGAGTACATTCAAGCGGATGAATATGTTGAGGTTACACCAGAAAGCTTAAGAATGCGTAAGATTTTATTGAAAGAAAACGAGCGTAAGAGAGGAGCTAAGTAAGTTACAGTAAAGGATTCTTCCTTTGAAGAAATAAAATTGTGAATACGGTGTTAATAATTATTAACACCGTATTTGTGTCTAATAGAATCAAATTGGCTATCTTAGAATAAAGCAAAAAGCCTATGTTCGATGAAGAAGATGAGGATGCTTTTGACGATAAAAACCTCAGTGAGGAATTAACTCGTTTTGATGCATTTATTAATGGGGAGCCTTTTGGTTTCTTAGACAGTGACAGGTGGGAGTTGTTGATTGATCATTTTTTATTAAACGGTCAATACAATAAGGCTCTTATGTGCACAGAAGAAGCGTTATTTCAATTTTCATACAACACCTTGTTTAAATTGAGAATGGCGCAGTGTCATAGTGCTATGGGTAAGCTGAAGGAGTCAATCAGTATATTATCCGATTTAGAAAAATTAGGGGAGCGTTCGTTTGAATTACTTTTGACTAAAGCTTCTGTGTTTAGTCAATTGAAAGATTCAAAAAATGCAATCAAATATTTCACAAGTGCTTTGGAGTCAGCTTCAGCTGGAGACCGAGACGAAATATACCTTGATCTTGCTGTTGAGTATGAAAATGATGGCAATTATAAGGCGGCACTGAATGTGCTGAAAGAAGCCATAAAATCAAACCCAAACAATGAGTCAGCAATTTATGAAATTGCGTTTTGTTATGACCATTTAGGAGCTTATGAAAACTCAATAAAATGTTACTCTGATTTTATTGATGAGAATCCATATTCATTTACTGCTTGGTATAACCTTGGAAATGCACACTCAAAACTTGAAATGTTTGATAAGGCTATTTGGGCATACGATTATTGTATTTTAATTAATGAAGAATTTAGTCCTGTTTACTTTAATATTGCCAATGCATATTTAGCACAGGAAAAATTTACAAAAGCAATTGCGCACTTTGACAAATACATTGAGTTGGACGGAGATGACCCTGTGGCACTTTGCTATATTGGTGAATGCCATGAACAGCTAAATGAATTAGAATTGGCTAAGCTATTTTACAAGCGAAGTTTAGAGCTTGCGCCATTGCTGCCAGATGCTTGGTTGGGCCTAGGGATTATTAAAGATCTTGAAGGGGATACTAGAGAAGGAATAACCTTGATTCAAAAAGCAAGTGAATTGGACCCTGAGAATGCAGGTGTTTACCATGTGTTGGCTGGTGCTTATGAAAAAGTTGAAGAATTTGAACACGCACATGAGAATTATGAATTGTCACTGAGCTTAGACCCAAATGATGAAGAATGTTTAACAAACTATGTAGGTTTGTTGAAGAAGGAGTCTGTTCAGGGTGCACTTGAGTACCTTGATGTATACCAAGCTCAGAAACAAGAAAATAAAATACTTCCTGTCTTAAGGGTAGATGTTCTTTGGGAGTTAGGCCGCAAAAAAGAAGCAATACAATTATTTAAGAATTGTATAGAAGAAAATAAAGAAAAAGCCTTGGAGTTATTTGAAATTAATCCAAGCTTGAAAACCGTATCAGAATTAGTACTTTTGGCAGACAATTAAATAGAGAATGAATTTTGAATTAAGCTACATACCTGAGCGTTCATCCAAACCAAGAACGTCAGGAGTTACAATGATGATGGATAAAGGGCTTTCTGTTCGGGAAGTTGAGAATTTTATTGAAGCATCAGGACATTTAACAGATGTTGTAAAGTTTGGATTTGGTACATCGTTTGTATCACAAAACTTACAAACTAAAATCAACTTGTATAAAGAAGCGGGAATTCGCCCATATTTTGGCGGGACACTTTTTGAAGCTTTTTATGCACGTGGCATGGTCAAAGAGTACCTCGATACAATCGATAAATATGGTTTAGATTTAGCTGAAGTTTCAGATGGTTCTATTATTATTAATCACGATGAAAAGTGTGAGTTAATTCACTCAATGTCTAAAGACAGAACAATCATGTCTGAAGTTGGATCAAAAGATTCAGGTATTATTGTGTCTCCTGCAAAGTGGATTAAAATGATGTCTAATGAACTTGAAGCAGGTTCCTGGAAGGTGATTGCTGAAGGTCGAGAGTCAGGTAACGTGGGTGTTTTTAGACCAAACGGAACAGCGCATACGTTATTGATTAACCGAATTATAGCAAAAATAGACCCAAACGATATTCTTTGGGAGGCTCCTAAAAAGACACAGCAGGTTTGGTTTATTAAACTATTTGGTCACAACGTAAACTTAGGTAACATTGCACATAATGAGATGATTCCATTGGAGTGTTTACGATTGGGGTTACGAGGAGATACATTTTTTGATTTTCTACCAGCAGATTACGCAGAGCGTTTAAAGCAAGTAAATGATGAAGATGAAATTGATGACGAAGATTAATCTTCATGCCACTTCAACAGTTAAAAGAAATTACAGGTCATGCAGGTGCGGTCTATTGCTGTGCAAGTAAGGACGATTACATTTATACAGGTAGCTCAGACAACTATGTAGCGCGTTGGAAAATCAATGAGGGAGTCCAAGATAAGTTTGCTATAAAATTTGAACAAAGTGTCTATACGCTTTGTGTTACTAATGAAGATGTTTTAGTTGTTGGTTTGGCTAATGGAGGATTGCATTTTTTTGACATTAGTTCACGAAAAGAACTCAAGTTTTATACACAGCATACAGCAGCTATTTTTTCAATAACATACAATTCAATAAAGAATCATATTTATGTCGCTGATGCAGATGGAAATTTGTCTGTATGGTCATCAGATGGAAGTAAATTGGTAATATACTTACCGTTGGGTTGTGGAAAGGTACGTTCAATAAGTGTTGAAAATGAAGGGGAGCACTTTGCTTTAGCTTGCCAAGATGGAACGGTTCGCATTTTTGATTCTGAATACTTTAATGAAATTGTAACCATTGATGGTCATAATGGAGGGGCAACGGCAGCTCTTTTTCACCCGCTGAATCCAGCGTTTTTAATTACAGGTGGTAAGGATGCCTTATTGAAGTTATGGAATTGGAAATCTGGAAAAGAGTTAAAATCTGTTGTTGCGCATACCTTTGCTATATACACAATTGCATCAATCAATAATGGAAAAACAATTGTAACTGCCAGTCGTGATAAGTGTGTTAAAGAATGGACGTCTTCGTTGGATTTTGTAAAACGATTGGATGCCAAGTTGGGAGGGCATAAGCATTCTGTGAATGATTTGTGTGTTCTTAGTGAAGAGCTTGTTGCAAGTTGTTCTGACGATAGACGAATTGTGTTGTGGGAGCATAAAAACTAGTTTTCATTGCGGTAATCAGAATCAAAAAGGTGTAAAACTAAAAAAGTTCTATCTGTTTTAGTTTTACCTAAGAACAAATAGAACTTATAAAATATACTCAGTAAAATTGAGTAGAAGTATGTAGGGTATTATTTACACTTTAATACTTCTGACATGTCGATACCTTCACAAGGTGCCCACATTTCATTCCATTTATTAGCCAATTCTTCTCTACTTTCCTCACTGTTGTTTGGAGCTAGAGTTGGGTTGTTCGCATATATATCAGCACATTCACAAGCCGTTAATAACGGAGTAGACGGAGCTGCAGTTTCGTTGTTTTCGTTATTTGCTTCACCACTACATGATGCTAGTAATAAAATAAAAGAGAATGGTAAAAATATTTTTTTCATAATAATAGTTTTGTTTAACTCAAATATAATAATGTTATCTAAATTACATCAGTAAAACCGCTATTAATATCTTAGATATACCTTAAGATTTAACTTATGAAAAGTGTGAGATGGAGTTTGAATGTGAATGTAAAGAAAACCAGCGTGGTAATTTCGCTCTCGCTCTGCACTCACTCTGTGTTTTTATTTGATAGCATTGGATTAGAAGAGTGAGGAATAATATGAGTTTTGAGGTAAAAAATAAGGGTGAATGTCAATTGCTCTCGCTCTACACACTCACCCTGTATTTTTTGTACCTGGGATGGGAGTCGAACCCACACGTCCTAAGACACACGCCCCTCAAGCGTGCACGTCTACCAATTCCGCCACCCAGGTTTGTAGGATGCAAATATAACTCAATGTTCTTTAAATATAGAGCGATAGAAAATAAAAAATAAAATTAATTCATTGGCAGGTGCAAGCGAGTAGCTTAGCTGAATTTAACCTTAATGATCGTATTATAGAACTACGTTTGTTTCTTTGTCAAACCGCTTATATGAAATAAAGACAGACAACATTGCAAATGCCATCATGATGGTAAAACTCAAACCAAGAAGACTATAATCAAGTGTACCTGCAATAAGCTCTTTTGTTGCTAAAACAACATTTATAATCGGGATACAGGCTGTTACAGCTGTTAGTTCTATGCCAGGAAAAAAACCAACCATTGCAGGTAGGATAATAATGATGTTTAAAGGTGTAATAATGCTTTGTGCCTCTTTAAAGCTCTTGGCGTAAACAGCAATTGGAATCATTATACCAGCAATGAAAATAGTAAGTGGAAATAGTAGTAAAAATAGAGTTATGATAAACTTAACGCTAAGTATTCCATGAATAATTTCCAGCAATTGTTCATTATCTACAAAGTCAAAGACTTCAATGGAAATAAATAACCCGAGTAGTGATGCTGACGCTGCTACGAGCCCAGATAAGATAACAACTCCCATTTTTCCAAATAGTATTTGCCACCTTGCAACAGGGGTTGTAAGGAGTGTTTCAATAGTACCACGCTCTTTTTCACCTGTAAATAGATCAATGGCAGGGTACATGCACCCTAAAAAACCAAAAGCAATGAAAATATAGGGTAGAAAACCTCCTGCTAATTTCCCGATCATTTCTTTGTCAGAAGCAATATTACTGAATTTTGATTCGATGGGTCTTAACTCGGTGGCCTCTAGCTCTAGTTCTAAGTAGCGTTCCTGTAAAGCAATTTCTTCGATTGTTTCTATGTAGGTTTTTGCTCGCTCTTCCATTCCAATATTGGTTGCATTATAAAACACCTTGATTTTTGCTGGATGTTTACTCGAGAAATCACGATTAAAATCAGTATGGATGTAGATTCCCATTTGGAGTGTGTCCTTATGGATGTCGGCTTTTAATTGAATGGAGTCGGTGTATGCGTACAGCCCTTTTTTACCGTAGATTTCAGGCAGTTGATTGAGCTGGTTAATTACATAATTGTCTTTGTTTCCAACATAGCCTATTTTTACTTCTTTGTTTGCTGCTTCTTCTGAGAATGAGCTTGAAATAGAGATGAAAAGAGACATGATAATAGGAAAGACCAATGTTGGTATGACCAGCATCATCATGAGGGTTCTTTTATCTCGAAGAGTATCTTTTAATTCTTTTTTAAATATTGTAAAAATCATCCCTAGTTTGTTTTTGTAGCGTTGACAATTCGAATAAATTCTGCGGTTAGGTTCTCTGCCTGCATTTGATCTTTAAATGCGCTCATGGTTCCATCAAACAACATCTTTCCCTTGTGTATAATTGCCATATCGTCACAAAGTAAATCAACCTCGCTCATAATGTGGCTTGAGAAAATAACTGTTTTGCCTTGTGTTTTGCAGTCTCTAATAAGCTGAATGATATTTTCAGCAGTAATAACATCTAAACCACTCGTCGGTTCATCGAAAACCACAACTTCAGGGTCGTGAATCATTGTTCTACAGATAGAAACCTTTTGTTTCATCCCTGTGGATAGTTTTCCAATGCGTTTTTCTTGAAAGTCGTGCATGTCTAACAAGGTGTAAAGGTGTTCTTTACGTTCTTTGAAATCAGTGTTAGAAATCCCGTATAAATCAGCAAAATACTTAATGAGTTCATTGGGTGTTAGTCGTGCGTAAAGGCCAGTTGATCCCGTTAGAAAGCCAATTTTCTTACGTGCTTCAGTTGGGTTTGAAATTGAATCAATTCCTGCAATTTTGATACTTCCAGAGCTTGGTTTAAATATCGTGGAAATCATTCGGAGTGTTGTTGTTTTTCCTGCTCCATTTGGACCCAATAATGAAAATATTCGACCTGGTTTGCAGTTGAAACTGATTCCGTCAACTGCTGTGGCGATTGATTCTTTCGTGTTCAGTTCTTTTCGATGTTGCTTCGAAAGTGTAAATTCTTTTCTTAAATCTGAGACCTCTATCATCTAAACTAATTTGATATCAAATTTAAGTATTGGAATTGATTTTAGAGCTTGATTATTTGCTAAATAATGTGAAATACTATTCACAAATACGTCCTTTGTGTGGACTGTTGTGGTAGTGTAGGTCTAAGGTTTTCATTTCCTCAATGAGTGCTGCTGATGGGGGGGTGTTTTGAAGGTTTGACAGGTCTGGTTGACCCGCATCAACCCAGGCAGTGTACCACATAGACCCTACACAAGCAATTGCGGCTCTAAGTCTGCGTTCAACCATTCCATTCATTCTGCGGTGGTATTCCTGAGAAAAATCATGGGAGTAAACAGCAGTGGTAACATTTCCTCTGCGTTCAAAACTGTATTTTCGATCTGAAGCAAAATCATTGGTTACGTCTTTCTCTAGTTGTAGAACAGAGTCTACTGCCATGTGAGAAGTTTCCACAGCATCCCAGATATGATTGCCAATATGCTTGATGTATTTAGCTTTTCCTACAAAGTAATCGTAGTTTTCAACGTTAATTTCAACCAATCGGGACTCCCATAATCCATGAATTCCTTTTTGATTAGTTAACTGTCCGTTGTAGTTTTCTGTGGTGTGTAAAGGCACATGTGCATCACCAATGTAGTGTCCAATGTCTGAAGAGTATTTTAAAATTAGGTCTACGTTTTTCTGCTCAAAGGCGCGTTGAAGCCTAAATTTCATCACCGAAATATGCCAAGGCACAATTCCGTAAGCTTGAAGCGTATCTTCACTTAATTGATCTACTGCATCATTCCATTTTCTTGGAACAAGATCAAAGGGGTTTTCACCGTGCTTAGCATAGTGATCAATGTCAATGTAGTGCCTCTGTGCTTCTCCGTCAACCGCATATCTACGTTTATCAGGATCAACTGCATGTTCTGTAATGTATTCTAGGTGTTCTTTGTAGAAGCCGAACATTTCTGGAGGGAGTGTAAATGTTGCAATGCGATTAATTCGCTTGTGACCAAAAAAACCCCACTTGTTTTGTGTGAGCTGGTACTCTCCAATACTTGCTAGAATTGTAAGAGAAAAAAGGAGTAGAAAGAATTTATAATTTAACCAGTTTCCCATTTTTTAAAATTGGGATAGCGTTAGATGAATTCGGCGTTAAGCAGTATTTTAAATCTTCATTTAAATTCAAATTCTTTAACCTTCTTCGGTGAGAACTCGACTTTAAATACCCCATAGGGTTATCCCGAGCAGAAAGATACAAATATTTTGCTGCGATTGATGAGTCTTCATCCGATGTAAAGTCTCCGGTGTTTATTAAGTACTCTGAAATTCCTCCAGCGCAGATTGTGTCTTCTAAATTGAATTTGTCTTGCCACCCAGAACAAAGGCAGAGTATGTTTTTGTTCTGTTTCGCTAACCATTTACACAGTACGTCGATGTTTAAAAGCGAACCAACAACAACTGTTTCAGCATCTTTAGCAATGTTTAATGCCTTTGTTCCATTTGTTGTTGAAAGAACAACATCTTTCCCTTTCAGCTCTTCTTTCATGTAGGAATATGGCGAGTTTCCGAAGTCAAATCCTTCTACAATTTCACCTTTTCGTTCAGCTCCAACTAAAAAACCTTTCTTTTGATATGCGCGTGCTTCGTCAATGGTAGCAACCGGAATAATTGAGTTTACGCCGTTGTCAAATGCTGCACAAATAGCCGAAGTGGCTCTTAACACATCAATTACTACAACAATTTCGTATTCATCTTTGAAGTATTCGTATTCTCCTGGTGTGAAGCAAACCTCCACGTGTTTTCTGCTATCCATCGTTCTGCGAAAATAGAAAAAAAACCTTACTCAACTTCGTGTTTTAGAATCTTATGATCAACAATAAAGGTTGCGAAAGGAATGAGTGATGATGCAAGGCAAATTAATGTTGTTGTTAGGCTCCATTTCTTGAAAATGGAATATCGGATAACCCAGAGACAAAAAAGTATAAAAAGCACACCGTGAATCATTCCAACAATTTTATTCGGTAGCCCCATTTCGTATACATATTTTAGTGGCATTGTCAAGCCGAGCAGTAGGTAAGATATCCCTTCTAGAATTGCTAGTATTCGAAGTTGGCCTAGGCATGTTTTTAAATTCATGTATTTGATTTTTTTATATTTTCTAAGGAGAATAACTCATCGCGTAAACGTGCAGCTTCAATGAAGTCAAGGTTTTTTGCGGCTTGTTCCATTTGTTTCCTGGTGTGTCTTATTGTTTTTTCCATCTGTTCGTCAGTCATGTATTTGACTACAGGGTCATTGGCTATGGTGGCAGTGGTGTCAAGCGTGTATTCAAGATCTTCGTCACAATCAGCAACTTGAGTACTCTTCATAATTTTATCAGTCGATTTAACAAGTGCTGTAGGTACTTGACCGTGTTTGGTGTTGTAGTCTTCTTGAATTTTTCTTCTTCTTGCAGTTTCGTCAATTGTGCGTTGCATGGAATGGGTTGTTTTATCGCCATACATGATAACCATACCATTGATGTTTCTTGCTGCACGTCCTACTGTCTGTACTAGTGAGCGTTCATTTCTAAGAAACCCTTCTTTATCGGCATCAATAATGGCAACAAGAGAGACTTCGGGTAAATCCAGTCCTTCACGAAGAAGGTTAACCCCAATAAGTACATCAAATATCCCTAGTCTTAGTTGACGTAAGATTTCGACACGGTCAAGTGTATCAACGTCGGAGTGTACGTAGCTGCAAGCTATTCCTAATCGCTCTAAGTATTTTTGAAGTTCTTCTGCCATGCGTTTTGTTAACGTGGTAACAAGGGTGCGTTCATCTTTGGCTATACGGAGGTGGATTTCTTCAATTAAATTATCAATTTGGTTTTTACTCGGTCTAACTTCAATAATAGGGTCCAGTAGACCTGTTGGTCGAATAACCTGCTCAATGATAACTCCTTCTGATTTTTCTAACTCGTAATCAGCCGGTGTGGCAGAAATGTATAATGTTCTGGACAACATCATTTCAAATTCTTCAAATTTTAAAGGACGATTATCAATGGCCGATTGCAAACGAAATCCATAATCCACTAAATTAACTTTTCTTGCCCTGTCTCCACCGTACATTGCTCGTACTTGTGGTAAGGTTACGTGGCTCTCGTCAATAACCATTAGGAAATCATCTGGAAAATAATCCAATAAGCAGAATGGACGTTGTCCGGCCTTACGTTTATCGAAGTAACGTGAGTAATTTTCAATTCCAGAACAGTATCCTAGTTCACGTATCATTTCTAAGTCGTATGAAATACGTTCTTTAAGTCGGTTACTTTCTTCAATTTTACCTGCTTTACGAAATGCTTCAACTTGAACAACCATGTCTTCACCAATCATATCGATTGCCTGCTTGGTTGTGTCCGGATTTGTTACAAAAATATTTGCAGGATAAATGCTAATTTCTTCGTGTGCTTCTAGCCGGTCTGTCGTTTTTGGATCAATGGTCGAAATGGACTCTATTTCATCTCCCCAAAATTCAACACGTAGCGCGTAATCTGCATAGGCCAAGTAGATGTCAATTGTGTCTCCTTTTACGCGGAAGGTTCCGCGTTCAAACTCTTGTGTTGCGCGCGAATATAGATTTTCTACAAGTTTAAATAAGAATTTATTTCGGGATAATAACTGCCCTGTTTTTATAGTTAAAATACTGCTCGCAAATTCTTCAGGGTTTCCAATGCCATATATGCACGATACGGAGGCAATAACAATGACATCCCTTCTTCCGGATAATAGGGCTGAAGTAGCAGATAGACGTAACTTTTCAATTTCATCGTTAATTGCCAGGTCTTTTTCAATAAATGTACCTGTTACGGGGAGGTATGCTTCAGGTTGGTAGTAATCATAATAAGAAACAAAATATTCAACAGAGTTCTCAGGGAAAAACTGTTTAAACTCTCCATAAAGTTGAGCTGCCAATGTTTTGTTGTGAGAAAGAATCAATGTAGGTCGATTGGTTTCCTTAATCACATTTGCAACGGTAAATGTTTTTCCTGAACCTGTAACCCCAAGTAAGGTTTGATGTGGCGTATCTTCCTTAATTCCATTCACCAATTGCGCAATAGCATTTGGTTGATCACCTGTTGGTTCAAAGTCAGAAACTAATTTGAAATCCATTGAGATTAGTTTTTAACAAAATTAACAATTAAAGAGCCATTTTAAACGCAACTATTATCTTTGATTTCAAATCAAATTAAAACGGATTTTATTCTATGGGTATTTTGATCTTATTGATTGGCTTGGCTGTGTTAATAATTGGTGGTGAATTTCTAGTGAGAGGTGCTATTGGCTTCTCTCGAACAATGAAAATTTCTCCATTGGTTATAGGTATGACAGTTGTTGCATTTGGAACATCTGCACCAGAGTTATTGGTAAGCTTACAAAGTGCTGTTGGAGGTAATCCAGGAATAGCTATAGGAAATGTTGTAGGGTCAAACATTGCAAACATTGCTTTGGTTTTAGGGCTTACGGTTATTATTTTTCCAATTATTGCGGACAAGCAAACAATGCGTATTGATTTTCCAATGCTACTGTTTTCGACCTTACTGTTGTTTTATTTCTCTTCAGATGGATTGCTATCAATGGTAGAAGGGATTATTCTCTTTTCAATACTTGTTGTTTTTACAACATTTTTAATTTCAAATTCAAGAAAGAAAACAGAGCAAGACAAATTAGATATTTCTACAAAAGAAACTAAAACACCTTTTTGGAAGTCAACAAGTTTTCTACTATTCGGTTTTGTTGGGCTGTACTTTGGAGCAGGTTGGTTTATCGACGGAGCAATTTTAATAGCAAATTATCTACTTGAAGGAAATGCGAATAAAGATGCGATAATTGGCGTTACGGTAGTTGCCTTTGGCACCAGTATGCCTGAGTTGGTAGCCTCTAGTGTGGCTGCTTACCGTAAGGAAACCGATATTTCTGTAGGTAATTTAATAGGCTCAAACATCTTTAATATTCTGATGGTGCTTGGAGTGACATCTATGGTACGGCCACTTGAAGTGACGCAAAGTGTATTGACGTTTGATATGGTGTATATGATTGGCATAGCCCTGTTGTTACTGTTTGTTTTAGCTATAGGTAAAAAGATAGGAAGGGTTAAAGGTGTAGTACTACTTTTATCTTACACTGCATATATTGTCATTATACTACTGCGAATAAAAGGCATGGTTTAGAAAACGATTAAAACATTTTTCTTTTAATAAGAATCACTTATTTTTGCACAAAAATCAACTTAGATGAAATATTACAACAACATATTAGAAACAATTGGAAATACTCCTTTGGTTAAATTGAACCATGTCATTGGAGATATCAAAGCAACAGTTCTTGCAAAGGTAGAAACAACGAACCCTGGAAACTCCGTAAAAGATAGAATGGCGCTTCAAATGATTGAAGATGCAGAAAAAGATGGGAGATTGAAACCAGGAGGGACGATTATTGAAGGAACTTCAGGTAATACAGGAATGGGGTTGGCACTCGTAGCAATTATAAAAGGCTATAAGTTAATCTGTGTTTTGAGCGATAAGCAGTCAAAAGAAAAGATGGATATACTTCGTGCTGTAGGTGCTGAGGTGCATGTGTGCCCAACAGATGTTTCTCCAGAAGATCCTCGTTCTTATTACTCTGTATCAAAACGACTTGCAGATGAAACACCAAATTCTTGGTATGTTAATCAATACGATAACCCATCAAATGCAAAAGCACATTATTTAAGTACAGGCCCAGAAATTTGGGAGCAAACAGAGGGTAAGATTACACATTTTGTAGTGGGAGTAGGAACAGGCGGAACCATTTCGGGTGTTGGTAAATATTTAAAAGAGAAAAATCCAGCCATTAAAACGTGGGGAATTGATACTTACGGCTCTGTGTTTAAAAAATACCATGAAACAGGAATTTTTGACGAAAATGAAATTTACCCATACATAACAGAAGGGATTGGAGAAGATATTCTTCCTAAAAATGTAGACTTTAGCCTGATTGATAAATTTGAGAAGGTAACGGATAAGGATGCAGCTGTTTGGCAACGTAAGATAGCAAAAGAAGAGGGGATATTTGTAGGTAACTCTGCTGGTTCGGCTATAAAAGGGTTGCTTCAGTTAAAAGATGAGCTAACGGAAGACGATGTTGTCGTTGTGTTGTTTCATGATCATGGAAGTCGTTACGTTGGTAAGATGTTCAACGATGACTGGATGCGTGCAAACGATTTCTTACAAGAAGATTAAGGTTTAAAATTACGCAATGTGTAATTTCACAGATCAACTCAATAATACAATCCGACTGGAGTCTTCTCCATGTCGGATTGTTTCTTTAGTGCCTTCTCAAACTGAATTATTGTATGATTTAGGACTTGGAGATAGGGTTGTTGGAATTACAAAGTTCTGCATTCATCCTAAAGAGTGGTTTCGTACAAAAAGTAGGGTGGGAGGAACAAAGAATATTGATATAGCTAAAATTAAAGCACTTCAGCCAGATCTTATTATTGGAAATAAAGAAGAAAATGATTTTGAAAACATTGAATCTCTTCGAGGCATTGCTCCAATTTGGATGAGTGACATTTCTAATTTAAGTGATGCGTATGCAATGATAGCGTCGCTTGGAAAGGTTACGAATAGCGTCGCAGAAAGTTTAGCGCTGATCGATGATATAAAAGTCGGATTTAATAAGTTGAAAAACAGTCAAGTTGTTCGTTCGTTAAGGGGGAAATCTGTTCATTATTTTATATGGCACGACCCAGATATGGTGGCCGGAAAATCAACGTTCATAGATGCTATGCTTTTAGAGTGTGGGTTACACAATTTAACGAAAGAAGCGCGTTACCCTGAGGTGGATTTGAGCTCTAACCCAGACTTCATCTTTTTAAGTTCAGAACCATTTCCTTTTAAAGAAAAGCATTTAGCGTATTTTAAAAAGCATTTTTCAGAATCAAAGCTTGTGTTCGTTGATGGAGAAATGTTTAGTTGGTATGGTTCACGTTTAAAAAAAGCACCGGAGTATTTTGAGTCACTTTTAAATGAATTGACCAATTAGAAGGAATCGAATTGCTTCAATGTAGGCATTTTCACCTTCTTTTAAGATGACGTCCCCTGTTACGGTTAATGTATTTTCATCTTTTTTAGTGAGTTCAACATCAAACGATTGTATTTTAGATGCCAGTTGCTTAGATGCCCCGTAAATTGGAATTATACCTAAGAGGTATTTGAACATTCCATTTCCATTTATTTGAGTTAATCGGGTAGGATCACCAGAAATATGTAGTACAGATTGTTTTGTAGTTGTCTGTATTGAATCGTAGTCATGTGTTCCGATGAAAATCAAGTTTTTTGAAATTTGATTGGCGTAATATTCTTTGTGCCCGATGTAAAACTTGTGAGGATTGACACTGTCTATGATCATTTTTTCATGAAGACTTTCAATACAACTATCTAGATGAAAGGGTGTTTCAAATTGAATTAAAACATCAGCTTCGGGTGCAAGAATAAAATTAGGTTCTTCAATTATCTCTGTTCCGAAATAATTAAATGACACACCTGAAATGCTTGGAATTGAATGGTCGATTTGGGATTGAATTGTGTCGTTTATCCAAGTTGGAATCTGTGCTATTGTTGTGTGGAAACCATCTTGACTTAATGGTTTGAAATTCCTTGCAGTATGGTGTGGGGTGAAAATTTCTCCAGATAAATGAATGTGTCCCTGCTCTACTTGTATATCTAGGCGCTTGTGTTTTGTTGCTCGTTTTGTCCAGATTGCAATGGGACTACTGCTATTTTTAAGCTCGATAGACGCATGTTTCCCTTGCAATAATGATTCTGCTAGCGCTGTTAGTTTTGAGGGTGTTCTTGTTGTCACAATTAAACCAACATCACTGGTGGTAGCTATTCCAATGTATTTTTTTTGAGTGAAATAATTTTTGAAGTCGTTTTGATCTTTAATGTTAAAAAGAGCTCCGTAAAATCGTTTTTCGTCTTTGAGAATAGAAAATAAAATGGTTTTTGCGTTCAGGATTATCCCTGACTCTTTTCCGTTTGTTTTACTTGTCTCAGCTCTAGTTTCTTGAATTAATTCAAGAAGCTTATTGTCTTCGGTAGTTAATACCCCTTTAATACTGTTCTTTAATATTTGGTTTGCATCTATTTGAATGATAAGGTCTGATTCTGCAGGAATATATTTCAGGTTGTTATTCTTGAAGTTATTATATGCGTTTGAGGCGATGAAAAAGATTGTCCAGATTACTCCGAGTACCAGTGTGGTTTGTATTCCTGTTTTCAATACTTTGGTGTTACGCATGGCTTAAAAGTACATCTTATTGTTGAAATCACTAACTTTGAGCCATGGGTAAAATTACCAGGTTTATTTTAAAAGTATTGGGGTGGCGTGTCGATGCGCATACACCCGAAGGGATTAATAAGTGTGTCGTTGTTATGGGGCCACATACATCTAACTGGGACTTTATTGTTGGTAGACTTGCTTTTGCTTCTTATGGTGTGAATGGACGCTTCTTAATTAAGAAGGAATTGTTCTTCTTTCCATTGGGTTGGTTTTTAAGGGCAATGGGTGGAATTCCTGTCGATCGAAAAACAAGAAATAATACGACAGATTTAGCTGTTTCTGAGTTTGAGAAAAATGAGAAAATGTTTATGGTGTTTACGCCAGAAGGAACGCGAAGCTATAACCCTAAATGGAAAAAAGGTTTTTATTATATCGCGCTAAAGGCAAATGTTCCGATTTATATCGGATATATGGATTATGAAAAGAAAATAGGTGGGTTTCATAGTAAATTTACGCCTACAGGAGATGTGGATAAGGATATTGAATACATCAAGAATATTCTAAAACAGTACAAAGGGAAGCACCCAGAAAATGGAATACGTTAATGTTTTTTAAATCGCCCCACAGTTCGGTCAAAACCATACGGACAGTGTTTACAACTGTTTTTACAGCAGTATCCTCGTTTTAATAAATACTTTTCAGTAAAAACGATATAACCATCAGGGCTAGTGTAGTATTCATCTTTTTCAATTTTTGATTTCTTAGAAAACCCAGACATGTCATCGCTCATGCTGTAAATTTAACCCATATTTGTGAAATATAACGACACAAATGATAGATGTTAGTAAATCAAAAGTAGAATGCATTGACCTACTGTGCTCAAAGGAACGGGGGTTAAAGGTGTTTGTGAAACGAGACGACCTTATTCATGAAGAGGTTTCAGGGAATAAGTGGCGTAAATTAAAATACAACATCGAACTGTGTTATTCGCGTAAAAATGAGGGGGTGTTAACCTTTGGAGGAGCATTTTCAAATCACTTGGTGGCAACTGCATCGGCGTGTAAGCAGGTTGGGATAAAGGCAATCGGGTTTGTTCGGGGAGAAGAATTGAGTTTTACAAGTAATTCAACCTTACAAAGGTGTCATGATTTAGGAATGCAATTGGTTTTTATTTCTAGAGAAACATATCGAATTAAAAATGAAAAGGCGTATCGCGAAAGCTTGTCTTTAGATTATCCTAATTTTCATATTGTTGAAGAGGGTGGCGCTAATTATTATGGTATGATTGGTTGTCAAGAAATAATGACTGAGGTTGATGAGTCAATAGATCATGTTTTTGTTTCGCAAGGTACATCTACAACTAGTTGTGGTGTATTACTTTCCTTAAACCTGAATCAACAATTACACGTTGTTCCAGCGTTAAAAGGGTATGATTCTTTAGAAGAAATGAAGGTGTTAATTGGAAGGTCTAGAATTGAACAAGGGTGGGCAGATTCCCTTATGAATCAGGTTGAGGTTTTGGACCAATATCACTTTGGAGGGTATGGTAAGTACACGGTTGAATTACTCGATTTTATAAGCGGTTTTTATGAAGGTATAGGGTTAAAATTAGACCCGGTTTATACAGGTAAAGCCATGTTTGGAATGGTGAATGAGCTGAAAAAATCGAGTTATGACAATTCAAATGTGTTGTTTATACATACAGGTGGACTTCAGGGTGTGGAGGGTATTGAGAAAAAAAGTGGATTTAAATTCTTTTAATCGATTTTACTCTGTGTTACATTGTCTTACTGCCGGAGTTGGGTTAGTTCTTTGTGATTAATTCAACGGCTTCTTTTACATCGTGTACGCGCAGTATGTGTGCCCCTTTTTTTAATGCGACCTGATTTAATCTTGTTGTTTCTTGTAGTGTTTCCACTGAGTCAGGTGTGCTGTTTATCTTATTGTAAATCATTGACTTGCGTGACAATCCTGCAAGTATAGGTTTCTCTAAAAAATGAAAGTGTTCTAGGTGGTCTAGAAGTTGGTGATTTTGTGTTAGTGTTTTACTAAATCCAAACCCTGGATCAAGAATAATGTCGTTTACCCCAGCATCCTGTAGTTGACTTATTTTTTTAGAAAAATAAGTTGCGATTTCTCGAAATAAATTTTCGTAATTAGTTAGCGTTTGCATTGTTTGAGGTGTTCCTCGCATGTGCATTAAGATGTATGGTGCGTTATGTTTTGCAGCGACATGAATTATTTTAGGGTCTATACTAAAACCGCTAATGTCATTTATAATGTGAGCCCCATGTGTCAATGCTGCATCAGCAACCTCAGAACGAAAAGTGTCGATAGAGATAGTTAGATCGGGAAAAGCTTCAGAAATAGCCTGAACAGCCGGAACGATACGCTTGATTTCATCTTCAATGCTAACATCTTTAGCGCCTGGGCGCGAAGAATATCCGCCGATATCAACAATTGAAACCCCTTCAGTTAGCATTTGTTCCACCCTTGATATTAATTCATCTCTAGTATCTGTACGGCTTGTAGCGTAAAATGAGTCGGGGGTTATGTTTACAATCCCCATTGCAAGTGGTGTGGATAAATCAATTAATTTATCCCCTATTCGAATGCTGTATTTCGAACAGGTTTTTGTATTTTCAAAGTCTAAATTTTGCATAGATAATTGATGAGTAAAACCAACACAGAATATACAAATGTAATCAATGTTTGTCGAGATGTTTTCTTGAAAAAAACAAAAGATTATGGAACGGCATGGAGAATTCTCCGTCCAAGTTCATTGACCGATCAGCTTTTTATTAAGGCTCAACGTATTCGTACAATACAAGAAACGGGGCAAAACAAAGTGGGAGAGTGCATAGAAGATGAGTTTGTGGCAATAGTGAACTATTGCGTTATGTCTATCATTCAGGTTCGTGAAACTGGTTTAGTAGAATTTGAATTGCCTGTAGATGAAGCTTCGTCTCTGTATGAGAAGTATTTGAAAGAGGCATACGAGTTAATGATAAAAAAGAATCATGATTACGGAGAGGCATGGAGAACGATGCGTGTTAGCTCGTTAACCGATTTAATTCTTCAGAAAATATACCGCGTAAAGCAAATAGAAAATAATAACGGAGCAACAATTATTAGCGAAGGAATTGATGCAAATTACTTTGACATGCTGAACTATTCAGTGTTTGCATTAATTCATTTGAACGTAGGGAAAAACGAATGAAAATGAAAGAAATACATACTATTCCAGGGAAATCACTGCTGCTAAACATAAGTTTTGTGTGTTTAAATTTAGCGGGGGTGGTGTTGATGGTGCTTGGTTTTCATGACAATTTTGAAGAAAAAGCATTTTTGTTTCGTGTTTTAGGAACAATTTTATTGTTGCTTAGTACTGCTGGGCTTATTGTTTTTAGGGGTAGGTTGTTGATGTCGGGTGTCGCCAGGGTGTTGGTTGGAGGCTTGTTCATTGTATCAGGCCTTGTTAAGGCAAATGACCCTGTTGGTTTTTCATACAAACTTGAAGAGTACTTTGAAGATGGTGCCCTTGCGTTTAGAATTAAATCGTGGTTTTCTGCTCCAGAATTCTCCTTGGAATTTTTTATGGATTATGCCCTTATGCTTAGTGTGCTTATTTGCATTGCTGAAATTGTTTTGGGTGTACTAACAATTCTTGGAGGAAAAATAAAACTTGTCTCTTACGCGATGTTGTTGATGATGTTGTTTTTTACGTTTCTCACGTGGCACACAGCAAGTTGTGATAGTTTTCAAAAATTCACAGATCGCGATACTTACGCAATGTCAGATCCAATTGCAGTATTGAAACGTGCAGAAGCTGAGGTAAATACAGAGCTTACTATTGTTTCTGAAGCTTCGAGTGTATTGGTTGTTGATGAGCTGAAAATGCCACAGTGTGTAGATGATTGTGGCTGTTTTGGTGATGCAATGAAAGGTTCTGTTGGACGTTCGTTGACTCCAAAGGAATCTCTGTGGAAAGACATTGTTTTAGTTTACCTTGTAGGCTGGATTTTTGTGACACAATTTATCATTAAGCGAAATACACGTAAAGAAAATAGGGTATTCATAACGGCATCAATGTTGGTTATTTTATTCTTTTCTTGGGTCTTTGGGTGGTATTTTCCAGTTTTCTTTGGGTTAGCTTCAGTTTTTGGTTCGCTTTGGTTCTTAAACGCGGGAGGCAGGTACTTGGGTAATTATTATGGAAGTACTTTGTTTGTTTCTGGGCTGTGTGGTGTTTTAGTTTGGTATGTATTAAGTTACCTTCCACTAAAAGATTATAGAGCATACGCAGTAGGTTCCAACCTGATTGAGAAGATGAATGATGGAGTGGAAGGTGAGTATGAAAGCTTACTGGTGTACAAGAATAAAAAAACGGGAAAAACAGTTGAGTTTTTAGCTTCATCAACAAAGTACAGATCATCTAAAATATGGGAAGATAAAGATTGGGTTTATGATAGCATGATTCAAAAAGAGATAACGCCTACAAGAATCCCTTCGATTACAAATCAGTTTAATCCCTTTATCGGAACTGATGAAGTTGGAGCATATGAATTAAAATTAGATTCAGTAGCACTAAAAATGGACGACCCATCAATTACTGAAATCAGTATTCGCGATTATGTCATAAATGCAGAAAAAATTGTTTTGCTTTCTTCAAAAAGTTTGGACGGAGCAAACTGGGGTAATTTGAAAAAAATCAAGGCCATTCAAAAAGCGTGTGCGTTAAAATCAGTCCCATTCGTAATGATTTGTAGTGCAAGCCGTGAGCGGATAAATGCCTTTAGAAAAAAATACAGCTTTACAGCTCCTATTTTTGTGAATGACGAAACAGAATTGAAAGCAATTTCAAGATCAAACCCTACAATTTTGGTTATTGAGAATGCTGTGGTAGTAGGGAAGTATCCTTACAGATCAACGCCTTCGAAAGAAGGATTTATAACTAAACACTTAGATTAATGGCACAAAAAATTGTTGCAGGTAACTGGAAAATGAATCATGATTTGGAGCAATCGCTACAATTGACTGAAGAATTAAATGCAAAACAACTTGATGAAGATGTTCGGGTAATTATATTTCCACCTGCCTTATTTGTTCAACCTATGTCAGCTTTGAAAGAAGGCGACTTTGAATTGGGGGTTCAAAATTTTAGCCAGAACACCGACGGGGCTTATACTGGAGAAATTTCAATATCTCAAGTTGAGAGTGTTGGTGGAACAGTGGGCTTAATAGGGCACAGTGAACGAAGGGCATATCATGCTGAGTCGAGTGAACTTTTAAAATCAAAAGTGGATCATGCAGTAGCAAATAATTTTGATTTTATTTTTTGTTGTGGAGAGCCTTTGTCTGTTCGTGAATCTGGAGGTGAGTTGGCTTTTGTTAAGAAACAGTTACAAGAGAGTTTATTTCATTTAACGGCAAATCAAATTGATGGCGGTGTAATTGCTTACGAGCCTGTTTGGGCCATAGGTACAGGGGTTACGGCTTCTGTAGAGCAGGCAGAAGATATGCATAAAAACATCCGTTCTTGGCTGGTAGAAGTTTACGGTACAGCTGTAGCAAACAACATTTCTATTTTGTATGGGGGAAGTTGTAAGCCTTCGAACGCTAAAGAATTGTTTAGCTGTCCAAACGTTGATGGAGGCCTTATTGGAGGTGCTTCATTGAAAGCAACAGATTTTAGTGCAATTATACAATCGTATTAATGGATACTATAGAACTAACAGTTAGCTTAACGCCCAAAGATCCTTGGAGTGATATTTTAATTTCAGAGTTGTCTGCTTGTGGATTTGATAGTTTTGTAACTACAGACAATGGCATTATTGCTTATTGCGAAGCTTCGGTAGATTTCGATGAGGTTATTTCTGACACTCTGCTCAATGGCGAAAAAGATGTTGATGTAGCATTTTCAAAACGTGTTATTCCGTACCAAAATTGGAATGCAAAATGGGAGGCTGATTTTCATCCAGTTTATGTTGAGGATTATGCTACTATTGTTGCTCCTTTTCATAAAGAACTTGAAACAAAAGGTATTGTGGTAACTATACAACCTCAAATGTCTTTTGGGACAGGGCATCACCAAACTACCTGGATGATGACAAAGGCATTGTTTGAATTGGGTTCCATGCCTGAGCACGTATTAGACATGGGGACAGGTACTGGTGTTTTGGCTGTCGTAGCTGAAAAGTTAGGCGCAAAAAAGACCTTGGCAATTGATATTGAGGATTGGTCTGCGATTAATGCACAAGAGAATGCAGTGCGCAATAATTGTAAAACAATTACATGTGTTTGTGGAGACATCGATAAGGTGGAGGGACATAGTTTTGGTTTGATTATAGCAAACATCAATAAGAACATTTTAAAAGCACAGATGGAAACATATTCAAGTGCATTAACAGATGGCGCAACACTTTTATTAAGTGGTTTTTTTATTTCGGATGTTGACGAAATGATAGATTTTGCTAAAAAATTCAGCTTAAAGAAGACAACGGTTTTTTCTAAAGATGAATGGGCGTGTATTCAATTGACTAAAGTCTAAAACGTATTTTAAATTATGGGGTTAAAAGGTCTTTTGTTACTGTTAGTATTGATGATGTCATCAATGTCTATAGCTCAGGTGTATTCAGACGATAAAGAGAAGTTTGTCAAAGAATTTCAAAAAGCACTGAGCGAACATGGGAGAGGTGAAATATATGATTTTGCTAAAAAAGAGCTGCCTGGTTTATTGCTTGGGAACTCAAGTTTTTCAAACAGCAACTTTTCCAAAATGGTTGAGATGTGTAACCAGATGCACTTAAAAAAGCGGAAAACGTACCCCGATATCTATAATTATGTTTATGCGGTAAGCGCCTTTGCAAAAAGTAATCAAACGGCCGAAAGTTATAACGCTTGGCATAGTTCCGTAGATAAGTTATTGTCCGGTAGAAATGTAAAGAAGTTTTCTGAATTTTTAGAAATGTCTGAAGCGCTATTCTCAGAGTCATGCATTGCAGAGTCGTCAAGCTTTTCATGGTATTATGTAGGTGGAAGTTTTGAATTTGAGTATGACAAAAAAGCATTCATCAATTTTGAGGGAGGAAACTTGGTGTGTCGTGTAATTTCGAACAAGTCAAGAAGTAACTTAGAAGTTATTGACAGTTTAAATGTGATTAATACCTCAGGAAGGTATGACCCTAAATTGAGAAAATGGATTGGATCAGGAGGTAAAATTACATGGGAAAAAGCAGGTTTGAATCCAGATAAGACGTTTGCATTAATAACCAGTTATGGCTTGTCGTTAAAAAACTCTAAGCTTAGAATTGATTCAGTAAACATTAGAACCCCTTATTTTAATGAAATGATTGGGGGGATGATGACAGATCGCGCTTTTAAGGTCAATCGAGAAGAAGATAAAATATACCCACAGTTTTTATCCTTTAAACACAACTTACTCGTCGAAAATATTATCCCAAACATGGACTATATAGGAGGGTTTTCAATGCGGGGGGATGATTTTATTGGAATGGGGTCAGCGAGCGAGAAAGCTCAGATAATCTTGAAAAAAAACAATACAGCGTTTATTACTGCAAAGGCAAAAGAAATTCGAATTAAACCGGATAAGATTGCAATTAATAAGGCTGCTATTTCAATGTATTTTAATTCGGGAGATTCGCTATATCACCCTGGTCTTAATTTCAACTATGATTTAAAAAAGAAACGTATTGAGTTTGCACGAACTGCATCAGGAATTGGTCAGGCGCCTTTTGAGGATTCTTATCACCAATTGGAAATTTATGCACCTAGAGTAACTTGGAATGTTGCTGACACTGCTGTTTATTTTACCTATGAACCAGGAATAAGTCAAGAGCAAAAGACAGCTTCATTTCAGTCAAAAGCTTATTATGATGCTCAACTGTATAGCCAGTTGCAAGTTCAGTCAAGCGTAAACCCTTTAGTTGCCCTGTCAAAACATTGCTACCTGCATGATGAGTATGTGATTACTGAAGGTGCTGCTGCATCTGTACTTGGAATGACAGTGTCTCAAGCGAAATTAACCTTGTATAGGTTGTCTAGTATGGGGTTTGTTGTGTATGATTCTGAGGGCAAGACGGTAACTATTACCGATAAGTTAGAAACCTTTGTTAAAGCAAATGCCGGACGCATTGATTATGATAATATTGTATTTACATCTGATTTAAGGCCTAAAACTTTGAAAGGGTATTCAAAAGACCGCGTTGATAATGACCCTTATCTACAATCCTTAAAAAGCTTGTATGAAACACAAAATAAGGAACGGAGAATAAAAAAGAATTTTGGTGTTTTAAGTTTAACAACACTCGATTTAGATTTAGAAGCAGTAGATAGGGTTGTACTTTCTGCATCAAATAACACGGTTGTTTTTCCAGCCAACAATACGGTTAGGATTAAAAGAGATCGAAATTTTGATTTTTCAGGATGGGTAAATGCTGGGAAACTTGAGGTTAATACAAAAGAAGCGAGTTTTGAGTACAAAGCCTTTAAGCTTAACTTATTGAGTACGGAAGGCTCCTTTTTCAAGGTGAGACCTTTAAAACAAGAAGATGGACAGAGGTCTATAGCAATGGTTTCGAGCCTTGTTGGGATTTCTGGCGAGCTATTGATTGATGCCTCTGAAAATAAGTCAGGACATAGAGCTGGGTATGAGAGTTATCCCCAATTGAAATCGAAGACAAGCTCAAAGGTGTTTTATAATTCAAAGGTGATTCACGGAGGTATTTATGATAGTGCACGCTTTTATTATACCGTACTCCCGTTTGAATTGGACAGCTTAAATTCATTTAATGAGAAGGCGTTTAAGTTAAAAGGGGCACTGACATCAGCTGGAATATTTCCAAAAATCAATGAGGATTTAAAAATTATGCCCGATTATTCATTTGGATTTTCTGTTGTAGCCCCAAGTGGAGGATATAAGTTTTATGGAACAGAAGCCAATTATGAACATCAAGTTGCACTGTCAGGCAATGGGTTGCAGGGCTTGGGGGTTATTGATTTTGTGCATTCAAGATCAATATCTAAGCAGTTATCTTTTTTACCAGATTCAACGATTGGAGTTGCACAGTTTGTAAACCGACCAGTGTCAACAGGAGTAGAATTTCCGCATGTTACAGCAACCGATGCTTACATTACATACATTCCAAAAAAACACATTTTAAAAGTAAAATCATCTCCGAATAATGACTTGGTTTTCTTTGATCAGGATGCACGTCTTAAAGGTGTGGCAACGGTACAGGTTGATGGTATAATGGGGTCGGGAGAGATGACTTTTGTTAATGCGTCATTAATTTCAGATAATTTTAATTACAATCATTATGATATAGGTGCAGCTTCTGCAAGGTTTAACCTGAAAAATGATAGTGTTAATGTTGATGAGCCTCCATTGGCATTTAAGGCTAACAATGTAAATGCGTACATCTCAATTCAGGATCGAAAAGGAGTATTTAAATCAAGTGAGGGTAGGTCTGTTGTTGAGTTCCCAGTGAATCAGTATGGGTGTGAGGTGGATGAATTTACATGGTTGATAGATGATGCATCAATAGAAATGCAACAAGCTGAAAAACAATCTGCTTTAGGAAGTGATCGTGTTGCAACAAATTTCTTTTCAACACCTTTAGGTGAACATTCACTTCGGTTTAGAGCACCAGAAGCAAAGTTTGATTTAAAAACAAAGACTATTTCGTGTAATAAGGTAAGGTATGTTGATGTGGCAGACGCACGTATTTATCCAGATAGTTTAAAGCTAACGATTCGTAAGAATGCTAAGTTGGATCAGCTAGTAAATGCTGAGCTTGTAGCTGGCTATCATCAGTTTTTTGAGGCGACTGTTGATGTAAAAACAGGTAGAGACTATGTTGCTTCAGGGCAGTATTTGTATTATGATTTGGATAGCACTGTGACGTTTATTGCGATGGCTGATATTGGTTTAGACTCCTCTTATCAAACAACAGCGTCAGGAGAAATCACCCTTGATACAGGTTTTAAACTAAACAATAAGTTTGATTATTATGGAGGTGTACGTGTTTATGCATCCAATCCATTGATTCTATTTTCTGGAGCGACACGTCTGAATCATTCATGTAGTAAGTTTGATCGAAACTGGATGGCTTTTACCTCTGAGATTAATCCGAAAAACATTCAAATTCCGGTTTTTGATGAAATGAACGATTTGGAGGGTAATGCAATTTCTGCTGGAATTGTTTGGCGGGATTCACCCGCAACAGATAGTATTGTATTGTATCCAACATTTCTGTCTGCATTGATTGACCAAGAAGACCCGATTGTAATGACATCGACAGGCTATTTACAATATGACTATGGCTCGAATGAATTTCAAATAGGATCTAAAGAAAAGTTGATTAATCGCAGTGGAAAAGGAAATTATCTTGCCCTTCACACAGGTACGTGTTCGTTGAGTGGAGATGGGGTTGTTTCACTCGGAATGGATTACGGGAGTGTTGGTGTTGATGCGGTGGGGACGGTCAGTTATGACCAGCAAACAGGTGAGACATCTATGGATGTTACAGCTAGGTTTGATATGGAGTTGGATAAAAGATTGATGCAAAAAGTAGCAGCAAAAATAAATGCTATCGAAGGATTGCATCCAATGGACTTCAATTCAACGACACTTGAACAGGCAATTATTACATGGAACGGTCAGCAGGCAGCCGATAAGGTGAAAGATGAATACGCACGTTTAGGAACACTTAAAAGAGTTCCTGATGGGATTAATAAGTCAATGACAATTACAGGCTTACACTTGAGCTCGTTTGATAATCAAAAACTTCAGGATAAGGGACTTATTACAAATGCTGGAAGCGCTGTTCTTGTTAACTTTTATGGAGAACCAGTAATGAAATACATTCCATTTAAGGCGTTCTTTCAACAAATCTATTCAAGGTCTGGAGGTGATGCGTTTACAACACTGATGCGCATTCCTGGAGGGCACGATTATTTATTTCATTATTCGATGGATAAGAAGAACGGAACGCTTAAAATTTTAACCGGAGACAAGGAGCTATCTACATCATTGATGGAAATGAAAGAGGACAAGCGTAAGAAGAAAAACTTTATGTTTGAAGCAACAGATAATACAGCCTACCTTGCAAAATTCATGAATCTATTTAAATAATAGAGTAGGTATATAATGGGGTTTGTATATTTGCACCAGAAGCAATGTGTGCTGAACGTAATTTAGAATTTGAAAGGAATAAAATGTTAGAAACAGATATAGCGGTAGAGGAATTAGTTGCTGACAAACAGGTCGATAAAAAAGCTTTGATTGTTATTAATGATGATTACAATACGTTTGATCATGTTATTAATTCGTTAATTAAAGTTGTGAAACATACACCAATACAAGCTGAGCAGTGTACTTGGTTGGTTCATTATAAAGGAAGGTGTCATGTAAAGAGTGGTGGTTATTCTGAATTAGAACCTATGTGTACGGCTTTGTTAGACCGTGGAATAACAGCTGAAATTGATTAGATCGGATACGAAAAAAAATAGTAATTAATTCGATAGAGTTATTGCTAAAAGGAAAAAACGAGTTATATTTGCACTCGCAATTGGCCCCGTAGCTCAACTGAATAGAGCACTACATTACGGCTGTAGAGGTTTCAAGTTTGAATCTTGACGGGGTCACTCTAGCGGAGAATTGGTTGAAATCAACTGGTTCTCCGCTTTTTATTTTTGCTAAATCCTTTGATAATAAAGGGATAGCGGAGAAAATAGAATTAATGCGACAGAACCGCATTATTTAATAATAATGCCAAAAAGATAGTAATATCAAACTTTGTAGCTCGTGTCAAAATTGTAGTAAACTGAGAAAATTGAGCTTCGAAGTCCGCAACTTTTCATATACTTAACGTTAACACACACATATTTATTCTGTTATGCAAACAAACAAAGAGTTAGTAATTGAATTTGGGAAAACATGGAATAATCTTGATTCCTCTTTTATTAGAGACTTACTAATTCAAGACTTTCACTATGCTTCACAATGGGTATTTTCAGAAATTGAAAATAAAAAGGATTATTTGAAATACTTAGATTATAAATTATTAATTATTGCAAAATCAAATGGAAGTTTGATTGCAGAATTAGGAGTCCTTGATAATAATTATTGCTTAGTCATAAATCAAGTTGAAGGCGACAAAG
>JAQWFQ010000007.1 GCA_029238665.1 Crocinitomicaceae bacterium | reverse complement strand
TCCAAAAGTGATCCGCCTTCTTTATCGTAACGGTTAATTACCCAGTCTGCTGTATCTGCTGAGTTTGTTGGGGTTGTGTTGTAATCTGTAAATAAACACTCAAAATAACCATCTACAACATTCAATGGATCTACAACTTTTACGTTAATTGGACCGTTTCCATTTGAATAAACAGGCGTCTCTACATATCCTTCTGATATAATTGATGCCGTTGTTGCTGCATTTAATTCTAATACTTGACCACCATTCCCATGACCGTCCAATCGCTTGATTTGAGGTCCTGACCCGTAAGCTACGGATTGGATTGTTCCATCTGATTCTGGAGAGGGATTGTGTGGGATTGCAGATACCGATTTAATTGCTCCACCATCAAAACCTAAACGAGAAGCGATATAAGGCATTTTCTGACCATCTAATCCATTTGGATCCATTGGGTCAAACTTTTTAAATTCGTTATGCGCGTAAGCAATAGCGATGTAGTAATACGTTTTATGGTTCACCAATGCTTTATCACCTTGTGCAAACTCATCTTGAGTTAATAAATAAGAATGTTGAATTCCTTTATCTTCAGCATCTACTTTTTCCACTGGAATAGAGAAACCTAACTCTTCATCAAATTCATAGTTTACCAAGTCAACTATTCCATTTTGAATATCACATTGTGCTACCAAACGAGATTTAGAACTCGTTTCATCAAAGATATCTGTAATAGATGCATCTGCATCTTCCATTTGGAAAATTTGGTATCCTTCAAACGTATAGAAACGATCTACATTCGGGTCAACAATATTAATTTTATCCTCTTCATAATATGTTTCGTCTACATTATTCGATGTAGGAGGATTACTCAAGGTTAATACCAATTGGTTTTCTAACTCTTGGATATCTAACTTAGGAGCATAAGGAGGCTCAAGGATTCTAAAACAAGCATCAAACAAAGCTTGTGCTTTCGTATCGGCTTGTTTCATTGCGTCAACTGAAGCAAAAGCACTACCGTCAGAACCTCTACCGTAAACAATACCAACTGTAATGTTATTAACAGCACCTGGCTCAAGTACGAATGGCCCTGCAGATTGAACAAAACGTCTATCTCCTACTGGGTTTGTTTCTGTAACCTCACTCCAGTTATCATTTAAAATAGCTCCTCCAGTTGCCCAACCTAATGGATCTGAATCTGCAGGAAACATATAGTCTGTTAATTGTGTTCCTGTGAAACCTTGACCACCGTAATACATTTCAGAACCATCTTGCCAAGAACCACTCATGTAGTTATAAAACTCAGCAGCAGATCCTGGATCATTATGAGGATACCCACCACCATTTGTGTAGTAAGTAAATCTTCTCATTCCGTAACGCTCATTGTCAATAATTTGATCTGAATAACCAACACCAATACCACTATAAACAATTCCATCACCCGCAATAGCTTCAGCTACAGTAGGAACAACTTCTACGTTATTAATTGTATCAAAATAAGGTCCAACATTATCCAATCCATCTGCATCTTGATAAGGACCTTCAAAGAAATCACAACCAATAGCTGGAGGGTTATCTCCATAGCCTAAGTTACCACCATCATTTTCATCAAAGTTATCTCCATTGTAGATATAACCTAAACCACGTGATACATCACATCCTGTATAGTCATCAGCAGCATAACCGACATCAGCATCAATGTATTGAGAGAAATAAGTATCTTGAAGTGTTTGCGTACCTCTATTAATCATTTCATAATTATAGAATGTCATTCTGTTCACCTCATCATTGGTAGCAAAAGCAAACGCCTGTGCACGAATCTCCATACCAATTGGATCTCCATTAGATTCACCGTGAATATTTCCTTTATCGTTAAATACCCACCAATGCGTCTCATCTCCAAACAAAGAAATTCTTCGGTCAACACCACATTCGATGTCATCTCTATTCAAAATATCATCATACCATGGGTGATCTCCATCTTCTACATTGTATGTTCCATCTAATCCATTTAAAGGATTGTCATAAAAAGGTGCTAAGTAATAATCTTGACCTCGAGAAATATCTCCGTGTGCTGGCCAAGAAGTTAAACGATTCATTGTCTCGTTTGAAGGAGCCTCAACATCAACACATTCTGAAGGATCTTGAACACCGTTCTCACACTCGAACCACGCATTAAAAGCAATCACTTCCGCTTTTGTTATCGTAAAGAATTTATCGTATGCTGCACACTGATCTGCATCAATGTTTGCTTCTCCAAAATCTCTAACAACACCCGCTACCTGAGGAGATGATGGGTCAAAATTACCTGAACCAATCGTCACCGTTAAAGGACCAGGCCAAAAATCATTCGCAGAACGGAATGTCAAGGCAGCTAACTTAAGCTGTCCATTTACATCTGTACCACCCATCCAAAGAGCTCCTGCATAAATTACCCTAAGCCCAGAACCTGCAGGAACCTCGTAAGCTGCAGTTGTAGTTGCACGATTCGTCCACATACTACCTCCCTGCTCAATTAATGCGTTAACATCATTGAAGGACAAGGTGATTCTTGCAGTCGCAGGTGCACAATTTGCTCCCTTAGTAGACGATTGAGTTTGTGAATTTGTAGCCCCTGGGTTATCATTAACCGTATGGTACGCTGAAGCACTGTTAGAAAACAACAATGATGTTGTTCCAAGTACTATTGCTATTATTTGCTTTTTCATAATGCTTAACTAAACTATGACTTAAAAATCGAATTTAACACCTAAACGAATCGTTCTTGGAGAACTGATATTGAAAGGATTTTGAATTTTCATTGTATAATAATCTCTAAATGCTTGTTCATCTGCCTGATTCTGAATTGAAGTTTGGCTAGCAGCAGCAGCTAAATAACCATCATCATCCCAGTTTCCAGTTGCTCTATACACATTCAACACATTAAACTGGTTGAATAAGTTTGTAACACGAACATATACATTCAAGAACATTGCTTTTTTCTTGTCGTCTTTACCCATTTCAATGTTAAACGTACGGTCTAATTGTAAGTCTAACCTGTAAGACCAAGGTAATCTAGACCCATTCAATGTTCCATCAAGACCTGAAGAACCCGTCGGGCTAAACAAACCTTCACTTGTAATAGCTGTCTGGTCTGAGTAAGGCGATCCTGAATAGATGTTAGACACAAGGTTTAACCCTGTGTTTTCAAGAAGATTGAGTCCATTAATAACAGGTCCATTGTAATCTCTTCCTTCTCCATAACGGTAATCAAATGTAACAGCAAATGCATGTCTCTGATCAAAATCGTATGGCTGTATTGTTCTAAGGTTTGGCAAACCAGCATTAATAATACCAGAAGCTGAAGTTGCATTTGAACCTGTACCATCTGCGAACTGTAATGTATAGTTAGCCGTTAATCGGATGTTTCCAGTTCTACGCATATCATACGATACTGTAAGCCCTTTTACTGTTCCAAAATCACGGTTACCATAAGTTCTGTACTGCTTAGGGTAAGCTCCTGTAACATTAATCAACTGTACATTATCACGTTGTTCTCTATAGAATGCTGAAATTTTCAGTGAAGATGTTTTTGTTAAAACTTGTTGGAAACCTAATTCATAATCAATTGTTTTCTCTGGTCTCAAGTTTGAATTGTTAACAATCGCACTTCTTTCATTGATGTATTGATATTGAAAAGGATCAAAGCGCGTTCCTGAAGTAGGTCGCTTCGTTAACACATCGTAATGTGCGAAAAAAGAAGCCTCATCAGAAATTGGGAAAGAGAATGATACACGAGGCATAATATTCACCTGCGCCTTATAATCTTTAAATGCATCTTTAGTAGGACTATTTTGTCCTGGAGTTCTTAAGTAAGGTAAAATACCTGTAGAACTTTCAATGATTGTTGGATCTTCAATTTCAATCCCTTCAGCATTGAACCATGTATCTCCACTTCTATATCCTAGAATTGAACTTGGATCAAACTCATCATTTACATATACTGTATAGTCATCACCTATTGATTCTGGGACAACCGCCCAGTCTGAAGCACCCGTTGTAAATTCTTGTCTTGCTTCACCTGCCGTTTTCGCTTCATAAATTAAATATGGATCTTTCAATACAGGTTGATTTGCATCAAACACATCAACACGAACACCAACATTAAATACGATGTCGCGGAAAGCAAACTTATCCATAAGGTATCCTGCAATATACGTTGGTTGGTATGCACCTACAAAACGTTTGTAGTTCCCATTTTCATCTGCGTCAACAAAATAGTCTGTGATATCTGTTTGTCCTGAAACTTTTTTACCAGTATGGTCAAACCCCCAGTAAGAAACCAATGAGTTACCACTGTTTGCTAGCTCGTCTGGTGAAAACATGTCTAATGAGAATATATTCGGATCGTATTGATCAATATTAAGGTACTCACTTCCTGAACCTCCTTGACCAATTAAACCTTCACCGTATAAATACTCCCTCAAGCTATAATCAAAAAATGATTGATTGTCGTTATTAACCTGACCACCATATGAACCGTTTCCTTCACCGGCAGCATACCCTGTGTTTAATGGAGCATACGAAGTATACACAACACCCAACGAATCAAACGTTGTTGGTGAGTTTTTATCAATCTCAGAAATGTGTGAGTTTGTCAATTGGCGTGCTAACGTCCACAGACTCATAGGTCCATTTCCGTCACCTGATGTCGTTGTTCCAGAAGTCCAACCTCTATCATAACGTTGTTCATACTCAAATCCTAATGAAATTGAATGGTCACCAATATTAACAGCACCGGCACCAGTTGCACGGATTTGATCATTTTCAGTTTTACCAAAGTAGTTATAAGGAGATCCTATATTACTCCAAATCCCATAAACACTTTGTGGAGCATCTCCATTTCGCAAACCATTTCCTTGTTGAACTTGAAATAAATTTCTGTAATTCTGTTCTTGTTGCCAGCTAGAAGCATAATCATATAGATTAAAATACTGCTCTGTTTGAGAAGCCAACATTGGGTTTGTTTCAGAAGGTGTAAACTGAACATTAATATCAGCAGGGACTGTCGTTTGCTCAGGGCCGTTGGTTACAGCGGATAAACCTGGATAAGTAACTCTTCGCTCAATATCAAATGTTCCAACATGTCCGTAATTAAATACGTTATACCCATGCTTATTATCAAAATTATCTCTTGTCGATTTTGAATAATCAAACATCAACGAGTAAAACGCACTTTTTATTTTTGAAGAACTTCCTTCAGTATTATTTGTGAAGCGTTGCGTTAAACGTCCATAAACCCTCCAGTCAAAGTTCTTGTATGATCCAAAATTCGAAAAGTTAAATACCGATCCTGATCTTGAATAAATTGACCCAGCTCCATAACTCAAAGAACCTCCAAATGTTAAATTCACAGAAGGACCTGTATTTACATCAATTTTACCTTGTGCAGACAATGAACGATTTCTTGCATTCATTCTGAAAGGCGTTTTTTCAAAATCAGACTCCCTTAAATAATTTGTACTATAATATGCACCACTACCTGTTCCTGTTGGTGTTAAAGGTGCCTCTAAAATTTGATCTCTAACGTCTTTCTTTATTCTGTAGCTTCCTCCCGATAAAGGACGACTGTCTACTCTATCTGTATAATTAGCAGATACCAAGAAACCTAATCTTGGTTTTGTTTTATTCCCTAATGAATCCTTCTGCATCCATAATGGACCAGAAAACATTCCCTCTACAAGGTTGTATCCAAACTTATCTAAACCGTAAACGTTACCATCGTATCCATCTATATCTTTACCATTAAAGTAAAACCCTGATGTTACTCCCTCTAAACTCCCAAAGTATTTCGAAGAAGGACCTCTCGTTGTAATCGAGATAATACCACCGGTAGCATCACCATAATTTGCTGGTAAACCACCTGTAATAACGGTAACCTCTTCAATGGCTGATTTCGGCAAACTTGAAGAACCGCGTACCTTAATACCATCAATATAGAAGTACGTTCCATCAGAACGAGAACCCCTTACACTAATACCACCGTCACCTTCAGATTTATTTACACCACCAACAGTTCCTGCAACATCTGAAGCAGAACGAACTGGGAGTCTTGCAATATCCTCTCGCGTAACAGTTGCACCTGAAGCACCACCATTTCGATCAATTAAAGGAACCTTATAGGCAACAACTTTAACCTCTGCAATATCCTGTACATCTTTTGCCTTTCCAATTTCAAGGTCGTATAAGAATGTTATTTTATCAGAACTAACAACAACACCTGTTAAAGCTTGTGGCTTATATCCCTCAACTTCATTTCTCACCTCAAGATCGTAAGATCCGGCAGGAATTGAATTAATCTGGAAATTTCCATCAAAATCAGTGTTCGCTCCTCCTTTTATTTGGCCTTCTTTCAATAAAATAACCTTTGTAAAAGGAATAGGCTGTTTCGTATCGGCATCATTTACAGTACCTTTTACAGTACCCAGACCCGCCTGAGAAAAGCCATAAGTTAATGTAAGCAAGACGCTTACAAATAATAAGTTCAGTTTTAGTAACATACGTACAATTTGTTTATTTAAACCTAGTTGCTCTTATAAAGCTTGTAAATATATGAAAAATCACTTTGAAAAGTAAGATGTTAATAAAATTTAATTCTAACTCGATTAACTTTCTTTAACAAGATAGAGTAGTAACACGAATTCGAATGAATCCATACAACAAACACATTAAAAGTCCATTTACACACCTGAAATAAATAACAATAAAAAAGTTCTTTCGTATTATTGTCGTTATGAATGAGTTCAAGTTTGAGGAAATAACCATACAGCAAACGCAAATTCACCTTTGCTCATACTCCGACTTTGACCCTTCAAAATACACGGATCACCTAACTCTTCCCGAAAAAAAACGCTTAAATTCATTCAAAAACATCCAAAGAAAACGGGAGTTTGTAGCTACACGCATCTTGCGAAGCAAAGCCATTGAAATGAAAGACATTCACTATGACGATTGTGGCGCCCCATATATGGATAGCAAGGTGTTTATTTCAATCAGTCACACGAAAAACAAGGCTGGTCTTGCTATAAATAAACACTATAAAATAGGCTTAGACCTGGAATCTATTCGACCGAACATTAAAACGATTATGCATAAATTTCTATCTGAAAAAGAAAAAATGCATTTTGACACAGAAAACATTGTTGAACTATGCAAAGTATGGTCTGCAAAAGAAACGCTTTACAAGCTAGCAGGAAGGAAAAAAATTCTATTTAAATCAGAGCTATTGCTCAATCGAGCATCAGACAACCTGTGGAACGGAAAAATAATCAATAGCGACCACACTATTTCCGTTCAGCTAAATACATTTGAACACGAAAACATTATAATAACAACAAACACGGAAGCAATTGTCAAGCGCGAAAAAACTACGAGTCAAATGTTGCCTTAAGCGACATGTCTAGACTCTCAAAGCTATGCGTTAATGCTCCAACAGAAATAAAATCAACTCCTGTTTCAGCAAACGAACGAATGGTTTCAATTGTAATACCACCCGACGCCTCAACCTCAAATTGATCTGGAATCGTTTTTAATGCTTCAACTATTCTTTCTGGAGTGAAATTATCCAACATGATCCTGTCAACCTTTCCAACTTCAATAGCTTCCGCTAACTCTCGTTCGTTACGCACTTCTATTTCAATTTTCAAATCGCGACCCGTTTCTGCCAAGTACACATTAGCTTGCTCAATTGCCGACTTTACTCCTCCTGCATAATCAACATGATTGTCCTTCAACATAATCATATCGTACAAGGCAAATCGATGATTATACCCTCCACCAATTCTAACAGCCCATTTTTCTAAGTAACGAACTCCAGGTGTCGTTTTACGCGTATCCAACAACTTAACTCCTGTGCCGTCAATAAGCTTTACTATTTTGTGCGTCTGCGTAGCAATACCACTCATTCGCTGCATGAAATTTAAAACCAAGCGCTCTGTAGTCAAAATCGACCTTGAGCTACCTCTCACTTCAAATGCGACATCATCATACTTAATGTAATCACCATCATTTATAAATATCGTGACCTCTAAACTTGAATCAAACAGCTCGAAAATTCGCTTCGCCAACGCCACTCCTGCCATCACTCCCTCTCCTTTCACTAACAACTTAGCAACACCTATAGCAGAGTCAGGCACGCAAGACAGCGTTGAATGATCCCCATCTCCGATATCTTCACGAAGTGCATTTTGAATAATTTCGTCAATCATTTTAGTTAAATAATTTGGTACACAATGAGATTTATAATCTTACAAAGCTTCAATTGTAAGACTCTCTATTTTAAAACTAGAAGTAATTTTTTTGAAGTGAATCGTTACTCTAAATTCACTCCCACGACTCTTATATTTGCCAATAGCAAAAGAACCTTTAGAAGATGCTTTTCCTTTAAAGAAAAACTTAAAACTTGCCCCTGGTTTTCGTTTGAAAAAATCATTCAGTACAAGACTAGCCTGGGGTTGGCTATACACACCTTCTTTGCCTAAAATATTAAACAGAACTTTATCCTTCCCCATCAAGGAAATTGCATGGGAATCATTCGCCTCAAATGCTTTTTCAATCTCATCGTAAGGCACGATGCTCAAAGACATTAAAGCTGATGTTAAGAATATAAATAATAAATTCACAACCTACTCTGTTAACGTTTAGCGAATATACAAAGATAGCACCAAAAAACAACCCCCTATTCACAGAATAGTTGTAAGCTATTTATACTACCTTCGCTAAATGAAAATCAAGATGATCTGTGTCGGTAAAACGATGAAGCCATTTTTAAAAGACGGTGAACAAACGTATGTAAAACGACTCGGGCATTATTCTTCTTTTGAGAAAATTGAAATTCCTGAATTAAAAAATGCTAAAAAGCTAAGTCAATCTCAAATTAAGCAGCAAGAAGGGCGGCTTATCTTGAATCAAATTAAACCTGGAGAAACCATGGTTCTTCTTGATGAGCATGGAAAGCACTACAGCTCTGTTGAATTCAGTAAATACCTACAAAAAAAATTCAATTCAGGAGGGAAAGGCCTTGCTTTTATCATTGGTGGTGCTTACGGATTTTCTGATGAAGTATATGCCAAAGCAAGTGGGAAAATAAGCCTGTCAAAAATGACGTTTTCACATCAAATGGTACGCTTATTTTTCTTAGAACAACTCTATCGCGGATTCACTATATTAAAGGGTGAACCTTATCACCACGAGTAAAAACTGAACATCTACACAAACAACCTACACCTTTACTCAAAAACAACCTTAAACTCTACCCTGCGGTTTTCTGATCTACCAGCAGCAGTTTCATTTGAGAAGGATGGCGTAGATGCACCATACCCCTCAGAATGCAATCTATATCGAGCAATCCCTTTCGATACAAAGTAATCAACACAGGCTCTCGCCCTCGCTTTTGAAAGTGCCAAATTGGATACATCGCTACCAATATTATCGGTATGTCCATCTATTTGAAGGTAATACGACGGGTGATCATTCAAAACAGTAATAATATTATCTAAAAACACATAGGATCTAGTCAACAATACAGATCTAGCAGTTTCGAATTTAACCCCTTTAAGTGCGTAGTTCATAATTTCCTGAACATCTTCATTCACCTCCTCCACAACTTCTGGACAGCCATTCTCTGAAAACAATCCTGCCACTTCCGGGCAAGCGTCAAATCGATCTTCGATACCATCTTTATCCGTATCAACCAATGCAACCCCTTTAGAATTTACAACGGATCCTGGAATCGTATTTGGTTCTTCGTCTCTGAAGTCCTTTACACCATCCCCATCTGAATCAAGAAGAGCAATTCCCTTTGAATTTACAACAGATCCAGGCACACTATTTGGCTCTTCATCTCGACCATTTACAACACCATCGCCGTCATCATCTTGAAGCTTGTCTTTTAATTCTAATTCTAATTGAGTTATACGGTCAGTCATTGCCGAATTATCGGGTAACACACCATATTCAGTTGGTGTCCAATCTGCGTGCCTTTTATTTTTACCAAAGTAGAACGAGGCTCCTATTGAAAAATTAAAGAAATAACCATTAATTTGGCCATGATCAAGTTCATGCCCCTCAGTACTTAACCGATCCCAATATGTTGATTGTCGTGTGTGACATGTAAAGGTCAAGTCACTCTTTACAGAAAAACGCTCCGTTATTTTAACTTGAGGTGTTATCCCAAACGTATAATTAATCATATCATCAAGACCATCTAAAAAGGTAGTATTCATATCTTCTGATTGCAATGACTTTGCTAACCATAAGTGTGAAACTCCTGCTCCTCCGTGAACCAATAAGCCAAAACGATCCGTCCAAGTGTCGAAACGCAACACATCTCGAAGGTTTATAACACCCTGAACCGATGTTCGCCAATAATTAGACCGACCAACATCATCAAAGTTCATCAAATCATACCCAAAGTCTAATTTAACACCAAACCGATTATTAAACATATACCTACCCTCTCCTCCAAAATGCGCTAATTGAAAAGCAATGTTTGAATTTGTTTTGACCGGAACCATGCCATCGTGCCCTCCAAAGCTAAACCCTACAGACCATCGATTATAATCATCAACATTTAGAACATCTAATGTGTTTTTGTTCTGAATTATTGTATCTTCTGTTTGAGCTGTTGCAGCAAAAACAAAGGTGATTGAAAATAGTATTGAGAATAGTTTCATACTTAAATATGATGTAAATAATATGTTTTTCAAACTTAGTAAAATAATCTTTCAAATCATAGTTATTTTTTCCCTCTAGCATCAATATGAAAAAGGTAGAATCATTCTTTCCTACAGAAGCTATGAAAACTAAATGAAAAACAGTATTTTTCCTGCTTTATAAAAGGGAAGCAGTCAACTTGACTCATTGTCAGAATAAGCAATGGTTAATCACTATGCTTACACCTTACCTTTTTTATACAAAAGTAACAGACATAAAACACAAAAGAATAAAACCAATTTAATGACGGAAATTGAAAGAAATAATGACTACATGAGGGGGCTCATTGACGCATTTCCAAAAAATTTACAGGAAGCCATTGCAATAGCAAAACAAAATTCGTTAAAGAAAATCTACCCTGTATTTAGCAATGTGGTTATTTGCGGAATGGGTGGATCAGGTATTGGCGGAAAACTAGTGGCATCATGGATAACAGATGAAATAAACATTCCTATCAATTTTTGTCAGGATTACAACCTGCCTAACTATGTAAATGACAAAACCTTAGTTATTGCATCTTCTAATTCAGGAAATACGGAAGAAACCTTATCTGCAACCTTAGAGGCACATGAGCGAGGTGCTACAATTATAGCCGTTTGTTCTGGAGGTAAGCTACAATCTTTCTGTGAACAACGGAATTACGAATTCATTCTTGTTCCAGGAGGGTGCCCTCCTCGCACAACCTTGGCTTTCTCAATTGTTCAACTGACACATATTTTCATCTCGCTTAATTTAATTCAAAAAGAAAAATTAAACGAGTTCTCTTTAGCTCAAGAATTAATTGTGTCAAACAGTGCTAGAATTCATGAAGAAGCTAAGGAATTAGCCAATTTCATCAATGGTAAAGACTTAATCATCTACAGCGAGTCCAAAGATGAGGGGGTAGCCATTCGTGCACGACAACAATTCAATGAGAATAGTAAAATACTATGCAACAACCATACGATTCCTGAAATGAATCACAATGAGTTAGTGGGATGGCATGGTGGCACAGCACAATGTGCAGTACTATTCTTAGACACCAATGATTGGCATTCTCAAAACAATAAACGTTTGGCTTTTTCAATTGAGAAAATCAAATCTAGAACCAGCCATATCAAGTCACTATCTTCTCTTGGAGAAACTAGGCTAACTCGCTCCTTATATCTAATAAACATTATCGATTGGGCTTCTTTATATTTAGCAGAGTTAAATAACATTGACTCAATATACATTGGTGTAATTGACAGCCTAAAGGCATCTTTAAAGAACTAATTAAACGTAAAAAATGATTACAAAAGAACGATTAACACATTTAAAGCAACTCGAAGCAGAATCAATTCATATTCTACGAGAAGTTGCTGCAGAATTTAGCAACCCTGTTATGATGTATTCTGTAGGGAAAGATTCTTCTGTAATGCTTCATTTAGCATTAAAGGCATTTGCACCTTCTAAACCACCATTTCCAATGTTACATGTAGACACTACATGGAAATTTAAAGAAATGATAACGTTTAGAGATCAACGGGCCATTGACTTAGGATTTGACTTATTGGTACACTCTAATCCGAAAGGGATAGAGATGAACATGTCGCCTTTTAAGCATGGGTCAAAGGTACATACAGATATCATGAAAACGCAAGGGCTAAAGCAGGCATTAAATGCAGGTGGATATGATGCTGTAATTGGAGGTGCAAGAAGAGATGAAGAAAAATCTCGTGCAAAAGAGCGTATTTTTTCGTTTCGTGATAAAAATCACAGATGGGACCCTAAAAATCAACGTCCAGAATTATGGAACATCTACAACACAGCGATTCAAAAAGGTGAAAGCGTACGTGTTTTCCCTATTTCAAATTGGACAGAGTTAGACATCTGGCAATACATTTATTTAGAAAACATTCCTATTCCATCTCTTTACTTTTCGAAAGAAAGAGAGGTTGTTGAATACGAAGGGACTAAAATACTTGTTGATGACGACCGAATGCCTGAAGAACTAAGAAAAACAGCGAAAAAAGAGATGGTTCGTTTCAGAACCTTAGGTTGTTACCCGCTAACAGGGGCAATTAACTCGACAGCCACAACCTTACCAGAAATAATTAAGGAGATGCTACTTTCGACAAGCTCAGAGCGTGAAGGAAGAATTATTGATAAGGATCAAGAAGGAGCTATGGAACAAAAGAAAATTGAAGGATACTTTTAATATGGAAAATCAGAATAATAAAATAGCAAAAGATATCGAAGGATACCTAAAGGAGCATGAGAACAAAGACATGCTTCGTTTTTTAACGTGTGGTTCAGTCGATGACGGTAAAAGTACACTTATTGGTCGGATGCTTTACGATGCGAAAATGGTTTTTGATGATCAACTGGCAGCTGTAGCAGGTGAGAGTAAAAAGTACGGTACAACAGGAGAGAAAATTGACATGGCATTACTTGTTGATGGCTTACAAAGTGAGCGTGAACAAGGAATAACCATTGATGTTGCTTATCGCTTTTTTGCAACCGAAAAACGAAAGTTCATTATTGCAGATACACCTGGTCATGAGCAGTACACACGAAATATGGTTACAGGAGCTTCAACAGCTGATGTTGCCATTATTCTTATTGACGCTCGAAAAGGAATTTTAACACAAACAAGAAGACATAGTTTTATTGTAAGTCTTTTAGGTATTGAGCATGTTGTTGTTGCAATTAATAAGATGGATCTTGTAGACTTTAGTCAAGATGTATTTGATGAAATCTCAAAAGCATATACGGAGCTAGCCACTGAACTGGGTATTAAGAATACTTATTACATACCTGTTTCTGCACTTGACGGAGATAATGTTGTTGACCAAAGTGAAAAAACACCTTGGTATAAAGGACAGACACTTCTCAACCTCCTAGATTCTATGGATATTTCTAAAGAAAAAGAAGAAGAAGATTTTAGGTTTCCAGTTCAATACGTTAACAGACCCAACCTTGACTTTAGAGGCTTTTGCGGTACAATCGTAGCTGGTGATGTTACAGTAGGAGATGAAATAACTATACTTCCTTCAGGAAAAACAACAAAAGTAAAGAGTATTATTAATGCTGGTGATATTACAGAGTCAAACTTCCATGAAACGTGTAATAGTGCCTACGCACCAATGGCTGTAACATTAACAACTGAAGATGAAGTTGACATCTCTCGTGGAGACATGATTGTTCACTCTAAAAGTGTTCCTAGAGTTTCAAATTCATTAAAGGTAATGCTCGTTTGGATGGATGAAAACTCCATGGAGTTGAATCAAAACTATGACATAAAAAGAGGAACATCTGTTGTTTCAGGTTCGTTTGAACACATCAATTATAAAGTAGATGTCAACACCTTTGAAAGAAAACAAGTGCACGCATTAGGCGTCAATGATATTGCATCGTGTAAAATGTTATTAAATCAGCCCATTGCGGCAGATGCATATACTGCAAATCGCTTTACAGGGTCTTTTATTGTAGTAGATCGAATTACGAACAATACCGTTGGAGCAGGAATGATTTTAGGTGTAAGTCGTAGAGAAGATGACTTAAAGAAAATAACTTCAAAAGAATACACTGATTCTGAAAAGGCATTAAATCAATTTATTCGCGCGAATTTCCCTGAGTGGGATTGTAAAAAAGTATAGTGTAACATGTATAAGGATACCAACATACGTTCTATTGTTAAAGCGATTAGCTGGCGTGCCATAGCGCTTGTCACAACAATGGTAATTGTTTATCTGTTTACGGGTGAAATCGAGACTGCAATTAAAGCTGGCGTTGTAGAAACGGGTTTTAAACTCTTCTTCTATTGGATGCATGAGCGCATGTGGTTTAAAGTGCGTTGGGGTCGGAAAAAAATTGAGCCTTTTAATCTTTGGTTTACAGGCTTACCGCTTTCTGGGAAAACAACAATTGCAGACCTCGTGTATACAGAATTGGAGAAATTACACATTCCTATTGAACGTATTGATGCTTCAAACATTCGAAACCTAGTTCCTGGTATTGGGTTTACTCGAGCTGATCGTAATATCCACATGCACAGAATAGGTTATTTGATTCAGAAACTGCAGAAAAATTCAGTTTCAACAGTTGTTTCTTTTGTTTCACCCTATACAGAATCACGAAAAGCCATTCGTGAAATGGTACAACAAAACATTGTAGTTCATGTTAAAGCAGAGATAGAAACCTGCAAAGCAAGAGACTATAAAGGGGTATACGCAAAAGCAATTGCTGGAGAATTAAAAAACTTTACTGGAGTAAACGATGTTTATGAAGAGCCTAAGCACGCAGAGATAACAATTGATACTGAGACGATGAGCGCTGAAGAGGCGGCCAACGTAATTGTGAAATACATAAAAAAAAATTATGTCAAATAAGAATATCGTTTGGCACGAACACCATGTTACTAAAGAACATCGTGCTGCCATCAAAAATCAAAAATCTTGTGTACTATGGTTTACAGGTTTAAGTGGTTCAGGAAAGTCAACAATTGCCAATGCGGTTGAATTAAAGCTCAACGAATTAAGTAAGCATACGTATTTATTAGATGGTGACAATGTACGTTTAGGACTGAACAAAGGCCTTACTTTTTCTGACACTGATCGCATCGAAAACATTCGACGTATTGGAGAAGTTTCCAAATTATTTGTAGATGCAGGAGTCATTGTATTAACCGCATTCATTTCTCCCTTTCAGAAAGACCGCCAACAAGTACGAGCTTTGCTTGAAGATGTTGAATTTATAGAAGTGTTTATTGATACACCTTTGGAAATTTGTGAAGCGAGAGACCCTAAGGGACTCTACCAGAAAGCACGCAAGGGAGAAATACCAAATTTTACAGGGATATCTTCCACTTATGAAGCTCCTAAACAAGCTGAAATACATATTAAGGCAGGCGCTCTTTCACTAGATCAGTCTGTTGAACAAATACTAAATTATTTGAACTTAAACGGTTACTTAAATGCTTAAAAAAGAACTATTATCGACTGCAATAGAAGCAAGCCTTAAGGCTGGGAAGGCAATTATGGAAATCTACGAATCAGATGATTTTGGGGTTGAAGTTAAAGGTGACAACTCTCCGCTAACGAGAGCTGATTTAGCTGCTGATAAAATTATTCAAACCTACCTGGTAGATACAGGAATTCCTATTCTTTCTGAAGAAGGGAAAGGTATTCCATATGAAAATCGAAAAGATTGGAAACAGCTTTGGATTGTTGACCCTATTGATGGGACCAAAGAATTTATAAAGAAAAATGGTGAGTTTACAGTAAACATTGCCCTTATTGAAGAGCAAAAAACAGTACTTGGTGTCGTTTATGCTCCCGCATTAAATGAATTGTATTTTTCTTCTAAAGAAGGTGGTTCGTTTAAGATTAAAAATGCTGAAGAATTGGATGTGTCGAGTATTCTATCATCTGCATCTTCACTCCCTCTTCAGGTAGAAAAAGAAAATTACACCGTTGTTGCAAGCCGATCACACATGTCTCCTGAAACAGAAGATTACGTTGCTGAAATGCGAAAAAAGCACGGAGAAGTTGAACTAATATCAAAAGGAAGTTCACTGAAAATTGTTATGGTCGCTGAAGGAACAGCAGATTGCTATCCAAGATTTGCACCGACAATGGAGTGGGACACTGCTGCTGGACAAGCCATATGTGAGCATGCAGGATTTGATGTTATTGACTGGAAAACGAAAAATACGATGAAATACAATCGTGAAAAATTATTAAACAACTGGTTTTTAGTAAAATAGATTAAAACTAAACACATGAAATTATTAATTACTGGAGGAGCTGGATTTATTGGTTCGCATGTAGTACGAAGGTTTGTTCAAAACTACCCTTCCTATCATATCTATAATCTTGATGCACTGACATATGCAGGTAATATGGAAAATTTGAAGGACATTGAAAACAATTCAAATTATTCATTTATTAAAGGAGATATAACCGACGAGAAATTCATTAATGCTCTTTTTTCCGAGCATCGCTTTGATGGTGTAATTCACTTAGCAGCAGAGTCTCACGTAGACAGATCAATAACTGACCCACTGGCCTTTGCAAAAACAAATATTCTAGGGACAATGATCCTGTTAAATGCGTTTAAAGAAACATGGAAAGGAAATTGGAGTGATAAATTGTTTTACCATGTAAGCACCGATGAAGTTTATGGGTCTTTAGGGGAAACAGGTTTGTTTGAAGAGACTACACCGTATGACCCAAATTCACCTTACTCTGCAAGCAAAGCAAGCTCAGATCATTTTGTAAGAGCATATGGTGAAACTTATGGCCTACCATATGTAATCAGTAATTGTTCAAATAACTACGGTCAAAATCAATTTCCAGAAAAATTAATCCCCCTTTTCATCAACAACATACTAACAGACAAACCTTTGCCTGTTTACGGTGATGGAAAATACACGAGAGATTGGTTATATGTATTAGACCATGCCATTGCCATTGATTTAGTTTTCCATAAAGGTCAAACTACAGAAACATACAACATTGGTGGGTTCAATGAGTGGCAAAACATTGATTTGATGAAGTTATTGTGCGATCAAATGGATCTTAAACTAAAAAGGCCAGTGGGCACTTCACAAAAGTTAATTACATATGTGAAAGATCGACCAGGCCATGACTTAAGGTATGCTATTGATGCTTCAAAAATAAATAAAGAATTAGGCTGGAAACCCTCTGTAACATTTGAGCAAGGGCTGTCCATTACAATTGACTGGTACCTGAACAATGAGGAATGGTTAAGTAACGTAACATCAGGATCTTACCAGAATTACTACACAAAACAATATTCATAATTATGAAAGGAATCGTACTAGCAGGAGGCTCAGGAACAAGATTGCATCCTATAACGAAGGGGGTTTCAAAACAAATGTTACCTGTCTATGACAAACCAATGATTTATTATCCTATATCTGTATTAATGCTAGCAGGTATAAAAGAAATCCTCATCATTTCTACTCCTGAAGATTTACCAAATTTTCAAAAACTTTTAGGAGATGGTACTGATTTAGGTCTTTCATTTTCTTATAAAGTTCAACCAAGTCCTGACGGCTTAGCTCAAGCATTTATTTTAGGAGAAGAGTTTATAGGAAATGATGATGTTTGCTTGGTCTTGGGAGATAATATTTTTCACGGACACGGCTTAACTGAAATTTTAAAATCTGCACGAAAAAACGTAGAAGAAAAAAGAAAAGCTACTGTTTTTGGTTATTATGTAAATGATCCTGAGCGTTATGGTGTTGCAGAATTTGACAAAGAAGGAAATGTTGTTTCCATTGAGGAAAAACCCGCTGAACCTAAGTCTAACTTTGCTGTTGTAGGTTTGTACTTCTACCCCAACGATGTCATTCAGGTAGCTAAAAACACAACACCCTCAGCGCGTGGTGAATTAGAGATCACATCTGTAAATGAAACCTTCATGCACAGAAATGAATTGATGGTAGAGTTGCTCGGACGGGGTTTTGCTTGGTTAGATACAGGAACACATGATTCTTTATTAGAAGCAGGAAGCTTCATCCAAACAATTGAAAAACGACAAGGATTAAAAGTAGCATGCTTAGAAGAAATTGCCTTTGAAGAAGGTTTTATTTCCGCAGAAGATGTAATCGAATTAGCTAAGCCATTATTAAAAACAGGCTACGGGCAATACTTAATTAAACGAGTAAACAGTCATGAAAATAACTAAAACTCCTATTCACGACTTAGTCATTTTGGAGCCCAAGGTGTTTGGTGATGACCGTGGATACTTCATGGAGTCGTTTCAAGAAGATTGGTTTATCGAAAATGTATCGAATACAAAATTCATTCAAGACAATGAGTCTAAATCATCAAAAGGTGTTTTAAGAGGACTTCATTTTCAAAAACCACCCTTTGAGCAGGCAAAATTAGTTCGGGTAATACAAGGAGAAGTTCTTGATGTGGCTGTAGATTTACGAAAAAATTCTCCTACTTACGGGAAGCATTATTCAATCCTGCTAACAGCAGAAAATAAGAAGCAATTTTTCGTACCTAGAGGCTTTGCTCATGGTTTTGTTGTTCTAAGCGAAACGGCTATTTTTAGTTACAAAGTGGACAACTTGTACTCGCCATCTCATGATTCTGGTTTAGCTTGGAATGATTCCGATTTAAATATCGACTGGAACATTGATGAATCTATGATTCAACTTTCTGAAAAAGATAAACTTCAAGGTACATTAAACGATTTTACAACACCATTCTCATGAATATTTTAGTCACGGGAAAAAATGGCCAGTTGGGTTCTGAGATCAGAGCTGTCGCAAATGAATTTAAACAGTTTAACTTTCTATTTACAGGCTCTGAAGAATTAAACATTTCAGTACAGTCTGATGTTGCAGCATTCTTTGAGAAAAATACCGTAAATGCTGTAATAAACTGTGCTGCATATACCGCTGTAGACAACGCTGAAACTGACGCTGAAAAAGCAAATGCTGTTAATCATACCGGCGTAAAATATATTGCAGAAATGTGTGAAAAACACAACTGTAAACTAATCCATATCTCAACGGATTATGTTTTTGATGGAAAGTCTCGATCTCCGTACAAAGAAGATGACACAGTGAATCCTCAATCTGTATACGGAAAAACAAAA
>JAQWFQ010000021.1 GCA_029238665.1 Crocinitomicaceae bacterium | reverse complement strand
TTAATTTTTATTGTATGATTGGTGTTAAATATTATCTGAAAACCAGGCTCTAACTTTATTAAATCATAATAGTCAGATGGGTTTTTATCAAATCTTTTGAAGAAACTCTCAAATATATCCGGCATCCAATACCAGCTTGGACCCATATCAAAGACAAAACCATCTTCAGTGAACTGCCTAGCTCTTCCTCCTAAAGTACTGTTCTTTTCAAAGACTTTTACATTTCCGCCTTCATTAGCTAATGTAGCAGCCGCACTTAATGAAGCAAACCCTGAACCTATAATACTGTAATTATTTAACATAACGCAAATGTATAGCTTTTTTTATTATAAGTCTTCATAACAGCAGGAGGAAATGGAAAGTTCCAGCATTACTTCAAAAAGATTAAATAAGACAACTTAATCGTTACCCTCCACCGCTTTCACTAAAATATTTTTCAAATTTCAAACTCAATTATATTTGATATGCACGCATAATATATTAACTTAGCAACTCTGAGTTAAAATTGAACACTATATTAAGTATGTCGAAGAATAAAGAAAAGCAAAAAAAAGCACTAATTATACAAGGAGGTGGTTTTAGAACCGGATTCAGCACGGGTGTTCTCGACGCTTTTCAGACATATGGTTATAATGAATTTGATGTTTACATAGGTGTTTCTGGCGGAGCAATTGCACTGTCCTATTTTTTAAGCGAACAATACCAATGCTGTTTCGATGCCATGTGTCTTTTGGCTACGGACAAAAATTTCATGAGTTACAGTCGAATGATGTCAGACACAGGGGTTATGGATATTGACTATTTTCACGAAGTGTCTAGCACCAAAATTCCATTAGATTTAAACAAATTAATCTCTAACTCTGAAGAAAAAGAAGTTTCCATTGTACTAACAAACCGCACAACAGGAAAACCTAAACACTTTCAGCCAAACAGTAAGACTTGGGTAGATGCTGTAATTGCCTCGTGTACACTTCCTTTCGTTACCAAAGGGAAACACTTACTCCAAGGTGTAGAATATATGGATGGTGGTTGGAGTGATCCTCTACCTGTAGAATCGGCATATAAAAACGGAGCTAAAGAAATTGTCGTTATACGCACATCTCCTCCAGATTTAAAAGCAGATCAAACATGGTCAGATTATTTTGGTTCATTCGTATTTAGCTCCAATAAAAAACTTCAAAATTGCTTTGAGAATAGTCATTTAAAATACAACAAGTCTATTGACTTTATCAACAGCTGTCCCAAAGATCTTGACATTAAACAAATTGCACCAGACTCACCATTAAGGGCTGGTACATACTCCAATTCAATTGAAGCCATTACAGTAGATTATCGTTATGGTGTTCAGGCAGGCGTAAATTTTTTAAGTAGTCTGAAACACTAAATTAACCCATCAACTCCCAGGCACTTCGATAGCCATCAACCTCCTCCATATACCTTAGGAATTGAGCGTAAAAATCATCACTTCCAATTGTGGAACTATCGCCAATTACAATTAACCTTTCTTTTGCACGTGTTAGTGCCACATTCATTCTTCGATAATCCTTTAAAAAACCAATAACAGCATCGGTATTAGAGCGCACCAAGGACAGAATCACAATTGGGCTTTCTTGCCCCTGAAAACTGTCAATTGTGCTGGTTCGAATCTTATTACTTAATTCTTTATTGGCTAATTGTACCTGCCCTGAATAAGGGGATATTAATGCTACATCCTTCAACTCAAAAGCTTCTACATTAATTATTTTCTTAACTAAATTCAGTTCCCCAATATTCATCAAGCTAACACCATCATGACCTCGCTCCTCTTCAAATCCAGTTCCTGCGGTGTCATAAAACAACATCTGATTTGAACCATTACTTTTTGGGGTTGATGTTTTTAATTTTCCTTCATAAAAATAATTACTCGAAAAATCTGAAATTGATTGATGCATTCTATATTGTGTATCTAAGAAAAATACATTTTTACAATTTCTAAATGAATGCTCTAAAATAGACACCTCAAAGCCCATTCCTTTCGCTTTGTCAGAAAGTACCATTGGAGGTAACTGAAATGGATCTCCGGCCAACACCCAAGATTTTGCATATGGAAAAAGCATCCAAGCCAAAGGTTCAATCGCCTGTCCTGCTTCATCTATAATCAATACGTCAAACACAGTCCCATCCGAAAGAAAGTTATTCAGCCCAATAGGTGTCCCTAAAACAACATCAGAAGCAACAAATAGTTTTTCATCAAAATAATTTCGCATGTCTCGAATTTCCTTTCGAATACGCTTAACCTCATTCATCAACAACCTTCGCTGATCGCGTTCTGCTTTTCCAAACTTACGCTTATATTGATATGACATTTTACGCAATTCTTCTGCACGAATCTTTAATCGTTTAATCGATTTTGAATCTTTTGAGATTAACATTTTACCTTCAGGTGTAAAGGGAAAAATAGTCTCATCAACCTTACTTACATTTCCTACGCGCAAAATATTTAGGTCATGCGTCAACAATCCTTTTGCTACATTATCTACAGCGGTATTGCTCGGTGCTGAAACCAATACACGCTTTCCCAATTTAATTAGCTGACGAATGGATTCAATAATTGTTGTTGTCTTTCCTGTACCTGGAGGGCCATGAAAAACAACCAGCCCTTCATTTTCGAGTACCCCTTGAGTCGCTTTTAACTGACTCTCATTAAGTGAGCTATCTATACTACTAGAAAAATCAAACCTTTGTACAAAAGGCCTTGAACCATGAATATTTTCAAATAATTGTTTAACGTTAGGGAATTCAGAAATACGCATCACACCATCCTTCATCGACTTACTCGTAAAATGATCTGGAGCCAATTTAACTCCCACCCCTTTATCCTCTATCCAATCTGGGAAATCAGCTGTAAAAAGTCGCATTTCTCCTTGCTGACCAGTAATACGTAATAAAATCCCTTTAACAGGTTCTTCTCCTTCAACAAAACAGGATATTGCACAATTGTCTTTAAAGTTTGATGTATCGCATTCAAATGGTAAACGAAATGAAATTTCGGGATAATCGGCATAACCGAATGTTTTACGACTAATATTTATAGGGTGTAATAACAGCCCCGAAGCACGCATTTGTTTCAAGCCTGAATCTTCAGAAATGGTATAGCGCGACTCCTCCTCTGCCATTTCAATAGAAATACACCTTAATAAATGAAGTTGATGCGGATGAATTTCAGACATAAATAGGTGTGTTTCCTCAAAACTAATCAAATCATTTAGTTTTAAAATTATTGATTATAAAATCGTATTTAAACCTTTTATACGCTATCTTAGAATTTAAATAAATGCACTTACTATAGACGATGAAGTTTCTTTTATTTCCAGGACTGATTTTCGCACAAAAAAATCAACAAATAGACATTCTAAACTACGAGATATCAATCGATGTAAATGATTCAACAGACAGAATCTATGGGTCAAACACAATAACACTAAAGTCTGCTCCTTACTTAAAGGAGTCCATTACCCTTGATTTTATTCAAAAAGACGATACAGGAAAAGGAATGCTTGTATCTAAAATTATGCAAAACGGGAAACAAGTTAGTTTTAAGCAAACTTCGCACCACTTAATTATACAACCAATAAATCAAGCTATTGAAACAATACATAAACTAAAAATAGAATACACAGGAATTCCTAAAGACGGATTAATCATTGGTAAAAACAAGTTTGATAATCGAACATTTTTTGGAGATAACTGGCCTGCAGGGGCAAGACACTGGTTTCCGTGTGTTGATCACCCTTCAGACAAGGCAACGATAACATTTAGCATCACACACCCAAGCCATTACACATGCGTTTCTAATGGAAAAAAGAAAACTAAAACTGCATTAAGAAACAATAAGACCACAACAACATACTCATCCAAATTTCAACTCCCTACCAAGGTCATGGTTTTTGGTTTAGCTGATTTTGAGACAGATACATTATCACACCCAAGCAACATGGAGCACATCAACTTTATGTTTCCTGAAGATAAAACCAAGGGTACAAAGGATATGTCTATAGCAAGTGAGCCACTTCATTTTTTTGAATCACACATCGCTCCCTATCCATTTGAAAAACTATATAACGTACAATCTACTACACGCTATGGAGGTATGGAAAATGCAGGTTGTATTTTTTACGATGAGCATGCGGTTACCGGGCAAGGATCTATGGAACCCCTAATTGCTCATGAAATAGCCCATCAATGGTTTGGGAATTCAGCGACGGAGTCTGATTGGTCGCATTTATGGTTAAGTGAAGGCTTTGCTACTTATTTCACAAACCTATATTTAGAGCACAAATACGGTCGAGAAATAATGAATGAGCAATTGATTAAAGATCGAAATCGTGTTATTCGGTTCCATAAAGCAAAACAATTGCCCTTAAAGGATACTGTTTCAAAGTACCCTTTACAAATGTTAAATCCAAACGCATATCAACGTGGTTCCTGGACCCTTCATATGTTACGAAACAAAATTGGAGACGATGCTTTTTGGAAAGGCATCAAGGCATACTATAACGCGTTTAAATACAAAAATGCATCAACTGCAGGTTTAATCCGGATAATGCAAAGTCAAACAACATTAAATCTTGATCACTTTTTTCAACAATGGACCGAGCAAACCGGACACCCCGTTCTGAGTTCTGCACTCGGTCAACGTACAGGAAAACAATACCTAACTCTACAACAAAAACAAAGTCAATTATTTAATTTCACACTGGAGATTCAGCTAAAAGGAAAACATGGAGAAACAGATAATATTATTGTTTTCATGACAAAACAGCAACAAGTAGTTGAATTACCAACTAACTTTAATGTAGAATCATTCCAATTAGACCCAAATACGAACCTTCTCTTTGAAGAAACAAATTAGAATACTCAAGAAATTGAGTACATTTATTTTTCTAGAATCTAAAATGATAAAATTATGAACAAGAATCCTCTCTACCTTATTCCTTTTGACTTCAGCCCTGTGTCTGAAAGTGCCGTACGCATTGGGCTAGACCTAGCTATTGCAAACAAAGGAAGCGTTCTTTTACTTCACGTCGTAAAAAATCAACACGAACGACTGGAAGCAAAACTAAAATTTAAAGACTATTTATCCTCACTGTCTGACGTTGATAGAAAATTGACTGTATCAAAAGCAATTATCGGGGATATTTACGAAGACATATCTAAAGCTGGTGATTTACTCGATGCTTCATTAATTGTGATGGGGACACATGGCGCTAGAGGTTTCCAAAAAGTTTTTGGTTCTCATGCCGTTAAAATGATTTCTTATTCAGACCAACCGTTTTTAATTACACAAGGGAAAAAATCGGTAGACAAAATGAAGGTTATTGTAATGCCTTTTTCATTTCAAAAGAAAAGTATCCAGATCGCTACTTTTGCTTCAACGATCGCCAAAAAATTCAATGCAACCATTCACTTAGTTGGATACCATGACAGCGATGAATTATTGGAAAAAGGAACTCAAGTAAATCAAAAAATTGTTCGGGATTTTTTAACTGAAAAAGGCGTTAATTACGAGGTCGTAACTTTTGATAAAAATGCACGTTTTGAAAAAGAATTGATGTCATACGCTGCTAAAGTAGATGCTGACTTGATGGCCGCAGGATATTATAAAGAGGGAATCATTACAAACCCAAACTCATTTATTCAAGCAATGATTGAAAATGAATTAAACATTCCATTATTAACAGTCAATGCTGAGGGATTAACAAATGCTAGTGGAGCCAGTGCAGCTTCAGGTTATTAATTGCTTATTATTTAAAAAGTCCTTCATTAATGAAGGACTTTTTTTGCTTAAACTTTTATTTATACAAACACCATGATTCGTATTCTACTTACAACCCTGTTCTTTTTTATATTCTCTACCGTTTTTGGACAAACCAACCCCTTCTTTCCTGACATGGAACTAGAAACAACAAAGGATCGTATCATAAACTCAAGGACTTTTAAACGAGCAAGTCACCCTAAAATTATTATCTTTTGGGTAACCACAAGCAGGTCAGCAATACAAGAGTTAAATGCACTCGAATTAAAAAAGGTGAGTTGGAAAGAAAGTTATGAAGCTCAAATAATCGCCATTGCTTTAGACCACTCCAAGCAAAAGAAAAAAGTTATTCCGTTTATTAAGTCTAACAACTGGTCTTTTAAGTGTTACCTTGACCCGAGTGCTAAATCAATGATAGCAGCAAAGGGACAAGATGTTCCACTGACATTGATTCTTGATCATACAGGTGAAATTGTTTGGCGCTTGGAAGGATTTGACTCCAATACAACAACTAAAATCCAAGAACAGTTAGACAGCATGTTAAAATAACAAGGTGTTTTCAAAACTGCGCTAAAACCTAAATTTTATTTTACAAGAAGTGATATCGGGTTTTCCATGTACTTCTTGAACGTATTCAAGAACTCAGAACCTGAAACACCATCAACAACACGGTGATCACAAGAGAGTGTTACTTTCATAACATTACCTGGTACAACCGCCCCGTTTTTAACCACAGGAACTTGCTTAATACCACCAATAGCCATAATACAGCTGTCTGGTGGATTTACAATTGCCGTAAAGGCTTCAATTCCAAACATTCCAAGGTTTGAAATAGTAAAGGTATTCCCCTCCCAATCACTTGGTTGAAGTTTTTTATCTTTCGCTTTTTTCGCAAAAGTTCTTACCTCTGCCCCTATTTCAGTCAATTCTTTTCCGTCAGCAAAACGCACTACAGGAACTAGTAATCCTTCATCAACAGCAACTGCTACTCCAATATGAACGTGTTCATTTCTTCGGATAACATCGCCCAACCATGCGCTATTAATTGTTGGATGCTCTCTTAAAGCAAGACCACACGCCTTAATAACCATATCGTTATACGAGACTTTACCAGCCTCAAGTGCATTTATTTGCGTACGAATACCTATGGCATTATCCATATCAATATCCAAGGTAAGATAGAAGTGTGGTGCAGTAAACTTACTTTCGGACAAACGCTTTGCAATTGTTTTACGCATTTGAGAAACAGGTTCATCATTAAATGACTCTACCCCAACAAAACTACGTTTTACAGAAGCTGTTCCACCTACATAAGGCGTATAATGATCAATGTCTCTTTTTACAATACGACCTGCATCGCCTGTACCGATAACGTTTGCTAAATCAATTCCTTTCTCATTTGCCATACTTTTAGCAAGTGGAGAAGCAAAAACCCTTCCGTTAGAATCTGAAACAGCAGCAACAGGTGCTGGTTTAACTGGTGTTGGAACTGAATCTACAACAGCAGCTGGCTTTGGAGCTTCAACCTTAGGCTCTGGTGCAGAAGTTTCCTTCTCATCAGATGGTGTATTTTTTTCAGCATCAGCCAATAACTTAGCAACATCTTCTCCTTGTTCACCAATAATGGCTAAAACAGCATTAACTGGAGCTGTAGCTCCTTTTTCAACACCAATATGTAATAAGACACCATCGTAAAATGACTCAAACTCCATCGTAGCCTTGTCTGTTTCAATTTCAGCCAACAATTCACCTGAAGAAACTTCGTCTCCAACATTCTTTAACCATTCAGCAACGACTCCTTCAGTCATCGTGTCGCTCAATTTAGGCATATATACAATCTCCGCCATCTTCTACTCTAATTTCAATTAATCTTAATACTCAACGATAAATGGATATTCCTTATCCATATACACATCCTCATATAGTTCCTTCCCTTCTGGGTAAGGAGAATTTTCTGCAAATTCGATTGATTCTTTTACCTCATTTTTCACCCAGTCAGAAATCGCTTCGAATTCTTTCTCAGATAACCATTTGTTTTCTTTAATAACCTTTGAACAATGCGTAATTGGATCTTGTTCTACCCATTCAGCAACCTCGGATTTTGTTCTATACTTTTGAGGGTCTGACATTGAGTGTCCTTTATAGCGGTATGTTTTGATATCTAACAACGTTGGTCCATCACCCTTTCGAGCTCTATCTGCCGCTTCTGCAATCGCTTCATGAACTGCCTCAGGAGACATACCGTTTACAGACTTTGAAGGCATTTCATAAGAATGACCAATTTTAGATAAGTCAACTACATTTGTTGTTCGCTCAACAGAGGTCCCCATTGCATAATTATTATTTTCAATAATAAAAATTACAGGAAGCTTCCACATCATTGCCATGTTAAATGTTTCATGCAACGCTCCTTGACGAACAGCTCCATCTCCCATAGAAACACAAACAACATTTCCAGTTTCGTTGTACTTTTCAGCAAAACCAACACCTGCTCCCATTGCAATTTGAGCCCCAACAATCCCATGACCTCCCATGAAACCTACTTCTTTATCAAAGAAGTGCATTGAACCTCCTTTACCTTTTGAACAACCTGTTGAACGCCCATAAAGCTCAGCCATCAAAACACGTGGGTCGGTACCCAACGCTAGAGGATGTCCGTGATCTCTATATGCAGTCATGTGTTTATCTCCTTTTATACACGCACTAGCCGTTCCTGCAACAATTGCTTCCTGACCGATGTAAAGGTGACAAAATCCACCAAATTTTTGTTGAATGTATAACTGACCTGTTTTCTCTTCGAATTTTCGAATTAACAACATGTCCTTATACCATTTTATATACGTTTCTTTAGAAAACTTCGAAGATTTCATCGAAGTTGACTTACGAGTAGTTTTTGCTGGTTTTTTTTTTGTGCTAACAGCCATACTTTTAATCTTTAGTAACGAGGGTCAAATATATAAAATATCTTAGTTCAATCACTCCTTTATTCAATACTTAGCGGATTTCTTTTAAGATGAATACAATTAAAATTAATTGCGTTACAGCTTATTGACACAGTTTTATTAAAAAGCACATCCTATAGCTATAAGGCAACTTCATCACGAACCAAATGCTAAAGGGAGTAAATCCAATGCCGAATTAAAGATAATGACCTCATCATTTTGACAAACCAAAATTACGCGATACGGCTCACCTTGCCTACTCTCAGTCTCTGCCATTACCTGCCTACAACCTCCACAAGGAGACAATAAGTCTTCCCTTGAAATCAAATCACCCTTAGCTACAATACACAAGGTTTCCACCTTTTGATTTGGGAAGTTTGCGCCAGCATAGAACAAAGCAACACGCTCAGCACACATTCCTGAAGGATAAGCAATATTTTCTTGGTTACTCCCCGTAACAATGGTATTGTTGGCAAGTAATACAGCTGCTCCAACCTTAAAATCACTATAAGGAGCATACGCATTTAACATCACACTGTTTGCTTTTTTCACCAAGACTTGGTCGGTATCAGGAAGTTCATTCCAATGCTTCAGCTGACGGTATTCTATCTTTAACTCTTTTTTCATGTATCTCTGTTTATTCCGTTCTAAAAACACAAGCTTATACCCATCATTTAACTTCAGGGTTATCAAAGAAATAAAATTCAAGCATAAATAACAACTAATACACATGCTATTCAAGCGCATTAAGGAGAATCATTCTACACACCTATCAGATTTTCTTGTATTTTTGCATCACAATGATTCAATACAAAAAGGTAGCTTTTTACACCCTAGGATGTAAATTAAATTTTTCTGAAACTTCTACAATTGGAAGGAGTTTTCAAGAAGCCGGATACGCAAAAGTAGATTATGACGCAGACCCGGATATTTTTGTGATAAACACCTGTTCTGTAACTGAAAATGCAGATAAAAAATGTAAGCAACTTGTAAAGCGTGCAATGAAAATTAATCCAAACGGATTTGTTGCAATCATAGGTTGTTTTGCACAGTTAAAACCTGAATCAATTGCTGCTATACCTGGGGTAGACATTGTTCTTGGAGCAAATGAAAAGTTTAATATTATTGAGCATCTTGAATCCTTAGAAAAGAATGAAAAAACCATCATTTCTAATGAGCGAATTAAAGAAACTAAAGACTTTGTTCCAGCATTTTCTATCGGTGACCGAACACGTTCCTTTCTTAAAATTCAAGATGGGTGCGACTACTTCTGTACCTTTTGCACAATACCACTAGCAAGAGGTAAAAGCAGAAATGCATCTATCGCTAACACCGTAAAACAAGCAGAAGAAATAGCACAGACAGAAATTAAAGAAGTGGTATTAACCGGTGTTAATATTGGTGACTTTGGACAGGGTAACGATGAAAATTTTTATCAACTAGTTCAAGAACTAGACAAAGTAAAAGGCGTTGATCGTTTTAGAATTTCCTCAATTGAACCGAACTTGTTATCCGATGAAATCATTTCCTTCACGCTAACAAAATCAAATCGATTTGTACCGCATTTCCATATCCCTTTGCAATCTGGAAGCAACAAATTGCTAAAAGTAATGCGAAGAAAGTATGAGCGTGAACTTTTTGCTGATCGCATTAAGACAATAAAAAAATATAGACCTGACGCGTGTATTGGCGTTGATGTCATTGTTGGTTTTCCTGGGGAAACAAATGAAGATTTCATGGAAACTGTCGACTTCCTGAAAGCCTTGGAAGTATCTTACCTACACGTATTCACCTATTCAGAACGAGCAAATACAACTGCAATAAAGCTTGGAGACTCTGTCCCAATGCACATCCGTAAAGAACGAAGTAAACAACTTCATCTTCTATCCTATAAAAAGAAACGCGCCTTCTATGAAGCAAACGTAGGCAGAGCTGAAACTGTTCTTTTTGAGAATGAAGACAACGAAGGGTTCATGTATGGATTCACCTCCAATTATGTTAAAATAAAAACGGCTTACAATGCAGAGTTAGCAAATACGTTTTCTAAAATCACCATGAGTGAAATTGATCGTGATGGGATTATGAAATGTACATTTAATTAACACCACTAACACTTAACCGCCAAAGTCATTTCTCGTTTACCTGGAGGTCCAGGCAATCGCTGCACCTCAAACCCAACCGCTTTTAAGTTTCGCTTAAATTGTCCCTGCGCGCAGTACGTTACAAGAAACCCTCCTTGCTTTAGCGCTTCATACATTTTATTCAAAACATCCACAGACCACAGTTCAGACTGAACACGCGGGCCGAATGCATCGTAATAAACAACATCAAACGATTCTTTCTCAAAGACATAGTCTTCTACCTTTACGGCGTGCTTCGTTAAGGTAAAGTATTCATTAATCTTAGCCGGAAACTCCCAATCTACATTGTGTATTGTTGCAAACATTGCATCACACTCCCCATCGATGAGCGATGTGTAATTTAAAGCATTGTAAATTTTCTTTTCAACAGGAAAAGCTTCAATCCCTACATAATCAATATTCATAGTCAATTTTTCAGCTTCAATTGCCGACAGTAAGGCATTTAAACCTGTGCCAAAACCCATTTCAAAAATTTTCACATACGGCTGATCTAATCGCCTTAAACCCTGCTCTATAAAAACATGTCTTGCCTCCTGAATTGCACCGTGTCTTGAATGATAGGTTTCATCCATTTCAGGAATATAAACACTACTTGACCCATCTTCTGTTAGAATTAACTCTCGCTTCATGGTTCAAAATTAAAATAAGTATTAACAATTGTTGAAAACTGTTCTTCATATCTTTTTGTGAGATAGTTATCCGAAAAGAGAACATTCACTGATACTATTGCGTATCTTTGGTCTATGGCGAACAAATCCGAAAACACGCGAAAAACAGCTTCTCGTATAAGCAAAATAACACCTGCACCCTCTGACAGTGGGAGAATACCACCTCAATCAGTAGACCTAGAGAAAGCAGTACTTGGCGCTATGATGCTTGAGAAAAATGCCGTTACAGATGCTGTTGATATTTTAAAGGAGGACAGTTTCTACGATCCAAAACATCAATATATTTTCGGTGCTATTCAAGAGTTATTTGGTTCATCAAAGCCAATCGATATATTAACTGTTACAAATCACCTGTTAAAAAGCGGTGAGTTAGAAGCAGCAGGAGGCGCTGTTTACATATCACAATTAACAAATCGTGTAGGATCTACAGCACACGTTGAATACCACGCCCGTATCATTTCTGAAAAACACATTAAACGCGAATTAATTCGCATGAGTAACGATGTAATGAAGGAGGCTTTTGACGACACAAACGATGTTTTTGATGTTCTGAACAAAGCCGAGGGAGACCTATTTAAAATTGCAGAAAATAATATGGGTAAGTCTGTATCCATTATGCAAAATGTAGTTCGTGAAGCCATTGAGGAAATTGAAAAAGCTGCAGAAAACTCTGACGGTATATCAGGTATTCCAACAGGTTTCTTTGATTTAGATAAAATTACAGCTGGTTGGCAAAGGTCAGATATGATTGTAATTGCCGCTCGTCCTGCCATGGGGAAAACAGCTTTTGTTCTATCTATGGCACGAAATACAGCTGTTGATTTCAATCAAGGAGTTGCTATATTTTCTTTAGAGATGTCCTCTGTACAACTGGTTAAGCGTCTTATCGCTTCAGAAACAAGGATTCCTGCTGAAAAGCTAAGAAAAGGTGACTTACAAGATCATGAATTTCAACAACTGCATAGTCGAATTACAAAGTTAGCCACAGCTCCAATATACATTGATGACACCCCTGGTATAAGTATCTTTGATTTACGTGCAAAATGTCGCAGGTTAAAAATGCAATACGACATACAGGTAGTCATCATTGACTACTTACAACTTATGACTGCAGGTAGTTCTAAAGGCGTAGGTAATCGTGAACAAGAAATATCATCGATTTCACGATCAATTAAAGAAATAGCAAAAGAACTTAACGTTCCGATGATTGCACTGTCTCAGTTAAGTCGTTCGGTAGAACAACGTGGTGGAGATAAAAGACCTGTACTCTCTGACCTTAGAGAGTCTGGAGCCATTGAGCAAGATGCCGATATTGTATCATTCATTTACCGCCCCGAATACTACGGCTTCATGCAAGATGAAGAAGGAAATTCAAATGCTGGAATTGGAGAGATTATCATTGCAAAACACAGAAATGGATCATTAGATAATGTTAGACTTCGGTTTGTTAAAGAATTTGCGAAATTCGATAATGTAGAAGGCTTTTCTCCTGACCCAAATGCTGCAATGCACTCAACAATGGATGCAAACGATGACTTTGACAAACAAGGATCATATACCATTCCAAGTAAGATGAATTCATTAGAAACGGATAATTTAGACTTCAATTCAAACGAAGAATCGCCATTCTAGCTAAAAAAATACCGTTATTGTAAGTAACAGTACTATGAAAAAACTCATTGCCATTATTGCCTTTTTTTGTTTTTCAAACCTAAGCTTTGGATCACAAATTCTTATCCCAATGGATGACTCACAATCGAATCATCTAAAAGCCTATGGTCTTTCGTTTTACCTACTGGAAAATGGTGTCGTTATTGAATGGCTACTAAACTATAGAGGCGGATCTTTTTTAACCCCTCACCTAGTTACCATTGAAGAAGAGCTAATTGTTCGAGGAATAAGCTATGACATTTTAGCTGATGGACAAGTAAACGGTATTAAACAAGAAATTGGATCTCCAGAGGTTAACATGGAAATTGTTCAACTGGAAAAAGCACCCAAAATTGCAGTTTATACTCCTGGAGGAAAACAGCCCTGGGACGATGCTGTAACCATGGTTCTTGAGTACGCTGACATTCCTTACGAAAAACTCTACGACTCAACAATTGTTAAAGGTGGACTTCCAGAATACGACTGGCTCCACTTGCATCACGAAGATTTTACAGGACAGTACGGTAAATTTTATGCGAACTTCAGATCATACCCTTGGTACAGAAAACAGGTGTCAAGCTTAGAGGCTTCAGCTAAATCCTTAGGTTTTGAAAAAGTTTCTGAGATGAAATTAGCAGTTGCAATGAACATTAAAAACTTTGTTATTGGCGGTGGTTTTCTATTCACAATGTGTAGCGGAACCGATAGTTTTGATATTGCACTTGCAGCTCAAGAAACGGATATCTGCGAATCCATGTTTGACGGAGACCCTTCAGAAAGAGGCTGCCAAGATAAATTAAACTACAATAACACGCTGGCTTTTGAAGACTTTACCCTAGTAAAAAACCCTTTAGAGTACGAATATTCAGACATTGACGGTACATCGCTTCACAAACGAAAAGAAAAGTTGGACAAATTTACCCTGTTTGAATTTTCAGCAAAGTGGGACGTTGTTCCTACAATGCTAACCCAATGCCATACAGACGTTGTAAATGGTTTTATGGGGCAAACAACCGACTTTAAACGTGATTTAATTAAGTCGAACGTTTTAATACTTGGAGAGACAAAATCCATAGGAACAGCTCGGTACATTCATGGCGAACTAGGCCAAGGCACATGGACATTTTATGGAGGTCATGACCCTGAAGACTTTCAGCACCGTGTTGGAGATCCACCAACAGATTTAAATCTTCATCCAAACTCTCCTGGATATAGGCTCATCTTAAACAATATTCTTTTTCCAGCCGCTAAAAAGAAGAAAAGAAAAACTTAGTTATGTAAGTCTTCAAACTAATGTTTACCAGAGATAGTCAAAATTAAGTCATAAATTTAATCTTTGCAACAGGTGTTGCTTTCTTCTTTTTTTTCATTGTTTTTAGTTTAATTAAATGTCTTTGATCTAAGATCTCTTGGCCGCGTCCAAAGTACACGTCTGCTGGTGTTAGGTTTTGCAGTGATTCATGATACCGTTCATTGTTGTAATACTCAACAAACTCTTCAA
>JAQWFQ010000025.1 GCA_029238665.1 Crocinitomicaceae bacterium | reverse complement strand
TGGAACAGGTGTTTACTTGGTAGAAGTTTCTAACGAAAACGGATCTTTTGTAGAAAGAGTTGTTATCAAATAAAAAATATGATTGACTTAATGTCAGTTCATTAATCAGAAAATCGGGGAGTTTATTCTTCCCGATTTTTTTTTGCTTTACTTAATCATTTATGGATTATCTCGAATACGGTTACTTTGGTCTGTTTACAGCTTGTTTTTTAGCGGCAACTATTCTTCCGTTTGCATCTGAAGGAGCTCTGTTGCTATTTTTAGCAGCCGGGTTTGACCCAACGGTATCTTTAATTGTAGCTGCCTCAGGAAACACCTTGGGAGGTTTAACCAATTATTTATTGGGGTTAATAGGCAATCCTAAACGCATCAACTCCTTGTTCAGTAGCCCCAAGAGACATGCTAAATTTGAAGGGCTCGTTAAGCGATATGGTTATTGGTTAGGACTTGTTTCTTGGCTTCCTATCGTAGGTGACCCTTTGACAATTTTACTTGGTTTCTTTAGGGTCAAGTTCATGCCTTTTCTAATCCTCATGGTACTCGCAAAACTTCTCAGGTATTCCCTGATTATTTTTATTTGGAATTCTTAGATTTCAACTGTGTCAACTAATTGATTTTACCGATATTTGTTAAAAAATAAGCGTTATGTCAAAACTTACCACCCTCCATGAGTTTATCATGGACAGACAATCAGATTTCCCTTTTGCTTCTGGTGAATTATCCCGATTATTAAGTGATATTGCTATTGCCTCAAAAGTGGTAAGTAAAGATGTTCGTAGAGCTGGGCTTATGGAAGACATTCTTGGAGCACATGGAAGTACAAACATCCAAGGAGAAGAACAACAAAACCTTGATGTAATTGCGGACAAAGCCTTTATCAACATTTTTAAAGCTGGTGGTGAAGTTTGTGGTATTGCATCTGAAGAGAATGATGACTTTATGCCATTCACCTCTGAATTTTCAAAAAAAGGAAAGTATGTCGTTCTTTTTGACCCCTTAGATGGCTCGTCAAATATTGATGTTAACGTGTCTATTGGAACCATTTTCTCTATTTATAGAAGAAAGAGTGAGGTAGGAACAGAAGCAACGATGGAAGATATGCTCCAAGCTGGTGACGATCAAGTTGCTGCAGGATATGTTCTTTACGGCTCTTCAACAATGCTTGTTTACACCACTGGAAAAGGCGTTAATGGTTTTACACTAGACCCTTCAATTGGTGAGTTTTGTTTATCACACCCCGACATGAAGATGCCTGAAAATGGTCGGATTTATGCCATGAATGAAGGGAACATAAACATTTGTGAGTCTGGAATCAAGGAGTATATTGAGACTTATTGTCAACAGACCTTGCCTGGAGCAAGCCGTCCATATTCTGGAAGGTATATTGGGTCTTTGGTTGCTGATTTTCACAGAAACTTAATTAAAGGCGGTATTTATATTTACCCAGATACTACAACAGATCCTGAAGGAAAGTTAAGATTGCTCTATGAATGTAATCCTTTAGCCTTTATTGCTGAGCAAGCAGGTGGATTAGCAACCAACGGAAGAGAACGTATCTTGAGTATTAAACCTGAGCGTTTACACCAACGTGTTTCTTATTTTGTGGGATCTAAAACAATGATGGAGCAAGCAATGAGCTTCATGAAATAACCCCTATGGACATTAAAGAGTTAAAGTCCGCTTTTTCTAAGTCCGACCAAATTAATTCCACGGCAAATGCATTACAAGCTATTGGAACAAAGATTAAATGGAAAGGGCATGTAGGCTCTTCTAGGGCTATTTGTGCTTCTTGTGTTGCAGATCAAGCTCCAGGAAATCATGTGTTTATTCTAGAAGATAAAGAACAGGCTGCTTATTTTTTAAATGACCTTGAAGGATTAAACCCCAGGAACTCACATGTGCTTTTTTATCCTGCATCATATCGAGTACCTTATGATCTTGAGAAAACTGACAATGCCAATGTTGTTGCAAGGGCAGAAGTTTTAGAAAAAATAAGCGCTGGAAAAAATACGTGGGTAGTTACATACCCTACTGCGCTTTTTGAAAAAATACCTTCTAAAAAAAACCTTGTAAAAAGCACACTTAAGGTTGAAGTGTCAAAAACATACTCCATTGATTTTATTAATGAAACCTTGCAAGAAGCAGCCTTTGAGCGTGTCGATTTTGTCTATGAACCAGGACAGTTTTCAATTCGTGGAGGAATCATTGATGTATTCTCTTTTTCGAATGATCACCCCTACAGAATTGAATTTTTTGGCGATGACGTAGAAAGTATAAGAACCTTTGATGCAAGCACGCAACTTTCAATCAATACACACAAGCACTTTAACATCGTTCCAAACATTCAAGGCGAACTAATTCGCCAAGAAAATGTATCTTTTTTCGACTTTGTAGGTGGGAACGTAACAATGTGGTTATCTTCCATTGAACAACTGAAAACTCAAATAGATCAAGAATATAAAAAAGCCGTTAAAATATATGACGCCTTAGAAACAACTACGGAATCAACAATTCCTGCTCATTTATTTTTACACCCAACAGATTTAGAAAAAACACTTGATACCTGCTCTACCATTGAATTTGGCACTGATCAGTATTTCGTTTCTGCAACGGTTACTGAATTTAACTTTACACCACAACCTAGCTTTAATAAGAATTTTGATTTACTAGCAGAAGATTTGGTCAAGCGAACCCGAACAGGTTCAACAAACCTCATCTTTTCAAATCAACCAAAGCAGATTGATCGGCTTTATCAGATTTTTGAAGACATTAACAAAGAGGTTGCCTTTCAAACTATAAACATTGCCCTCCATGAAGGGTTTATTGCTCAAGACAATAATATTAGTTGTTATACAGACCATCAACTGTTTGAACGGTACCATCGTTTTCGATTAAAAGAAGGTTTTCGTCAAGCAAAACAAGCAATTACCCTTAAAGAACTCTACGATTTACAACGGGGCGATTACGTAACACATATAGACCATGGTGTAGGTACATTTTCTGGCCTCGAAACGATTGACGTCAACGGAAAACCTCAAGAAGCAATTCGTTTAATGTACCGTGACAATGACGTGCTTTACGTTGGGATTCACTCATTGCATCGAATATCGAAGTTTACTAGTAAGGATGGTGGCGCACCCAAGATGAATAAACTTGGGACCCAAACCTGGGCCAAACTCAAGAAGAAAACAAAGACTAAAATTAAAGAACTTGCTTTCGACTTGATAAAACTATATGCTAAACGAAAGTCACAGCCTGGATTTGCATTTAGTGCAGATTCATACTTACAAAATGAACTAGAGGCTTCATTTATGTATGAAGACACTCCCGATCAATTAAAAGCAACAATTGCCGTTAAAGAAGACATGGAGTCAAAAACCCCGATGGATCGATTGATTTGTGGGGACGTTGGGTTTGGTAAAACTGAAATTGCGATTCGTGCTGCTTTTAAGGCAGTTGCAGATAATAAGCAAGTTGCCATTTTAGTTCCAACAACCATTTTGTCTTTACAACACTACCGTAGTTTTAAAGAGCGTTTAAAAGATTTTCCATGTAATGTAGACTACATCAATCGTTTTAAATCGGCAAAACAAGTTACTGAAACACTCAAAAAATTAGCCAATGGTGAAATTGATATTCTAATTGGAACACATGCAATTGTGGCCAAACGGGTTCAGTTTAAAGAGCTTGGCTTAATGATTATTGATGAAGAACAAAAGTTCGGTGTTTCTGTAAAAGATAAACTGAAAACATTACGCGCAACAGTAGATACACTCACTTTAACTGCAACCCCTATTCCACGTACACTTCAGTTTTCGTTGATGGGCGCTCGCGATTTAAGTATAATCAACACACCTCCACCAAACAGACAGCCTGTATTAACTGAAGTTGTAACCTTTGATGAAGAAATGATTCGCGATGCTGTTTCATATGAGGTTAGTCGTGGTGGTCAAGTCTTTTTTGTACATAACCGCTTACAAAACATTACAGAAGTTTCAGGCATGCTACAGCGCTTGTGCCCTGGAATACGTGTTGCCATTGGACATGGTCAAATGGATGGAAAATCCTTGGAAAAAATCATGATGGGCTTTATCAATCATGAATACGACGTGCTCTTAGCCACAACAATTATTGAATCAGGCATTGACATTTCAAATGCAAACACCATCATAATCAATCAAGCAAACAACTTTGGAATTAGTGACCTGCATCAATTAAGAGGACGTGTTGGGCGTTCAAATAAAAAAGGATTTTGCTACTTAATTGCTCCACCTCAAAGCACCATGACTTCTGAAGCTCGAAAACGGCTAGATGCTCTTGTACAGTTTTCTGATTTAGGCTCAGGGTTCAATATTGCCATGAAAGACTTAGACATTCGAGGAGCCGGGAATATGCTTGGCGGAGAACAGAGTGGATTTATCGCAGACATCGGCTTTGAAATGTATCAAAAAATATTGAATGAAGCCATTGATGAACTCCGAGAAGGAGAATTTAAAACCTTGTTTGAGGACAGAAACAGTGATCAATTAACGCACTTTGTTCGGGACTGTATTCTTGAAACAGACCTTGAAGTTCGCATCCCTGACAACTATATCAATAGCGTTGCAGAACGTTTAAGCATTTATCAGCAGATGGACAACATCAAAGACAACGCAGAGCTTACAACGTTTGTAAATCAATTAATAGACCGTTTTGGTCCCATCCCTAAACCTGTTGAAGAGCTTGTTTTATCATTCAAATTAAGGTGGTTGGCAGAAGAAATGGGCATTGAAAAATTGGTTTTAAAATCGAATAAAATGATTGGGTATTTTATCTCAAATTCACAATCACCATTTTATGATTCACCTACATTTACAGCGATCTTAGACTTTATGCAGAAGCACCCTATGGAAGGTAAACTAAGCGAAAAAAATGATCGTCTAAGGATCATTTATTCCGATGTCAAAACACTGACAAATGCGTATAACCAATTAGAGCGCATTCTAAAATTAAACTAAATCCTTCTTTTTAGCGTTTACATTTTTGCAAATGAAGTCTAGTAACAGTCTTCTTTTTCTGTTAAATTTGAAAGATGTCAAGAACGCCAAGAGCAATAGTTTCAGTAAGCAATGATTTATACACGGACAACCGTGTCAATAAAGTTTGTGTGTTCTTAGTTGAACAAGGTTACGACGTTCTTTTGGTTGGTAGAAAAAGAGCTTCGAGTATTGCCCTTGACAAGCGCATTTATAACACAAAACGTATCAGGTTACGTTTTGAAACAGGTGCTAAATTCTATGCTTTTTTCAACCTAAGGTTATTCTTTTTCTTGCTGTTCAAACGTGCCAATATTTTGGTTTCAAATGACCTCGATACACTGCTTGCAAATTATACAGCAAGTAAATTTAAGCCCCGCTGTAAATTGGTTTACGACTCTCATGAATATTTCACCGAAGTTCCTGAGTTAATTAATCGACCAAAAGTTCAAAAAATTTGGCTCGGTATTGAACGCTATATATTCCCAAAATTAAATGCTGTTTATACCGTTAATCAATCTATTGCTGACATCTATTCAGAAAAATATAACACTGATGTTAAGGTGGTTCGAAACATTTCAAAAAAATGGAATCCAGGTTCAATTTTAAGTAAAGCAGCCTTAGGCATTCCTGAGAACAAGCACTTAATTATACTCCAGGGTGCCGGAATAAATATTGATCGCGGTGCTGAAGAGGCTGTTGAGGCAATGAAAAACCTTGATGCTGTTTTAATGATTGTTGGTGATGGTGATGTTGTTGCTCAATTGAAAGCGCGCGTTATTGAGCTCAAATTAACTGAAAAAGTACTGTTTTATGGCAAAAAACCATACCACATCATGATGAACTATACCCATTTTGCTGATGTTGGATTAACCTTAGATAAGCCTTCAAATCTAAATTATCAGCTTTCGTTACCCAATAAGGTTTTTGATTATATGCATACGCAAACAGCTGTTATTTCAACAGACATAAAAGAAGTTTCTGCAGTAATTAAAACCCACGATATTGGTGAAATATTAACCGTTTTTACCGCAGAAAGATTGGCTGAAAAACTAGCAGTTTTACTTGAGAACCCCGTGGTTCTTGCTCAATATAAAAACAACTGTAAAACTGCTTCCCTTATTGAAAATTGGGAAACGGAAACAAAAACACTAAACACCATTTACCCACATGTCTAACGCTATTCATATTGTTACACTGGATGTTCCTTTGCCCTTAGATTACGGCGGAGCAATTGATATGTTTTACCGCATTAAAGCGTTGCACTCTTTAGGGTTTAAGATTACCTTACATTGTTTTGAGTACCGAAGAGGTGAACAAAACGAACTGAGCGAATACGCGCATAAAGTCATTTACTATTCACGAAAAAAAAGTGTGCTTCATTGGTTTAGTTCAACTCCATTTATTGTTAAATCTAGAGCAAATAAAGCTCTATTATCCAATCTAAGCGTAGATACTGCACCCATTTTATTTGAAGGAATTCATTCAACAGCGTTCTTAAATAACACCCAATTAAAGGATAGAGTTAGACTTGTTCGATGCCATAATATAGAACATGATTACTACAACGCATTAGCGCAAAGGGCACGTGGTTTTAAATCGTTATTCTATAAAAGTGAAGCAAACAAACTTGTAAGGTATGAAGCGCAATTAGCACACGCAACAGCACTATTAGCCATTCAAGATAAAGACTTTGAACATTTTAAACAGCTGAACGCCAACACACACCTACTGCCAGCATCACTCCCCGAAATTCAATTCAACAACGATATTCCGCTCAAAGAGTACGCCCTCTTTCATGGAAATTTATCGGTGTCAGAAAATGAAGAAGCTGCAGAATGGCTCATAAAAAATGTTTGTTCCAAGCTAAGCTCAATCGCATTTAAAATTGCGGGTAAAAACCCTTCTAAAAAACTAGTAACTCTTTGCGATCAATACAACATTGATTTAATTAAATCTCCTAAAAAGGAGGAAATGGCAAGTCTTATTGCTGAAGCAAAAATTCATCTATTTTACACCAATCAGTCTACAGGGTTAAAGCTGAAATTGCTAAACGCCCTACAAGCAAACGGAATTACCATTGCTAATTCAGCAATGGTTGAAGGAACAGATTTAGGAGCTTACTGCAGAATGGCAAATACCCCACAACAATACATTCAATTGGTAAACGAAATGATGCTTAAGCCTATCAACGATGATGTGTCAACGAGAAAAAAACAATTGCTTGAAAGGTATAACACCAGCAAAAACTGTGGCATCATAAAAAGACTTTGCCAATAAAGACTATATGCGTTATAAGCAGGCTACTTCATGATTGAAATGGCTCTTCGTATCTGACTATTTTTTTGTGTTAAAACCAAGGTGTACACTCCATTAGAAAGGGCTGACACGTCTAAAGCTAACTGCCCTTGGCTTGACTGTTCTTCTGATGAAGAAACACATTTTCCAAGGTTGTTAACAAGCATAATATTCACACGTCCATTTTGTTTTGGAAATCCTAATATAGAAATCGTTTCACGCGTTGGAACGGGATAAACTACCAGGTTACTTTCCTTGAACTCGGTCAGCCCTGTATCGTCGCTTAAAATTTCGTGGGCTATACAAAAATCAGGGATCCCGTACCCTTTAAATTCATCTGGGCTTAAAAACTGGCTTGCAGATTGACGGATTGCATCCATCACCTCTTGTACTGTTCTGTTTGGGTTTGCTTGAATTAAACATGCAGTAGCCCCCGCTAATATTGGCGAAGAAAAAGACGTTCCGCTTCCTTGTCCTAGCGCTCCTGACTGTCCTATTACCCACGCTTGCTGTCCTCTTGCAACAACGTCAGGTTTCACCCTCCCATCTGCAGCAGGTCCAATAGACGAAAAAAACGCCAAATCATCAAATTCATCTACCGCTCCAACACAAAATGTTCCAGTTGCATCACACGGAGTTGAAATGTTACTTGGTCCAGAGTTTCCAGCAGAACTTACCACAAAAATTCCTTTAGAAGCAGCTACGTTAACTCCAATTGCAGAGATTGTTGTAACACCGTCTAAGTCTGCATATACATGACTGGTTGTAGAATCATCATATTCAAAATACCCCAATGAGATATTAACAACATCAACCCCTACAGAGTCGCAGCGCTCCAATGCAGCAACAAGGTTAAACTCTTCTATTTCTGTTTCTGAGGCAACATCTTCTGATAAATATAAAGCCAGGTCAACGTTAATCCCTGTTCCAGCATATTCTTCTGGAGCTGTTTTTTCACCAACAATACATGAACTTACCGCAGTACCATGACCACTAAAACCGTATACTGTTGCCGTACTGTTCACAAAATTAAATGTATCTAAAACACGCCCTTCTAAATAAACAGAATCAAAATAAGATATCGTGTCCATGTTCCTAAACCCAGCATCTATTACCCCCAAATAAATTCCATCGCCCTTAAAGCCAAGGTCATGAAGGCAATCTAAATTTAGTTGTTGAACCTGGTCTATTGCCAAGCCGTAATCGAGGGATTTTGGTTGTTCTACCAGTTTGTTAATTGTGCTATTTGACGCTTTAACCACCTGAATTCGGTCAATAAATAGGTGTCGTGACATCAATTCTGATGCCGTTAGAGCCGTCTTAATTGTCAGTGCATTTAACCACCTTGAAACATTCAATATTTCTCCTTCTTGAGAGAGCTGCTTTAGAACCTCTCTATTTACAGGAACATCAAAAAAATCACTACCTATTCCCTGACGCTTTCTACGTTCCATAGATTTTAATGACACAAATTGAGACAAATCCAAGGTTGAAACTTGTTTTGTATTCGCTTTTAAAAAAATGATTTTTGTGTCTTGTGCTGAAACTGGAGTTGAGAATCCTAGTAACAATAAGAAAATGGAGATTGCTTTCATGCGAGCAAGGTACGTAATTTTAGCGCATTTGGTTCGATATTTCAGTGTGATTACATGTTTAGCTTCAATGAAGCATTCCTGCAACTACAAAAGCTTTTTTTCCTGAAAAAAATAATGCCCCCTGAATGTCAAACGCTTCAAAAATTGCGATGTAAGTTCCGATACTTGCTTTGGTTCCGTCTTCCCGAACTCCATCCCAAGTAAAGACCCCTTCTTTTGCTAATAGTTCAGATGAAAACACTTTTTTGACTGCCCTTCCTCGATCATCATAAATCAAAAGTGTTCCTACCATACCTGATAGTTCCAACTGATAGTTTATTTGTAAAACATCTTCATGACCGTCGTTATCTGGAGATATTGTTTCCGATTCAAATGTAAAATTCCCGCTATTGACAACCGGGTTTAACTGTGAGTTTTCTCCTCCTGGAGTACCAAAACCAATTGATTCTGCTGCAGTATGCCAATTATCAGAACCTGTTGACACTCCATTTGCATCTATGCGTTCCAATGATTTCCCATCGAAATCATCCAACAATTGAAAATGCCAGTCCGCAGTATATGCAACTCGATCTATGACCTCCGTTCCTTGAATAATATAAACAGTGCTTGAGTCGCTCGAAAAAGCAGGAAGGTCCCCTTCTATAAACCTCCCCAACACCGAAGACGGATAATCATGTATTACTTGATTTTCATCTTCTGTAACCACAACATAGGCTCCTGGTTCTAATAAAAAGTGTACACCAACAGTTGTGTGTTCTGTAATTGTATCGTCATCAAATACTGCGATTTTCCACCCAAATAAATCAATGAGTTTTGTTGAATTGTTGTACAGCTCAACCCAATCGCTCCCTCCTGTTAAAGGATCAAATAAAATTTCATTAATTACAAGATCGTTTGGATTTGCTAGCTCAGGCAAAGCAAACATAGCTTCAATTGTTGTGGAATTTAACCAACAATCGGCCACATTTTGAAGGGTTAGATGATAGGGTTCAGAGGAGCTTATGTTTTCATTAAATTGGAGAGCGAGCATTGAAGGATGCGCTCCAAAAGCATAACTGTCCTGAACTGTAAGCATTGGACTTATAGAAACGGTTGCATTCACAAGCGAAAGGGAGTCCATCCCCTCACTAAAATATAGTTCAAGATAATTAGGAGCTAACGCTATAAGCTCAGTAATCGTAGGCGCATCAAAATCAGGACTTGCATCAAAAATGGAGTTTTGTATTTGTGGAGTTCCTCCTGAAACAGCATTACTTGCAGACCAGTCTGAAAAATCAGTACACGGATCATCTGGATTAATGCGCTCAAGGGAATACCCTCCATTGTCTTTATCTTCATCATTATACCAGCTGTCAGAATATGTGATTGAATCTAGTAAAAGCCCTGTATTGTCTCGAATAACAATGTTGTCTCCCGCATTATTTAAACTTGGGAAACTCGTAACCGCTGTGGCCACCATAAAAGAATCGAGATTGGCTGTCGCTGTTAAAACAATGTGTTCACCTGGTAACAACCATCCATTTTGTATGGTCCCATTTGATGTCGCGTCTCCCAACGTCCAATCGTGTACATTAAACGTTTTAAAACTTCGGTTATAGAGTTCTACAAATTCTGCATTCGCGAGTCCTACCTGGGGTGTTGGGTCACATAAAAATTCATTAATGACAACATCTCCTGGCAGTGGTGATTCGGCAACTAAATAAGCAAAATCAACAGACTGAAAAGCAGAAACATTTCCAGACAAATCTTCAATCGATGACGTGCTTAACGTGTAAGAGGACCCATTTATCAAACCAGTGCTAGGAGTCAAATGAACGAGTGCCGGATTTGCTCCATCTACGAATGCGGATGACGCTGAAAGAAAGGGCTGAATGTCATAGTTTCCTACTGTTTCTGCTGTTATTTGATCTACTGCCTCATCAAATAAAACATCTACTTGCATTGCAGAAACCGCAACTGCAGACACAAGTGTTGGCGCGCTTGTATCTATAATTTCATCTCCAACATAAATAGCATCATAATAAAAATTAGTGGCGTTACTCACTGTGTATTCGTTTAAAAAACCAAAATGTGTTCCGAGCAGTAATGTAGCATCATTAACAGATCCTGCTAAAACATAATTTGTTCCACCCAAATCATCAATGTATAGCGACCAATTTGCAAACGCATCCCTAACAACACGTATCCCTACTGCAAAGCTTGATGAAATTTGGGCAGAAGTTCCTGCTAATAATTCTGTATGCACCCCTCCCTCAGATTTAAAAAGGCGAACAGCATCTCCCGAACCTGACTCTCCAAACTGTAGGAAAAACCCATCCGGATCAGTTGTCAAATCAGAATTTGAAGCAGTGAGATAGACACGTCCAAAATTTGCAGACGAAGGAGAAAATGATTGTTTTGTCCAAAAAGACCACTCTTTAGCCGATATTGATGAAAGGCCATGAGCAATTGATAAATATGAAGTCCCAGCTACCGTATTGTTTAATTGAAGTTCCAGCGAAGTATTCACTATATAGTCAGAAGAAGATCCAGCCCAGGAAGGGTTTGAAGTAAAGTCGCCATCTGTAAAGTTTTCATTTACCTGACTCAATACTAAAAATTGAGTGAATAATAACACCAGGAATAGAAAGTACTTCATAGTTCGCTTATCAATGATGATTAAATATACTAAATTTGACTTGTTGAAATACAAAATCTAGTATGAGAATAGCTGTTGTTGGTGCCACTGGAATGGTTGGAGGTGTAATGTTAACCGTTTTACGCGAGATGAATTTTCCGATTACAGAGTTGATTCCTGTAGCTTCGGAAGCCTCTGTTGGTAAAAAGATTGACTTTGGTGGACTTGAAACTACCGTTGTTGGTATGCAAAATGCCATTGACATGAAGCTAGATCTTGCTATTTTTTCTGCAGGTGGATCTATTTCACTTGAATGGGCACCAAAATTTGCTGCGGTTGGTACAACAGTTATTGACAACTCTTCTGCCTGGAGAATGGACGCAAGTAAAAAACTTATCGTCCCTGAAATTAATGGCGATTTGTTAACTGAATCAGATAAAATTATTGCCAATCCTAATTGCAGTACCATTCAATTGGTTCTTGCTTTAAAACCACTTCATGAAAAATACAATGTGAAGCGTGTGGTCGTGTCTACCTACCAATCAATTACTGGAACAGGTGTTAAGGCAACAGCACAGCTAGCCAATGAACGTGCAGGTATATCTGGAGAAATGGCATATCCTTATACAATTGATAATAATTGCCTTCCTCACTGTGATGATTTTACAGACAATGGTTACACCAAAGAGGAAATGAAACTGACCAACGAAACAAAAAAAATTCTTGACCCTGCTATAAATGTTACGGCAACAGCCGTTAGGGTTCCAGTAATGGGAGGACACTCTGAGGCATTGAATATTGAATTCGAAAATGACTTTGATTTAAGTGACATTAGAATGTTGTTACATCAACAAGAAGGCATTACTCTAAAGGATGATCCAACCACAAATACCTATCCAATGCCTTTATATTCTGAGGGTAAAAACGATGTCTTTGTAGGGAGAATTCGTAGAGATGAATCTCAAAAAAACACCCTAAACATGTGGGTTGTTTCTGATAACTTGCGCAAAGGAGCAGCCACAAATGCCGTACAAATTGCGCAGTTACTGGTTAAAAAAGGATTGGTTTAAGAACTCCTAAAACGCCACTTACTTTTAGTAATTGAATAACGAAAATCATCTAGTTTTTCTGTAACTCCTTTGCTAATTAGTTTTCGCATAAACTTAAAAGTCCCTCGAGACTGTTTTAGTTCAAACTCTTTCAAGAAAATTGGGACGATTGCTAAAAAATGAACGTTTTTTTCTCCGAGAGGAACCGTTGTCAACTCACTTTCCAACAACATTGGATGTGTTAAGAAAAAATGATTTTGTTTCATTGTATTCGACAACGATTTTAATTCAGGTCCACACGGCATTGTGTGTCCATGGCCAAACCATGTTTCTTTCTCTACGACATGTTTAGCCAACCGCTGAATCCAATCAAAAACCCAATTCATTTGAGGATTCGCTGTGTCTTCCCACTCCCAGTAGCTTGGCAAACAAAAATACAATTCGTTGTATTCTTCGCCAGATTGTTTTTCAGGAACAGGCATTCGATAATCACTCAGCCCGTTTGTCATGACAACAGTAACCGGTGTCCTTAGCTCTAAATCCAGAATTAAAAGGGGTACCTCCCCTTCTTTTACTGGAATTTCAGAAACACGATGGTCTCCAAACCTTGCTTGTAAGGCATGTTTTAATTCAGACATAACACAAATTTTTCAATCTGCTATTTTAACCATTCTTTACGGATTAACCTATCGGAAAACCAAACTAAAAAGATACCAAACGTCACAACCATAATTGGCATCGTCGTTGCCTCTCCAGGTCCGTAAACCTCCATCGATTTCGTAAAAAACACATTGTGAATCATTTGTGGGATAATCGCACACAAGGAAAGAATAAAGGCACTTTTAGACCATTTCTTTTTTAAAATCAATCCTACTGAACCTAGAAATCCTGAAAAAACTGCAATGCCAAAGACAACGATTGTCCAAAGTGGGTAGCTTCCATAAAGTGCTTGTTCTTGGACAGATAATTTGGCTAAATAGTCCTCCGAAATAAACGTGTGTCCAAAAAAAGAAAGAACTCCCATGACATTCCATAAAAGGAAGAAAGAGGCCGTTATCCAATACCACATTGGGGTTTTTGTTTTTACATTTTCCATCATTATTTGCTTTTAGGGTTTACATCAAAGGTAATCATCCATTGTATACCAAACTGATCTGTAAACATTCCAAAGTATGAACCCCAAAATGTTTTATTCATTGGCATGGTTATTTTTCCATTTTCAGAAAGCATGTCAAACAGTCTGTCTGCTTCTTGCTGAGAGTCTGTATTTACAGAGACCGAAAAATTATTTCCCACGGTTACTCCTTTTGCCCATTCGCCACCAGCATCACTTCCCATCAAAACGGTATCCCCTATTGGGTAAGAAATGTGCATGATTTTATTCTGTTCAGATTGATCTACTTGGCAATTTGGATCATTTTGAGGCATGTCTTTAAACCTACCTACGTGTGCAAATTCACCACCAAATGCTTGTTTATAAAAGTCAAATGCTGCTTCACAATTTCCCTTAAAGGTTAAGTACGTATTTATTGTTGTCATCGTTTTTTATTTTGTTGTTTTTCCACCCATTTCTGTAAACACATGGTCAATGGGTTCCCACAGTTCAATTTTATTTCCCTCATCATCCATAATGTGTACAAACTTTCCGTAGTCATAAGATGCAATGGAATCTAAAAGAGTTACCCCGTTTGATTTTAGTTTTTCTACAAGGCCCTCAATGTTTTGAACGCGATAGTTGACCATAAACTCCTTCTTTGATGGCGAGAAATATTCGCTCCCCTGTTTGAAGGGGCTCCATTGGCAATAATTAATCTCTTCTGGTCGATTTGCATTTCGAAATTCAAAACTTGAACCCCATTCATTTGTCTCAAGGCCTAAATTTTTTGAGTACCACTCTTTTGTTTTTTCGGTGTCTTCCGAAAAAAAGAAAATCCCCCCAAGCCCAGTTACTTTTGGCGTTACATCATTGGGTTGAGCTGTATCCTTTGTTTTATCCTCCATATATTCTTTTATTCCGCACGTTGCCTTTTCCATTTTCGAACTCTCGTTCTAGCATTCTTATAGGGCGACGAGGTGTTCAATTGTATCATCTTTCCTTTCGTCCATTTCCCATACCAAGGCTGTTCATACAAGTCTGCATTGTTTGACTTTTGAATTAAATTCAAAATTTGATCAACAACAGAATCCAACCTCGTTAATAGGTCCTCATAGTTAAGGTGTTCATAATCTACATAAAATTTTTGAGCAAGCCTTCCTAACTCGTTCCATTTATATCCTGTTTCTGGAAAATCAACATGCGCTAAACGTTCTTTTTTCTGATTCCATTTCAGTACAAGCTCTCCCCAACCTATTAAATATGAAACCACATTTGAAACACTCATTTCGGTTCCTTTTGCGTGCCCGGCAAGTTCTTTTGCTACTGCTTGGTCGGCGGGAATATTAATTAGGTCTAACTTCAATTTAATATACGACGCTTCTATTTCGTGTATTAATTCCGCTTTATTTTTAGGTATTGGCATGATAAAATTGCTGTTAACCTCCCACCAATATAGGCTGATTTACATTCGGGTTTCTTTTCATTTCTTTGAGTGTAATGCTACTTGTACTGGCACTTAACTTAATCCAATAAAAACAATTTCCCACAAGGCCCTCTACCTTTACGCCTATATATCCATAGCTTGGATTCACATCCCAGATTCCTAAGTGGAGGAAAACTCCTGAAAAGTATTTCTTTTTTATCGAAACACTGCTAGAAAAGTCATACCAAGTAAGGTCGTTGTTTATTATATCCCCTTCTTCTAAACAATCGTACGAGTTGTCGTAAGTGATGTTTTCTAAAAGTTGATTTCCAAAAGAAAATGACACCTTGGGGTTTATTGACTTTACCTTAGCAGATTCATTATAATATGCTCCTCCAGAAGAAGTACTTCCAGCAATCTCACTGGTCGTAAAAAACAATAGGTCATCTACTCCGTTTGAATCTAAATCAAGGGCAATTGAGTCGGTTATAATTAAATCAGGTGTCCAATCATAATGCTCAATTTCGCTCGTGTTTGAAGCGGATTCGGACGGACATGTACTGGGTTTTATACACGACGTAACAACAAATACGATTATACAACTAAGTCCAATTAATGCTTTCATGATTCTTTGTTTATACTTTACTACTCGGTCTATTTTTCCAGATGGTTAAATATTGACCTATAGCCATTCGGTGAGCGGATGACTTTGCTTTTTCTGCGAGCTCTCCTTCGTACAATTCGTTAACAGTTTCGTCCCAAAGTGCTAGCCAATGATCAAAATGAGTTTGCTCTATTGTGTGCTTCAAGTTTGAATCTACACGAATGTGTTTCGCAGATGGATTTCCTTTAAATTTTATGGTTCCAAATAAATTCGTTTCCCAAAAATCTGTAAGCTTACTAAGGTGTTCTGGCCATTGATCTGTTGAAATATGACTGTTAAAAATAGATCCTAACAATTCATTTTTTCTTGATTGATATCCCAAATTACCACTTTAGCCTTACGCTCTAACAGTAAACGGGCCATAATTTTACCAATGCCTGATGCTCCCCCTGTAATTAAAACGGTTTTGTTTTCTGTTTTTTTCATGTTCTATTTTATTGCCAAACAGCTAAAAGTCATCCTCATTAACCGTAAACGTGTATTCATGTTGCCAGTCTGAAGGAATACGCCGTCGTTCTTTTACATAAATGTCCCAATTCTCTTGAATGGTAAACTCTTTTGTACACGTGTCTCCGGACTCATTTGTGATTGTCATTTCAGCGATTCCCATCGAAGGATCTACCACAAAACTAGACCCTCCACGTTGACTCTGTATAGAAAAAACACCCGTTTGCCCGACATAAACCGGCGTGTTATAATCTAAAACATCTATGCCACTAACCTTAACTTGTATTAAACCAGAAGTGTTATTTCGTACTTGTCGTGTTCTGTCCGTATTGCCTTCGCAAGAAGAGAGTCCAATTACCAAACTGAGAACTCCTATGTATATCGCTGTTAATTTCATCTGTAAGCTTTGTATAAATGTACGAAGAAGAATGTATCCGAATTCATCACATGATTTAATTAAACATTATCCATCATTCCTATTTACGGTTAATGTTAATTTTCTTTGTTCATGTATTTTGCTAATAAGCCATGGAAGTGATGCACTCCTTTTTCCATTGTTGGAGAAAACCTTCCGGCCTTATAAAACCTAGATTGTAATCCCTTTTGCACCCCTTCAACAACAAACTCATCTTCACGCTCTACTTTGTCTAGAAGTGCTCCGGCGCCCGCGTTTAGCTTCGTTTCGTCGTAGACATAAGTAATAAAAGAAACCTTTGTTTTGTTAATACTCAGGGGTTTTATAATGTTAATTGACAGTCCCCATGGGTAAAAATTAAACATCATATTTGGGAACACCCAGTAGTAATATGCGGCCACATTTTTACCATAATCAATATGTCCTTTTGGTAGATCAAAGACCTCTTCTCCACCCTGAGAGTATCCAATTTGAAGATTAACATGGTCATATATTTCTGTGGTATAATTTCCGTAATCTAAAACCGCATTGAGGTCTTCGTGTACAAATGGGATATGAAACCCTTCTAGGTAGTTGTCGCAATACAAGGCCCAATGGCAATTAACAATGTAGTCTTTGTTTAGCGTTTCATTTAGCTTGAATTCATTCAAAGGTAAAAACCCAATGCGCTCATTCATGACATCGATTACCTCAGAAAAATCGAAAGCCGGATCTAAGCCAACAAACAAATGTGTTCCCAATTTTTTGAGTGGAAATTCATGTAAACTATCGCACGCTCTTGGAAAGTTTTCAGCCGTATTAAACTCGGGCATATTCTTGAATTTTCCATCAAGACCAAACCTTCTCCCATGGTACATGCATATCAAGTTTTTTGCCTTGCCAGGGTTATGAATAACTAGGTTTCCACGGTGTGTACAAACATTGGTTAAACATTTTATTTGATTCTCCTTATCACGAACAACTAATAGGGGTTCGGTTAGGTAATTTTCGAGTAGCACAAACGGGTATACATTCTCTGTTAAAGGGACAATGGAATCCTCATCACCTATCCATTGCCACGATTTCACAAAAACAGCTTCTTTCAGCTTGTCAAACACCGCTTGGCTTTTGTAAAATTGTGCAGGTAGTGTTTCTGCCTTCTTTATATCTGAATCTATGTAAAACTTCTCCATATTCTCTTTTTTGAACTACTACGCTAAAAGGATATTCTTCTCAAAAAAACTTATATTTTTAGTGTCATCTTCTTCAAAACTAGACGCAACGGTAATTTGTGCACAAGAAACCTTGTAGAACAAAAGGGTCAAGACAAGAAAAATGCGCTTTTTGTAATCCATTATTTATTCTTTTACCAATCGAATTACAGCTCTATTTTCTGCTGATTCTATCGTTAAAAAATAAACTCCTGCGGGTTCTGATTCTTCTAGGTTAACAGCAATTCCAGCGTCTATTCTTTGATACTTACATCGAATTGACTCTCCAAGTGCATTGGTTAAATTAACCGCCCTAAGATCGACCCCCTCAATTCCTGAGACCATGAATGATTCTTTTACAGGGTTTGGTGAAACAGTCACGTGTGACAGTTCATGCTCTTCTATGTCGGCAATATCGGTAATCATTCCTTTTCTGTAAATCACATTTCCTGTAGGATAATCCTGATAGACGACGTGAACAAACCCATTACTGTAAACAACATCTGGTTTTGCTTGTGTTCCAATTGGATTTGCATTTACCCTTGATTTAAACGAAACCAAACTCTCTGCTAGCCCGTCTGTAGCTATCGCAATTTTTATATCCAAATTGAATGATTCTCGTTCTTCCCACACCATTACAATAGTGTCGTTTTTTCCTGAAATTCGCGGGTAATTTTGTGTGTCACCAGCACCAGACATAGACGGGTCCATCATCAATACTGATTCTACGTTCAACCCTCCTGATAAACTAACTGAGCTTACGTAAACACGATATGGACCTCCCCCTTTCGAGCCCGAAACCACATAGGCAGAGTCTCCAATAATTGTTCCATGGACACCTGTAGATGGACAACTCATAAGGTCCCAATTCAGGTTGTCCATGTTAGCCGTTGATGTAAATGTATCACCTCCGTCTTCTGAAAGTACAGCATGCCCATCACGAATGTTCGATTCATTGTTTCTATACAAAACCATTTGATACGCTCCTGACGACAGCACCTCTGGAGAACAACAGTCGCAAGCAACACCCGGAGCACCTGTCGTAGCGTTAACTTGAGCTTGGTAACTAAGGCCACCGTCAAGTGATTTTACCACGGCAATCCCTTCTTCTGCACCTGCGGCATCAAACGTCATATATGTAACAACAGGGTTCCCATTGTCGTCCATAGTTAATGCGGGCATCCATGTTTGACCTGCATCATGACTGTCAGCTCGAATGGTATCCGAAAACGTAACTCCTCCATCTGTAGAACGCACTGTGTACACATTGGAAGTTGCATAAGGTTCGGCCTTATACACTACAACAATGGTATTTCCGTGTGCCGCAATATCTGGACCAGTCCAGCTGGCATGGTATGATGTTTCTCCTGCTGGTAAGAGTGCAACTGGAGTATCAAAAGAAGCCCCATTTAAACGCGCGGTAAATATTTGTCCGCCCGTAGATTTTCCAAACAAAACAACAGGGTTATCTCCGGCACTCAAGGCTAATCGAGGACGAATATTTCCATAAATAGCCCCGTCTGCAACTGAAATTTCAGGTTCCCATACAACTCCTTGTTGTGCGTTCGCTGTAAAAGCAGCAAGCGCGGAAAGTATTATTAGTCTAAATCCAATTTTCATAATTCTCTTATTCGTTTAATCCTTTAAATGATAAGCCTGTCGTTCCTGAACGATTATACTTAGAAGTGTTTTAGAAGTTCCGGCTAGCTAAATATAGCGCTTTACATTGGGAACATGAATGTGAGACTCCATTGTTTTAGCACGAAAAAAACTTAACCCTCCAACAGAGGGCCTTGTCAGGACTTTACGAAAAAACTTCTCTATATTGTTTTACAGAGTAACTCCCAAAATTCTTTCGTAGAATTGGAACAACCCTGTTCAACCATTTCATGAATTTCAAGCTCTCTGGTTTTGGTGTACTGCTTTTCTGATTTAAACAGCGTTAACTGTTCTGGTGTATTTACGAGTGCTGCATGAATAGACGCCGGTGTTGAAAGTTCTACCTTAGACGCTGGTTTTCGATTTAAAGAAATCAATTCTATTTTATCTTTTTCCAACTTGAAAACCAAGCAAGAGGATTCACTTCGGTGCTCTATATATTGAATTTTCTCGTACACTTTTTTAAGTACCGTGTCCGAAAATAATTCTACAAGACGTGTTGCTTTTGGAACATCAGAGACATTCATTGCGCGCCACTCTTCATCATGAACGCCATTAACAATTAAAAAATGTTTCAAATCTTCGGCTAAAACCTCCAACTCTTCTTCGGTAAGCATGCGATATTTCATGCTATAAAATTAAGAATACTTCAATCGTTTTGAAAACATAATATTACTCACTGGATTAGTTTGTTGAAATATTGCCGTTTTTACCACAACATCCTCTGTGAAATCTTACTTTTGTTTCATGAAACAGAAAAAAGGTATAGCTATTTTAGGCTCAACGGGGTCTATTGGAACTCAGGCATTAGATGTCATTGAGGCACATCCTGACCATTTTGATTTACAGGTACTAACGGCAAATAATAGCGCTGATTTACTTATAGAACAAGCCATAAAATACAAACCCAATACTGCTGTAATCGTTAACGATGCGCATTTTGAAAAGGTGAAAACTGCACTTTGGGAACATGACATTCACGTGTACGCCGGTGAAGATTCCTTGTCGCAAGTGGTTGAGTCAAGTGAAATTGACACCGTACTGACAGCAATGGTAGGCTACGCAGGTTTAAGGCCAACATTAGCGGCCGTTCGCGCAAAAAAAAACATAGCGTTAGCCAATAAAGAAACACTTGTTGTTGCCGGAGAAATTTTGACAAAAGAAGCACGAGAAAATGGTGTAAACATTTACCCTGTAGATTCTGAACACTCTGCAATTTTTCAATGTTTGGCAGGAGAGTTTCACAATAAAATTGAAAAAATATACCTTACGGCTTCTGGAGGCCCATTTAGGGGGTATACTAAAGAGCAATTAATGGAGGTAACAAAAGCACAAGCTTTAAAACATCCAAATTGGGAAATGGGAGCAAAAATAACAGTCGATTCAGCGACATTAATGAATAAAGGTCTCGAGGTAATTGAAGCAAAATGGCTATTCAACTTGGCACCTGAACAGATTGATGTAATTGTTCATCCTCAGTCGATTATTCACTCAATTGTGCAGTTTGAAGATGGTAGCATGAAAGCTCAAATGGGTCTTCCTGACATGAAATTACCAATACAATATGCGCTAACATACCCTGACCGTATTTCATCCAATTTTCCGAGGTTTAATTTTCTTGACTATCCCCAATTAACTTTTGAAAAACCTGATCAAAAAACCTTCACAAACCTTCAATTGGCATTTGATGTATTAGAAATAGGAGGTACTGCAGCGTGTACGCTAAATGCTGCGAACGAGATAGCCGTGGATGCTTTTTTAAATCAAAAAATTACTTTCTTAGATATTCCTAGAATAAATGCCAAAACACTAAAGTTAGTTGAGGTGATTCAAAAACCAACAGTTGAAGATTATATCAAAATTGATAAACTATCACGTGAGGTTGCTGCTAAATTAATCTAAACGATTAGGGTTATATTTTGGCTATTCGATGAGACATAAAAAGGGGGAGTCAACACTGTTGACCCCCCCTTTTTTTATTCTTTTTTTTAATTGAAAGTTAATTACTTTTTCCTTGTTTTAGGCAAAACATATTTAGCAGGCATACGTTCACAATTTCTACTTTAAGTAGCTTTCAAAAACATAAAAAATAATTCATAAAACACCTTCAATCTATTCTCTAAGAGCTTTTTACTAAAAAATACATATGCTTTTAGTAGTTATTAAGAATTATCTATTTCCTAACTTTTCCATTTCTTTTTCAAAAGTTTCTTTAAACTTTTCATAATTATAGTCTGCTTTAATTTTTTCATCTTTAGAAAGCGATTCAGCATACTTTGAAGCAATTTTTTGCCCTGATAATTCAAGTGCTATATACGATACATATCTTTTATCATCACTTTTTTGTGTTAGTTTATCACAAATCTTAACAGCTCCTGAAATTTCTTGGTCAACCACGGTTCTCGATAACTCATTGAAAGTTTCTGTCACTTCTTCTTTATTATTAAACTCTGTAGAGTTAACATAATTATCTCCAACTATTTTCATAGTTGCTTTTATAGACTTAGCCAATTGTGCCATTGCATTCGATCTAGCTTTTTTCTTTGCAGTTTCTCTATCAAGACTTTCTCCTGTTGCATTAGCTCTAAAATATTGTTTATTAGAAAAATAATCGTCTCCTGAACAATGTTCTATAATTTCAATTTCTCCTTTATTCTTTAGTTCTTGTGTGACTGCTTCTTCACTTGATTTACATCCTTGGATGCTAACTATTGACATTAATGTTATCCCCATAAAAAGGGCAGATTGTTTAACTTTTTTCATGTTCTTTTATTTATATTAATTCACAAATCATACCAAATACTAATTTAGCATTAAAATTCTTCGCTAAGATAAGTTGTTTTAATTAGTAATTGTCATTAGGACCTCTTTAAATATACTTTCATTAATTAATTCTCTCGCTTCTTGGTAAGCTTTTAAGCTGGCTTTATCTTTAGTAGAGTGGATTCCTTTTATATTCGATAAGGCTTTGCTATACAAGGTTCTCCCTGACTTGTTATTTTTGAGTGATATTACACCGTTTAAATATGCAGGAATAAACGATGACCCGAATGGAAGTTCTGATTCCGTATCCGTAGCTATTGTTAATGTTAAACCATCTGATGGCTTTAAATCAACTATATCATAATTATTTTTAATGAAATTTTCTTTAAAAGTGTTTGTAAGAATCTTATTTGAAGACTTTTCACCTAGACTTTTTTCTTCCACATTAATGAAAATTTTTGGTAAGATTAGTTTAATAGGTATCGATAATTTTATTTCAGGAAACCTCCTGAGTATTCCTTTCATCAGATTTAAATTTTCACCATCGATATTTAGTATTTTTATTATGTCTACATCTATCGTGAGCTCTTGCTCTTTTGATACAAACAGGTCTGACACGAAAAAAGATACCTCTCCGTTTGCTTCAGAAGTTTTAGATTCAGTATATCTTTTGCTAGATTCGGTGTATTTTGCTCTCTTATAATAAGAGAGGTTTAGTGGGAGGGAAGAAATCTTTTCTTTATTAAATAAACATTCTATTATAAGCGTATTGGAATACTTATTGGTAAAAGAAAGTTTAAATTGCTTATCAATATTTTCTAATTTTATTTGACTTAAAATCCGTTGAATATTTGCAGAAATCTCATTTTCCAGAAATATTAATTTATTCCCCACATTGTATTCGTTTATCTCATTCCAATATTTTTTAATCGAAAGCAAAGCCCTTGCATTTAAATTCATTGCTAATGAGACATCCGATTTTTCCTCAGCAGCAACAGCTTTTAGATATAAATCGTAACAAAGTCTTAATGCTTTTTCTTTTTTTTCTTTTTGCTTTTGATGATATTCACTTCTAGAAATACGATAGTATACTTTATATATCGATTCGTCTTCCCAGCTATCTACTAATTCATACCCTTCAAGGTTTTTGTTAATCTCTGTTTTTATGGTAGAGTTAAAATCTTCATTAAAGCTACCGTTAGACTCCATTGTATATAAAAAAGAATTACTCTTTATGGTTACACTAATTTCAGATGCCAAATCATTTAGTGCATTTTTTTTGGCTTGCTCTCTATATTCTAAATTTTCACTGTCTTTATTGACCATCCCTATGCCTATGTAATAGCTTGAAGAAATAGGATGGGTTTTTACCCAATCTGGCACGTTTTGTTCATTTGATAATTCTGAATTATCAAATACTATCTCCTTGCTAGGTTTACAAGAAAATAAGATGCTTAGTATGCAAAACAGAAACAAGTCCCTCATAACAAGATCATTCTATATATTGAGTTATTTTTTTAGAAACTTTACCTGAAATACTTTTAAATAAGTCATTGCTTAATTCTTTTTCAGACTTTAATGTTTTCCTTTTAGAAAATTGTGATCTCAATTTTCCAGTAGTTGAAGAGTACCCTTTTTCTATCCCGCTATTAGATATTGCGTGCAGCTTTTTAGAGTCCCCGTTATAAACAGAGTAAGAAACGACATCATTTGACGATATATCAATAATGTCACTTAATAAAACTTCTGAGGTTTCTAATGAAATTAGTTTATAATGAAATTCAACATGAACATCAACACTTTTATTGTAGCTAGTATAATTTACCTTTTTATATTTAGTTTCTGACGTATAGCCTTCTCCATCTACCCTTTTTTTCCTTACGGTGTATGATTCAGCAGCTTGTTTTTTTTGAGGTTGTGACTGATTAACTTTATGGGAGTAGGAAATCACTTTCCCTGATATAGCTTTTTGAGCGCCAAGAAGCTTTCCTATTTCTGCAGCTTTACTTTCATCAACAAATCCAGAAAGAGCTAACTCTTGTTCGCTCATTATTTTTTCAAAATTAGCCCGATCAACTAAGCGCAAAAATGGATCATTTAAATTCGATAACTCATTAGAAATATAATTTGATATTTTAGTCTCAATATGTTTTTTGTGAGTTATGTTTTCAAAAGTAAAAATTAAAAAATTATGTCTGCCAAGTTCCAACGCTTGAGCTTTTGACTCTAAGGCATCTTTGTAATTCGGTATTCTTTCAAGCACCAACACAAAATTATTATATGCATCTCTGTAATTTTTCCCTTCTAACTTTATCTTAGCCTTAATGAAAAGAGGCTCAACATAAGCGATATCCCTTAACTGTTTTGCATCTTCATATTCTGCGTTAAATTTCAAAATCTCTATAAAACAGATTTCAGCATTTTTATAGCTTAACTCACTCATTAAGTTTTCGCCTTCTTCGTAAAGATTTTTAAGATATATTCTTTTCACATTTTCATATTTCTCTAGATAGTGATTAGGAATATCCTTATAAATTTTATATTGATTTAACTTTTTTTGATAATTGAATGCTTTTAAATACGCGTATACAGCACTTTTAACATCTCCTATTGATTCTTTCTTGTAAAAATCATTTAGATATTGATTTAATACTTTATCCCCGACTCTGTTTAGAGCAATCGATGCATCAACATTAGAATTTTTTCGATTAAGCGCTTCAAAATAAAAATTTGATGCCTCAACATATTGTTTATTATGCTCTAGCACATGCCCTTTTTTTAACATTTTCTTAGAGCCAGAACAGCTAAAAAGTAGTATTGTAATAAGTAGACTCAGGTATTTTAACATTTCTATTCTATTCAGTATATTATTCTTTCTCAATTAGAAAATCATCAAATTCTTTTTTCGAACTAGAGAATGTTAAAAGGTCTCTAAGCAGATAGATTTTCTCAGGATGTTCAGCATAATCATAAATGAACTTTAAAAATTCTAATTTATCATCATCCATACTAAATAAAGGCACAATTGCCCTAAATTGATCGATAGATAAGCAGTTTTTTGAAACCTGTTTTTTAGCCATTTCTTTTTTATCATCTGAAAATGATTGAGCCTCTATAGTTGTGATAATATGTGAAAATTTACTGTCTTCTGTAAAACACGCTTCTTCTATTATTTCAGTTGTGTGAATAATAGTTTCTACATCTGGTTCTGAATCCATAAATTCTTGTTTTCTTCTGTTAGCCTCTTTTATTCTAGTATACGCGGTTTTGTCTCCAGGCTTTAGAGTCATTGCACGTTCATAAGATGATATTGCTTCATCAAAAAGATTATATGTCAATAGATGATCTCCTTGTTGAATTTGCGCATCAAATTTTACGCTAATCTGGCTCTGTTGACTGTTTAAATTTGCAAGTTCTTGTTGCCATTTACGAGCTTCTTCTATCTTTGCGCTTGGAACTGAGCTTTGAGGTTTTAGGTTCTTTGCTTTGAGATATAATGTAATCGCTTCATCAAATTTATTTGCTGATAACAGAATGTCTCCTTGATGCATAAGTAAATCAAACGTTGTGTTAACATCTTGCTCAATCTTTAGTTGGTTATTGTATTGAACTGACAATAATTCGTCTTTCCCTTGAGTATCACGATATAGTTCAATTGCTTTAGAAACGGAGGAAAAAGAATTGTAAATATTAATAAAGTTATCCTTATCAAGGATGTTTGGATATGCTGCAAGACAAAGGTTATATTTCTCTTGATCGTTGTTTAGATAAAAACAGACGTCTTGAAGTTGTTTTGTAGTTGCGTGAGTACTAGAAAGATAATTAAGGGCGTTATCGTACCTAGTTTGTTGATTATTAGTTGTCTGTATGGTGACAATGGTGCTTGTAAACCCATCTGATGTTGACCACGATATGTTTTGAGCTTCTATACTTTGAATTAGTAACAAATTAAATACTAGCGTGATAAGAAAAGTTGTTGTTTTATTCATTATTCAATTTTTTTAAATTTATTCTTTGACTATTGTCAAATACAATGCCATCTTTTACCAAAGTCTGTTAGAGTTTTTAGAAATTGTATTAGCGAGTAATTACTTATAGTAATGTTGATGAGCCTTTTTATTTAATATCTAATTGCTTTTTCATTGTTTTGGACAAACCGTCCTTGTGTAGGTATACATTGATTGTTTTCCACTTGAAGTAGCTTTCAGAAACATAAAGATACCCTTGAGGATAATTCCCTGTTCCCCAAGAGTTTTTTACTAAGAAGTACCGTGTATTGTTTTGGTCTTTGTACAGACCAACAATATGCATTCCGTGATCATCCGTTGTTGATTTGTTCTCGTATCCTTCTTGTCTAATTTCAGCTGTTACTTTGACCTCAGCAACAGGTGTCTTAAACGCATTTGATTTTTTTTCGGCACCACCATCAGAAAAGTTTTTGTTATCATTCCCTGAAACAGATATTGTTTCTTCATCTTGAGGGTTGATTGCAAGCCCATTTGAAAAGCTAAATCCTTTTTCAGACACATCGGCGCCCCAGGCCAACGAGTATCCATTCTTAAGCGCATTTTCACATGCGTCCATTAAGGCATTAATTTCAACGTTGTAGCCTTTCCCCCAAGCCCAGTTGTCGGGAATGGCAAGCATACACTCTTTATTCATTTCATGATTCGTAAAAGAAGTCAACGACACGTAGTCGTCCATATCCAAACCAATAGCGTGGGCATATGATTTAGGTGTGTATGTTTCTCCGTCCAACTCAAACTCCTTAACGTCTTCGCCTAAATACGCATCTAGTATTCCGTATAATGCGACTTTCCATGCAGATGTTAGCGACTTTACGTTTCGCTTTTTCATGTGCTCTAAAAGGCCTTGAACAGCTCCGTCCAACACACTAAACATTTCACTGTGGTTATGCCTATTTGAACCATAGTTTAATCCGTCATAAGCTTCTAAAGGAACTATTCCATAATTTCTAATTACATATGGAATATCATGAAATGCTCCTCCTTCTGAAAAGTTAATTTTTCCATCCATACGAATGTACTTTTCCGCTTTTCCTTCGTACGCTTTCCGCACAATATACATTTCTGACAACAGCGCTGGATCTGCTGTTCCTTGGCGCATTAACTCAGACTCAAAGAAAGACAGCGCTGAAAAACTCCAACACGTTCCTGTATAACCTTGACTTTGAACTGGCGTAGCATCTAAATGTGCTATTTTTTTGAACTTGTATTCGCTCCCTTTCGCGTTTGACGCTGGTTTAGAATAGGAAAATTGTCCAAAACTAAAGGATGCAAGTCCTACAAACGCTAAGGTGATTATATTTTCTCTCATTGTAATTTGTTTTTTCGTTAGCCAAATATAGCAATAGTTGAAAACGAACCAAGTTGAAAGACAAGAAGAATGTTGATTTATTTTAAAGTCCACCCGGCGAAACCTAAAGCACTCGCTTCTTCACGGATTTGAAAGATAGACTCCATAGAAACGCCTGCTCCTGCAGAAACGCGGTTCAAACCATTGTGGACATCAATAATTTTAGCATCCATACCGCTTGACTTTAGCTTTGCAACTAAACTAATCGCATTCGATTCTTCGCTAAAACACCCCACAATGAAATGCATTACATCTACCTCAAAAACAGTTTCATCTTCTGACGGAAGTATTTCTACGACCTCTTCCGTTTCAAGTGAAACAGGAATGTAAAGCTCATCGTCATATTTGTATGTGTAAACATCAACGTCAACAGGAAGATCAGACACTTGTTTTTCCAACGAGGTTGGCTGTATCAATGACTCATTTTCTAACGATATTGCTTGTTTTTTATACGCTGCTTTTACCGTTTTATGAAAAGGATTAAAATCAGTAAATGAAACCATTCCTGATTCCAAAACATCTGTTTTCATTGGAATCCAAATAGAATAAAACGCTATTGGCAAGAAACAAGCCGCTGCTATGTACTTCCAGGCAATTGATTTGCGGTTATGCGCAAGTGCTGGATGTTCAATTACTGGAATATCTTCGGTGTCCGAAATTGTTGCAATTTTTCGCAATGGAGACCTTTCCTCAACAACAGCAGTATTTTGATTTTCTTCTGAAATGAACTGTACAGTTCCCATTCCATAAGACGCTAATAGTAAGTTAAAGAAACGATCTTGCTCAAAGCAGATGTTGTTTTCTTTATCTGCATACAAATAACCAACGCGGTCTAACTCTATACGTTGTCCTTTACTTAATAGGCTTTGCCAAGCCTTAACCTTGTCCTTTACCTCAGTAGATGCTGAATCGAAAGAGAGCTTGTTGGCCAAAGACAATTCATTAATAAGAAGTCCGTCGTTATTAATTAGCTGTTTATTGAATAATAGTGACTTACTTGGCGGAACCATTTTCATGGACACAAAGTCAATTTTTGCAGAAACTTGCTTGGCTACGAATCCTCCAAAAGTAGGAACGATAACACAATTATATCTCAGCAATAAATCACCAATAAGATTTTCAACAGTTGTCATTAGTACAAACTTAAGGAAAAACGATGAGTTAAACTAAAGCGCACGCAACACCTTTTCAAGATCTTCTGGAACGTCAATGTTTGGTGTCTCAATGGTTGTTTCAACAACACGAATGTTATAGCCATTGTACAGCCACCTGAGCTGCTCTAACGATTCTGCTTGTTCTAGAAGCGTTTTCTTTAGCTTAATTAACTCCATCAGCGTAGCTTTACGATATGCATACAAGCCAATATGACGATAAAGGTCAAGTTGAGATTGGACTTCAGGTGTAGCGTTCGCCGTATTTGGAATTGGGCTTCTAGAGAAATAAAGTGCGTTCTGCTGGTGGTCCAATACAATTTTGATTCTGTTTGGGTTTTGATAATCTGCTTCCGAAACAGATTTAATCCCAAGGGTTGCAATAGTTACACTGTTGTCTTGAAACGCGTTGCATAATTGGTCTAATTGACGGTAATCAACCAAAGGCTCATCGCCCTGAATGTTAATAATGATATCCGCGTCAATGCTTTGAGCAACCTCACCACAACGGTCTGTTCCCGTAGTGTGTTGTTCGGATGTCATTTGTACTTTTCCTCCAAACCGAAGAACCTCATCAAAAATACGCTGATCGTCTGTAGCAACGATTACCTCGCTTAATTTTTGCGATTTTTTAGCGCCTTCATATACACGTTGAATCATTGTTTTTCCATTCAGGTCTACCAATGGTTTTCCCGGAAATCTTGATGATGCGTAGCGCGCAGGAATAATACCGACAATATTCATTAAAACTTTAATTGTAATTGTAACAAGAATGTTCTTGGTGCTTGAATGTCTCCAGGGCGTCCAGAATACTCCGCGTTTAACAGGTTGTTTACCATAAATCCAAGGCGATAATTCTCTGTGAACTCATACCCAACTCTTGCATCAAAAACTAAGCTTCCTTTGTTGTTTAGCTCTCTATATTCTTTTAGTCCTGGTAAAATTTGAATTGTTTCAAGTCCTAAAACATCAATGCCATCAATGAAGGTCTTGTCTACGTTAGACATATAGCTGTTATAACGTGCCGAAAACCCTATGCTAAATCCTTTCCATGTCGCTTCAACGTCTGCTTTTGCTAAGTGCTTAAATCGATACTTAAGCATTGTTGTTCCTGAATCAGAAAACGTTGAAATGTATGCAGAATCGCTATTTAAACTGACAGGGTTCATGTATGTGTACCCAATCAACGATGTCAATTCAACATCACCTATTGTTCCTTGACTGTTAAATGAGAATTCGGCCCCTGTTATGCGTGCTTTTTCTGCATTTTGTGCCTGAAACCCAACGTAATTTCCAAAATATGTTGGAGACGCTGGGTCAATTGAAATTACTGTTCCTGGTGGAATGTATGACCCAAATGTAAACTCCATCATATTGTCGTACTGATTTATAAAACCGGCAACATCAATTATTCCTTTCCATTTTTTACCCAATCGAACAACTTGCTTAACTCCTATTTCAGCAGCCCATCCTGTTTCTGGTTTTAGGTTGTCATTTGGGAAAATATTAAGCGCCCCAACAGATGTTTGGGTATAACGCTCAGCAACCGAAGGGTATCTAATCCCTTGACCAAATGAAGCCCTTAGGTGTGTGTATTTAAACAATTCATAATGTGCTCCCATTCTAATAATCGGGTAAACGGGAAGCGTCATCATGTTATTCGTGTCTTTACCAATGGTAAAATCAGAATCTCCACGTATGCCATCTTGTTCAAAGTATTCAAAACGAACCCCTCCTGTAATATCAAATTTCTTGTACCTTTTTTCTAGCTGAGCATACGCCGCATAATTATTTGAATAATGGTTGTTAAACAAATTTGATTTTACATCACTTCTTAACCATGTCAAACCAGAAGTTAACACCGTTCCTTTTGACCATTTTCGCTGAAATTGATAATCTCCAAACAGTACAGCAGAAGAACTAGACTGCGACGTGTTTGTTAAGTTTGTTCGATCGAGGTAATAATACCTCGTTTTTACGGTGTGTAAGTTATTGTGCTTGTCATAAACCTTTAAGTATGGATCTATGCTTACTGTAACTCCTGTATTGTATGTTAATGTTGATTCAGGGTTATTTGTATCTGTCCCGCCCTGTGGAGAGTATGCAAAGGTATCGCTCTCCCAAATCAGGAAATTTCCTGCTTTTTCATATTGAACATTATATCCAACCCCTAGTTTCATTCGCTTTATTTTCTCAGGACGAAAAAATAGAGAGCCAGAAACACGACCTCTACTCGCTGTTTCGCCTTCTTTATATCCCTCTGTGTTAAATCCATTCATAGAAATCGTATATCCGAACTTCTTGTGCATTTTTCCATAAAAAACTTCGGCTTGATGAAACATTGGGTTGACAGGCTTGTCTCTCCACCACCTCAACGATGATCTTTTAGGATTGTCATAGATTCCTGTTTGAATTTTGGCACGAAGCTCCCCTTTTGTACTTGGCTCTCTTTCGATCAACGAAATGATTCCATTTAAAGCACCTGAACCATACAAAACAGATGACGCTCCTTTAATAACCTCTATTCGTGATGCGTTTTCAATTGGAACGGTCGTCCACTTAACATCGCCAGCATCACCACTAATAATTGGAACCCCATTCCACAATAACAAAACCCGACTACCTGCACCATAAGCAAAACCCGAGCCTCCTCGAATACTTACTTGACCATCCATTGCAAAAACGCCTGGACTTTGATCTACAGCTTGCTCTAAATCAACCACTCCTTTATTGTCTAAAAGTGTTGGTTTGAGAATCTCCATTGAAATCGATATATCTTCAATATCTTGATCTCTTCTACCAGCAGAAACAACAACTGTTTTAATAACTTGAACAGGCTCTTTCATTCGGAAAGTATAAGTCCCTGATTTTTCAATTAGGATTGTGTCTGTTAAAAACGTTTGTGCTGAAATAATTAAGGTGGTAGGGTAGCTACTCGGGTTCAATGTAAACCTTCCGTCCAGGTCACTGCGTACTTTTTCTCCTGTTGAAGCAATAATTTTAGCCCCTATGACTGTTTCTTTTGTATTGCCATTAACATTAACAATTGTCCCTGTTACTTGAGAAAATAAACAAAGTGGAATAAATGTAAGTGCTAGCAGTATAGTTTTCATCCTTTTTTTTCTTAAATTAAAGTGACTAAAATACCAATTATTTTGAACTACAGCCACCTACATTACCAAATAGGGCTAACCATGCTTAATCGAATTGGCCCAATTAAAGCCAAAAAACTGATGCTTAAGTTAAATTCTGTCGATGAATTATTTCTGCTTTCAGAGAAACAACTCGTCACAAAAACAGGATTAACCATTAAGCAGATTCAAAGTTTAAAGCGAAAAGAGGCTCTTGAAAAAGCTGAAAAAACATATAATTATTGTGTTAAAAACAACATTAAATGCGCCTTTTACACAGACAAAAACTATCCACAACGGCTCAAAAACTGTGTTGACTCTCCCCTTCTGATTTACGCAACTGGTGCCGTCAAATTAAACGCCGAAAAGATTGTTTCCATTGTCGGGACACGAAACAGCACGCCGTACGGGGAACAAATTGTAAAATCACTGATTCAATCGTTTAAAGGACAAAATATTACTGTAATTAGTGGGCTAGCCCTCGGAATTGACACCCTCGTGCACAAATATTGCATCGCGTATGGCGTTCCTACTGTTGGCGTGTTGGGGCACGGTATAGATCGTCTTTACCCCGCTCAAAATATAGCTTTAGCTGAACAAATGAAACATTTAGGTGGGCTCATCAGTGAGTTCATTCCTGGAACAACTCCTAGACCAGAAAATTTTCCGAAACGAAACCGAATAGTTGCGGGATTAGCAGAAGCTACCATTGTAGTCGAAAGTAAGCTAAAGGGAGGCTCTCTAATTACAGCCAACCTTGCCAACGATTATAATAGAGATGTTTTTGCTTTTCCGGGTTCCATACATCAAGAAGTTTCAAAGGGGTGCAACAAATTGATCCACGACCAAAAAGCACACCTCATACAAAGCCCCCTTGATTTTCTTACCCTAATGAATTGGCAATCCGCCGAACGTACAGTTGACTATACTTCTACCTTGAAGTCGCTTAGTGAAATTCAAAAAACGATTGTTGACACCCTTGTAAAAAATCAACTTGCACAGATAGACAAGATTTCCATTGAAACAACGCTTCCAATTTCAAAATTAAATTCAGAATTATTTGAGTTAGAAATGGAGGGCGTTATAAAGTCGCATCCTGGAAATCGATATTCTATGGCATAAAAAAAGGCCTCCTTGCGGAAGCCTTTTTAAATCTTTCTTGAAAGACTATCTTCTTATATTGTTTTCGAAGAATCTTCTATTGTCTATAACATCAGCTTGTTTAACCAATGATTTTGTTGCGAAATTCTGGATGCTGTTGCGCCCATCTCTCAACAATTTATCTTTTTCAACTAAGTAGTTTGCTGCTTCTGGAGCTTTCACTGTTTTTTCAATTTGAGCTACATAAACACCACTTTTTCCAACCAAAGGAATTGTAATTTGACCATCTTTTAGCCCTGAAAACATAGAACCTACAATTTCAGGTTCAAAACCAGCACCTGTAAGTTGAACATTTCCAAAAGTAACCTCTGCTTTTTGAACTCGCGCTCCTTTCAAAGATTTAGATAATGCTTTTAACGACGTCACGTCTGACATTCTTGCTGAAATAATTTTCGCTTTCTCTGCTTGAATGTAGTCTTTCTCAATAACCAATTGAACGTCGTTGTAATTCGCTTCTCCTTTGTTTTTAATTGAAGAGAGAACACCTATTACATACCTTTCTTGATCTTTTATTGGTGCGCTAACTAAATCTCCTATTTGAGCGTCAGCATCAAATGCCAGCTTAAGGATTTTGTCTTCAGCAAACTTAGATTTAAACCCGTAAACCTTAGGGCTGTTTTCTTTAATGGTAAGTGGTCTAGAAATATACCCTGCTTTAGAAACAAGCGTATCAAACAACGCTATTTTTGATGCTTCATCATCCTTAGCACCAAGCTCATCAAACAGTGTTCGGTGCAACTCATAAAGTTCATTTTCTTTTTGATCAATTGTTTCTAAGCTTGGTTTTAACGTTTTTTGAACGATTGCCAACACAGGCTCCTTTGCAGACTTACGTCCTAGTGCCTCCATAATGTGGAATCCATAATCAGTCTGAACATATCCGATTTTTCCGATAGGCTCATTTGAAGCAAACTGACTAAATTCAGGAACCATTTCGTAGTCCATAAAATCTTCATACTTCCCGCCCTTATCTTTTGAACCTGGATCTTCAGAGTGCTTAAGGACAAATGCTCCAAAATTAGATTGATTCAATAAAGGCATGATAGAATCCACCTTTCGTTTCGCTTTTGCTACAGCAGCAGAGTCTGTTCGTTGTGCAGCAATTAAAATGTGACGTGCCGTTAACAACTTCCCATTAAAACCGATAACCTTAGCAATTTTCATTGAACCTTTGTCTTCAAATGGTCCAACAACATCACCTATTGAAGACGCTCGAATAACAGAATCCATAGCATCAGGATATGTCATCCCGTTTTTTGCTTTCTCATCTTTCTCTGATTTGAAAGTCGCTATACTTGAGAAAAACTTAAGCTCAGAATTCTTCATTACATATAAAGAATCATTCGTTGCCGCTTTCAATCCATCTTGCATTGCCACAAGGTCATCTTCAAAACGCTTAACGTCTGCTTTTGATGGTTCAATTGTTACATCAAAAAACTTAACCTCTCTTAAAGACTCTCTGTTTTCGTATTTCTTTTCCGCTTTATTTGCCTCAAAGTATGCCTTCACGTTAGCTTCAGAAGCATCGACGTCTGAATCATCTATCGTATTAAAACGCTCAAGTACATATGAAACACTTTTAATTTCTTTTTGAGCAACGTATTCATTTTTTGCCTCAAGGTCTGTAACATAAACCCCTTGGTTCAATATTGCAAAATACTTTTCTTGCTTTCTTCTATTTACATAATAGTCTTTTGAATCTAACCACTGTTGTTGAATTCCTGGATCATCAGACGATTCCATTTCTTCAACACGAGCCTGAAGTAACTTCTCATTAAACATTCCCGTAATAGAGTCTGTAAACCCTTGAACTAATTCAGGAATAACATCAAACCCTTCTTGGCCATACAAATAAGCATCAAACTCATCATCTGAAACCGTTACTCCTAACGCTTCGTATTCTCTTTCTAACACTACATTGTCTATGAAAGAAGCCCATACCTTCGCCTTGTCTACAGGTGCAGGAGCTTGTTGTTGTTGTCGTGCAGCTCTTCTAGCATTCTCATCAGCTGTATTGATTGCTGTATTGAAATCGTCTATGTTAACTTTTTCTCCGTAAACCGTTCCAAAACCATACTTAGACTCTACCCCTGTAGAACCTTTTTGATAATCTCCTAAGATAAATGCTACTAACGCACCACCTACAATGATTAATATTAACCACGATTTATCTCTAATTTTTCCAATTATTGCCATCTTCTATTATTTCTAAATAAGTCTGCGAATATAGTTAGATGAATTGATTTTTAAAAATAAAACGGATATAACTTCATTGCTAATACGGCATAAAAAAACGGGCTTGAAATTTCAAGCCCGTTTTTTGTCTCGTGAAACATTCTCTTCTTCCCCTCTTAGTTTTTATCTCGACTTGTATTTCTGGACGGTTTTACGATTTTACATGCTCCCATTTGGTCGCCATGCGCCTGGTGTGCACCCCATTCAGAGAACGGAATTTCCATTGTTGTTGATTTCCTTCCGGACTTATGGCAAATTGTAATCATTTTAGGCGGTGTGCTTGTTTGATTTGTAATTGTACATTGGTCAGAAACCACTCCGCAATTATTCGTTACCGTGTAAATAACACTGTTTTTTCCTGGCTTTAATGAAATTAAATTACTGTAAACTCCTGTTTGAGCAATATAAGATCCTCCTGAAATTAACACGCCATTAACCGTAATTTTCAGCTCCTCAACAGATGAAACACCTGTAATTTTTGCTTGTATTGACGCGGTATTTTTAGAAGCCACGCTGTTTTTTTGCCTCGGGGTAATCAGTGTAATTTCCGGAGAAGAACAGGGCTGATAAGAAACCCTTATAACCTTTGTTCTTGAGCCACATTCGGTTAACGCAGAAATCTCAATTGTATTTGAACGAGGAGACAGCTCTAGTAACTTCGTAAACACGTTGGTTGTATTGTTATACGCTCCTTCATACTGAAGCTCTCCGTTTAATTTAACCGTAACTGCTGAAGCATTCTGAATGTTTGAAATAATTGCTTTTAGTACTAATTTTTTTGTTTGAACAACAGAAAATGATCCCGCTGGGGCAACAATAGAAATAACTGGAGGTAAACAAGGGGCTGGTTCTTCAATAATTTGTGGTTCCTCAACAATAGGAATCTTTTCTATTCCCTGGTGTGTATTTCGCTTTCTCAAATTAAACCTTAAATATGCTGAGGTATAATGATAAACATCGTTTTCAAAAAGACCCCAACGTTTTTCAGGGTCAACATACCCATCAAAAACATCTTTCATTGCAAATGTTGTTTTATGTTCAACACCTAGAGAAAGCCATGGAGATGCCTGATACCCCAAGCCAAACCCTAGACTAGGCATAAAATCTACGTTAAATTTATCTTGTTCGCTTCCGTCCAAAGCCATGTCATAGATACCATCAGACAAAAGATTCCACTCTGGTTTTGACATGCCCGACGCACTGTAATTGTAGGTATATTGACCTAGTGAATCAGCATAAACCAAATCTCCATACGCCTGGTTTACAACAATGTTAGCCCCACCAAAGATGTATGGATCCCATCCTGTAGTTTCACGCAAAGCATTTAAATGAATGGCAAGTTCTAGTCCCAGCTCTTGAGCTTCTGTCTGAAAGTTATTGATGGTGTACCCTAAAGAGTCGTATTGCTGACTAACGTTTCCAGCAGGGTTATATTCGGGATTATACCCCAACAAGGGCGTCGTGTCATAATCCTGTCCATACCAATTTCCACTCAAGTACCTCAGCCTTAAATCAAAACTAACTGTTCGTCCGTAATTATAGTTGAATGACCGACCAAAGATTGCGCCCCAGCCTGTATTTGTTTGATTTTTAACGTCTGTTGTATTCCATGCAGCCCCTACGTTTAAACCAAAAAACCATTTTGAATCATTGTCATAATCTAACCTTTGGGAAAAGCTGATTAACGTAAAGGAAATGAAGATTCCGAGTGTAATTATTTTTTTCATAAAAATCAATTTTAACAATTAGCTGATGATTAAAGTTCTAAAAAGTGTGCCAAAACGAATTTAAATCGATCGAACAAAGCTATAATACAGCCAATTGGTCTGTAAAATTATCTTATTTTTGATTAAAATACTAGAAAAAACAAGGGGTTTTCGCTATGGTAAAAACAGGTGTCATTTTTTTATTTTTTGTTTTGGCCTCTGTGGGTTTTGGTCGGGCGCAAGCACTATATAACGACTGTTCTACAGCTCTTGAAATATGCCCAAACACAGTCGTTTCGCTTAATAATATTGGTGCAAATAGTACATTTTGTCCTGGGTGTGAAGATGATTTTAACTTCTGTTTTACAGCTCAAAATACCGTTTGGTTTACATTCAAAACCAACGCGACTGGAGGTGATGTGACGGTAAATTTTAACAATTTAAATTTTGTTTTAAATCCAAATCAAGACACTGAAATTCAAGCATTGATTCTGGAGGCATCTGTTCCGTGCAACTCCGCTTCTTACATTCAAGTAAGTAACTGTGTTTCTAATGGGGCCTCCCCTTTCAGTTTAAATGCGCTAGGCTTAGCGCCAAACACAAGCTATTACATTGTTGTTAATGGTGATCAAACCGGCCCGGGAATAACCACCGCTGCTGAGTGTTCTTTTGATTTATATTTGACGGGAGCTGGCGTTGACCGGCCAACACCAACAATAGGCGTTACCCCAAGTTCTATCGCTATTTGTTTAAATGACATTGTTTCCTTTGAGGCATTGTTAACCGACTGCCCTAACGCTTCCACATATAATTGGTTTATTAACAGTGAGCTGGTTGCGGTAACCGACATTAATGTTTTTTCAACTTCGGAATTAATTGATGGGGACATTTTAACAGTTAGCACCAATTGTTTTACCGATTGCAGTGTGCTTGTCACAACTGACAGCCCTTCCATTGACGTCTATTCATTTATGGTTGATGCTGGTGCTGATCAATCGTCTACTCCTGGCGCAGCGGTAACCCTTAATGGCATAACAAGTGCGCCAACGCACCACTGGGAGCCCTCATTTTTATTTAGCAACCCCCTCGTTTTAAACGCACTTGTGTTTCCTGAAGAAACAACAACAATTACATTAACAGCCACAGAAAACGGATGCACATTGAGTGACCATATAACCGTTACAATTTCTAAAGAATTGTTCATTCCAACTATGTTTTCTCCTAATGGCGATGGTGTAAATGAACGTTGGTTGATTGAGGGGATTGAAGAATACCCGAACAACTCCATTCACATTTACGACCGGTGGGGCCAAGAAGTTTTTCAATCCAGATCGTATAGTACAACTAAAGCTTGGGACGGAACCGTAAAATCTGGGGTTGTAACTGAAGGGGTCTTCTTTTATGTCCTTGAATTAAACGATTCGAAAAACAAACAATACAAAGGGTCTATAACCGTAATTCGATAACGTGAAATCAATTGTTCTACTTTATTTTTCAATGTTTTCACTGACTTTATTAAGTCAGCAGTTGCCCCAATATAGTCAATGGTCTATGAACCAATTTGCAGAAAACCCTGCACACGCTGGAATAAAAAGATGTGTAGACATTCATTCTTTATACCGCATGCAATGGATAAGGTTTGAAGGAGCACCAAACAGTGGTTTTCTTTCTGTCAGCATTCCTTTAGCCGCCCAAAGAAGGAAATATTTAAGCGCTAGGCATGGCACTGGGTTTAAATTTGAAACGGATCAAATTGGACAATTCAATGTAAATCGTTTAAGCGCAGCCTACGCCGCACACTTTAACTTTGATGAATACAATCGGCTTTCGCTGGGGTTATACGGCGGGATCATGCAGCTGGGGTACGACCCATCAGGACTACAAGGAAGTGAGCCTGACCCTGCTGCAATGAGCGAAGGGTCCATTGTAACTCCAGATGCTTCTTTTGGAGCTTGGTTTAACGCTAAAACATATTACGTTGGCTTAACCCTTAAAAATTTAATTCCCAGCAAGTGGAATAATGTTGGACTCAACACAAGAAACCGATTTCATGCTTCGCTAAGCGCAGGCTATCAACTTGCCATAAACGAGTCCATTTCTTTAACCCCCGCTGGTATTCTTCGAATTCCAGCAAAAGGCCCAGTTTCTATCGACTTAAACCTCATGATGGATATTAACAACGTTGTTGGAATTGGTGTTGGGTATCGAAATACGGACGCTTTAATCGCATTGTTAAACATTAAAATTCAAGAGCAGTTTTCCATCTCTTATTCCTTCGACTATACCCTCTCCAACATACAGCTAGGAGCAAGTAATACGCATGAAATTTCATTGAGGTACACAACATGTAAACCACGTAAAACATCATCATCTAGCTGTCCGTTATTTGAGTAAGTTTGAGTAGCAAAGCTTGTTTTCTGTATTTTAGCCATTCGTTATTTATTCAAACTGATGAAACAACTTATAAATTTAGCGCTTGCACTTTTAGTTACATTCTCCATGTTGGCACAAGAAAAACAAGCCGTTTTTTTTAATTCGGGAGAATACACCCCTAAGAAAACAACTGTTTTTTCCACTAAACACACCTCCAAGGAGCTTGTAAACGGAAGCTATTTTAGGTTAATTCAGTTTATAAACATCCCTACAACAGATGAAAAATCGCACCTTTCAGCGGCGGGAATAGAATTGGTCGAATACCTTCCTAAAAAGGCATACTTTGCACGGGTAAACAAACAAGCAGACCTTTCCATGCTTCATCAGTATTCCACTTATAGTATTGAGCCTATTCAACCCATATTTAAACTTTCGAAAATTTTAGCGCAGGAAAACTACCCGCATTGGACACTTTTTGGAAGCACTCAGATTGACTTAAACGCGCGCGTTTTCAAAGGGATACCAACCGAGGTTGTTACACAATTACTGAATGGTATCAACGCAAAAATGATTCAAAAAACAACGGCTAACTTAATGACTGTTCGCATTGAAATTAGCAAGCTACCTGCGCTTTACGCTTTGCCTTGTTTTTCCTACTTTGAAACGCTATCTCCACCCGCTGAACCTGAAAATTTAGTTGGTAGAACAAACCATAGAAGCAACACTATTGCTTCAGACTATGCTTCTGGTCTTCACTACGACGGAACAGGAATAACCCTAATGATGCAAGACGATGGATACATTGGTCCACACATCGATTTTAAAGGGAGAAATGACCAGTCTGAATGCAATGGATGTAGCACAGATCCTTCTGACGATCATGGAGACCATGTTGCTGGAACAATTATGGGAGCAGGAAACATTGACCCAAAAGCTCGAGGAATGGCTTTTGGCTCCAACCTACTCGTTTACAGCTCAAGCAATCAAAATTTTTACGATGTCCCTAATTTGTACGCAAACAACAGTTTGGTTATTACATCAAAAAGTTATAGCTCGGGATGTAATGGTGGCTACGATGGTTTGACACGCGATTTAGACGAACAGGTAAAAATCATGCCTGCTTTAATTCATGTGTTTTCTGCGGGTAATTCTGGAACTTCAGATTGTGGTTATGGTGCTGGGTCTACTTGGGGAAACATTACTGGTGGGCATAAATCTGGAAAAAATGTAATTGCTGTAGGAAACTTAAATAGCCTTGATGAATTGCGCACATCAAGCAGTCGTGGGCCAGCAACAGACGGAAGAATTAAACCTGACATTTGCGGCGTAGGCTCTAGTGTCTATTCGACAACTCCTGACTATACCTATGGAACAAAAACAGGTACCTCAATGTCTTGCCCAGGGGTGGCAGGTTCAATTGCACAACTTTACCAAGCATATAAAGATTTAAATGGAGGAGTTAATCCAAACTCAGGCCTAATCAAGGCAGCTGTATTGAATACTGCTAAAGATTTAGGAAACCCTGGTCCAGACTTCAAACACGGATGGGGAAGGATTAATGTTGGAAAAGCATACGACCTACTCGCTTCAGGAAACTACCAAAGCGGAACCCTTGCACAAGGAGGAAGTACAACCCACACCATTAATGTTCCTGTTGGAACAACCGCATTAAAATTAATGCTTTATTGGACCGATTATCAAGGATCAACAAACGCGGCTATTGCACTTGTAAATGATTTGGACTTGGTTGTTACTGACCCCGGGTTTGTTACTTATGAGCCTTGGGTTTTAAACGCCGCCGCAAACGCTACAACCTTAGACGATGATGCAATTCGAGCAGTTGATCACTTAAATAACATGGAACAAGTAACCATTGATAACCCTATACCGGGCACATATTCCATTGACATTACAGGCTTTGCTATTCCTGAAGGCCCTCAAGAATATTACATTGTATATGAATACGGTAGAGATGAGGTTCTTTTAACCTATCCGAATGGAGGTGAAGGCCTGAACCCTGGAACAAGTCAACTCATTCGTTGGGATGCGGTCGGAAATACAAGCGATTTTTTACTCGAACAAACAATGGATAACGGCGCTTCATGGAGTACAATTGCAACCGTTGCTTCTGACTTAAGGCATTATAATTGGAGTATCCCGACGGCCGTTACCGGCCTTGCTAAAATTCGTGTTACACGAGCTTCTAGCTCAGATGTGTCTAATGATGTGTTTACAATTTTAGGAACGCCAACGAATTTAGATTTTGGTTGGTCTTGCCCTGACTCCATAAACATTACATGGAACGCGGTAGCAGGAGCAACAGGGTATGAAGTGAGCATGCTAGGTGCCAAGTACATGGATTCAGTCGGAAGCTCATCGGCAACAAACATAACACTTGCCTTGGCATCAACAGATGAAAACTGGTTTAGTGTTCGTGCATTAGGTGCAGATAACGCAAGAAGTGAAAGGGCTATTGCAATACGTAAGCTTCCCGGCGAGTTTGGATGTACTTGGAGTGACCCTCATGCAGGTATGAGCGTACTCTGCTCTTCCATTAGCAGTACAGCCTGTGTTCAAGTTCTTGATGAATCAATAAATACAGATGCAGGCTCTACTTACCTCTGGTATTTTCCAAACGGAAACCCTGCAACCTCCACAGATCAACATCCATCCGTATGTTACACTGCTTCTGGCATGCAAGATGCAGCACTTGTGGTAAGTAATGGTGTTGGAAGTGACTCTGTTTATTTTAACGACTATGTAAATGTTATTGCATCAAAATCATTGCCTTATTTTGAAGGGTTTGAAGCCATTTCAACCTTAAGCTCAACGGATGCATGGACCATAAACAACCCGGGCAACAATGCCGCGTTTGAAGTTACCTCCCTTTCTGCTTTAAGTGGTTCTAGAAGTGTCCGGTTGGCAAATCATGGGCAAGACTCTGAAAACTTAGACGAATTAATTTCGGGGCCAATTGACCTGTCTGGAGTTTCCTTAGACTCTGGGTCAGTAACACTTAGTTTTAGGTATTCGTATAAAAAACGAAATACTGGAGATGACGAATGGCTAAGGCTTTACATTGCTGAAGACTGTGAAGAAGATTGGACAATTCGAAAAACACTTCATGGAAACATGCTTTCAAGTAGCACACAAAACTCAAACTGGTACCCTTCGTCAAACGAGGTCGATTGGACAACTGTACACGTTACAAACATCACTTCCACGTACTTTTCTGGCGGATTTAAATTTAAATTTGCTTTTGAAAGTGACGGCGGAAACAACTTTTACCTGGACAACATTAACCTCTATGAGGGCGCGCCTTCTGATGATATAATTGCGGCTGGTGTTTCTGAACTAAACGCCATTGAAAATTTAATCTTGTACCCTAACCCGGTAGAGCACGAATTAAACGTACAGTTTAACTCACTTGAGCCTGGGCTTGTAAATGTGTCTATTCAAAACCTGCAAGGGAAACGTGTTCAGCAGCATAAGGTTCTCACCAACCCAGGGTCAAACCTTGTAATGTTAAGCACTGGAGATTTAGCTACGGGTATTTATTTTTTAAGTTTATCCTCTGAATACGGCATTAAAACCAAGACGTTTATTGTAAAATAAACACACTTTTTTTCTGGTTTTGGAATTACACTGCCTCATGCTTTTTAGGTTATTCAATATTCGATGTGCATAAATTCAAAGTAAACACCCTATTTTAACCTGCGCTTCTTCCCATCTTTGTGTAAAATCGTGTATTATGAAAGGATTCCTTGTATTTGTGTCGGCCTTAGTATTAATGACTGCTTGTGTGCCTGCAAAACGGTATAATGAACTGCTTGAAAAAGAAAAGAGCTGTAGCGAAGAGTTGGCCAAGTTCAAGAACAGTTCGCTTAATTTTGAAGCAGATGCAACAGACTTAAGGTCTCGCTTTGACGTTCTTTCTAAAGAAGCAGATCAACTTAAAAAAGATACTACAAACCTTGGGAGGGCGCACAGAACACTTCTAGCAAAGTATGACAAGCTAACTCAAATTAACGAAACACTAGAAACTAATTACGATAAAATTAGGCTTTCTGGAGCTGTTGAAACTGCAACTTTACAAGCAGGCTTACAACAAAAACAGCTTGAATTACAAGAAAAAGAAGACGCCCTTTTAGCACTTGAAAAAGAGTTGTTGGCAAAACAAATGCTTCTTGCTGAGCGCGAACAACGTGTAAACGAGCTTGAACAATTAATTTCTGATAAAGACAAGGCTGTTCAAGAATTGAAAAATAAAGTAAAAAATGCCTTGAAAGGGTTTGAAAACAAAGGCCTTACCATTGAGGAAAAAAACGGGAAAATTTACGTAAGTCTAGAGGCTAAACTTCTCTTTGCTTCTGGTAAAACAGCTGTTGAATCGGAGGGGCAAGCTGCATTGGTTGGCTTGGCAAAAGTGCTGGAAACAGAAAAAGACCTTGAAATTATTGTTGAAGGGCACACCGACACTGACAAGATGAGCAGCGCTAAACACCCTAAAAACAACTGGGAACTTTCCGTTCTAAGGTCAACTTCGGTAATTAATATTATGTTGAAAAACTCTGAAATAAATCCGGCTCAATTAATTGCTGCTGGTCGCTCGCAGTTTGTTCCTATAGATCTAAATGATAAGGCAAAAAACCGTAGAATTGAAATTATCATTTCCCCGAATTTAAATGAACTTTACGAGCTTATTTCTAAATAAGTAAACAGATTTTTATTCTCGGCATCAATCTGTTTAAGCGACATTTTCTCTTATTTTTGATTTATGTCAGCAAAACGTGAATCCATTCAGTTAAAACTTAAGGTGCTTCCGGAAAAACCTGGAGTTTATCAGTTTTACGATCTAGATGGAAAAATCATATACGTTGGTAAGGCTAAAAACATAAAAAAACGTGTTTCCTCCTACTTCAATAAGACACAGGAAAATGGAAAAACACGTGTGCTTGTCAATAAAATTATTGACATAAAATACTTGGTAGTCGATACTGAGTTTGATGCCTTGTTGCTCGAAAACAACCTCATCAAGAAATACCAGCCAAAGTATAACATCCAATTAAAAGACGATAAAACATACCCTTGGATTTGTATAAAAAAAGAGCCCTTTCCCCGCGTATTTACAACGCGCAGATTGGTTAAAGATGGCTCAAAATATTTTGGCCCATACCCAAGTGTTAGGGTTGTGAATACGCTTCTGGATTTAATTCGTGACATTTACCCACTTCGCACTTGCGCACTTGACCTATCTGCAGAAAAAATTGCTAAAAAAACCCATAAAGTTTGCCTTGAGTATCACCTAGGAAATTGCATGGGAGGGTGTGAAGGTTATGAGCGTGAAGAAAAGTACAACACCTATATCTCAGACATTGAACACATTGTAAAAGGAAATCTAAGCGCAGTAATTCGTTCATTAAAAGACAGCATGAACAAACATGCCGCTGATTTACAATTTGAACACGCACAAGAAATCAAAAGTAAAATTGATATTATTGAACGCTATAAAGCGAAGTCTACAGTTGTTTCACCAACCGTTCATGAGGTTGATGTGATAACCGTTCTCGATGATGAAAAAGTTGCCTATGTAAACTACCTGGTTATTAATAATGGGGCTATCATTCATGGCTATACGGTTGAAGTAAAGAAAAAACTGGAAGAATCTATTTCGGATATTATTGGTTTTGTTTTACCAGAAATGAGAACGCAGTTTGAGAGTAGTTCTAAAGAAGTCTTGGTTTCCGAAAATACCGACATTAAACTGGATGGTATCAATTTCTTTTCGCCACAACGCGGCGACAAAAAAGCATTGATTGACCTCTCTGAACGCAACACACGGTTTTATCGTTTAGAAAAAAGAAAGCAAGAAAAACTCAAAAACCCGGAGCGGCATACCGACCGCATTCTAGAACAAATACGTGTAGATTTTAGACTAAAGGATAAACCTGTTCACATTGAATGCTTTGACAACTCGAACCTACAAGGAACAAACGCTGTTTCGGCATGTGTTGTGTTTAAAAATGGAAAGCCCAGTAAAAAAGACTACAGGCACTTTAATATTAAGACCGTTGTAGGCCCTGATGACTTTGCCTCTATGGAAGAGGCCGTGTTTCGACGTTACAAACGCATGCTAGATGAAGGGCTATCTTTACCTCAGCTAATTGTTATTGATGGTGGAAAAGGTCAACTAAGCTCCTCTTTAATTGCCTTAGAGCGCCTAAACCTTCGGGGTAAAATTGCCATTGTAGGCATTGCAAAACGTTTGGAAGAAATTTTCTTTCCTGGAGACAGCTTACCTATATATATTGACAAGCGATCTGAAAGTTTAAAGGTAATTCAATACTTAAGAAATGAAGCCCATCGATTTGGAATTACACACCATAGAAACAAACGAAGCAAAGAATTTGTCCAGTCTGAGTTGACAGAAATTGTTGGAATTGGCCCAAAAACACATGAAGACCTGATGCGTTCATTTAACACCATTCGCAAAATAAAAGAAGCGGATATGGCTAGTCTATCGGCTGTAGTTGGAGCCTCAAAGGCTAAACTTGTACTGGACTATTTTAATCGGAAAAAATAAAATTAAGGTAACGTTCCTCTTGCACATCAACATCAATTAAAGGGTTTTTTTCCATGTTTTTTCTCGTTGTTTCAAACTGTTTTTTCTGGCTTAAACGATGTCCAAAATTTGAAGGATTGTAATAAACACTCATCCCTTTCATTTCTTCGATTTGGCTATAATACTCATGAATTAACATTGGTATTTTATACCCAAAGGCAACGCTCATTGCCCCAGAAATTTGATTCTTAAAGTACTGGTCTGCGCTCTGTGTATTTGGATGCACTAAGGGTAAAATGGCATCTGTTTTCAGTAGCTGTGTGTTGAATTCCGCTTGAGAAACAAAATGATCAAAGGTTTTGACACAAGCTGTTAACTTATTCTTTGCCAACGCCTCTTGAAACTCTTGCACATCAACATGCGCAGGGTCACTCTTGCCTAAAAACGTAAAGTTTACATCCTGCTCGAGCTTAGAGGCAATTTTAATAAAGCCACTTAAGTCTTTTCGCCTGTTCTCTACACCGCCAATAATTGTAATCTCTAGCGTTGAATTTGACGGGGTAGATTTAATTTGCCCTTGGTATCGGATTGGGTAAAAATAATCAATCGTTATTCCTTTGGGTGGAACAACGGTTGACGTTAAGTGATTACTGAGCAGCAGGTATTTTTTCACCTTCCAGTTGATGATTTTTTGTGTAAACGAACCTTTAAATTTTCGGGTTGTATGGATAATGCCAATGAACTCAATGCGAGAAAACAAACTCATTAAACACAAGTTTCTAACCCTTCCACCTTGCGCAGTGTTTAGTACTACTTTTGAAACATTTTCTTGGTTTAACCTTTTTAAAAGGCCGCGCAATATTCTATTGTTCTTAAATTTAGACTTAGAAAACGATACGCTAATAAACTCCTCCACAAAGTTTTCAAAGTGTGGGTTGCGTTCTCGAATTTCTGGGTTACAGATAAGGATTACACGCTTACCTAAATTTGACAACGCATATAATTGACTGTAAAGACACTCGTCGTGCGATCCTGCAAACTCTACTAGCGCAATACTTTCCTTCTCTTGAACTGACATCGGTTTCAACTATTTATTCCTGGCGATCTTTTTACATAACAAAGAAACAAAAAAGTATCCATGTTAATTTTACCCCTGAATAAATATCCTTGATTTTTATTCAGCCTTATGGAGTAAAGGGTATAATTGACATCAAACAATAATTTTTTAAACATTTTGTTTGAGGGAATAGTTTCTTTTACATATATTTGCACTCGCTTTTGCGACAAAACATTCTCCCTTAGCTCAGCTGGTTAGAGCATCTGACTGTTAATCAGAGGGTCCTAGGTTCGAGTCCTAGAGGGAGAGC
>JAQWFQ010000005.1 GCA_029238665.1 Crocinitomicaceae bacterium | reverse complement strand
GATTGCATTAGCCTTTAATTGATTCGGTTGTTGAATGAATTCACCTTTTTTAAAGTGCTTAAGGTTGGAGTCATTTTCGATATTTAGGATTTTTTCTAATTCACTCATTTGGATTCTTCAATTGCTTACAACAATTCGCTAAACTCTATAGATTATATTAGTCAATATATTGCTATAGAGTTTATTTGTTTTATGGTGCATCTAAATTTAAAGAATCAAATGGACTTTCAATGCCTTTGATATGCTTTATAGTTACTTGAGTATAAATTTCAGTTGTTTTACTACTGCTGTGCCCAATCAAGTTTTGTATGTAACGAAGGTCTGCGCCATTTTCTAATAGGTGAGTTGCAAAACTATGGCGAAGCATGTGCGGAGTGACGTTTTTCTTGATTTTTGCTTTAACAGCAGCTTTTTTTATCACAGCAACAACACTTGTTCCACTATAAAGTTGTCCTTCAAGACCTTCAAATAAGTAATTTACTGGACGATATTCTTTAAAATATTCTCTTAGTAATTCGAGGACATGCTTACTTAGAATCGTAACTCGATCTCTTTTGCCTTTAGCAGCATTGACATATATTAGCATTCTTTTGCCATCAATGTCATCGATTCTTAAGTTTAATAATTCTCCTCTTCTTAAGCCTGCAGAATAAAGTAAACTAATAATACATTTGTGCTTTAAGTTTGAAGTGTTCTTGATTAAATCAGCTACTTCTTCTTGACTAATAACTTTCGGCAATTTGTGTTCGGGTCTTGGTCTTTCAATAGAATAGAAGCGATTGGGCATCCCCATTACAACTTCATAATAAAACTTAACACTATTTACGGCTTGATTTAGATATGAATGAGAGCGTCCTTCCTTCACAAGTTCTTGTAGATAATTACGAATATCGTTTTCATCTATAGTACTTAAGGTCTTTTCACGATAATAATTAATGAATTTTTCAAAGAATGAGATATAGGTTTTAGCTGTAGACATGGAGTACTTTTTAATTTCAAGTTTTCGATAAAACTCTTCGGGACAAGTACGATAATTATCCGTAACAATTCGATGTCTAAAAGAATCCATATTAACGGAATTCCCTCCAATATGGACTGGCTTATTATTGAAGAAGTTTCCTGAATTAATCCATGCCACTCCTTTGAATTTTGAAAAAATTAAATCAGTAATTTTTGGTGTATTAGGAAGATAGACCATGCTAAACTCTTTGCTCCATTTAGGAGTTGGCAGCTCTTTAATTAATGCTTGTATAACCTTATCAGGGTAGAACTTAAGGCCAATTTTCTTCTCACCATTAATTAATAGGTGCTTTAACGTGATGTTTTTTTTCTGGGAACTCATACAGCAAAAATCTTACAGAAAAAGTGGTTATTCGGTTATTAACCGATTACTGTCGTTTGTAGGACGAATAAATGATTTCAATATATAGTTTAGTCTAGTAGTTTCGAACTCTCTTATATCTGTGATACAATATCGCTACTAATAATTTTATTTTCTAGAAAGAATAGGTGAGGACTACTCTTTCAAGTTATCTTGATACCCTTTTGCTATTTAAGTCTCGTAAAGTTTGCAGAAAAGAGAACATTTATTCTATTCTTTCATCACCTTCAACCGTTCTATTCTTTCTGAGTGTTTAATATGTTTCTCTATCTAGCTCAGTTCTTCTCTTTTCTATTTGATAATAGATTACTCCAACAACTACTAAAACCCCAACTCCAATTAAAATGGCATCCCATGGAACTGAACTTTTCGCGGGTGAGACTGCCTTTGCATTAAGACTCATGGAAGCCTGATCCAATGCAGCAACAGGCACTGAGGGAATAGGTAATGATACTTTCGGTGTAGGAGTATCCAATACGGATGGTGTAATCAATTTTTTAAAGACTAATTGACTTGCTGGAATTCTTACTGGTATTTTCATTGTTTGAGGATTTTAATAATTTCTTCATTCTCGAGCTTATAAATGGTAAACAGATAGTTGTATGAATAGAAGAAGGTGACACCATCAATCTCAGTACTGCTAACGAAGTATGCTGGATCAAAGTCATCGAGGGTTAAATTTTTTAGGAATATGGTGACTTCATTTGCAGGAGAGCTTTTGAAGTATTTGGCCAAAATATGATCATTGGACCTTTGTATTTTTTCATCTCTATTCTGATTTGCTTGGTTCTCCTTTCTTGCCCCATGATTATATGCAAAATTCGCATGTTGTTTATTGAGGTAATAATGTCTTGTATTTATAGGTTGAAAAATATTTTCGCATCCACAGCCACAAACTCTGCGTGCCAATGGGTGAGGTGATGGATCTTGTTCACCTTTTTTATTGTCTCCACTCATGATGTTTTCTTTTTTGATTCTTTCTGAATTACGTATTTGGCAATATCTGAAAGCCATACCATTATACCGGCTGGTCTGCTAAATACAATTTCTTTGTTTTTAAACTTCCGATAGATGGTAGGTTCTGAGCATCGAAGAAGTTTACAGATTTCAGGAACGGTAAGCCACTGATCTTTAGGCGAATCATTAGAGTTTTCTGAGTTGAGATAGACGATCCAACTCTTTAGAAGACAATCAATATTGTTGTGTTGTACATACATAATCCATATCGTTACAATACAAATATATAACAAATGTACGGCAATACAAAATAATAAATAATATATCGCGCTAAATATTCTTTATGATCTGATCAAGTAAGTCGATTAATTCATTTGATCTAACTGGGTTATGTTGACGTTTTAGGAAAGAACTAACATCTTGTTTTAAAGAGCCTTCTTCCCAGTCAAATAATAGGCAAAGTCCTTGAATTGCTCCATTTTTTCGCATTGCCAATTGGAACTCTTGAAGATTTACTTCCAATTCAAAAAGGTCTTGATCTTTGTATTTGTTCTTGTGAGCTTTCTCAAGTAAATCGTTTTCAATATCCAAGTTTTTGGTCAGCTCCCAACTAATGGCAGGAATCGACCAATCAGATATTGCTGATGTATTTCGTACTTCTCTCATTATATCAATCAAATTTCTCGATAAACTCACGTAGTCTTCACGAAATTGATTGCGATTAAAAACATCTCCTTTGGTATTCTCATCCATGGAGTGAAAGAGAATTTCTCGCTCTTTATCGAGTATGTCAGAGATTTTGCCTTCGTAAATAGCCGTCAGGTTGTCAAACTCTTCCTTAGTAATAGGTCGAGTAATCAGTTGACTTTTTAGTCGATAAGAAATTCTGTCGACAGTGAATGTGACATATACCTGAAAATATGTCCTTCCATCGGTACCTTTCTTGCCATTAACGTTTTTATGCAGTATATGTTTCACGTTCCGAAATTAGTTGTTCCAATCCACTTTGCCAAGACTATCGTCAATCATATCATTACTCATATTCACATAGATCATGGTAGTTTTGATGTCGGAGTGTTGCATTAAGTTTTGAAGAGTAGGCAATGGTACCTTCGTTGCCATGATCGTTCCGAACGTGTGACGACCCATATGAAAAGTGACCTTTTTTGAAATTCCAGCTTCTTTTGCTATTTCTTTGAGGTGTCTATTAATTCTAGATTCAGGAAGTTTTGGAAACACCAGTTCATTATCATTATTATAATACTGCTCTAAAATTTGTTCCGGCCTACTCAGGATTTGGTCATCTTTGAAAAGTGACTGTAAAGGGAGGTAAGCCATCTTTTTAGCTTTGAAAGTTTTGAACTCTAATCTCCAACCTGAATCGGACGGTTTGCAGTAAGAAGGCTTTAAACGAATAACATCTGATATACGCAACCCTGTATAGCATGCAAACAAGAACATATCCTTTACAATGTCATTTACTGTTTCACTCGTATAAGTTAACTCTTCAATTGCTATTACCTCTTTCATTGATAATGCTTCTCTAGAGGTGTTTTCTCGTTCGACTTTAAAGTCTCTGTATGGATAGTCATTTTGTGATATTAGTTTGTATTTGATCGCCAAATTGAGGAAGCGTTTCAGATTCTTGTGAAGTTTCCCAATAGTATTTATGGAATATCCCATACTTCTCAAATGATTATCAAAGTCAACGATGAACCTGAAATCAATTTGTTGTAGACGGGCGTCACTATTAAATTCTTCCAGCCTATTTCTGGTGTTGAGCAAATCTTTTTTCGTCTTATCAGTTATACGTTGATCCTTTTCAATTTCTTTAGTCATGAACTCTGTCAATGAATTCGAATCGTCATGATTAATTAATTCTATAACATCATTCACACTTAGGTCTTTTTCCATCAATTTTGATTTCCGAAGAATCGATACAATTTTTTGAATATTATCGTCAATGGTCACATTGTATTCATCTGCTCTAAAGTTGGTATATGAAACCCTCGATGTTTTTTCATCCCAATCTTGGGGCTGAATGTAAATGTCTGTAGAAAGATATTTGCGTGATGTCCCTTTATAAATTTCTATATGTATAAGGGCTGTTCCGTCTTCTCGAAGCTTCTTTTTCCTGTTGTGGTGTAATCTGTATTTTATCATAATCTGCGTTTTTTGCTACCCTAAGTAACAGGGTAGCGAGACAGTAGCCAAATACTTGATAAGTATTGATTAAAATTGATAACTAATGATAAAAATTGATAGGAAATGAGAAAGCTGTGAAGCGTGAAAAATGAGGGGTTTTGATAGAAATTGATTACTAGAAACGAAAAAAGCCACCTTATGAAAAAGGTGGCTTTTGTTGTCCCACCAGGGCTCGAACCTGGACTCTTCTGTACCAAAAACAGACGTGTTGCCAATTACACCATGGGACAATTGCGGTTGCAAAGCTACTAACAAAATTCAGTTTTGCATAATAATTTTCAAGAAAATCTGTAAAAAATCATTTTTTTGGCATCATACTGGAAATTAACAATTAACAATTAAAAATTGAGAAAATTTCACTTTTAGACCGTTTCACGCGTCTTTTATATTGTTATTTTCGCAGTGACTGAAATTGGTGCTAGGTTCTAGAGCCAATTTATAACGCTTAAAAACTGCATATGAATTTTAAAAAAATAAACCTTTATTTAGGTTGGTTGGTCTTTTTACTAGCAACAATCGTATTTTTTATCACAATTGAAGATACCGTAAGTTTATGGGATTGTGGTGAGTATATCACAGCGGCATACAAGTTAGAAGTTGGCCACCCTCCAGGTGCCCCTCTGTTTATGGTTATCGGTAGGTTGTTTTCATTCTTTGCTGACCCTGAACACGTAGCTGTTTGGATCAATAGAGTATCAGCACTTTCAAGTTCTGCAACCATTCTATTTATGTTTTGGTCAATCTCTATGTTGGTCAAAAAAATAAGCCTCAAAAATAAATTAGAACTAACGATTGGCGATAAAGTTGCCATTCTTGGGTCTGCATTTGTAGGATCTCTCGCGTATACGTTTTCTGACTCGTTTTGGTTTTCTGCTGTTGAGGGAGAGGTGTATGCAATGTCGTCCTTATTTACCGCAATTATCTTTTGGGCCATTTTAAAGTGGGACGAAGAAATGATTGAAATACAGGGAGGAAAACTCTTTTATGGCTACTCTCCAGACAGGTGGTTACTCTTAATTATGTTCATGCTAGGATTAGCCATTGGGGTACACCTTTTAGGAATTCTTGTTGTTCCAGCCATTGCGTATGTGATCTATTTTAGATATCAAAAAACAGTGAGTTTAAAAGGAATTCTATTAACCGGAATTCTAGGGATTGTTGTGTTAGGATTTATTCAAGTGGGAGTTATTCAAGGCGCTATTTCAATGGCCTCATCGTTTGAAGTTAGTTTTGTAAACACGTTTGGAATGCCTTTTTACAGCGGAACAATATTCTTCTTTTTAATCGTTGTTGCTCTGTGTGTAATTCTAATTCGCTATGCACGTAAGAAAGGAAATCGAATTTTGTATTCAGCAACAATGGGTTTAATCTTATTGCTAATTGGATACGGTTCTTTTGCCGTTATTGTAATTCGTTCAAACGCAAATACTCCGTTAGATGAAAACGACCCAGAAAACTTAGTTACCTTAACAGCTTACTTGAAGCGTGAGCAATACGGTTCAGCCCCAATTATGTCTGGGCAACAATGGAACTCAACGGAAAACAAGCGCGAGTTGTGGAATGATTTATCACCGTTTTACTTAAGGAGATTTATTGTTGAGAAAGGAGGAAAGGTATTAAAAGCTTTTAAAGATGAAGGACGCGCAAATGACTTCGCAAAAGCAAACAAGGCAGAGGTTGCAGAACGGTATTATGAATCAAATGCTTCAACCCGAAAAAATGCAACACCTACGTATGCACAATCCGTTTTATTTCCAAGAATGTATTGGAGTCAAGACCAACAACGAATAGGTGGCTATAAGAAATGGTCGGGTTACAACGCCAACGACGGATCGGGAGGTGAATTAGGAAAAGATGGTAAGCGACTCCCTACTTTTGGAGAAAACATTCGATTTTTTACAAGTTACCAGGTGAACTGGATGTATTGGAGATATTTCATGTGGAATTTTTCAGGTCGACAAAATGACATTCAAGGACACGGTGATCAGATGAGGGGGAACTGGCTGTCTGGTTTTAGTATTGTCGATGACGCACGTCTTGGAAATCAAGATGAGTTTGCACCACATTTCACATCTGAAAACCCTGCAAACAACAGGTTTTTCTTCTTGCCAATTATCTTAGGGTTTATTGGTTTAATCTTTCATTTCTATAGAGCGCCAAAAGATGCCTTTGTACTTTCTTTGGTATTCTTATTTACAGGTTTAGCAATTATTATCTACTTGAATCCAAGGCCTTTTGAACCAAGAGAGCGTGATTATGCATATGCAGGATCATTTTATTTCTTTGCCATGTGGATCGGTGTTGGTGTTTATGCATTGTATGATGCTTATAAAAACTTTGGACGCAAGGAGTTAAAAGGTGGAGGACTTATTGCAGGAGCAGGATTGCTGGTAGCTTTAATTGCCGACATGGGGAGTTTAACATCCATGCCAATTACACTGTCGTGGATTATTATGGTAGCTATTGGTGGCGGTGCTTTGGGTCTAATGCGTTTACTGAGGTCATCATTGAAAAAAGATACACAAGGAGCAGGAGTAGTAATTGCATTGTGTCTTTCGGTTCCATTAATCATGGCCGTTCAAGGGTGGGATGACCATGACCGTAGTTTAAAAACATCGGCACATAATTTAGCATTGAACTACCTGAATTCGGTAGAGAATAATGGAATTATTTTTACCAATGGAGATAACGATACATTTCCGTTGTGGTACATGCAAGAGGTAGAAGGTAAACGAACAGATGTTCGAGTATGTAACCTTTCTTTAATGCAAACAGACTGGTATACTGACCAAATGAAATTGAAAGCATACGAGTCAGAACCACTTCCAATTAAATTTACAGAAGATCAAATTTTGATGCACGCTGGAAATACCGATCAAGTATTGTTTTCAGACTTATTTGAACTGGCTTATATGAACGCAGATCCAGTTATTATGCGTAAAATAATTAAATTGAGAGCAGATGCTAACCCAGCTGAATTGGAACAAGCAGTTAACATGTTTAACAACCAAGCAACTCAATTATTAGCTGGAATGCAAGCAAATGATCAAAGAGTATCTGCTCGATTGGCTCAAATTAAAGCAATTTTAGCGGCACCTCTTTCGTCAGGAGATCCAATAGCGGTGGTGTACAACAAGTATCAAGCTTCAATGGAAGTGTTTGGGGCGGCTCAAAGTGGGTTACTTCAAATATCCGATCAAAGTTTACAGGCTTTTCAGAAAGTGGTTATAGATTTTGAGAAAGGGTGGAATTATTCAAACCTTTCAGATGCAATGGCGTTTACAAGAGAGGACAGTAATTTAATAAATTACCAAGGACAACGCTTGGTTCGTTTTTTCCCAAGTGCAGGATTTATACTTCCAGTAAACAGTGAAAATGCAGTTGCATCGGGAGTTGTATCTAAAGAACAAGAAGCATCTTGTGTGAAAGAAATGAGGTTTAGTTTTGATGAACGTGGGTTAACACGTGAGCAGGTTATGATGTTAGATATCATGGCAAATAATGAATGGAAACGTGGGATTAGCTTCTCATCTCCAGGAGGGTCTGAAGTTTCAATTGCATTGTACCGAAGAGGATACATCAAGCAAAATGGGATGGCTTTTGAGTTAAATCCAATAGACAATGGTAGTACACGATTCAATACTGATAAGATGTACACGAACTTGATGACACGATATGATTATGGAGCAATGAGCAACCCTGACGTATTGACCGATTACTATGCAAGACGTCATACAGCACAATACAGACTTCATTTCTTGTCGTTAGCGGAAGAGTTTATTTCTCGTGCATTTTCTGCCGAGCAAAGCAACGAACGCAGAACGATGATGGCTTCGATGGGTCAAGACGTCTCTAGAATGGGAGCGGTTGTTTCAGCGGAAGAAATAAGTGACTACAAGAAAAAGGCAAAGGCATTAATTGATAAATCAATAGCGGTTATGCCACCATCGTTGGTGCTCGATTATGGTGAGCCAAATGTTTCCAATAACCCTAGAGACAAGTACAAAATTAATGGGAAAGAATTGCCTGCCTTTACAGATGGTATTTTACACGAATATGTTGGTGTTCTATATATGGTAGGTGACCAGGAAGGAGCTGAAAAATTAGGGCTTGAAATTGCAGACCAATTGGAATCAATCATTGGTTTCTATGAAGCAAGTAATGTAGAGGTGGCTGCTAGAGGAGAAAATACAAAGGACTTTTACGCAGCATTAGCAGCCTATTTCAAGTTGTCTGCTGCAGCTAACGACCCTGAACTTGGAAATTCTAAAGGAGCATTGTCAACAAGAACAACTACAAAAATAGATTACTTCTATAAAGTAATGTTCCCTTCTATGCTTGATGATTTAGAAGTCTTGGCGAATGAAAACGGCGAAAGCATCAGGAGAGGAAGTAGAGCAGGGTACTATGCCGGGTTGCTTCATAACTTACAAGATTACTCCGAAGGAATGGGGATTAAGTTTGGGTGGATAGACGCAGGAGCGTCTAGACAGCAATCAATGCCAATGAATGGAGCTTCTTTGGACGCCTTGATGAATCCAAACCCATAAGGACGACGAATACAAGAATGAAATTATTTAAAACCCCGAGTTTAATTCGTTGGCTTGTGCCCCGAAGAACTTGGGGTTTTTCGTCTATAAATACGATTTATTTAACGTTTGATGATGGCCCAACCGAAGAGCTGACTCAAAGCATCTTAGCAATTCTTAAGGAGAAGGAGGTAAAGGCAACATTCTTTTGTGTAGGTGCAAATGCTAAACGCTACCCAGAGTTAATGTCTAAAATAATTCAGGAAGGCCATTGTGTTGGAAACCATACAATGCGCCATGAACACGCGGGAAAAACATCAAAAAAAGCTTATTTAGCATCAATTGATGAAGCCAGGAACTACATTGATTCCAATTTATTTAGACCCCCATACGGGCGTTTACCAATTTCTTATATGCGGAGCATTAAAAAGAATTATGAAATTATAATGTGGTCGTGGCTGTCGTATGATTTTGATGTCGATGTTACTGCAGCGTGTATTCTTGAAAAAGCAAAAAATCAGATTAAACCAGGACATATTCTAGTCTTGCATGATAACCTAAAAGTGAAAGAAAAGTTGGAGTTTTTCTTACCGAAATTAATTGATGACCTGAAAAAGCGTGGGTTAGATTTTGATGTTATTTCCGCTTAAATACAGGAACAGTAGAGCAAGGTTCTCCATACATAATGCTTTTTGCTACAGGTTGGATGTAGCGAACAAGCTCTGACATTGCGTACTCAGGCGAAGAGATGTCTGCACAGCCCTTAATAATAACCCGACCATCTCTATAGTCTTCTAAGTTATCTTCAGAAATACGCGTTTTTATCAACGATTTTTCCAAGTCAACTTTAGATCCAATTACGTAAAATGCTCCAGAATGCTGTAGATTCGAGCCAATTAACATGAACGCCCAAGTAGGAATAATTGCATCTACAGAGCAAATAACATAAACGGCTTTATCTGCATAAGCAGACCAGTCATGTTCTTTTACCCATGTACGAAACATCTTTTCTTTAAGAACAAGGCCTTGCCAAAGCACATCGGCTATGTCTACCGAAACAAGTTCCTTTGTTGACTTATAATCTGCCAAGTCTATAGAGATGAGACCACTTTCTTTTACACGATTTACAATTTCTGTCATGCTATAAAAGTATGCTTTTTAAAAGAAATTGATGATATTTAAGGGGTAAGAACAGCTAAAAATTGTGTCAGAATGGCATAAAAAAGATTAGGCACACCTTTTGACTAAGTATAGACAATGAAAACTTCTCAGTTTGGTTCAGTATTAGAAGCAGTTGTCTATCCCTTACTTGTATTGGTTGTTATGTGGCTGGTCTTTTGGGCAGACCATTTATTTCCACAAATTTCCTTTTATAAATTTGGCGTGATGCCTGGCGTAATTGAGAGTTGGAAAGGCGTGCTCTTTATGCCTTTACTTCACGCGTATGAAGAAATAAATCACATCCTTAACAATTCTATTCCAACAGTAGTTTTGCTTGGCGCTATTATTTATTATTACCGTCAAATTGCGGTTCGTATATTTGTTCTTTCATGGATTTTGACAGGGTTAGGAGTATGGCTTGTCGCAACCAACAACAATAGCTATCACATTGGAATGAGTGGCGTAATTTATGCCATGGCCGGGTTTTTATTCACTTCGGGTATTATACGAAAGTATAAGCCATTGCAGGCAATTTCATTGTTTGTGGCCTTTCTATATGGTGGAATGATTTGGGGGATTTTCCCGATGAAAGCACACGTTTCGTGGGAGGGGCATTTAAGCGGTTTAATTGTGGGGGTAATTTTAGCCGTTTTATATCGAAAACGCGGGCCTCAATCTCCAAAGTATTCCTATGAAATAGAACAGGAAATGGGCATTGAGCCACCTGATTTTGAAGGAGAGTTGAATGAACGCATTCGGTTAGCTAAGCTTCGGCAGGAAGAAATGTTAAGACAGCAATTAGAGAGTCAAGAGCAGCATATTGTTTATCATTTTGTACCAAAAGATACCGTTTCTAAACCTGAGGGTGATACTGATCAGTAATTACCCCCGTGCCTTGAAAGGTCTCCTCAGAAGTTAAACCCCCAAAGTCAATACAGTAATAATCAGCCGTTTCCATTTCAATAAGATCATCTACAAAATAACTGAGCAAGTCTGATATCCCAAAATTATGTCCAACAATAAGTAAATCTTCATTGGATTGTCGTTTCCAAATATGGTGAAGTAAATCTTGCTTTGAGCAGAGGTAAAGATCTCTAAAATATATTGGTTGAAGATTGCTATAGGATTTAGATATTGATTTTAATGTTTCTCGTGTTCTTACTGCGCCACTACACCAAACTTCACAGTCATTAATTTTTAGGTTTAAATAAATACCAAGATTTAATGTTTGATTAACCCCTTTTGTACTCAATGACCGGTCAAAGTCATGACCACTTTGCGATTCGTTTTCGGCATTACCATGTCGGATAAGGTGTAGTTTCATAGCTTAAATTTAAATCACTTTTCAACCAATTCAAAGAAACACATTCTAAATACAACTTAACTTAAATCAAGTTTGCGTAAAGAGTTGTGATCGAAAAACAAGGTAGATAAAGAAAACACATCTAAATCTAGGGATAATGCGGAGTGTTGAGAACCATAATCAATAGTGTATATTTACAAGAAAAACCAACGATGAAACTACTATTATCTATTACACTTTTAACTCCTGTATTGGCATTTTCTCAAATTACAATTACAGAGTCAGATTTTTCAGATGCGGGCGATACTGCTTTGGTAAGCTTAGCGGCAGACCTTACGATTGACTATGCCTCTACAGGTACAAATTTCACGTGGGATTTTTCAAATTTAACACACCTTAGCCAAGAAGTAAATGAATACAATCAGGTTTCTTCAGCATCTATGTTAGTTGGGATGGTCTTTGGAACATTTGCAAGTCCAGCTTATCAAGCAACAAATTTTGCTGCTTCTACATCAATACCGTTAGATCAAATAGGTACATTTCTTCCCGTGAATATTTCTGACGTTTCGCTTTTCTCAAAAAATAGCGCTGCTTCAATTAATTCTGTTGGGTATGGAGTTACGGTAGACGGGTTTGAAGTTCCATTTAAATCTGACACAATAGAAACACGTTATGAATTGCCTTTGAATTATGGAGATACGTATTCTTCAAGAGGGTATTCTAATTTAGACATGAACCCTGTTTACAATGCGATTTGGCGTCAATACCGTCAGAGATCTTCTGTGGTAGATGGATGGGGAACAATTACAACACCTTACGGTACGTTTGATGCCTTACGCATTGATCATACAATTACAGAAGTGGATTCAATTTATATTGATGCCATTGTGAGTGGGTTTTGGCTTGAATTGCCTATACCACCAAGTCATGACTATGAGTGGTGGACAAGTGGTGAAAAAGAGCCTATCTTAAAAATCACAGTATCGACTATTTTAGGAGCCGACGTAGTTACATCAATTGAGTACAGAGACATTGATAGATACGTAGGATTAGAAGAAGTTTCTATGAATCTTAAGGTGTATCCTAATCCAACAACAGATGTTTTAACTGTTGAAGGAGATTTTGTAGATGCAAAATATAGTATTGTAGATTCAAAAGGAAGTGTTTTAAAAACGGGTATTTTATCTACATCCAGTTCAACAATTCAAGTTGCTGATCTTCCTGTAGGTGGATATCAATTTGTTCTTTCGGTCCAAGGATCTCAGTCAACTCAGTTGTTCATTAAAAAGTAAAGACTACCTTTGCACAAAGGCAAATCAGTTTATCGCTTTGCATGCAAATTGTAAAGAGGAAAGTCTGGGCAGCAAAGAGCACCGTGCTTCCTAACGGGAAGGGTTCGTTTTACGAATACAGAAAGTGCCGCAGAAAGGAAAACTACCTGCTTCGCAAGAGGTGGGGAAAGGTGAAAAGGTGGGGTAAGAGCTCACCGGGTGTATGGTGACATATACCGCTTGGTAAACCTTACGGGCTGAAAAACCATGTAAACCCAGGATTGAGGATTGCTCGTCCGATCTGGGAGGGTAGGTTGATTGACGCTAATGGTGACGTTAGTGCTAGAGAAATGATAGACGCTGTGTTTATTCACGGTTACAGGACCCGGCTTATGATTTGCCTTTTTTTTATTTTCCCTTTTCGAGTCCTAAAAAACGTTGAATTGAAGCTATTTTTCTAACAAAAGTTCAATGTTACTGTAGAGGGGTATCTGTTTTTCTATAGGTGAGTCCTCTTGTTTAATGCCATATTGATTGGAGTAAATGGAGGAGGTGTTGAGCACTTCATTTAATGCTAGGTTAACCTTTTTAGTGGTACAAAAATCGATAAAACTTATCGCTGTTGTGTAGTTTGACGCCTGTGATATAACCGCAAGAGATCGCAGGTTGTAATAGCAGTCTTTCGCTGTTTTTTTTGGAAATAAAAGTGTTTTGGATTTGTAAGTAGAGTTCGAAACTTTATTCAACTTAAAATTGCTTTGCGTTGTTAAAATTGGGAGTCGATTAAATAAACTGTCATTCAATAGGCTGTCTCTAGGAATTGGTTTTGAAATCGCATGCTTCGTGTATTGTTTTATCCATTGCCCTTTCTGTTCTTCAGTTAAGTTTTTAAGGATAGGTGCTAGTAGGATGGGTGCATGTTTTTGAGCTAATGCGCTGACGTAATTGAAGTGGGTTAAATCGTTGTATGTTTTAATTGTATAGCTGTTATTTTGTTCATGTGCAATAATGTATGGGTCTATTCCAAACCCAATGTAATTGTAGCTTAATGAAGAGTAGTGTATAGCTTCAGGTGTTTTAGCCCTTAGGTCAATCGGATGAAATAGCCCTCTTTTGTCAAGCCTCGTAACATCATAAAGTGATTCTAAGACTACTACATCGATGCCTGAATTTGCTTGCTTGGTTCTTATTCGTTCAATTAATGAATCGGCGCTCATTGTTTCAATTGAAATGTGTACAGCATTTTCTTTCGCAAAGCGATGAAACAGCAAGGTGTCTTTTGCCTGAAGATAGTCAGAAGCAATAATTAATTTACGCTGTGGAGGAGTTTTAGCCGTTTCAATAGAACAAGCGGCTAATGTTAACAGCAGTATTAGTCCAGTAATTACCTGTTTTAGCCTCATCTCAATGTTCTTTTTTGTAAAGATATAGAGTTTGTCGTTAGAATAAATATTATGATGTATTTTTGTGCCAAATAAAATGAAAATGGCAACAAAGCAACAATTGAAAATAAAGCAGATTTTAGAAGACCTTAAATTGAATGACCCTAAAAAAGTTTCAAAGTCTATCAAATCTCTTGAAACTCATGGTGATTCTTCAGTTATTCTTCCACTGGCCAATCTTTTACTTTCAGGAATGAATAAAAAGAATGAAGAAGAAGTTGTTGAGCTATTGTGTAGTCTTAAAGATACAAGTACTGTTGTTGAGATTATGGACATTATCGGAGAGGATAAATTTCTAGCCATTCGACCTATTATGTTGTCGGCAGTATGGAATACCAAGGTTGACTTTAGCAATTACATTGATGAATTTGTTGAAATTGCAATTCATGGAACGCTGATGGAAACATTAGAATGTGCAACAATCATTGATAATCTAGAAGGGCCATTTATGGAAGAGAACATGCTTGAGTGTCACCTGCATTTAAAGAACTACATCGAATCTTCTGAGCCAAAAGATGAGCACAAGGCATTTCTGCTAAGTGAAATTGCAATTAAAATTAAGGATATCAACGAGGCGTTAGATACGGAAGATTAAAATTCCCAACCAAAACGATCGTTCAATAAACGATGTGTGTATGTTTTGATGTTTTCGTTTGTGATTTTATCCAATACATCGCCAATAAAAGCGGAGACCATTAAGTGACGTGCAGACTTTTCAGATAAACCACGTGCCCTTAAATAGAAAATAGCTTCTTCATCCAATTGCCCTGTAGTTGATCCGTGCGAACATTTAACATCGTCAGCATAGATTTCTAGTTCAGGCTTTGAATTAATGGTAGCGCTATCCGATAACAAGACATTTCCATTCGATTGAAAGGCGTTAATTTTTTGAGCATCTGGACGAACAAATACCTTTCCGTTAAATACAGCGGTTGAATTGTCATCAATAACCCCTTTGTATAACTCGTGAGACTCACAATGAGCTACTTTATGGTCAACAACAGAATGATTATCTACATGCTGTTTGTTTTTGAGCAGATATGCGCCATTTAAATGCGTTTCACAATTTTGACCGTTTACATCAATGTTTAAGTTATTTCGAACTAAACCACCGTTTAGGGTAAACGTATTAATTCTAAAGTTTGAATTTTTGTCTTGTTGTACTTGTTCGGTACTGATGTGAAATGATTTTTCTGATTCATATTGAATCTTGTCAATACGTAAGACTGCATTTTCAGCAACATTAATTTCAGAAGTTGAATTGCAAAAATTATGTTCTCCAGATTCAGAAAAGAACCCTTGAATTATTTCTGCTTGAGCTGATTTCTCCGCATTCACAATTGTTTTGAAATTAGCGAGTATATTGTCGCCTTTTAGGATGTGAATAATCTGAACGGGTGTTTCGATCAAGGCATTTGGAGCAATGTCAATTTGAAGCCCGCCTGTTAAGTGTGCTGTATTCATTGCGTTGAACACCTCCCCTTCTAACTTTAGTGAACTGGCCTCTAAAGGACTATTTACCTCTGAAAGAAGTGTTATCGATACTCCAGCAGGAATTTTTTGACTTGAATGCTCTTTTGAAAAATGACCATTGATAAAGACAAACGAACAATTGGTATCATCAATCACATAGCTTGATATGTTATCAATTGTAGCACTATTGTTTACGAAATCAATCTTCCCCAGCTTTGCAACTCGGGTGTATTTCCATGCTTCAACACGCGTTGTAGGAAGGGGCGTGTTTTGTAAAACAGCCAATGCCTTTTGCTTATCGTGTTCTGATACAGTTATTGTTGTAGGCTGTAAATCAGATTTGAAATTGATGTTATTTTTTGTAAGCTCCGTCATTTCGATTCAATCTTATTGAGCGATTTCTTCTTTAATCCAATCGTATCCTTTTTCTTCCAATTGAAGGGCAAGTTCTTTTCCTCCAGTTTTAACGATTTTACCATCGAATAAAACATGAACAAAATCAGGAACGATATAATCTAGTAAACGTTGGTAGTGCGTAATTACAATTGTTGCATTTTTTTCACTCTTCAACTTGTTTACACCATTCGCTACAATACGTAGTGCATCAATATCTAACCCAGAGTCTGTTTCATCAAGAATAGATAGTTTGGGTGCTAACATCGCCATTTGAAATATTTCATTTCGTTTTTTCTCTCCACCAGAAAACCCTTCGTTTACTGATCTTGAGGCTAGTTTTGCATCTAACTCTACCAATGCCGATTTTTCACGAACCATAGCCATAAACTCTTTCGCAGAAATAGGATCAAGTCCTTTTTGCTCTCTAGTTTCGTTAATGGCTGTTCTTAAGAAGTTGATGTTTGAAACACCAGGAATTTCTACAGGGTATTGAAATGCTAAAAACAATCCAGCCCAAGCCCTTTGCTCTGTTGAAAGTTCAAGTAAATCTTCACCTTCAAGATCTACAGATCCTGCAGTAACCTCATAGTCTTCTCTACCTGCTAATACAGAAGCTAACGTGCTTTTTCCAGCACCATTTGGCCCCATAATCGCATGTACTTCACCGGCTTTAACTTCAAGGTTCAAACCTTTAAGTATTTCTTTATCTTCAATTTTTGCGTGTAAATTCTTTATTGTAATCATTGTTGTTACTTTTTAACCTACTGAGCCTTCAAGGCTAATCGTTAGTAATTTTTGTGCTTCAACAGCAAACTCCATGGGTAATTGGTTTAGTACTTCCTTGCAATATCCATTTACAATTAATCCAATCGCTTTTTCTTCACTAATCCCACGTTGTAGGCAGTAAAAAATTTGATCTTCACCAATTTTTGATGTTGTTGCTTCGTGTTCAATTTTGGCACTGCTGTTCTTACATTCAATATATGGAAAGGTGTGAGCACCAGATTCATCTGTCATCAGCAATGAGTCACATTGTGAGAAGTTTCGTGCGTTTGAAGCATTTTTATGAATTTGAACGAGCCCTCTGTATGAATTGTGTGATTTCCCTGCAGAAATACCTTTCGATATGATGGTACTCTTGGTATTCTTCCCTAAGTGAATCATTTTTGTTCCCGTGTCCGCTTGCTGGTAGTTGTTTGTTACAGCAACCGAGTAAAACTCTCCAACAGAGTTGTCCCCTTTTAAGATACACGATGGGTATTTCCAAGTAACGGCAGAACCGGTTTCAACTTGTGTCCAAGAAACTTTAGCATTTGTACCGCAGATACCTCTTTTTGTTACAAAGTTGAAGATACCTCCCACGCCATTTTTGTCACCAGGGTACCAATTTTGAACGGTTGAATATTTAATTTCAGCATTGTCCATTGCAATTAACTCAACTACAGCTGCGTGCAATTGGTTTTCATCACGCTGTGGGGCAGTACATCCTTCCAGGTAAGACACATAAGAGTCTTCATCGGCCACTACGAGTGTACGTTCAAACTGACCTGTACCCCCCTCGTTAATTCTAAAGTAGGTTGATAGTTCCATTGGACATCTAACTCCTTTTGGAATGTAGCAGAAAGATCCGTCAGTAAACACCGCCGAATTAAGCGCTGCGTAAAAATTGTCTGATGCAGGAACAACAGTTCCCATATACTTTTTAACTAATTCTGGGTAGTCCTGAACTGCTTCCGAAAATGAACAGAAAATAATTCCAAGTTCTTTTAGTTTAGATTTAAAGGATGTAGCAACAGATACAGAGTCCATTACAAAATCAACCGCAACGTTGGTTCCAGTTAGTCTTTTTTGTTCCTCCATTGAAATCCCCAATTTTTTCATGGTTTCTTTCATTTCAGGATCTACATCATCCCAACTTTCATACTTCTTTGACTGCTTTGGTGCAGAGTAATATGTAATATCTTGAAAATCGGGTTTCTCATACTTAACATGTGCCCAGTTAGGTTCATCCATTGTTTTCCATAGCGCAAAAGCTTCTAGGCGATTCTCTAACAACCATTTTGGTTCTTCTTTTTTTGCAGAAATAAAGCGAATAATATCCTCATTTAGCCCTTTGGGAGCCTGATCTGATTCAATGTCAGTTGTAAACCCAAATTTATACTCTTGTTGTTCGAGATCTTGAGCTAATTCATCTTCTGTATAATTTGACATAAGCAATTTTATATTGAGAATGATTCACCGCATCCACATGTTCTATCCGCATTCGGATTAACAAAAACAAATCCTTTTCCATTAAGACCTCCTGAAAAGTCTAATGTTGTTCCAACCAAATACAAGAAACTTTTTTTCTCAACGACGATTTTAATATCATTGTTTTCAAATGTTTTATCGTTTTCTGTTTCTGTATTATCGAAATCTAACTGATACATTAACCCTGAACAACCTCCACCTTCTACACCAACACGGATAAATAGACCTGTACGGTCATCATCTTCCATGAGGCGAATGGCTTGTTTTTTCGCTGAGTCTGTGACTGTTATCATGTAAACACGTTTTATTAATTGAATCTGGTTATTTAGAATTAATTTAAATAAAAAGATTTTCTTCTGCAAAAGTACCCTTTTTGTGGTATTGATGCAAACAAAAATGTGTTTCTGTTTATTTTGAAATCAAGATTCGTTTTTGGGTCTTTTAGTTCTCTAGATTAAAATTTGTAAGTCTTCAAACTAATGTTCACCAGAGATAGTCAAAATTAAGTCATAAATTTAATCTTTGCAACAGGTGTTGCTTTCTTCTTTTTTTTCATTGTTTTTAGTTTAATTAAATGTCTTTGATCTAAGATCTCTTGGCCGC